>JANLZB010000021.1:0-20715 GCA_031366005.1 Bacteroidota bacterium | reverse complement strand
CAAAAAATTAATTGATAACGAAAAAGAAGTAGAAATACTGAAACAAAAAGTTTTAGGTAGCTGACTCTACCGATACATCGGTACAGTTGGTCCTTGTTCCGATACATCGGAAGAGCCCAGGTCCCACAAAGTAAAGCCGGTCAATAATTCTTGGCCGGCTTCTTAACAATGAACTTTTTATATATACTTTATAGTCATTCTATTGATCGTTATTATGTTGGAATCACTACTACTACGGTTGATGATCGGTTAAAGAAACATAATGATGGAAGTTATGGTACACATTACACTTCCTCAGCTAAAGACTGGATCATTAAACTATCTATTACTTGTGACACTTATACAGAATCAAGAAAATTGGAGTTGTACATTAAACGAATGAAAAGTAAAGTGTTTATCAAAAAATTAATTGATAACGAAAAAGAAGTAGAAATACTGAAACAAAAAGTTTTAGGTAGCTGACTCTACCGATACATCGGTACAGTTGGTCCTTGTTCCGATACATCGGAAGAGCCCAAGTGGGCCCACAAAGTAAAGCCGGTCAATAATCTTTGACCGGCTTTTATAATAGTTTTTAGCGAAATAAATATAGGTTTGACTATTGAATTAATTAAATCCGATAAATAATTTTGATTACCATGATACAACTATTATTGTGCATAAGGAGTTAATAAATCAGAAATATTTTGTTAAAAAAATTATGGAAATTCACAAAGTGACCAGAATTCTCCAAGTATTCTAAAAGTATTTTCGAATTGAGAAATATCAACAGGCTTCAGTATGTATCCTGCAATATTGTATTCATAAGCATCCTTAAGATCATGAGAATCATTGGATGTAGTTACCATAAAAACACTTAAATGTTTAAGTCCTTTGTCAGCACGCAATTCCTTTAAAAACTCTATGCCGTTCATACGCGGCATGTTTATATCCAGCAAAATTATTTGTGGAAATGGCGTAAGTTTTTCCTGTCCGTTTGTGCCACGAAGTTTGTCTAATGCTTCTTCTCCATTTTGTGCGTGATGAAGACTCGAAACAATTTTGAGCTTTTTCAAAACCCTTTCTACCACCATTTTATCAACACCATCGTCCTCGATGTGGAGCAGGTTAATTTGCCTTTCACTCATAATTTTCTTTTTAGTGTAACCTTACATTAACAGCTTACGTACTACATAACTAAAGGAAAAAATTATCTTTAACGGTATAAAAGTAATAGCAACTATCATTCAAAGCCAAGAAATAAGTAAAATAAATGTTTAAAAAACTCTTCTTAAACGATCTTTATTACAATACCATCCCTAATGATGACCTCATTGCGAAGCAACGTTATAAACTTTTTAGAACCACTTCGATTGTAGGAACGCTTGCATGTTTTCTTTTTGTAGCTCAAAGTGCAGCTACTTATTCTTTCACGCATCCCATTGTGTTGGTTACAAGTATTATCGGAAGTATCTTTTTTATTAACCTGGTTCTGCTTCCTATTCATAAGAAAAACCGCACAGCTTATGTAATTATTAACATTTTATCAATCTTGCTCATCCATCTAATTATGTATTATTCTGGTGGAATAAAAGCTTCAGCATCTTATTATCTTGCTCCTATCACACTGATGGGTTTTATGCTCTTAGGAAATAAAACCGGCAGAATATTATTTTTATTTGTAGCAGCAAACATTGTATATTTCTTTTGCATAACAGAATACACAACCTGGGTAACGTATGATCTCATTGGTAATACTCCGCATTTAATTAATCTTGATTATTTGATTACCGGTTTATTCGCCTTTTTTATTCTGGCTTCGCAAATGAATTATTTAGAGAGTGGAAAAAATATTGTGATTGAACGCATAACAGCACAACGAAATGAGTTGCGTTCAAAGAATAAAGAGTTAAGAAAACTTTCGATTGTGGCAAGTAAAGCTGAAAACGCAATTATTATAACGGATAAGAATGGATTTGCTGAATGGGTGAATGATGGATTTGTGAGACTTACCGGATATGGATTTGAAGAAGTGGTAGGAAAAAATGCAGCAGAGATGCTGAGCGGAAAAAATTCAGATCAAACCACACTTGAAGAATTAAAAAATTGCATTATTAAAAGACAACCCTTTACCGGTGAAGTATTGAAATATCACAAGGATGGTACCAAATTCTGGACGCAGGTAACAATGACTCCGATTGTGGAAGAAGAAAATAATGAAACGAAATTTATTTTCATCGAGAGTAATGTAACGGTTAGAAAAGTGGCAGAAGAAAAGATGAAACAATACATGGATAATCTTGAAAAGAGTAATGCAGAACTTGACAAGTTTGCTTATGTGGTATCGCATGATCTGAAAGCACCGTTGCGTGCAATTGGTAATCTGACAGGTTGGATTGAAGAGGATATGGGCGAAAAACTCGACAATGATATTCGCGGACATTTTAATACGATTAAGGGCCGAGTATTAAGAATGGAAGGATTGATTAATGGTATTCTTGATTATACAAAAGCAGCTAAGGATGGTGCTAATATTGAAACATTCAGTGCTGAAGAATTAGTTCGTGATTCGATTGATTTAATCGGTGCTCCTGCTAATGCGGTTATCAATATCAGAGAAAATATGCCTGTTATGAATTCAGAAAAGGTAAAAATTCAACAGTTATTTTTAAACCTTATTCACAATGCTGTAAAGTATAATGATAAGGAAGATATACAGGTTGAAATTGGTGTGGAGGATAAAGGGAAAGAATGGCAGTTCTATGTAAAGGATAATGGCCCGGGAATAGAGCAACGATATCATGAGAAAATATTTGTCATTTTTCAAACGTTAAATGCACGTGATGAAGTGGAGAGTCGTGGTGTTGGTTTGGCTATTGTGAAAAAAATTATTGAAGAAGCCGGTGGAAAAATATGGGTTGAGTCAGAAAAGGGAAAAGGAGCTGCATTTTATTTCACCTGGCTTAAAGAGAAAAAGAAAAATGTTGAAGAGACATTAATGCTCGAAACATCAGCCTGAAAAAATTTGCAAGTTTTTTTTAAATTTTGAAACTTTTCTGCCAACCCTTCGTTAAACTTTAGAAAAACACGATTATGCAAACCGCAGTTAAAGTAAAATCCATTTTAGATACGGAAGTAAAAAACCTTCATAGCCTGTTACAGCAACTGAGCATTGAAGAAAGAATTAATTATGTGAAAGGAATGATTCCATGTTTGTTATCAATTCCACATCAAATTAATTCAGGCAGTCAGCGTCTTACTGAAAAACATCTGACTCCATTTAATAATTTAACATCATCACAATCGGAATTAATTGCTGATCTCTCTGGTAAAACCGAAGGCTTATATAAGTTAAAGGGAGAAGAAATCTAAACTGGTTAAAGTTGTTTTATCAAGGATAAAAATTTATTCATTCCTTTTCTTTTTTCATCATCCAGTTTGTATTGAATGTTTTCTGTCAGGTATTTTTTAATATCATAATGATTATTCGATAGCGAATTAAACAACAGTTCGCGATTATCTATTCCATATTTTAATGCTTCGTTAAAAAGGATTTGAAAATTTTCATTCAATGATGTATTGGTTACCCAACAGGCAAAGACAAATGGTAAGCCTGTAAATTTTTTCCATTCAAGAGCAAGATCATATTTATATTGAAAGCTGTTGCGCAATGAAAGCGCACGGTCACCGATAACTACTGCTGCAGAATGATGCGAAATATTTTGCAGATCATTTGGTTTTTCATCAAGCCATTCAGGTTTAATATTCCAGTAATAATGAGCCAGTGTTTTAGCAAGTAAAACTGATGTGCGTGATTCATGATCTAACACCACAGATTGAATTTTTTCTAACGGCACATTGCTTAATAATAATACAGAAGCCACTTCTCCATCAGCAGCAATGCAATAGTCAGAAATTATATGTGCGTCAGCAATCTGTTGAATGGTAGCTACAGGAACCAATCCAATGTCAGCTTCTTTCGTGATCAGCTTTCTTGCACATTCTGCAGGATGATCAAGAATTAATTCTATTTGTTTTAAAACTTCACTGTTTTGCAAACCATAAATAAAGGGTGTTGCATTCAAATAAGAAACTGCTGAAACACGAATTTTTTTTTCCACTAACGATTAGTGCATAATTTTAAAAACAAGTTCTTTTAAAAGCTCTCCGTCATCGGAACTAATGTTATTTACACCTTTTGATTTGAGATCATACTCATGTAACAAACCAAAAACCGAAGCTATTTTTTTTGTAGGATAATTTTTTGCTCCATTAATGTAATCAGCCATAACAAACGGGGAAACCCCTAATGAGTTGGCAGCCGCATTTTGTGATTTATCCGGCAGAGAATGATAAAGCAATACTTTACTGAAAAAAGAATACAACGTTCCCATAGTAAGCGGCATGGGATTGGTTTTAGGGTTTGCTTTAAAATAATTAATAATGCGATTTGCTTTGGAAACATTTTTAGTGGCGAGTGCTGCATTCAATTCGAAAGAATTAAACTCTTTACTAATGCCAATATTTTGTTCTATATGAGTAGTATTTATTTCCTGGCCGGGTTTTAAGTTAATGAAAAGTTTATCACATTCATTTGCTATTCTTGATAAATCCGTTCCGAGCGAATCAGTCATTAATTGAGAAGCCTTCGCTTGTATTTTGTAACCTTTCTCCTGTATATAATGATTGATCCAATCAGGAATTTTGTTCTCATAAAGTTTTTTTGATTCAAAAACCGAAGCATGTTTATCAATTGCTTTGTAAAGTTTAGTGCGTTTATCAAAACTTTTATACTTAAAGCAAAGCACAAACAAAGTAGAAGTTAAAGGATTCTGAAAATAATTCAGCAGCGGATCAGCATCTGCTTTGTCATCATCTTTTTTCTTTTTAAAGTAAGGCATATCCTGTGCTTCTTTCACAATCAGCACCTGGTAATTACTCATCATCGGATATCGCTTAGCCATACTTATCAGCGAAAGCGGTTCAGCATCTCTACCGTAAACTATTGTTTGATTAAATTCCTTTTCCATTTCGCCAAGCACAGAACTTTCAATGTAATCACTTATGCGATCAATGTAATAAGGTTCATCACCATGTAATAAATACACAGGTGAATAAATTTTATTTTTCAGGTTGCGAAAAATTTCATCGTATGATTTAGCAGACATTTACTTTAAACTAAAACCGAAGATGCTTTACTGTCAACCCCACATTTATTAATTCATTTAAAGCTGCAATTCCAATTTTCAAATGATCTTCCACAAAATGTTCAGTCACTGTTTTATCACTTGAAGCAGTTTTAATACCTGTTGAAATCATAGGCTGGTCACTCACTAACAGTAACGCACCACATGGAATCTGGTTAGCAAATCCTGTAGTAAAAATGGTAGCTGTTTCCATATCTATACCCATGCAGCGTGTTGTTTGCAGGTATTTTTTAAACGCAGTGTCATGTTCCCATACTCTGCGATTGGTAGTGTAAACAGTACCCGTCCAGTAATCGCGGTTGAAATTTCTGATTGTTGTGGACACTGCTTTTTGCAAACTAAAAGCTGGCAATGCCGGAACTTCAGGAGGTAAATAATCATTGGAAGTTCCTTCGCCACGAATTGCTGCGATAGGAAGAATTAAATCACCGAGTTTATTTTTCTTTTTCAATCCGCCACACTTACCGAGAAACAAACATGCTTTGGGTTTTATTGCACTTAACAAATCCATCATGGTGGCAGCATTGGCACTGCCCATCCCAAAATTGATAATGGTTATTCCGTTAGCAGTTGCATTGGGCATTGGCTTATCCACACCCACCACTTTTACTTTATTCCATTTTGCAAAAAGATTCACGTAATATTGAAAATTTGTGAGCAAAATGTATGCTCCGAAATTTCCAAGTGTTTCACCTGTATATCGTGGTAACCAATTCTCAACAATCTCTTTTTTACTTTTCATAATTATTTTTTGTTTACAGTTTACGGTTTACAGTTGTCAGCCATGTGAACAGCACCGTAAACAGTAAACTGTAATTTTGCACCATGAATGAAATTTCTTTTCCTCCATTGAATTTACCTCCTGTAAACTTTCGATTTTCAGAGGATGGGCAAAGTAAACAAATATTCGATTTGGTGCGGAAAAGGTTTGTCGCTCTCACACCTGAAGAATGGGTTCGTCAGCATTTTTTGCATTTCATGATTAATGAAAAAAGCTATCCCGCCTCGTTGATGGGTGTGGAGATGTTAGTGCGTGTAAACGAATTGGCGCAGCGTGCGGATATTGTTATTTATCAAAATACCGGAAAGCCATGGATGATTGTGGAGTGTAAAAAAACAGAAGTGCCACTCACACAGGAAACTTTTTACCAGTTAGCAAGATATAATCTCACACTGCAGGTGCCTTATATGGTAATCACCAACGGGTTGGAACATTACTGTATGTTTTTCAACGGAAAAGATTTTGAATACCTTGATGACTTGCCTGCATATAATTTATAAATTCTTTTTTCAATGAACTGGATTGAAATTGCAGGTTTCGTGTTTGGAGTAATAGGAGTATGGCTAACCTTGCGTGAAAACGTATGGTGTTTTCCTGTTGGTTTATCAAATGTTATTTTATCCTTGTTTCTTTTCTTTGAACAAAAACTTTATGCTGATGCACTTCAGCAATTTGTATATATCATTCTGCTTGGGTACGGTTGGTTCATGTGGATTAAAGGAAATGATTATCAAAAGAAATTAAAAATCAGTGTAAGCAATCCACAGTTATTGCTTATGTGCGCAATTGCATTTATACTTTGTACTGTTGTATTGGGAATGCTACTTTCCACTTACACCGATGCCACTTTTCCATGGTTGGATTCTGCTGCAACATCATTAAGTTTTGTAGCCCAATGGATGGTTGCTAAAAAGAAAATTGAGAATTGGCTAATATGGATTGTGGTAAACATAATGTACATAGTAATATATATTTACAAAGATTTGTGTTTGTACAGCGTGTTGTTTTCCGTTTATCTTTTGTTAGCCATCAGTGGTTATTTAAGATGGAGGAAAAGTCTGAGGTTACAATTTCAAAGTTAATTGCACTCTCTTAACTTTGAGCTTTGAACTTTAAACTTTGAACCTCAAACGGATTGCAATAACAGGACCTGAGTCAACAGGTAAATCAACGCTTGCAAAACAGCTGGCAGAACATTATCAAACTGTTTACGTTCCGGAAATAGCCCGTTTTTATATTGATGCATTAAACAGACCATACAATCAGGATGACCTATTGGCGATAGCGAAACTTCAGTGTGCTGAGGAAGATACATTAATGAAAAAGGCAAACAGGATTTTGATTTGTGATACCGATTTGCTTGTGATAAAAATATGGAGTGAGTTTAAATATGGCAATTGCAATAACTGGATTTTAGAAGAGTTATCCAAACGCAAATACGATTTATATCTCTTGTGCAATATTGATTTACCATGGCAGGACGATCCGCAACGCGAGTATCCTGGTGAAAGACAGGAGTTGTTTAACATCTATCATCAGGAATTAATAAAGATGAAAGTGAATTATGAGATTATTACAGGGAAAGAAAACGACCGGATGCAGCGGGCATTTACCTTTATTGATTCGCTTTAATTTTTATTCCGTCTGATAAAATCCTATATCATATTCCAATTTATGAATATGTTTTTCAGGAGGTGAATATTTATTTTTATGGTGTGGTTGGTATTTTTTTTTCCATACCAGCCACCGTAAATTTTTTGGAGTTAAATATATTACTTATAGTGTGTGATGAAAATTCCATTGGAGGTTGAGTTAATAAATAATAACTGGCACTTGAATAATAAAAATCTTCGGGACAGGTTCGATGCATGTGGATTTATAAATAGGGTGTTGGTGGTTGGTAGTGAAGAAAAAATACCAACCACACAAAAAAAATGTTTTTAGTGATTTTGCTTTTTAATTAAATAGAATATTTTTTTTACTTTACGTTTATTCTTTAATGAGTTTTTGGCAGCCTACATTTTTATCGCCACTCAATACTTTTATAAGATATAGACCATTTGCCTGATTGCTTAAATTAATGTTGTTATGTATGCTTACTTTATTTTGTTGATACACCAAAGCACCCATGCTATTGTAGATTTCTAATCTTGCATCGTTTGCAGGAGAATTTACCAAAACACTGAATACTCCATTGGCAGGGTTAGGAAAAACTGAAACGTTTGAATGTTCAGTAATCTCATTTACTGCTAACAACACAGGGCATAGTCCGCTTGGTTGCAGGGGAACATTGCTATTAGTAAACGTTCCATTTCCGAATTGACCATAGTTATTTTTTCCCCAAACCCACACCACACCGTCATTTCTTAAAGCAAGTGAAAAAGATTCTGATGATGCAATAGCAGTAATACCCGTTAAAGAACTTACCTGCACCGGAACATTGCTGTTGATATTGGTTCCATCTCCAAGTTCGCCATCCAGATTTTTTCCCCAAGCCCATACAGTTCCATCATTCTTTAGTGCGATAGAAACAGTTCTACCGGCTGCAACAGCAGTCATGCCTGAAAGCCCTATTACTTGCACCGGAACATTAGCATCGGTGTTGGTTCCATCTCCCAGTTCGCCATCCGTGTTGAATCCGCAAGCCCACACCGTTCCGTTATTTTTAAGAAAAAGAGAATGAGTGGCGCCTGCTGCAATGCCTGTGATGCCTGTGAGTGTACTTATTTGTGTAGGATTAATTACAGTAGAATTAGTACCTAAGCCAAGTTCACCAGATGCGTTGGCTCCCCAAGCCTGCACAGTACCATTATTTTTAAGAGCAAGCGCATGCTGGTATCCTGCGGCAATTTCAGTGATACCCGTTAGTGTACCACTCTGCACTGGGACATTACTGTCGGTAGTGGTGCCATCGCCAATTTCTCCAAAGCCATTATGTCCCCATCCTTTAATTGTGCCATTACTTTGCAAAGCAAGACAAAAATATCCTCCTGCTGCCACTGCAGTAATAGCTGAGAGCGAAATAACCTGCAATGGAACTAAGCTAACAGAGTTAGTTCCATTTCCCAATTCGCCATTGTAACCGGCTCCCCATGTCCAAACTGTATTGTTGCTTTTAAGGGCAACTGAATGTGCATCACCACCTGCAATTGCAATGACACCTGGAAGCCCTGACACTTGCACAGGAACATTGCTGTAAGCACTACCACTGTTATCTCCAAGTTGACCATCAGAGTTACTTCCCATTGACATAGCGGTATTACTATTGCAAACAACAAGTGAATAATTGTATCCGCAAGAAATGGTTTGTGCGTTAACTTTATTGCTCAAGCCAAATATGGCGAGCGTTGCTATTAAAATTGAATTAAGTAATTTTTTTTTCATTTTTATTTTTTTTATTGTTATTAATATAGAGTTATTTTTATTTGTGTAAGAGCAATAAAAATCTACCTGACCTTTTTGACGAGGCGGTTAATAGGGAATAATAAAATTTAAAGAAATTATTCCAAATGATAAATCAATTTACTGTGGAAATAAACTGATAATAAAAACACAAGGAGAGTGATTGCGGTAAAAATAATTTTCGTGTTACAATAAGTATATTGTCTTTAAAATTTCTGTATCGCAGCACAAAGTACTACACTTTAAAATCAGATAATTTCAATATTCAGTAAAGGTGAACTATTAAAATGGGTAAAAGGGCTATTATTTAAAATATAATTTTCCGCAAACTATTAAAATGTAATTACAAAGTAGGGTTGTGGTGGAGTAAAAGCCGGTCTTTATCTATAGAGCAATATTGATTTACCGTGGCAGGACGATCCGCAACGCGAACATCCTGATGAAAGTCAGGAGTTGTTTAACATCTATCATCAGGAATTAATAAAGATGAAAGTGAATTATGAGGTTATTACAGGAAAAGAAAACGACAGGATGCAGCGTGCATTTACCTTTATTAATTCGCTTTAATTTTTATTCCGTCTGATAAAATCCTTTATCATATTCCAATTTATGAATATGTTTTTCAGGAGGTGAATATTTATTTTTCTTTGAATGAAATTCCCCTAAGGCATAATAATATCCTCGGTTATATGCCATGTTTTCTTCTACATGATGGCTGGTAGCTTTGTTACTCCAGGTCATTAATTCATCAGCAAGTCCGTGAGGTGGATTATAATTCGCGTTAGGAGCATCTTCTTTTCCTTTTGCGTAAAGCAATTTTAAATTTTCTTCTTTCATATTTAAATCATTACAACAAATTTAACAGGTTCAAACAAACCACTCAATTTTAATAGCTGAACTTATTAATTTTGAATCTTTATAAATCGTTGTATGGCCAGACTTTTGTTTCTTTCATTATGTTTTCTAACTGAAATAATTTTTGCACAAACTTCTATTGCACCGCAGGATAGTATTGCAAACCGGTTAGTAGAAAAACATAAAAAGTTGAATGCTGTTCATCAGTCAATGCCAGGGTATCGCGTTCAGCTTTATTTTGGTAACGATCGTAACCATGCCAATGAGATGAGAACAGAATTTCTGCATGAGTATCCAAAGACAGGTGCTTATGTGCTGTATCATCAACCTAATTTTAAATTGCGCGTGGGTGATTTTAAAACCCGGCTGGAAGCAGTGAAATTCTTAAAGGAAATTCAGACTGATTACAACACTGCTTTTATTGTGCAGGATGATGTGAAATTACCGGAGGAATAACTGCGTACCAATTAGCAAATCAGTAACCAGTATTACAAATCAGAAATCGCAGTTAAGATTAAATGATCGTTACTAAACAGGTAAAACGGTCTTACTTCCAAATGCTGACTCCGTTCTCTTTCCAAGGTATTTCATAAAACGGAAATGAGAGGAAACCGCTGACATCATTGTGGGATAATTAACGTAACGTATTCCAAACTCACGACAAGTTTCTTCCACCAAACGACTGATGGCAGGATAATGCACATGGCTAATACGTGGAAAAAGATGATGTTCAATCTGAAAATTTAATCCCCCTACAAACCAGTTTACTATTTTATTATGCGTTGCAAAATTTGCTGTGGTACGAACCTGGTGAATCGCCCATTCTTCTTCTAGCTTCTGCGGATTTTCAGTTGCATCCACAAAGTGTGTATCCTCCACAACATGCGCTAATTGAAAAACCATTGCAAGGGTGAATCCCATAACAAGATGCATTGCAAAAAAACCGCAGAGCCATGGTAAAACCCCAACGAAATAAACAGGAATAGCAATATAAAACAGCACATACATTACTTTGGATAGCCAGAAAATCATGTGCTCCTGTGTGTTAAAGTTATTCAAACGTGTTTGATAAATTTTCTTGCTGAAATATTTTACAAAGTCCATTAAGAAAACCCACAGGAAGGATGACAAGCCATACACCAACACACTATATATATGCTGATACTTGTGTGCAGGCACCCATTTCTGCGAAGTACACTGACGGATAACAGGCATCTTGGCAATGTCATCATCAATACCATCCACATTGGTGTAAGTATGATGCACTACATTGTGTTTCTGTTTCCAGATGAATGAGTTTCCGCCAAGGTAATTCAGCGAAAGCCCCATCATATAATTAATCCACTTTTTGGATGAATAGCTTCCATGACATGCATCATGCATAATATTGAAACCGATGCTTGCCAATACGAAACCAAATAAACCTGCAAGCAATAATCCTGCAAATGCAGAATAATTACCTGTTAATAAAAACAAATAAATACCAATGGCAACCGGAACAAGCGTTAACGCTTTTATATACAATGAAAAATTACCGGTTTGTTGTATATTGTTTTTTGTGAAATATTCGTCCACACGTTGTTTAACAGTGTCATAAAACGCACTGTTTTTATTGTTGAAAGTTACTTTAGCCATTTATTTTTTTAAATCGGGAGTAAAGATATTAATTAAAATTTTAATGAAAAGCAAGATAATTATAAACAGAATTTGAAAATTTTATTGTTACGGTTTTTGTTAAATCAATTTAATACAAATATTAAATCTTTAATGCTCCCAGTCATATTCATTTAAATGCATGATGCAGTTTTTAAGTAGTTCAATGCAGGACTCGATATCTTTTTTATTTGCCATTTCAATTGACTGGTGAATATGCCTTGTAGGAATACTTACAGCACCTGATATGGAACCATTTTTTCCGCTTCTTTGAATACCTGCGGTATCCGTTCCTCCGGCTGGTAATATTTCAGGTTGCCATTTTATTTTATAACGGTCAGCGGTTTGTTTCATGTAAGCAATCATTCTATGATCACAAATAGTAGATGAATCCATTATTTTAATTCCTGCTCCTTCGCCCAAGCGTGTCACGGCCTCATGAGGTAATGCTCCGGGTGTATCAAAAGCAATTGTGGTATCTAATCCAAAACCAAAATCTGGATCTATTGTATGAGAAGCCACAGAAGCACCACGCAAACCCACTTCTTCCTGCACAGAAAATACAGCATAGAAATCATAAGGAGGATTTTTAAGTTTTTTTAATACTTCAATTAAAATAAAAACAGACACACGGTTATCAATGGATTTACAGCTAACGCAATCACCCATCTCCACTAAATCACGCTGTCGCGTAACGGTGTTTCCAATATTCACTAATTCAATAATTTCTTCACGCTTCATTCCCACATCAATAAAATAATCATGTAATTGCGGTGCTTTGTTTTTTTCTTCAGGTGACATAAGGTGTACAGGTTTTGAACCCATCACACCAACAATATCTTTTTTTCCATGCACAATTACTCTTTGCGCAGTAAGTGTTTTAGGATCAAACCCACCTAATGTATGAAACCGTAAAAATCCTTTATCATCTATGTGAGAGATAATAAAACCAATCTCATCCATGTGCGCTGATGCCATAATTTTTTTTCGCTCTGCACCTTTAACCAATGTAATCACATTGCCCATCTTATCAACAGTTACTTCATCAACAAGTGATTTAACCTCACGCAACACCAGCTCTCGAATGCGGGATTCGTAGCCCGGTGCCCCGGCTGTTTCACATATTTCTTTTAATAATTTTATTTCCATGATGATTAATCTATTTGAGCCAGTTTGATTGTGTTTGAAGTTGATTTTTCATGTAACGGAGTGCTGGCGATATGTATAAACATTTCGCCACTTGCCAGCAAACCATCACTGAGTAAACAATTTTTTATATCTGTAAAAGTAATATCCGTGCTCTCGTATTTATCATAATAAAAACCGCGAACTCCCCATACAAGGTTTAAAGTGCAAAGCAATGGTTTGTTATCAGTAAAAATATAAATGCTGGCTTTAGGACGGTGCGCAGCAATTTTAAATCCTGTTGCACCACTGTGTGTCATAGCTACAATTGCAGACGCATGGGTTTGATGTGCGAGCCGGCATGCAGTATAGCAAATGGAATCAGCGATATAATTCCGGCTTTCTTTTTTTGGAGGGTTTTCACGAAAATAAATTTCATCTAACAATTCAACTTCTGTTATAATCTTTTGCATTGCATGCACAGCCTGAACAGGATATTTTCCTACAGAAGTTTCAGCACTCAGCATCAATGCATCTGATCCATCAAACACAGCATTGCCCACATCATTAGCTTCAGCGCGTGTGGGACGAAAATTGGTAATCATACTCTCCATCATCTGCGTTGCAATAATCACCGGCTTGCTTGCAGCATTGCATTTGAATACGATTGTTTTCTGGATAACAGGAACCTGTTCCATTGGCATTTCCACACCTAAATCACCACGCGCCACCATCACTGCATCTGATACTTCAATTATCTTATCAATATTCACCACTGCTTCCGGCTTTTCAATTTTTGCCACCACACGTGAATAACTTTCTTTTTCCCTGATTATTTTTTTTAATTCAATAACATCTTCGGCTTTACGCACAAAGCTCAACCCAATCCATTCCACATCAAAATGTAAAGCAAAATCAAGATCCTGTAAATCTTTTTCTGTAAGGCTCGGCAATGAAATTTGCGTATGCGGAAGATTAACTCCTTTACGTGATGACAACATGCCTCCGTGCAACACAACTGTTTCTACTTCCTCATCAGAAATTTTACTGCTGATTCGCAACTCAATATTACCGTCATTGATCAAAACACTTTCTCCAATAGAAACATCTTTAACAAATTGGGGATACTTGATATAAACTTTTTTTGGTGTGCCGATACATTCAACAGTTGTAAGTGTTAATGAATCGCCTTCTTTCAATTCAAATTCTTTTTCAAGATCACCGATGCGAAGCTTGGGGCCCTGCAGATCAAACAGGATGGCAACATGTGTGTGCAACTCTTCATTCAGTTCCCGTACATTACGGATTGCTTTTTCCATCAGCTCATAATTACCATGTGAACTGTTGATTCTGCACACATCAACACCTGCACGAATGAGTTTTTCCATAATGTCTTTATCAGCACTTGCAGGACCTATGGTGGCAACTATTTTTGTCCGGTTAAAACGTTGTATCACTTTTGTAATATTAGTCCCGATTCATCGGGAAGATTATAAATTAAAATAAGATTGAAGTCCATGTTGCTCCACGCTCTCTTCTTCGTACGCTCAAACATCTATCATCAAAAAATTTTCTGAAGATTTGTAATCAATGGCTTCAAGCAGGGTAATGTTTGTTATCAATGAAATGTGCTTAAGCTTATCAGTGATGGTTTGTAAAGAATTAAAGGGAGAAAGATTGCGGATAAGCATGAAGTAATCAACATGTTTCAACTCATTGATAAAATAACCGTTACTGCCTTTGTTTGAGAGTACAATGTATTGCTCATTGTCACCATTGCTGTAATTATATAAAGAGAATAAACTGGCTGAACCTCTTTTCAGTTTTTTCATTTCCAGATCTTCTTCTTTACACAAATTTATTTCCAACACTTTATTGATCTCGAAGCACAATCGAAAATCTTTGTATGCGCTCACGATACCGATCATTGCAAAATCAAGATGATCTTCGTAATCGAAATCGAGTATTTTTTTCACTGTTATTGAATGCTCCAAAAATAAGTAAAACAGAGAATGGTTATTTTTAGCAGCGATGTAATGGAACACGGATGATACTGATGCGACTGATAAAAACAGATTTCATCCGAGAATATCCTTAAATCCGTATCTTCTGTGATCTATTCTTATTAAACTCAAATGGAATTTTTAAACGATGAATATTTTATGCGTATTGCATTAAATGAAGCACAGAAAGCTTATGATGCAGATGAAATACCAATAGGCGCAGTGTTGATTGCAAATAAAACCATCATTGCAAAAACACATAATATGACGCAACGGCTGAATGATGTGACAGCGCATGCTGAAATGCTGGCTTTTACTTCTGCATCAGAATATCTAAAGGCAAAATATTTAATTGATTGCACTTTGTTCGTAACCATCGAACCTTGCCCCATGTGTGCCGGTGCTGCATACTGGACACAAATATCACGTATAGTTTTTGGTGCTGCTGATCCTAAGCGTGGTTTCCAAACTCTTCAGTCATCTGTTTTACATCCTATAACTCAGGTTACAAAAGGAGTGTTAGCAAAAGAATGTGGTGGTTTGATGCAGGAATATTTTAAAAGCAAGAGAGGAAAAACCAATAATAGCTGAGTCTTTGATTTACTACAAAGAATTATTTCTTTGTTGATTGTAAACTAAGGACATGTTTAAATTTTATTTAATAGATATATTTCGCTCGTTTACCCCTAAGCCCTAAACGGGAACAGTTACGAGTGAATGTTGTTGTAAACTCAAATCAGGATTAAATTACTTAACTGTAAACTTTTTTAGGACGGGTCATGTTCCCCTTTAGCGGATAGGGTTTTTTTTGCTTACAAATGCAGCAGCATTTTATAAATTTAAACAGGCTCTAAATCTTTTTCTTTTCCGGTAAATGAAACCTGATGTCAATATGCCAAAAGAAATTATTCAGCCATTTATTACCTGCAATAGTTGAATCTGTTGACTTCAACCAATTATTCCCAAGGTTAATTGCGCCCCATAATCCATCAGATAAATTGATTTCAGTACCAATGTTTAATCCGATATTTAAAAATTTATCTGAACCATTCTTGAAACTTGTTTCAAGAAAAGATTTAAAATTATTAGAACCAACATAAAATCGCATTGCCAGGGTGCCAATAGTGTTTTGATATTTGACAGGATCTATCACGGTATTAGCGCTGTCAACAACAATAATTTTAACACTATCCCTTCGCTCACTTGATACATTTACACCAATCAACCATTGACCGCTTTTGCCCAATGGAACTGCTATCGTATTGTAAAGCTGAAATTTTGATAAGTAACCATTACGAACGATAGAGTCGGCAGAACTGAATTTAAAAGCAATAGCAGTTTCAAACTTAAATTTATTCCATGTTTTCTTTTTGTATTGATCTCTTAATTCTTTGATGCTAAAAAACCGGGCGTCTTTAAAATTTTCTCTGTTAAGATTATAAAGTGAATCCACGAAATCCCTTAGCCCGTTATCAGCCGCCACATCATCTTCACTAAAACTTTTGCCATTGTAAAGTTGTCCTTCATTAATAAGGTTTAAAATAAAACTATGTTCATCGCTTGCTGAAAGTTTCAGTGCTTTACATACTGAATCTACAAACTCCTGGTTGGCAGATAAAGCGGTTTTATCCACCCAGGTTGTTCTGAGTCCAATGGCAAAATTTTGCAACGTATCACCAGTTTCACTTGTTTTGCCACCAATGGAAAGCTTACAATCGTACAGGATTCTTTTTCCGTTTTTTTTGTAATCGGCATAGGTAATACTGTTCATTCCTGATAGTTGCACAGGAGCAAATTCCACTGACAAATCTTTAGGAATAACAGGTGTTTTGCCATTCAGAAAATTAGCATAGATAAGTGAGAAGAGTTCATTTGAATTACCAGGCCTTAAAATATTATCCGTATTATTATTCAGGATATTAAAAGCAGGATGGTCAGGTATTGCAAAATCAAGCTTGCCCCATTTCGCCAGTGTACTATCCGGTTGTGCAATCAGATTAGTGGCATAAAGCAACATGACGGTCAGCAGAATTTTTTTCATCCTTAATCCTCCTAAATAAATTGAATTATATCAAGACTTAGTTTCGCTTCTCCATCCTTATCAACATGCCCTGGCGATTTCAAAGTTTCCGTAATCACTCCATCCTGCAATACATCCATCCTTACAATAAAATCCGAATCAGCATCTATTGCTGCAATTTTACTTGTGAGCACTACTTTTCTTCCTATGTTATCGCTAATCGGAGCAGGCAAAGGATAAATATCATCCTCGTTATTTTGATTGTCTCCATCATGTGACTCAACAGGCTGGTTAGCATTTTCTGCTTTTAACTGGTACTCATATCCTGCCAGCACAGGTCTGGTTCCTGAGTAATTGATTATTACACGCACGTCTTTTGCGTCAGCTTTTAATGTTGATTGAATGAGTGCCATCGTTTATTTTGTTAGAAATGTTTTGATAAAAAGTTAAAATCTTAAAGCACTTTTATTTTAATAAGTTAGTCTGAATTAATGATTGTATTACTAATATCTTTCAAAAATAGATTATTCGCAATGCGAAGAAAAACCTTGCATTAATAATACAAGGCTCAGTTTTTTACTCAAAAATTTTTTTTAAAATGGCAAGTCACCATCCGGTGTGGATATTGGAGGAGCGTCCTGCGCATTTGGTGTTTCATAATTTGCATGTGTTCCACCGTTGCTTTCGCGCTTACTTAAAAGAGTCATGTTTTCAGCAACAATTTCAGTGTCATACTTTTTCACACCATCCTTTTCCCAGGTCCGGTAGCGGATCTTGCCTTCAATGAAAACCTGCTGTCCTTTGCGGAGATTAATTTTTTCTGCTGCTTCAGCCAAACCTCTCCACATAACTACTCGGTGCCATTCGGTTTGTTCTACACGGTTGCCATCTTTATTTTTATAGTATTCAGAAGTGGCAAGCGGAAATCGTGCTGCCATCACTCCGCCTTCCATGTGACGGTACTCAGGGTCTTTTCCTAAGTTTCCAATAAGCATTACTTTGTTTAATCCTGACATAGTTTTAAGTATTAATTGTATCCTTTAAACTCTGATTTTTTATTTGTTAGGCAAACTTACATCAAAAAAATAAACAAATAATATTACCGGTGAAGGAATGAAAAAGTCAATAACTGATGGCTTCACTTTTTAAATATTTTACAATTAATTGAGGCATACCGAACAGGTGCAAATCACTTTCGCTTATTATCAAACAATCCTTTTCAAGAAAAGAAGATTTTATTTTTTTTATTTCAAAATGATAAAATTTTGCAACCAATAACTGATGGGTGAGTTGGTGTTTAATAATTTCACTTTGATTCAAATACTCAATCTCTGATTGCTGAACGATCTCATTAAAACTTTTACTTTTCATTAATGGATTCGCACTTTGTTTCTTCAACGATTCAATCAATGGAAATTCAAACAATCCTTTCAAGATATCTTTTTCTATTCTCTGGCGGATAAAAACTTTATCATTAAAATGAAAAATTAAATAATGAAAATACCGGGTTCGCACCTTGGTAATTTTTTCCTTTACCGGAAGTAGTTCAATACAATCATTAACTAATGCATAACAGGTTTGATTAAAAGGACATGTTTCGCATAATGGATTGGAAGGTTTGCAATGCATTGCCCCAAATTCCATTGCTGCCTGGTTAAATATTCCGGGTTGTTGTTTATCGAGCAACTGTTGGGCAAGTGCTTTGAATACTTTTTTGCCTTGTATTGAATCAATTGGTGTTTCTATTCCAAAAAAGCGGGCAAAAAAACGATACACATTTCCATCCACAACAGCATGTGGTTCGTTAAATGCAATGGAAGAAATCGCAGAAGCCGTGTAATCTCCGATTCCTTTAAATGATAAAAGTTCCTCATAAGTTCTTGGGAATCCACCTACCGTATCCAACATTTGCTGGGCAGCATGAAGCAGATTTCTTGCCCGGCTGTAGTAACCTAATCCCTGCCAAAGCTTAAGCACTTCATTTTCATTTGCGGAAGCAAGTGATTTTAAATCGGGAAACCTTTCAACCAAACGATAATAATAAGGCATTCCCTGCTCCACGCGGGTTTGTTGAAGAATGATTTCCGAGAGCCAGATTTTATAAGGATCATGAATATCACGCCAGGGTAGATTGCGCTTGTTTTGTTGGTACCAGGCAAGTAGTATTGTAGTGAAATTCATCCGTGAGTAGGGAGTCGGGAGTAAGGAGTTGGGAGCAACAAACCCTGCTACTACTATCACTCCCAACATTATTTCCCGTAATGCGCTCAAAAGTAAGGTTTTAATTTTGTGGATAGCGTTTAAAATCTATCTTTGCGTCCCCAAAAATTAAAAATAATAAAGCAATGACCAAAGCGGAATTAGTGAATGAGGTTTCGACAAAAACAGGAATTGAGAAGGTGCAGGTTCAAAATACGGTAGAATCAATGATGAAAGTGATTCGCCAGGCACTTATCAATGATGACAATGTGTACTTGAGAGGATTCGGAAGCTTCATAGTGAAGAGACGTGCAGAAAAGACAGGTCGTATTATTACCAAAAACACTACTATAATTATTCCTGAGCATTATATACCGGCATTTAAGCCTGCCAAAACTTTCACTGACAGGGTGAAAAGTGCACACAGTAAAAAGCAGCCTGCTGCCAAACACTAATGAGCGGACGTGGCTTGCGGATAACTTTGGTGGTGGCTGCTCTTGTGCTTGCTGCAGGATTATTTCTTGCACCGTCACAGGTAAATGTTAAGCCAAAAACAACTAATTCTGCTGATGCCCATTTAACTGCTTCAAAGTTCGATTATGAGAATCTGATTAAAACAGCAAAGAACTCACTCGATGAGGAAAGAAAAGGAAAGCTTAGCGCTCTTGAAATAAGTTTGAGTGCTCATCCCGATTCAATTGCTCTTTATGATTCGATAGGCAAGGCATGGGACAATGCCAATATCCCAGCTGTGGCAGCTTATTATTTCGAAAAGAAAGCTGAAAAAGTACCAGCGGAGAAAAATTATCTGGATGCTGCTTACAGGTATTTCGATGCATATAAAATTGCAGGTGATTCAGCATTGAGATCATATATGGTTCAGCAGGCAATTGTAAATTATGAGAAAGTGCTGGAAAAGAATCCTGCAAACCTGGATGCAAAAACAGATTTAGGTGTTTGCTATGCGGAAGGAACTACAGAGCCCATGAAAGGAATTATGATGCTGCGCGAAGTGGTTACTACAAATCCAAATCATGAAATGGCGCAGTTTAATCTCGGTTTGCTTTCACTTAAGTCAACTCAATATGCAAAAGCAATTGAACGATTTGATAAAGTGATTGCAATTAATCCCAAACGTTCTGAAACATATATTTACAAAGGACAAACTTATTTGCAGATGGGTGATACGGCCAATGCAATTAAAGCGCTTGAAGTATATAAAAGCAAATCTGATGATTATGAGATGGTACAAAGGGTATCGAAGTTATTAGATGATTTGAAAAAAAGTACAGTTACAAACAAAGCAAGTTGACATTATTCAATAAAAAATATTAATCAAAAAAAATTTAAATCATGCCAAGCGGAAAGAAACGTAAAAGACATAAAATGGCGACCCACAAACGCAAGAAACGTCTTCGTAAAAATCGTCATAAAAAGAAAAAATAATCTGTTTTTTTAATTAAGTGCTTATCAAAGTATTTTGCATAGCAG
>JANLZB010000091.1:0-2590 GCA_031366005.1 Bacteroidota bacterium | reverse complement strand
CTTTGAAAATATCAGTTGTAAATGGTTTGATTCCTTCGGCTTGTTTGGTGTCGGCAATTAAACCTATGATTAAACTTCCAAGTATCATCAACACACTTCCATTGGTGAAAGAATGTTTTATTGTTTCAGTTAATTTTCCTTCTCTGCGATTTTCTGAATCAAATTTCATCAACAAAATTACTCCCATAATAATTGCAGGTGATTCCATGAACGCCATTACCGCAACCATATGCCCGCCATAAATAATTTTTTGTGCTTCTAAAAATGAAACAGCTGCAACAAATGTTACTGCACTTACTGAACCGTAAGCAGCGGCCACAGCACCTGCATCGCTGATACTCATTTTCCGCTTGAGAATAAAGAAAGTGTAAAGCGGAATGATGGATGCAATCGCAAGTCCGAATAAAAGTGAATAGAGTATTTCAGTAGTAAAACCGCTGTGTGATAATTCTTGTCCACCTTTAAAGCCGATGGAGAACAGCAAATACAGCGAAATAAATTTGCTGGACGAGGCAGGGATTTCAAGGTCGCTTTTTACCATCACGGCAAAAACTCCTAAGACAAAAAATAGTAATGTAGGATTAGTGAGATTTGAAATTAAAATGTGAAAGTCCATGATGCGATTTGATTATCATTTAATTGATAGTTCTATTATTTGATTTGTTTTTTTTGAAGTAACAAGTTCTCTGATTAAGATTTTGTTTAGAATGATTTCCTGTTGGAAGCATTCAGGTTTTTTTAATTCACTTGTCTGATAATTGGCAATGAGTTGGGCTAATTTTATTTGTTGCTGCTCTATTGTTTTTTCATTCATTACTAAAGCATAATTATCTCTCAAAAGATTTTGAATTACAGTTTCGGAATAATTTCCAGAACCTATTTCATTTTTCAAAGCATTATTGATAAAGCGACATGAAGTATCGCTGACTACAAAAATTTCAGTTATGTTTTCACGGTCTATAAATTGTTTGATGGTTTCTAAATATTCTGCTTCGTCCAATTGTAAAACAGTTCCCATAGCAGTGATGAAAAAAATATCATCCCCATATTTTTCCCGGATAAAATTTTCCATGCAGGAAAACGGACACACTAAAAAGAGTTTGTTGTTCAACATTGTTAGAATTAATCTATGAAACTCACTTTGCCTGTGGTGATGTCGTAAAACGCACCCACAATTCTTACTGTGCCTTGTTTTACTAATTCACTTATTACAGGACTTTGTTTTAGAATGTCAGCAATAGTTAGTGCTACATTTTTCTTAGAAGTTTCAGTAATTATCAAATCCATATTTGTTTTGTCGCCAGTTATTGCAGGTTTTATTTGGTTAACAAGTTGTGTAAGATTTCCCAATTCAGCATTATCAACTGCCCCTTTTACCGCACCGCATTTGTTGTGTCCCATCACCACTATGAGTTTTGTTTCTTTCACTTTTGTTGCAAACTCCATACTTCCTAAAACATTGGGGTCTTCTATGTTACCAGCCACTCTTGCTACAAAAATATTTCCGATGCCTTGGTCAAAAATTATTTCAGGTGGAATACGGGAATCAAGGCAGGATAGAATTATGGAGTGCGGATGCTGGTCTGCTTTTGTATGCTCAATCTGTTCCTTGTAATTGGTGTTTGTCAACTTGCCGTCAACGAATCGCTGATTTCCGTTTTTGAGTTCTGCAAGCGCATCATCGGGAGTGTTAATAGCAACTTGTTCATGCGTTGCCTTTGCATTTTCTGCATGAGAAGTTTCGGTTTTCTTTTGTCCGCAAGAAGCAAAGAGTATGCTGATGCAGAGTGCTGTTGTTGTGATTGTGATTTTTTTCATTTTAGTTTATTTGATTGTTTAATTTATTTGTTTTTGAAAGGGTAAGCTATTAAAGAATGCTATTTGAAATTGTGTTCTGTTTTTAGTTTCAAATATTTGAGTCATTACCCCAACTTCAACTTTCAAATCTTTAGAAATACAAAAGCCAAGAGCACCATAAATACGATTGCGGTCAAAAACGGGTGGACGACTACTAATAAAAAGTTCGTTGTAAGCCGAAAGGTAAACTGCATTCTTTACCATTTCTTTGTTATTGATTGGAATGTTTAGAGAAAGGAAATATCTAAACCTTAATCTAAAATCATCATCAATAAATCTTTCTTCAACTCTATATCGGTGAGAAATATTTACTCTGTTAAACGATTGCTTTGTTAAAAATTGCTGATATATTCTATGCTCATTAATATTTTTTTTGTCGCTTGTTCCACTTACATAAGGTTCCGAGTGAATAAAACCGTAACCGATTAAAATATTATTATTCTTCTCGGATAAATTATATCCAATTCCCGTTCTTAGAATAAGTTGCTCAAGGTCTCCAACAAAGTTGAAATTCCTGTATTGAACTTCGTTGTACCAATTCCATTTATCGTTTATTTTTTGGTTTCCAAAATAAATGAACCAATTTCCGACATCACTTTTTTGTGCAAAAACTAATGATGAAAAGCAACAAGTAACAAATAAGCACAATGCTTTTGCAATGAATTTTATTTTTGCCATTTATCGCTATTTTATTTTGTTAGCAGCGAAATTCAACCTTGTAATTCATAAATTG
>JANLZB010000024.1:0-13399 GCA_031366005.1 Bacteroidota bacterium | reverse complement strand
ATTATTGTTGTGATTTTTCTTGCGTTCTCAAATGCTGTGCGGTTTTTTATTAGCAATCCGTTTTTTGCAGAGAGTGAAGTTGAAATTGCAACCACTAACGGAACTGCAAGCCCTAAAGCATGAGGGCAGCAAATTACAATTACGGTTACCATTCTCTCCAATGCAAACACAAAAGTTTCTTTTGCAATCAGCCACCAAAAAAAGAAAGTTGCAAACCCTGCGACTAATGCAACAATGGTTAAAATTCTTGCTGCTTTATCTGCAAGTAGTTGTGTTTTTGATTTTGTTTTTTGTGCATCGTCAACCAATTTAATTACCCGTGATAAGTAAGAATCTTTTGAAGCATGACTAACTTTTACTTTCAATGAACCGTTTCCGTTTATTGAACCTGCTATTACTTTTTCTCCGATTTGTTTTTTTACTGGAACGGATTCACCAGTAAGCATTGATTCATTCAAATAACTTTCTCCCTCTGAAATTATTCCATCGGCAGCAACATTTTCTCCCGGCTTTATTAAAATCAAATCACCTTCTTTGAGTGAATCTGTTTTTACATCATGCACCATATTTGGCATTATCATGTGTGCATCGGATGGCATGAGTTGAACAAGCAATTCTAATTCTCTTGATGCACCTGCTACGGATTTCATTTCAATCCAATGCCCAAGCAACATGATTAAAATAAGGGTACAGAGTTCCCAAAAGAAATCCATACCCTGTAAACCAAAAACGGTTGCAACACTGTAAGCATAAGCGGCTGTGATGGCAACTGCAATCAAAGTCATCATCCCTAACGCCTTTTGTTTTATTTCATCAACCAATCCTTTTAAGAATGGCAAACCACCATAAAAGAAAACAACAGTTGAAAGTGCAAACAATAAATAAGTTGAACCTTTGAATGAAATATTAAAATGGAACCATTGCTGAATCATTGGCGAAAGCAACATAACAGGAATGGTGATGACTAAGGTTACATAAAACCTTCGTTTAAAATCATCAATCATCCCGACATGGTCGGGATGGTCGTGTCCCACCATTCCCATCGGCATATTACCGTGTTGCATTGTTGAATGCTCCTCTTTGGTCATTTCCATTTATGGAATACGGATTTACTTTATTTCTTTTCTACTAAATCCATTCCGCATTTAGGGCATTTGCCGGGCTTGTCACTTCTAACTTCCGGGTGCATTGTGCAAGTGTAGGTTGTTGCCATATCATGTTTTACATTTTTCTTTTCGGAGTGGGATTTAGTATCTATCATCATTGCGCACTTATCCATCTTTCCGCTCATATCCATACAATCACCATTTTTCATCATCATTTTCTTTCCGTCTTTCATCACACATTCGCCATTGGTCATGCACTTAGTTCCATTCGCCATGGTCATGTCTTTGTCCATAGACATCATTTTTCCATCTTTCATCATCATCATCTTTCCGTCTTTCATCATGCAGCAATCCATCGTCTTTGCAGATTTTGATTTGGTTTGTGCAAATGAGTTACTTGCCATGAGGCAAACCAGCATGAGCATTGAAGCAAACATGGTGGCAATCCTTTTTTTGTTTTTCATTCTTTTTTGTTTTTGTATTATTTATTTTCAGTTTCGCTGTTACCCGTTCGTCAGTTTCGCTGTTGCCCGAATGTTTTATTGTTTTCTTGAGATAATAAAGAGTGTTATGTGTATAGCACAACACTCTTTTACTTATTTTAATGTTTCAGCTACTTTCCCACATGTGAGCATTTGCTTGCCGTAATAGGGATTTTTGATTGCTTTCTCACTGCTTAACCAGTTTGTTTTCTGCATCGGACAATAATCATAGTAAACAGAAATACCATTGTTTGCCTGAAATGCTTTTACAATTGCATACATGTTATTAGAAAACGATGCAAAATGTTCACGCATGTGTTCAATGTTTGATGCACCTCCAATGTGCTCTGCATCGTAATCTAATTTTGACATATAATCCATAAAGAAAGAATGTTGTTCGGAATTCATTTTAGTCATGTCAACACGCTGTAATGTTTTACGAAATGCTTTTGCGCTTTTACTTGCTTCCTCCTCCTTGTCTGCAACTAATGCATTTTTCAATGTGAAGTAATCCGCAAGTAAATTTTCCAATTGCGTTTTTACATCAGCATTCACATTTTCGAATGTTTTAATAGCAATTGCCTCTTTTTTTCCGCTTTCATGATGATGGTCATGTTGCGCCTGTGTTGAGAATGCTGCAATAACAAATGCGAGCATCATTATAATTGATTTTTTCATTTTAATTTTTTTAATTAAGTGTAAATAGAAATTAATTTGCTTATTTAAAAGCAACACAAAAAGCCCATTCATAAAACAGAATGAGCTACATTAAACGCTTAAATCAAATCTGGAAACTGCGGATGGAAATACGAATATCCGCTTGTGAGGGAGGTGGATGAAATACGTTATAAGCAAATGTGTTTTTACTTTGCTCAACGGTTATCACATTAAACAAAGGAATAATAACAGCTATCAGACTCTGATAAGCCTTTATTACATCAAGGTTTTTATCTGAGGTAAACTGTCCGGTTGTTTTGAAAAATGAAAGATGAAAATCCTGACAATCTTTGGCAGGAGATTTCTTATCATGAGCACAACAGGATTTTTTGTCCCGATGGTTATCGGGATCTTTATTCTCATTACCGCAACATCCTTTACCGATACCAGTAGCGCATATAACTGAACAAAGATGAGTGTAGGCTATTACAACCAAAATCAGGTAGCTGATACTTTTTGATATGATGCTGTTGTTTTTCAAACTAATAGCAAAAATAATGATTCCCTATTAGGAACAGGTGAAGGGTTATCATAGTAAAAGCCCCTGATTTTATCCATGCTTTTATTGGTTGGTTTTGCATAGAAAAATTTACTTCCATCTCCATGCAATAGCAAATAGGTGAAGGTGTCAATAAGGATTAATACTTGAATCGAATTATTTGTTGAAACACTTTACAGACTGGGTGAGGCAAAAAGCAAAACATTTCGCTCAACATTTCTCTTTCGCCACTATTCTTAAAAAAGCAAGGCTGATAATCATCGATTACCAGCCTTTTGCCTTCTGAGGTCGCGAGCAGATTTGAACTGCTGTACGAGGTTTTGCAGACCTCTGCCTAACCGCTCGGCCACGCGACCGTATTATTCCGCAAACATAAATAATTCCATTTAGAATTATATTTCGGCTATTTATTGTCTTCTACTTATTGTTGCTACGAAAAGTTTCAGCCGATTAAAAATAATTTAAGTAAAAGCATTTTCACCCGTTACATCCATACCTGTTATGAGTAAATGTATATCGTGTGTTCCTTCATAAGTGATCACACTCTCCAGGTTCATCATGTGGCGCATGATTGGGTACTCACCTGTGATACCCATACCTCCGTGTATCTGACGTGCTTCACGTGCAATATGCAGAGCCATGTTCACATTGTTGCGTTTAGCCATGGAAATTTGAGCAGGTGTAGCTCTGTTTTCATTCTTTAAAACACCCAGTCGCCATGCAAGCAATTGTGCTTTGGTGATTTCAGTAATCATCTCCGCTAATTTTTTTTGCTGCAACTGAAAACCTCCAATGGGTCTTCCGAATTGTTTGCGTTCTTTTGAATAGCGCAATGCAGAATCATAACAATCCATGGCTGCACCAAGGGCACCCCACGAAATTCCGTAGCGTGCAGAATTCAAACATCCCAATGGACCTTTTAATCCTTTCACCTCAGGAAAAATATTTTCTTTAGGCACTTTTACATTATCAAAAACCAATTCACCGGTTGCGCTTGCACGAAGACTCCATTTACCATGTGTCTCAGGAGTAGAAAATCCTTCCATCCCTCGTTCAACCACCAATCCTCTTATATCACCAGCCTCATCTTTTGCCCATACCACAGCAATCTGTGCAAACGGTGCATTGCTGATCCACATTTTGCTTCCGTTTAAAACCACATAATCACCTTCATCCTTAAAATTTGTAAGCATTCCACTTGGATTAGATCCATGGTCGGGTTCTGTTAAACCAAAGCAACCTAACCACTCGCCACTCGCCAGCTTTGGTAAATATTTTTTACGCTGTGCTTCGCTGCCATAAGTATAGATGGGATACATCACCAGCGAACTCTGTACTGAAGCAGTGGAACGGATTCCTGAATCACCACGCTCAATTTCCTGCATGATCAAACCATAACTGATCTGATCTAAACCGCCTCCTCCATATTCAACAGGTATATAAGGGCCAAACGCACCTATCTCAGCTAATCCTTTGATAAGATGTTTTGGAAATTCAGCTCGCTGTGCATATTCTTCTATGATTGGAGAAACTTCTTTCTTCACCCAATCGCGCACAGAATTGCGCACGAGCTTATGTTCTTCGGTGAGCAATTCATCAAGTTGAAAATAATCGGGTGCCTGAAAACGGTCTTGTGCCATGTTTTTATTTTAAGAGGGGCAAAAGTAGGTAATTGGGTAATTAAGGTAAGAGAATTGGGTAATTGAGTAATTGTAGTCCAGGTTGCTTATTAAAATTGACACTGATAAATCATTTCAAGAAAAGCCTCAGATTTTTTTGAATCGTTCCTGCAAGCTGGAGTATTCCGGCATTTTTTTATGCTCGCTCCAGAAGTTACAAATGAAGTTAATGAGGTTCATAAATTCAACTATACCCACAGGCTTTACGATGTACATGCAATTGTTAAAAGCATTAACATAATCACGATCCTGCTCGCTGCCGGTGGCGCTAAGTACAAATACAGGTATGGCAGCAAAATTTTTTTCTTCTTCTAACCTGGAAAGAAATCTCCGTGCATCCCTTCCTCCCACGTTTAAATCAAGGATAATTATGTGACGTAAATAGTCTTCCTTCTGGTACTCATAAAGCATGCGAAGTGCTTCGGTGCAACTGTTAACAGAGCTAATGTCGTGCAAAAAATCATGAGCATGAACAGCTTCTTTAATCAGCAACGAATGTTCTTTTACATCTTCAATAATTAAAAAATGGAGACTCGTTTTATGACGTTTCATAAACAGTATTTACAAATTTAGGAGGAAGGTTAGTCCTATATCATTGATGAATGCAGGAGTTATGAACAAGGATTGTTAACTTTGATAAAGGAAAAAACATTTAAAATTTTCATGTTTTACAGATGTAGTTGGAAGTAAACCAGCACAACAATAATGATAAGTAAAGATTACTATCGCATTTTAGAGATCCCAAAAAGTGCTTCGATAGAGGAAATAAAAAAATCGTTTCACCGGTTAGCTCTTTTGCATCATCCTGACCGGAATGGAAGTGCAATCAGCGATGAGCAATTTAAGGAGATTAACGAGGCATATCAATGTCTTTCCAATCAGCGGAAGCGCGAAAATTATGATTTTAAAAATGCATGGCATATAGTATATGCTGTTCAACCCGAGCCATATATTTATGCTGAAATATCTGTTGCATCTGTTAAGCTAAACGAGGAATTTGAAATCACTTATCGTTATATTGGAGAAGGTCGTTTTTTGAGAAAGCCGGAAAGCAAAAATTTTGTTTTTACTTCAGGTCCTGTAGTCCATCACCGCAATTTTTTATTTGATGACAACGAAGTGCGTGAAACCTCACTTACTTATACTGCAAGTGCGATAAAAACAGGTATCATCACATTTGAACCTGCTACTATCGAAGTGCGTCATAAACGTATTTCTTCTAATAATCTCCACTTGCAGGTTTTTTCAAATGATTGTTATTTTAAAAAAGGAATGAGTGCAAGTGATGAACCGTTGCTTGTGCGCCTGCATAAAGAACAGTTAAGCAGTAGTTCTGTTTATCGGAAAACATATACTTACCGTCACACTATCCTTATTCCAAGAAGTAATTATGCAGCATTTTATCACAGGATTGGGTCAATAATGAAAGGAGTTTGTGGTGCATCAGGATTATTGCTACTGGCAGTGAAAACAGGTCAACCATTTATTGGTTTTATATGCGGATCGTTAGCAGGCGGAATGCTGTGTCAACTCATGTACTGGATGAGTGGAGTACGTTCAAAATATTTTTATGCTTCCAAACATCCGCTTGTAAAAGAATATATGGAGCAGCATTATGAATTAGGAAAAGACCCCGCTAATTTTTTAATAAGCGATACAGTTATACAAAGATTTATTGGATTGTTTAAATAAACATCATTGTTGATGATACTAAAAATATCAACGCTTAATTATTTTGCCGGCATATAAATGATCTGCATTGGCAAGATGATAATAATAAATTCCATCGCTGAGTCCATCCATATTTATCTGAATTGAATTGCCCGGAGAAATACTTAAATTTTTTACTTCTTTTATTTTTTCCATGTAGGCATCCAAAATTTCAAAATCAAAACCTGAACCGGATCCATTATTGAGAAGCTGAAGTGTAATAATTGAATTGAAAGGATTAGGGTAAACCAACAATGAGGAGTCATTTTCAATGAAGGGAGGCTGCTCCTTCGAATTATCGCAACTGATTTTTGCAGTAATTTTTTTTGCAGCTGAATTGGTACTGCATCCCATGCTGTTAGTAACACGCACTCCATAACTTGCCGGAACTGTCACAGCGTAAGTTTGTTGATTAGCACCTGAAATCAATGCATTGTTTTTAAACCACAGATAGGTATAACCCGATCCGCTGTTTGCAGTTAATGGTACAATTTCTCCCGGACACATACTGCTTGCAGATGCTGTAATAGTGGCTTGTGGATTCACCTGTGGAATTGATTTTGCGCTGGATGCTTTAGAACAACCATTGTTGTTAATGACAATTACCAGGTAAGTGCCCCGGTTAACTGTGTTTAAAACCTGGTTAGTTGCTCCGGGAATATTGATATTATTCCGTTGCCATTGATAGGTGAATCCGGTTCCGCTATTTGCTGTTAAGGTGGTCATTGAATCCTGGCAAACATCAAATTGGTTAGTGATTACAAATGATGCATTTGGAGAAGCAGTAGAAGCCACTGATACTGATGCTGAAGTGGATGAACATCCATTTGCATCTTGTATTGATACAGTATAACTACCGTTGGTAGAAGCTGGATAAGTAGAATTATTTGCATTCAATAATGAAACACCATTTCGATACCACTGAAAATTTGAAACAGGAAAATCGCAGATTAATGATACGTTGCCATTAACACAATAGGTGAATTGTCCGTTTGAAGTAGTTATAACAGGAATGATTTTTCCATTGGTTACTTTAATTGGATTACTTGTAACGGAAACGTTATTGGAATCGCTCATCAAAAGGGTGTAAATTCCATCAGCCGTGGCACTAAATTGTGAGTTGTTGGCACCACTAATTACCTGTCCGTTTTGATACCATTGATAGGCTTGACCAATCCGGCTTGTTGAAAGCATTATTGTGTCAACAGAACACAGCGAACCGGAAATAATTAATGGATTAGAAATTTTAAATTGATAAAAAGAAGGAACTCCAATATTCAGATTATTAACCAGCCATGGTCCTTGATAAATACTGGTGGTTGAAGAATAGTAAATGCCTGGCAGGTAGGAAATTTTATCTGCATTGGATGATGATGAAAGCTGAAGTTTTATTGTATCACCTGACGAATAGCCATTTAATATAGTGACATTGCTGTTTAAATAAATATAGTCCTTTAAATTATATCCATTAAAAGGGGAAGGCCAAACAACAGGCTCATCAAAAATTAATGAAATTTCAGTGTTAGTGAGGTTAGTGTATAATGCTTTTAAAATTTTTGGCGGATCACTGCCTGTTATCAATGGTTTATTGTAAAAATTATCGCTTATTTCATTGTAGAGCCGTTGCGCTAACTGATTATATCCATTGATAGAGAAATGACAACCATCATAATCAGGGATAGCGGCAGTGGTCATTAAGATAATATCAGGATAAGAAGAAGGTAAATTCCTTTCTGTTTCTCTTAATTGCTGATGATAAATCATTGATGAACCTGTCATGCATCCGGGACGTATCTGCATTACAACAATTTTTGAAAGTGATGGATAATCCTGTTTCCAAGCATAGTATAATTTCTGAAAACGATTTGCATATTGGAAAGAGGATGTATCAGCATCGCTTTCGCCCTGGTACCAGAAAATTGCTTTAACAGCAGTGGTAACTTTTGCTTTTTTAGTGCGAAACATTATGCGACCATAAACAGTATTTATATCTGCATGATCAACCAATGGCAAATGATCAATAATCCTTGTTCCGATTTTTCCTCCATTAATAATACAAACGGGAATGCCTGTGGAGTCTGCTATTATTTTTCCTAATCTGTAAGCCCAAACGCCAATGCCGCAATGATGCGGACCAGTTCCTGCATTTGCTATTCCCCACAAAGTATCTGCCTGGCATTCGGAACTTACCGGACTTTTTGAACCAAACGAGCGCACCCAGATATAGGAAGTATCGCTTACCAGTACACTGGCTAAAGCAACCGCATTACTTTGGCCGTTTACCAGAAAAACATCACCGCTGCACACACTGTCTGCACGAAATACTTCTGTTGAGGTTCCATTGTACAAATACATTTTAAACTGATAAAAACTTTTTTCTGCATGTATATGGTAAGCCCGGGAAAAGGAAGCTGTAGTTCCTGAATAGGATAAGTTAGCTGTTGCACTATCAAACAATAATCCGTTTTTGCTCATCGTGAAGATGGCTTTATTATAACCCGTTGAAGTTACTTTCCCTGTTATATTTACCTGTGATGAATCATTGCTTTGGCGGGGATAAAGCTGCAACGTTGCCGGGCTTTCAGTAAAAGATACCTGCGCAAAATTTTTTTCCAGCGATAAAAGCAGAATGAAAATAATAAGAGTAGATTTTTTTGTCATATTCCGGCAGGATATATTCTTTTTTAGATCAGCAAGTTAAAAAATCGTACCAACTTCTGCAACACTCTTTCCGTAAAACCGCACCAGCAGAGGATTTCCAAATAAATACCTTTCTAAATTCAAACTATAAAAAAATTTAAACTTAAGGTCTTACTAAAACAAATATAAGTTTATTCTGGAAGTTTGATTTTGCCTCCGAATTTTTTAAAAGAAGTAATTAATTCAAACGCTGTGTAAATAAAATAAAGGATTAAAAAATCAATTGCAAATGCAGTGACCTGTTCTCTGTCAATAAATCCAAAAACCAATAGAATTGTAAGGAATCCAAAAAGCTTCAGCCCACTGGCAAGCATATAAAAACGAACAAATTCCTTACTTCCCTTTTTAAAACTTTTTTCATAACCTAAATGCAAAAGAAAGGTGACCGTAAAAAAGAAAATAAGTAAACCCACATAACCGGAGAAAAAATATGCAGCAGGAATTTTTTCTTGAACTGAATAAAAAACAAATCCCATCAAAACCGTTAGCAAAATAAGTTTTAAAAAAAAGGATAATAAATTAGATTGCACCAATTGAGGGTTTTATTTTTTTTTGGGTAAAAGATCTTTGATCACAAAATAAATAGCAGCAAAAACAGAAATGCAGATTAAAAGCAGTGTGAAAACAGGAAATGAAGTGTTAACATATTTATCAAGCTTGATACCTACCCATGCTCCTAAAAAAATAGTGGCTCCCATCTGGAACCCCATGACAGAATAACGCGCAAAATTTTCAAGCGGTTTTTTCCTGGAGGATTCTGTCTTCTGTGGATTTGTCTGCATGCTTAATTTCTTTAATGGAAGGACCCATATTACAGTTGCCCGTAAAGCTTGCTCCAACCTCTACCACCAGCTTTCCGGTGTGAATATCTCCATTAATGCGTGCATGTGATTTTAAGAAAAGCATTTCAACAACATTAGTTTTACCTTTTACAGATCCTGAAATATCAGCATTCTGACAATGTACATCTCCTTCTACAGATCCTGTAGCGCCAATTACTACTTTACTTTTTGAAGTAACAGAGCCGCGTATGATACCGTCAATCCTGATATCGCCATTGGATTTTATTTCGCCATCTATTACAGTTCCATTGCTGATAATGTTGATGGAGCCACTGCCAAGCTCGTGCTGAAACGTGCTTACTGCTTTGTTTTTTAATTGCTGAAACATGACGATATTATTTATGCCGGCAAAAGTAAGGATAAATTATTTTCATAAAAGATAAGTGAGTTTGCCTCGTAATAATCCATAAATTTATTTGCCTATCACGCATTCTTTATATGATATTGATGGTTTGATATTTAAAGAGTAATTTTTCCTGATGGGAAATTTCATTTGAGTTTGATAGGGTAATTGTTACCTTCGAAAAAAAAATTACAATGAGAATATTTAAAGTTATAATTATCCTGATTGGAATATTGATTCATCAGAACTCAAACGCCCAACTTGCCATTACAACACATCCACCAAGCCAGGTGGACAGCATTTTACAAAATGTGTTTTTTGGAGCCGGAGTTGGTAGTGTAAGCAACGCAACTGTCACAGGAGTTCCGGGTGCTTTTGCAACGTTTACTGGCACATCAAATCTTGGATTTAATAACGGAATAATTCTCAGCACTGACAACGCAAATTACATTTCTAATCCCGCAAGTCAACAAATAAGCGGCCCGTCAACCGCTCCTGGTGATCCCCAATTGCAGACTTTATCACCATTTCCACTTCAGGATGCTGCTGTGTTAGAATTTGATTTTTCACCTGCAACGGACACCTTAAGATTTAGCTATGTTTTTGGATCGGAAGAATATCCTGAGTATGTATGCTCACAGTTTAATGACGTATTTGGATTTTTTATTACCGGTCAAAATCCTGCGGGAGGAAATTATTATAATTTTAATGTAGCACAAATTCCGGGAACCACACTTCCTGTCTCTATTAACACAGTGAATCCCGGTTTGCCTGGAGCGAATTCCGGTGGAGGTTTTTGTAACGGACCTACAGAATCATTAGCTTACTCTTCTTTGTATGTAAATAATTTGGCAGGTAGCAATATTATTTTTGATGGATTAACTACAGTTTTATCTATCACTATTCCTGTGGTGGTTTGTGATAATTATCATATAAAGCTTGCTGTAGCTAATTGTTCTGATGGCGTTTTTGATTCAGGAGTCTTTCTTCAGGAAAATTCTTTTGGAGGAGCACCAGCACGCATTCATTCTCAAAGTGGTCCCGGAGTTATTGCCTTATTGGATACCACCATCTTGAATGTTGGTGTTTCAACACAGTTAACAGCTGCAAAATCCACTGCTTATTTATGGAGCAATGGAGATACAACACAAACTATTACTGTTTCTCAGCAAGGCTCAGTAAGTTTTTATGTGATGAATCCAGCAAACGGATGCATTGCATTCTCAGCACCACGTATGATTATAGTTGATTCAAGTGTGTTTGTTGGTGTTGACAATATGATCAGATCCAATTTAATTGAGATTGCTCCTAATCCTTTCAAGGATGAAACTACTATTCAGTTTAACCAAACTTATCCAACTGAATCAATTATCAGGATTCAAACCCTATCTGGTAAATTAATTAAGACTGTAGTGATGCAACCGTTTGCAGATAACATCAGTCTTTCGTTGCAAGATTTACCTAAAGGGATATATCTGTTGGAAGTGAATAATCTAGTTGGCAATGTTGTTAAAAGAATAGTTCGTGAATAATATTATCTAAAAGTTTAGAGTAGAAAAACAACTGTTAAGCGTGTTTTTTTCCTCTCTTGCCTAATATTAACAAAGTGCTATTAAATTTAAATGTATATTTGAGTTGAAGAATTAATGCAAAAAGAAATGAATAAACACTTAAAATTATTACTGTTATTTATTTTTTTTACTATTCCGTTTTTCAGCAAAGGTCAGGCAATAAATGTAGTTACACAAAGTCCCAGCAATGTTGCAAATGTTGTACTGAATACTTTTTTAGCTCCTTCCGGAGTGATGCCTGGCTCAGTGCAAAATGTAACCTTTACGGGAGTACCTGGTGCGTTAGCTACTTACACTACTCTAACGGGTAATTCAGCTATTGGATTTAATGAAGGAATTATTTTAAGTTCTGATAATTGCAATTTCATTCCTAACCCTGCGATTCAACAATTGAGCAGCATGGCAACCGGTCCTGGTGATCCTCAATTACAATCTATTGCTACTTCCACTACGCAGGATGCTGCTGTACTCCAATTCGATTTTCAGCCATTGACGGATACACTAAAATTCAGATATGTATTCGGTTCAGAAGAATATCCCGAATATGTATGTTCTCAATTTAATGATGTATTTGGTTTTTTTATAAGCGGTCCAAATCCTTCAGGAGGTAATTACAACAATTATAATATTGCACGCATACCCGGAACTAATTTACCTGTATCAATAAATTCTATTAATCCCGGTTCTCCTGGTAGTAATTCAGGTGGTGGAACTTGCAGTCTGCCTGGGCAATCATTAGCGTACTCTTCCCTTTATACAAATAATCTTAACGGAGCAACTATCATTTTTGATGGATTGACTCATGTATTAGAAGCGCGAATTCCTGTTAAGATATGCGGCACTTATCATATTAAACTTGCCGTAGCAAACTGTTCTGATAATGTTTTTGATTCAGGTGTGTTTTTAGAAGCTCATAGCTTTGGCGGTGGTTATGTTCCTGTATATCCTACAGGAGGAATAGCAACCGGTCCTAATTCTCTTACTATATGTCCTGGGGATACGGTTACATTGACTGCAGCTCAGGGCATGTATTATAATTGGGGTCAATATGGAACTTCTCAATCAATACAGGTAACTCAACCTGGTACATATGTTTTGTTTATTTGGGATAGCCTGGGATGTTTCGACCCAAACTTACCTTTTATTATTTCGGCAAGCATTCCTTATGCGCATATTAATCCAGTGGGCCCTTTCACATTATGTGCTGGAGATAGTGTTCAACTGATAGCAAATAATGACAGTGCTTATTCATGGAACACAGGAGCGACTTCTCAAAGTATCTGGGCATCAACGCCAGGTAATTATGTCGTCACGGTAACGGATACGATGGGTTGTGGAGATTCTATTTCCAATGTCGTCAATATTTTTTCCGGAAGTGCAGCTGCAACAATTACAGTAACCAGCGGATCGGTTAATTTATGTCCCGGTGATAACGTTACATTAACAGCTAACCCGGGAATAAGTTATTTATGGAGTAATGGCGCAACTACACAAAGTGTTGTAGTGAATGCTGCCGGTACATTTTCAGTTACGGTTTCTCAAACCGGATGTTTAGCAACCTCTTCACCTGTAATAATTACACTTAACAATCCTGTTGCTAATATTACGTCATCGGGTACACTTACATTTTGCCAGGGTGGAAGTGTGAACTTATCTGCAAACACAGGAGCTGGTTTTACTTATCTGTGGAGTAATAACTCAACAGCAAGTGCAATTAATGTAACCAATTCTGGAAACTTTACAGTGATTG
>JANLZB010000010.1:0-19954 GCA_031366005.1 Bacteroidota bacterium | reverse complement strand
CTCTCTCCGTTACATTTAACATTTGTTACTGTTGATGAAGTTATAACAGGAGCACCAGCATTAATTATTGAAGATGACTGAGAAACACTACAATTATTCTGATCAGTAACTGTGACAGTGTAAGTGCCAGCTATAAGGTTGCTGATGGTGGCCGTAGTGGCATTATTACTCCAGAGATAACTGAGTGTCCCTGATCCACCTGACGCAGATGCAGTAGCGCTTCCATTTGAAAGATTGCAGACAGCATCATTTTTACTTATTGAGAGGAGAACAGGAGTGGGCTCGTTAACAACAAAAGAATTTTGCGAAGTACAATTGTTTACATCAGTTGCAGTAACGGTGTAGGTATTTGCTGAAAGATTGTTTTGATCCTCCACTGTGCTGCTATTATTCCATAGGTAAGTAAAACCTCCTGTTCCACCTGAGGTGGTGATATTAATTGCACCGCTTGATCCCCCGTTACAATTCACATTTGTTACAGCTCCGTTAATTAAAATTGCATTGGGTTCATTAACATTAAATGTTTGTTGATTAGAACAGCCGTTTGCATCCGTAACAGTGACTGTATATAATCCGGCACTTAAATTATTCTGATCTTCAAGTGTGCTGTTGTTGCTCCATAAATAACTCAATGATCCTGTTCCTCCATTTGCTGTTATTCCAATAGAACCATTAGTGCCATTGTTGCAACTTACATCTGAAATAAGGCTGTTAATTGTAATTGAAAAAGCTTCTGTAACAATAAATGAATCTTGTTTTGTACAATTGTTCGCATCTGTAACAGTTACTGTATAGGTTGCTGCTGTAAGATTGATCTGATCCTCCGCTGTGCTGTTATTATTCCATAAATAAATTAAATTACCTGTTCCGCCACCCGCAGTAATATTTATAGCACCGGTATTTCCATTATTACAATTCACATTGGTAATAGTTCCTGTCAATGTAATAACTGATGGTTCATTAACAATAAAAACTTTTTGACTGCTGCAATTATTTGTATCAGTAACAGTAACTGTATAAGTGCCCGCTGTAAGATTTACCTGGTCTTCAACAGTGCTGTTGTTATTCCATAAAAAAGATAATGCACCGGTTCCACCGTTTGCTGAAATATTAATTGCACCATTTGAACCACCATTACAACTAACAGAATCAACAGTACCCGTTACCAAAACAGAATCTGGCTGTGTAACATCAAATGATTTTTGTTTAATGCAATTGTTTAAATCTGTAACTGTAACTGTATAATTATTTGCAATGAGATTTGTTTGATCATCATTGGTGCTATTGTTACTCCATAAATAAGTTAAGGTTCCTGTTCCTCCGCTTGCACTGAGGTTAATACTTCCATTTGATTGACCTGCACAAAGAACATTTGTAACACTTGCTGTAATTGAAAGGGAATCAGGTTGGAAAACATTAAATGATTTTTGCGATGAACACCCGAGGGAATCTTTAACAGTAACGGTATAAATATTTGCTGCAAGATTTATCTGATTCTGATTTGTACTGTTATTACTCCATGAATAGGTGAGTGGTCCGCTGCCTCCTGTAACATTGATATTGATAGCACCATCTGAAGCGCCATAGCAACTTACACTGTCCTCGCTTCCTGTAATTGAAATGGCATTGGGTTCTGAAACAATAAATGAGTTTTGTATCGAACAGTTATTTGCATCAGTAACTGTTACGGTATATGTGTTTGCTGCAAGGCTATCCTGATCTTCATCAATGCTGTTATTATTCCATAAATAATTTAATGCACCTGTACCCCCTGTAACTGTAATATCAATTGCTCCCTGCGGAACACCGTTGCAGGTTAAATCAGTTATCACTGAATTAAGAATCATTTCAGCAGGTTGCGTAACTGTAAATGTATTTTGCACTGTACAATTCAAGGAATCAGTAACAGTAACAGTGTAATCACCGGCAATAAGATTAAACTGATCTTGACTGGTGCTGTTGTTACTCCACAGAAAAGAGTAATTACCCGTCCCTCCTGTTACATTAATTTTAATTGCTCCGTTTGAATCACCAAAACAATTTAAATTGTTAACGATTTCACCAATCTGAATCGTGTCCGGTTCTGTCACCTGAAAGGTTTGTTGTAATTTACAGTTGAGCGAATCAGTAACAGTAACGGTATAATTGGCAGCAATCAAATTCGATTGGTCTTCCAGGGTACTGCTGTTATTCCATAAATAAGTAAGTGGGCCAGTTCCGCCACTGGTAGTTATATCAATGAAACCTGTATTCTGACCGTAACAATTTACATTCTGAATAATTGAACTTATTGAAATTGCCTGACCTTCGGTGATATTAAAACTTGCTTGTTGTGAGCAACCGACAGAATCAGTTACTGTTACCGTATAGTTACCGGCAAACAGATTATTTTGATTTTGATTAGTGCTACCATTACTCCATAAATAAGTTAATGGTCCTGTTCCTCCGGAGGCATTCAGAGCAATTGCTCCATCTGATGTTCCATTACAATCATTATTCGTCACCGTTCCGTTAATTGAAATAATAAGCGGTTCTGCAATATCAAATCCTGTTGATGAAGAACAATTATTCAAATCAGTAACTGTAACAACATAAGTACCTGCAGCTACACCCGTAATATCCTGTGTAGTTGCATTGTTGTTCCATAGATAGGTGTAAGGCGAGGCTCCACCGGTCACTGAAATATTACCTACACCATCCGACCCTCCGTTACACGTAACATCAGTAATACTAACGGAAATATGGATTATATCGGGTTCAATTAAAGTAACAGAAGCTATTTGCTGATCGCTGTTATCATCCGTTACAGTAACAGTATATGTTCCGGCTGTAATACCCATTATGTTCTGTGTTGTAGAACCATTGCTCCATAAAAATGTGAAAGGCGTCAAGCCACCATTCAAAGAAGTAATAATTGATCCATCATTATTTCCGTGACAACGGATATTAAAACCACCATAATTTGAAGGAGTTAGATTTACGGTGAATTGACCATTACTTGAAAAACACGAAAAGAGCAGACACATCAGCAAAAAAAATTTCCTGACAGTTGATATAACGTTAGCCCTCAAATGAACAAAACGCTCATTGGTGTAAAACATAATAGTAAAATTCAAAAATCCCGTGTATCTGTACTCCCCAAAAGTAAAAAATTGAACGATACGATCGCTTATGGAAACAACCCTTGTAAAAGGGAAGGAGCGATACCGAGCAAGAGGGTTAAAATCGCACACATGGCAAGGATTACAGGATGCATCTCATTGAAAAAAGATTTGTTTCCTGCAGTGGGATTCACAGCAAATAATGTGTAAATCACTCTGAAATAGTAATAAACGCCAATGAGTGAACTTATAATGGCAACGATAACAAGCCACACATATCCGCTCTGTAAAGCGCTGTAAAAAATATAATACTTGGCAAAAAAGCCGGCAACAGGTGGAATGCCTGCCATGCTCAGCATCATAATGCTTAACAAAACTGCGATGAATGGTTTTTGCTTTCCGATTCCCGCTAAGGCTGAAACATTTTCATCTCCGTTAATACTCATTGCGCTTAAACACGCAAATGCTCCGATGCTGGCAAATGAATAAGCTGCTGCATATAAGAAGATTGCTCCTGCAGATGTTTGATTGATTGCAACAATTGCCATCAGCATATAGCCAGCGTGTGCAATGCTTGAGTAAGCAAGCATGCGTTTAAAACTTTGCTGATAAACAGCCAACACATTTCCAACAATCATGCTTAGTCCGGATATGATAGCAATCAATGATGTCCACCATTCAGACATACCTGAGAAGCAAGTAGAGAACAAACGATAAAATGCTGCAAACGCTGCAGTCTTCACTACCGTTGACATAAAAGCAGTAATCAAAGTTGGAGAACCTTCATACACATCAGGTGCCCAGAAATGAAATGGAACGGCAGCAATTTTAAAAGTAAGACCGATCATCATCATTAAAATTCCTGCATAAACAAATCCTGGAACGGTGCTGAAATGCATCAATCGTTCACGAATTTCCAACAAGTTAAATGTAGCAGTAGCTCCATAAATTAATGCAATACCAAAAAGTAAAAATCCTGTTGCAAAAGCACCCATCAGAAAATATTTTAATCCGGCTTCATTGGAACGTATATTTTTTTTATCACTTCCTGCCAATACATAAAGAGAAATGGAAAGTATTTCGAGCCCGATAAAAAACATTGTTAAATCCGAATAACCAATCATGATAATGGCTCCGCAAAGCGCAAATAAAATAAGTGAAGCATGTTCCGCACGGCTCGATTCTGAAGTAAAATAATTTTGAGACATCAAAACCCACAGCAATGTGATAAAAATGACAAGACCTATAAAAGCAACCGCGTAATTATCTGACAAAAACATATAGTTGTAATAACTCTGGAATGTGTTCCACTCCATCACATTTACTACAAAGCCAGCAATTAAACCGGTCACCATCAAAAAAGTAATTGCTTTTTTAAAATGAAAAACCTCAGCCATCATAGCCAGCACACCGAAACACGCAATTATAATCAATGCACCCATTTAATATATTTCTTTAACGTGGCTTAATATTTCTTCCAGTGCAGGTTGAGCAACATGCATAATTGGTTTGGGATAAATTCCTGCTGCAAGTATGATTGCACAAATGCACAACAAAACAATTTTTTCACTCATGTGTAGTCCTGTAAAAGCAGTGTTACGATCGGTGGTTTCACCCAGCATTACTTTTTGATATGCACGTAACATGTAAACTGCTCCGAGAATAACTGTTAATCCTGCAACAGCAGCAAACCATACGTTGTATTTATAAACCCCAATCAGCAATAAAAACTCACCTACAAAACCATTGGTCAATGGTAAAGCAACCGAGCCTAATAAAATAAGCATGAATAAAATTGAAAACAAAGGTGTGTTGTGTGCAATACCTCCTAACTGATCGAGCGAGCGGGTTTTCATTCTGCGTTCAATGATCTCAACTATAAAGAAAGCTCCAACCACATTTACTCCGTGTGCCAACATCTGCACCATCGAACCTTGTAATCCTTCCGTGTTTAATGCAAAAATTCCAGCAGTGATTAATCCAACATGTGCAATAGAAGAATAAGCAAGTAACCGCTTGAAATCTTTTTGCACCAATGCCATGCATGATGCATACACAACTCCGATGACACAAAGAATCATTACAGTATTTCCCCATTGAGCAACTCCTTGCGGAAGAACAGGTAACATCCAACGTAATATTCCATACGTTCCCATCTTTAACATGATGCCGGAGAGTAGCATTGTTCCCTGAGCCGGTGCATCAGTGTATGTATCTGGTTGCCATGTGTGAAGAGGAAAAACCGGAATCTTAATTGCGAATGCAAGGAAGAAACACCAGAACAACCAGCTTTGTGTTTCAGCGCTTATCTGAACATTGTATAATGCATCTATATCAAAACTATGAGTACCAGGTGTGTGTAAGTACAGCACAATTAAACCGAGCAACATAAATAAACTTCCTGTCAAAGTATAAATGAAAAATTTAAGTGTGATGCGAACGCGGTTCTCTCCACCCCACATTAAGCAGATAAAATAAATGGGTATTAATGCTAACTCCCAGAAGATGTAAAATAAAAATCCATCCAATGCAACAAACACTCCATTAAGAGCAGCCTGCATGATTAATACGAGTGCATAAAATGCTTTTGTGTTTCCAAATTCATTTCTGAATGAAGAAAGAATTACCAACGGAACTAAAACATTGGTAAGTGTAACTAATAAAATACTGATGCCATCCAAACCAATTTTAAAACTGATGCCTAAATTCTGTATCCACCAATAATCAAAAAGAAATTGTTGTGAAATATCATTCTGAAATTGTGTGAATGCATAAACATTTGCAACAAGCGTAAGCAGGGACGCATACAATGCGAATGATTTCACCTGTTGCTTTCCCGGAAACAGGCAAAGCAATGCGCCAAGGAACGGGATGATGATTAATGAGAGCGTCAACATTACATCACCAGTTTAAAGAGAAACATTAGGATAATTCCTACCACCATACTGAAAATATAAAAACCGATATTGCCTGTCTGCAGATTTTTTAAATTGCTGCTTATTAAATTCAACATTCTGCCAACTCCATTTACCACAGCATCAATAATATTTATTTCAATCCAGCGATAAGCTTTGTTTGAAATCCAATCCAACGGTTTTGTTATTGTAGCATTATAAAGTTCATCGATATAATATTTATGATAAACAAGGTTTGTAACAGGACTTAATTTTTGTTCTTCAGGTTCAGGTACTGTATTCTTTGAAACATAATAATTATAAGTTCCTCCGATTATCGCAATCAATCCGATAATGGAAACAATAATCATTGTCCATTCAAAATTTGCCGAAGCATGATTCTCGTTTGCAAATGCAATAACAGGTTGTAAAAATTTGCTGAAGTAATGATGTTCGCTGAATATTTCAGGCATTCCTAAAAATCCACCAACTGTTGCAAGTATTGCAAGAATGATTAATGGTAAAGTCATCACTGATGGTGATTCGTGCAAATGCGTTCGCTGCTGTTCCGTTCCTCTGAAATTTCCATAAAATGTTAAGAAATACAAACGGAACATATACACTGCTGTTAACACGGATGTGAATGCAAGCAATGCAAACATGATTATTGAATGACCATGAACCTTTGCAAGTATTTCATCTTTAGAAAAGAATCCTGCAAATGGTGGCACACCACTGATTGCTAATGTTCCGATTAAAAAGGTGAGATGTGTTAACGGAAGTTTTTTTCTCAATCCTCCCATGTTGCGGATGTCCTGTTCTCCACTCATGGCATGTATAACACTTCCTGCACAGAGAAATAATAATGCTTTAAAAAATGCATGTGTTACAACATGAAACAATGCAGTATCATAAGCACCAACACCTAACGCAACAAACATGTAACCGAGTTGTGATACTGTTGAATACGCTAAAACTTTTTTAATATCATTTTGTTTTAGTCCGATGGTAGCAGCAAAAATTGCCGTTATCAATCCAACAACTGCAACAATTTCAGAGCTGAAGGGAGCAAGTGCGTATAACACATTGCTGCGTATCACCATGTAAATACCTGCTGTAACCATCGTTGCTGCATGGATCAACGCAGACACAGGAGTAGGACCAGCCATTGCATCAGGCAACCAGGTATAAAGAGGAATTTGTGCACTCTTTCCCATTGCACCAATAAAAAGTAAAAGTGTGATTGCGGTTATTGCAGGATCTCCGGAAGGAAGTGATTTGGCAGCAGTAAATACTTCATGATAATTAACGCTTCCAAACGTTACATAAATAAGAAAGATACCAAGCAAAAATCCTAAGTCACCAATGCGGTTCATGATGAATGCTTTCTTTGCTGCGTTGTTGTACTCAGTATTCTTAAACCAAAAACCAATTAATAAATAGGAACACAAACCCACACCTTCCCAACCTGCAAACATTACTACGAAGTTGGAACCAAGCACCAGCAACAACATAAAGAACACAAATAAATTCAGGTAAGAAAAAAATCGTGAATGGTCAGGTTCGTGATGCATGTAACCGATAGAATAAACATGAATTAAAAACCCAACTCCTGTCACCACCATCAACATTACCACAGATAAGCGATCAATTAAAATGGAGAAAGGTAAATTCAAATCACCTGCATTGATCCAGTCAAATAATTTTACAGTCACTGGCAATGGATCATTCTGAATCATGTAAAACAAACCACATGAAATCAAAAAAGAAAAAAATACAGTTGCACTTGCAATAATCCCAGACAGGTTTGCAGAAATACGTTTGTTAAGAATTCCGATTACGATAAATCCTAACAATGGGAAAGCGGGAATTAGCCAGGAGAGATTTGTCACTTTCTGTTTACCACTTTAATTTATTAAGTTCATTAATATCAACACTTTTAATGTTGTTATAAATCATCACCAATATTGCAAGTCCTACTGCAACTTCAGCAGCTGCAACAGCCATGATAAAGAATACCATTACTTGTCCTGATGCATTTCCCTGTTGAGCAGAGAATGCAGTCAACAATAAATTCACTGCATTTAGCATCAGCTCAATGCACATAAAAATGATAATAGCATTTCTTCTGAATAATACACCCATCACACCAATGGTGAATATGATGGCAGCAAGCAATACATAATAATTAATGGGGATTGAATTCAGAATATTCATCTCTTTAAGGATTGTTGAATTGTTGGATTGCTATATTGTTTTTGTTCTTTCGACAAATAGCATGCAATTTAATAGTAGAGCAATTCAACAATTTAATCATCATTTGATTTCTTTTTTTCCCAACATCACAGCACCCACCATTGCGGCAAGCAGCAAAATGGAAGTGAGTTCGAATGGAAGAAGATATTTTGTGTATAATATTTGTCCCAGATTTTTTACTGTTCCTGTTTCATTGTTCATATATCCTGTGGGAATCATGTCAATACTTTTTGTTGCGGATACGATTAACAATAACAGCACTCCACTGCATATAGTTGCAGCTGCTTTTAGCAAAGTGCTTTTATGTGGTTCTGCTTCTTTATTCATATTGATAAACATCAATGCAAATAAAAACAGGACCATGATTGCCCCGGCATACACTATGATGTGAACTGCAAAAAGAAATTGTGCATTGAGCAATAAATAATGCCCTCCAATGGTGAAGAAGCAAAATATCAAATATAAAACGCTATGAACAGGCTTTTTGGAAACCACCACCATCAGCGCACTGAAGATGGATAAAACAGAAAGAATATAAAAAGGTAAACTTGTAATCATTCAGTTTTTATAGCTGCGAATCCGGGGCGAAAGTAATACAATAGCTGTTTATCAAAAATATTTTATTGTGTCCGATGTGCTTATGCGCGCTGACTTATATCAATTCTTTTTTCCGGCTCCACACCTTCCGTTAATTTATCTTTTCCGAAAATAAAATTCTACTTGCATCTTATAGACAACTAAATTTTTATCTCCACACCTTTCTTAACTATTTCTTCAACCATTGGATCCTTTTCTGTTTTAAACTGCGAGGTATTATATGTTCTAGGTTGTAATAACAAATCAGAGTACTTTGATAATATCCCGGCAAACAATCCAATATCCGTAAATTCATCTCCATTAAACTGATCTGCAACTAAAGCCACGTCCACATCACTAAACTCATGTTGCTTATTTGCAGCATAAGAGCCGTAAAGAATTACTCTTTTCAAACCAATTCCAGAATTTTTAACCTCACTTGCAAATTTTTCAAGTTGCTTGATTATCTGTTTTGAAGTAGCCATTTTCTGATTTTGTCAACCCTTTCAATTATTGGTTTTGTTTGCCTGAGTTTGTATCGGGAATAAATATCCGATTTATATTCGGGATATCTTCCTTCAAGTTGAAAGGCATTCATCTGCCCAAAAAAGTTTTTGTCCTCTTCGCTAAATTCCAATTTAATTTTTGAAGCAAGAAACTGAAGGTTATGAATTTTAGGCGGGTGATTGCCTTCGTTATCTTTTATCCAATGTGCCTTCAATAACTTTTCCAAAACAAAATGTGAAAAGAAAAGGGCATGAACATAGTTTTTTGATTTAATCATGTTTTGCACTGCCTTCCAATCGTGTGCTGAAGTTTTAATCCACCACTTTATATGTTCTTGCTTATTCAAATAATAATATTATTATAATTAACAGATTTCTCACTGAGTACGATGTGCTTGTGCGCGTTGACTTATATCAATTCTTTTTTCCGGCTCAACACCTTCCGTTAATTTATCTTTTCCGAAAATAAAATTCTGGCGAAGCATATCAGAAGGCACTAACCTGTCAGTAAGAAATATTGCCTCTTTCGGACAAGCTTCTTCGCATAAACCGCAGAAAATACAACGCAGCATATTTATTTCATACACCGATGCGTATTTTTCTTCACGATATAAATTTTCTTCTCCGGGTTTGCGTTCTGATGCTGTCATTGTGATAGCTTCTGCAGGACATGCAACAGCACACAATCCACATGCAGTGCAATTTTCTCTTCCCTGTTCATCACGTTTCAACACATGCCAGCCACGCCAAACAGGAGCAATAGGACGTGTTACTTCAGGATAATTGATGGTAACTTTCTTTTTAAAAAAGTGACTAAACGTAATTCTTAATCCCGCAAAAATAGCTGGCAGATATAACTTCTCTTTCAAAGTCATCTCTTTATTTACAGCTACTTTGCTTCTATTGGTTAATGCTTGCATCTTATAAAGTTCGCAGTTTACAATTTGCAGTTTGCAAATGTTGCTAACTGCAAATTGTCTGTTTATTTTTTCTTCTTTTTAAAAGGTGATTTGGTAGTGATGGTGCCATCAGGCATTTTATAATAAATGGTATTGCTCATGCTGAACACATTTGGCAAACCCATCTTTTTATTTTCAGCCAATGCAAGCTGAACGCTTTTATTTCCCATTCGCATGAATTCAAAAATCTTTTGATAAATTTTTAAATCATTAAATTTTTTTACTTCCATTACTTTATGTCTTTTATAAACTTATTAAAATATTCTTGCTCTGCAATTGTATATTTCGATTTCGCACCAAACGCTACTTCTTTCCATTGCGATTCTTTATTATCTATCAGCAACCATGTATCAGCATGACTTTTATAAATATTCCAGAAATTATTCTTGCTCCTGTAAAATCTTCTCTTAACATCTTCATCAGGAACATGATGTCCACCTTTTATTACCCGTACCTTAATCCTTTCAATACAAGTTTCTGGCGAATCAAGTGTAAGATAAACGATTGTGATGTCATAATGATCTTTCCTGAAATTCTGAATCAGGTTTTTCAGAAATAATCCTGAAAGTGTTGATTCAATTGCAATATTTTTTTTTTGTTTTATTAATACTTCGAGTCGTTTAAAATACTCTTTGCCTGCACTTATATTTGTTTCTGTTCCTTTTTCCTTTGCAATTTCATCTGCATTTAAGAATTCAAATTTTTTTTCTTTCAGAAATACTTTTGCAAATGTTGTTTTTCCACTTCCATTTGGCCCTCCAATGATGAGTAACTCTTTTTTCACATTTCAAACTTACATCAGAAATGCAACAATCCGTTTCTCCATAACACGATAACACCCGTAAGGAATATATTTATCAATGCCAATGGAATTAAATATCTCCAGCCCAATTTCATTAACTGATCGTAACGAAAGCGTGGAATAGTCCATCGTATCCACATAAAGAAGAAGATAAAGAAGAATATTTTTGCGAAGAAAATAACTACTCCTAATAATGTTGCGAGATTATGAGATAAACCAAGCGAATCAACAAACGGGAAATTAAATCCACCGAAATATAATGTTGAAATTATTGCAGAAGAAATAAACATGTTGATGTATTCAGCAAAAAGATAGAAACCTAATTTCATTGAAGAGTATTCTGTATGATAGCCTCCTACTAATTCCGTTTCACATTCAGGTAAATCGAATGGTGTCCGGTTACATTCTGCAAATGCACAAACAATGAATAATAAAAATCCTAATGGCTGATAAAAAACATTCCAATGCCATGAAGTTTGTTGTTCAACAATTTCGCGTAAGCTGAGTGTCCCGGTCATCATCACTAAACTTACAATAGCAAGTCCCATTGTTAATTCATAACTGATCATCTGCGAAGAAGCACGAATAGCTCCCATCAATGAATATTTATTATTGGATGCCCAACCGCCAATCATAATTCCATAAACACCAATTGAGACCACACCAAAAACATAAAGTATTCCAATGTTGATATCTGTCACTTGCAATAAAAATTCTCTTCCGTTGATGATTAGAGTTTTTCCCCACGGGATTACAACCCCTGTCATGCAAGCGGTCATCATCATCACACAAGGTCCAATAATAAAAAGTGCTTTGTCTGCATTGCCGGGAATAATTTCTTCCTTCATAAACATTTTTACTCCGTCAGCAAGCGGTTGTAAGATTCCAAAAGGGCCTGCTCGGTTAGGACCTAAACGATCTTGTAAAAATGCTGCAACTTTACGCTCAGCATACGTGGAATACATTGCAATCAAAAGTGAGATTGCAAAAACTGCAACAACAAAAATGAGTTTGAATATGAGTTGTGAGGTTTCCATTAAATAAGTTCAAAGTTTAAGGTTCAATGTTCAAAGTTTTGTTGTCCGCTCCGTATTTTATTTCTTCTTCTTTGGCTACGAATTTTGAGCCTTTGAAGTCCGATTGATTTAAGTATGACATTAAACCTTGAATAGTATTACTTGAAAGTTCTACAATTTTAAGTGCTGATTGAAATTCAAGTTCTGAAATATGATTTCTATCCAAAGCCCTGTAAAGTTGCGAACGCGATTCACCAGCCGAGCCTTTAGCAATTGATAAGAATTGAATAAATTCTCTGTTGCCACTACGCTCAAAACCTTCTGCAATATTATCCATCACAGAACCACTTGAAGAATTAAGTTGATTTCGCAATGCATAATCTTTTGAGAATGGTTCATGAGAAATAAACACATAAACCATACGACACAATTCACGTGCATTCTTCCAACATTCTAAATCTTCAAATCTTTTTATTGTAGCCATAACTTTATAATTTTTGTTCAAAGTTCAAAGTTTAAGGTTTAAGGTTGCTGGTGCACACTAACTTTGAACTTTGAACTTTGAACTTTGAACTTTTTAATTGTGCGCCTTCTCAGCCAATAATTTTTGTTTAGAAATATCAATTTTTAATTGTTTCAATTCTTCGTAATGATTTTGTGAGATTACCGAATGACGATCAATATGTCTTGGTTTTTCAATTACCCAGTCATTAATGTGTTTCTTTTCAAAACGACATTCATTGCAAATCCAACCTGGTTTTCCATCGGGTGCATCTTCAATTTCTCCGTAAGCATCTTTTCTTCCGGTAACACGCAATACATTGTCACCACTCAACCAAATTGCCACTCTTCCGCAACACTTATCACAATTACGATGAGCATCCATTGGTTTGGTAAACCACACACGTGATTTGAAACGGAATGTTCTGTCCGTCAAAGCACCAACAGGACAAACATCAATCATATTGCCACTCATTTCATTGTCCACTGCACTTTGGATGTAGGTGGAAATTTTTGAAACATCTCCACGGTTAATTACTCCATGCACACGGCCAGGACAAAGTTGATCTGCAACTTTCACACAGCGATAACAAAGAATGCATCGGTTCATGTGCAGCTTAATCTTATCTCCAATATCAATCATCGGAAATTCTCTGCGGTTAAATTCATAACGCGATTTTGCAAGTCCGTGTTCGTAGCTCAAATTCTGTAAATCGCATTCTCCCGCCTGGTCGCAGATAGGACAATCAAGCGGATGATTGATTAATAAAAATTCTACAACACCTGCACGTGCTTCAAGTAAAGCAGGAGATGTTATTCCTTGCACTTCCATTCCATCCATCACTGTTTGACGGCATGATGGAACAGGTTTTGGCATTGGACGTGGATCTTTATCAGAGCCTTTGGTAACATTCACAATACAGGTTCTGCAATAACCACCACTTGTTTTCAATTTGGAATAATAGCACATTGCCGGAGGAACAATTTCACCTCCAATCATGCGTGCTGCATTCAGGATGGTAGTTCCATCTGGAACTTCTATTGTGTGATTATCTATGGTGACTTTTGGCATTTTAGTTTCTCTGAATTAGCGATTTTACAAAAGAATAAATTTCTTCCGCAAATTTAATTGCCAGAACTATTTCTTCGTGGGTTGGTTCCAGGATTTCTGAGGGATAGCGAAATTGAATATCACGTGAATTGAGAAATATTGCAAATTGCATAAGATTTTGAAATGTCGTTTCATATTCACTACATATATTATTCAGCAAAACAAGATCATGCGATTTTTGCAAAGGCAATCTTGCAAAAGCTAAAAAACCTTTTAGAGACTTCTCCGCACATTGTTGAGCATGGAAAATTGCTGTATCATTTAGTCCAGACTCAAACAACCTTTTGGCAGAAAGCAAATCACGTTCGGCTTTATAAAGCCATTCTTCATGCGGCTGCATAAATCTTAATGGCTTCCTTATTTATTTTATAATATAAAGTAGAAGGATGTGTTGCACGTTGCGAGAAATTACTTTTCGTAGTAACCAATAAATCTTTAGGTAAAATCAAATCAGCAAGTGCATACTGACCTTTTAATCCTTTCTTATTTTCTTCAAGAGCATCGTCTTTTACAATCACAAGAAGATCAATATCACTATCAGGTTGCGGATTGCCCCAGGCATAAGAGCCGAATAAATAAATTGCTTCCGGTTGATAAGCTTCCACAAGCCGTTCGCAAATTTTATTAACTATGTTTTTATCTAACGACATTAAACCAATTCAGGCATTATATTATTTACTCTGTAATAATGTTTCACATCTTTTATTGAAGATGGATTTTTTACATAATCTTCAAACTCATTCCTGAAATGACGGATGGCAGCAGCCACAGGCCATGCCGCAGCTTCACCCAGTGGGCAAATTGTTTTTCCTTCAATCTTGCTTTGAATATCCCACAATAAATCAACATCACTTAGAGTACCATGTCCATCTAAAATTTTGTGGAGAATTTTTTCCATCCATCCTGTTCCTTCTCTGCATGGTGAACATTGTCCGCAACTTTCGTGATGATAAAAACGGGTGAAGTTCCATAAGTTTTTTACAATACTGGTATCTTCATCCATTACAATAAAACCACCGGAACCCAACATTGTTCCGGTTTGAAAACCTCCATCAGCTAAACTTTCATAAGTCATCAAACGAGGTTCTCCTTTTGCAGTTTTTAAAATTAATTCTGTTGGAAGAATTGGAACTGATGAACCTCCGGCAACCACTGCTTTCATTTTCTTACCATTCTTAATTCCACCACAATATGTATCAGAATAAATAAACTCTTCAACAGGAACTCCTAATTCTATTTCATACACACCGGGCTTATTAATATGTCCTGATGCAGAAATTAATTTTGTTCCGGTAGATTTTCCAATCCCAATCTTTGCATATTCATCACCACCATTATTAATAATCGGAACAACAGCAGCAATGGTTTCAACATTATTTACAATCGTAGGACAATCCCACACACCTTTCACTGCCGGAAATGGAGGTTTAATTCGCGGATTACCACGCTTGCCTTCCAATGATTCTATCAAAGCAGTTTCTTCGCCACAGATATAAGCACCAGCACCGGGATGAACATATAAGTCCAGAGAATAATCAGTTCCTAAAATATTTTTTCCCAACCAACCTGCCTCGTATGCTTCTGCAATTGCTTTTTCCAGGATATGATAAACATACATCATCTCCCCTCTTATATATATATAAGAAGTGTTTGCTCCGATGGCATAAGAAGAAGTAATCATTCCCTCCACCAACGAATGAGGGATTTTCTCCATCAGGTAACGATCCTTGAAAGTCCCTGGCTCGCTCTCATCAGCATTGCAAAGCAGATAACGTGGAATACCTTCCGGTTTTGCAATGAAACTCCATTTCAATCCTGTAGGAAAACCAGCACCACCACGACCACGCAATCCTGATTTTTTTACTTCTTCAGTAACCTCATCGGGCTTCATGGTTTTCAATGCTTTCTCAACGGAAGCATAGCCACCATTTTCACGGTACACTTTATAGGTATCAATACCGGGAACGTTTATATGTTTGAGTAAGAGTTGTTGTGGCATAAATTATTTCAATGGTTCTATTTTTTCAAACGGTTTTTGATCTAACATATTCTGCCAGTTTTTCATTAACTCATCTTGATGTTGTGAAGCCCATTCTACAACAAATGACAGAGCACGTGGTGGCAATTTACCTTCAACTAAAGCAAAGTTTTTTATTGCGATCACAGCTTCAAATTCATTGTATTTTGCATGAAAGTGGGGAGGATTATGTTCATCAGGATAAATGTAAATCAATATTCCAAAGAAGTAACTTATTCTTGCATCAGAAAACCGTTTGTTTTTCTTTTTGGTACTCTTCGAAAGTCTTACCGATTAGTTTTAAATAAAGATTGAATGGGTCTAAATCCAGATCATCACTCCATGCTGGAGCGTTCACTTCAGTATTCATATAAACAGATTGAAACTTACCTGGCTCGTTCCATATATCAAATACTCCTCTTCTTTCAATATAAGACAAATCAACAACTCCTTCTCTGCCGTTTTCGTATTTTAAATAAAGTTTAAAATCCGGTAGTGCTTTTATTTCCAATAATTTCACCATAATAAACTACGCCTTTATTTTTTCTTTATCCCAATGAGAAACCTGCGCACCTTTATTCTTATAATCACTAAGTATGGTATCCACTTTTTCAGCAGTCAAGTTCTCATGATATTTTTCTCCGATCTGCATCATTGGTGCTGTTCCGCAACTTGCCAGACATTCAACTGTTTTCAAAGTAAACATCCCATCAACAGAAGTTTGTCCTTCTTTAATATTTAATTTCTTTTCGATGTATCGAACAATATCTTCTGCACCTAATAACCAGCATGGACCTGTTCTGCAAACTTCAATTACACATTTGCCAACAGGTTTTAAATTATACATGGAATAAAAAGAAGCCACTTCATAAACTTCAATCGGTTGAATACTTAAAATGGAAGCAACATAATCCATCACCGGAACTGAAAGCCATCCATCAAACTCTGCTTGGGCAATATGCAAGACAGGAAGTATCGCGGATTTTTGTTTTCCTCCCGGATAACGCTTTACTATCTTGTTGACTAATGCGATTGCATCATCAGAAAATTTTACCTCGTTCATCTTAATTCTTATCTTCTAAAGACTTCAAAATATTAGTTAAAGATTTAATTTTTTAATTCTATAATTTGCTGAAGAAATAATAATAAATGAATTATTCAACTCATTAATAAATTTCATCATCACGCCTTCAATTATCTCCAATTTCCTTGCGCCATCCATTTTTTTAAGCCTTATTAAAACAAGGCAACTAATGTTTTTCTTCTGTCTGATTAATAGTTCACCAAAATCTTTGTCAAATGTAACAATGCCGGCATTAAGTTTATTTGCGATTTCAATTACACTTTCATCGTCTACTCCACGATTAGTTTCGGTGATGAGAATAGTATCTTTAAATAATTTTTGAAATAGTTTTCCGATAATAAAATCAACACTCTCATCAACAACAAATTTCATGATGCGATGGGCAATATTTCATCATTCTTTAAAATGTGAACGGCATATTGAAGTGCAGCAAGAATATTTTCTTTTGTGATGTGCGGATAAGCAATCAACAGATCTTCTATTGTCTCTCCTTCAGATAATCTTTCAACTATCAACTCAACTGTTATCCTCGTTCCCTTTATACATGGCTTGCCTACCATTATTTTTGGGTCTATGCTTATTTGATCTGAATAATTCATTTTATTAATTTTTACGAATCCAACTCTCCAGCAATCACATTCATTGAACTTAAAGTAAGAATTGCATCACTCAACATTGAGCCTTTTATCATTTCGGGATATGCCTGATAATAAATATAGCAAGGTCTGCGGAAATGCAAACGATAAGGTTGCCTTCCACCATCACTAATCAAATAAAATCCCAATTCACCGTTTCCTCCTTCCACACAATGATAAACTTCACCTTTTGGAATATCTGTTTCTCCCATCACAATTTTGAAATGCCATATCAATGCTTCCATTTCATTATACACTTCTTCTTTTGGAGGTAAATAAAATTCAGGAACATCAGCATGGAAAGAAGTTTTATCATCCAATGCATCTAATTTTTGCATTGCTTGTTTGATGATGTATATACTTTCCCACATTTCTTTTTCACGAACCATAAAACGATCATACGTATCACCGTTTGTACCTATCGGAATTGTAAAATCAAAATCCTGGTAAGAGGAATAAGGATTCATCACACGCACATCGTAATCAACTCCTGCTGCACGAAGATTAGGTCCTGTAAAACCATAAGCTAAAGCACGTTCGGCAGTAATTGGTCCACATGCAATCGTTCTGTCCATAAAGATGCGATTGCGTTCCAAAAGATTTTCAAACTCTTTCAATCCGAGCGGAAGTTCTTTCATTAACTTTTCAATCTTCAGCCATGCAGTCTGATTAAAATCTCGCTCCAATCCTCCTATGCGACCAATGTTGGTTGTCAATCGTGCTCCACAAATCTCCTCGTAAATTTCATAAATGTGTTCACGATATTGAAACACATAAAGGAATCCGGTCATTGCTCCGCTATCAACTCCAATTACTGAATTGCAAACGAGATGATCACTAATTCTCGCAAGCTCCATAATAATAACGCGTAAATAATCAACACGCTTTGGCATTTTTATTCCTGCAAGTTTCTCCACTGTCATGTGCCATCCCATATTATTGATTGGCGATGAACAGTAATTCATTCGATCAGTGATTGGAGTAATTTGATAATACGGTCTGCGTTCAGCTAACTTTTCAAATGCACGATGTATGTAACCAATAGTAGGCTCTGAAGAAACTATGATTTCTCCATCCATCTTCACCACATTTTGAAAAACTCCATGTGTTGCAGGATGCGTAGGCCCTAAATTTAAGGTTGTATATTCTTTCTGAATTATTTCTGTTGTATTTTCCTGCATGTTTAAAATTAATTTTCTACAATTAATTTTTGTGTAAAAATATGTTCTGAATCTTTTAGTTGTACAATATATCCACCTGACTCCAGATTACTAATATCAATTTTCTTTCCTTCCTGAAAATTATTTATTGTTATTACTAAACCTCCATTAGAAGAATAAATATTAAGCCTACCCATTAAATTATGTTGTGAAAAAATATTGATTGAATTACTTGCAGGATTTGGAAAAATAAAATCATCATTGATTGGAGTTATTGAAGTGAAATGGGGAATTAAAATATGAGCATGATAATTGTGAATATTGTTGTCCACAAAATTTGCATCCAATCCATCAACCGCGCCATCTCCATTTAAATCCGCAATCAAGTAATATCCGAAAAGAAAAAATTGTCCACAAGAATCGATGATTGACGCATCAAGTCCATTAATAACTCCATCCTGATTAATATCACCACTATACAGACAAGAAACACTACTGACTAAAATCATATTGTTGCTATAAGCCTGAGCAATGCCGGTACTAAAATCATAAGAAGTATTATTTGTTATCAGCAGTGGCAATGCACTCCAGGTTTCAATTGAATTGCGATGTCTTAATGCTAAGTAATAAGTATTTCCAAAATAAATTTCAGGAACTGTGATCGAAGCATTGCCATTAATATCAAATATTGCCGGAAAGGAATACATAAGAGTCCCATTGTTACTCCCATGCAATTCAATTCTTATGGTATCAAAAACCGCTGGAAGATTAATCGGATCAATGAGGGAAAGCATTGTATGACTTGTTGAATTATAATAGCCCTGAACAAACGCTCTTACATTCAAAGTTGATTGTGCATTTATTCTGGTTAAACAAAACAATTGTAAACTCAAAAATGAAATTTGTTTTAACATTAATTCAGTTTCAGATAAAAATTTTAGCGACCAAACATTTTATCATCCTTATCCCATCTTGCCTGGTCTTCCAATGGAAATTCTTTTCGCATAGGAAATCCTACCATATCATCCACGTTTAAAATTCTTCTTAAATCAGGATGTCCTGTAAATTTAAAACCAAAGAAATCATAAGTCTCGCGTTCCATCCAGTTTGCCGCAGGCCATAAAGAGGTGAGAGAAATAAACTCCGGTTCATCTGAGTCAGTAAATGTTTTCAGCCGGATTCGTGTATTGGTAATCATGTTATGCAATTGATACATCATCCCGAATTTTTCTTTTTGATCAGGAAAATGTAAACCGCAAGCTGTTGTTAAGAAATGAAAATTAAGCGAAGGAGTTTCTTTGAGATATTTTATCACTTCAAAAATTTTTGATTTGCT
>JANLZB010000005.1:0-2454 GCA_031366005.1 Bacteroidota bacterium | reverse complement strand
CCTCACGTTTTCAGGCATTGATGAAAAGACCGCAGCTGCAATTGCCTCTAATTTTAAAACAGCTTATCTCAACACAATTATTAATCAAGATATTTATGGCGTACAGTTCGCTGCCATATTAAAAAATATTTATGCGCTTGGTGCCGGTATTGCACATGGTCTTGATTATGGAGATAATTTTTTGAGTGTACTGATTGCCAACAGCGCTGATGAAATGGCGGGATTTCTAAGAAGATCAGGAATAAAAAATATTGATGTCGGACATATTTCTGATGATCGCAAACCTGCATCAGGCAACAAACAACAGGCAACCGATAGCCATATTAATTATGCTGCTTCTGTTTACCTGGGGGATCTTTTAGTTACCTGTTATTCATTATATAGTCGCAACAGGACTTTTGGAAATATGATAGGCAAAGGCTATTCAGTAAAAACGGCGAAGCTGGAAATGAGCATGGTTGCCGAAGGTTATAATGCAAGCAAGTGTATGAAAATAATTAATGAAAACATACAGGCTGATATGCCAATAGCTGAAACAGTTTATAAAGTTTTATGGGAGAATGTCCCGGCGTCAGAAGGTTTTGCTAAAATAGAAGAAACACTTGTGTAAGCCAATTACCTAAAGTATCTTTATTACAGATATGATCCCTGTTTCATACCATATTTACGGACCAACAACCATCCTCATATTTCTTGTCATTCTTATGATTGCACAGGTTACAAAATCTATCAAATCAAAATCAGTTAAGCACTAATGGTTTTTTATTTTCTGTTCCCCGGTCTTGTTGCCGTTGTATTGATAATAGTGATCATTCAAGCTATTACAAAGAAGAAGAAATAATTTCTTCAAAAAAAAGATCTGCAGCAATTCCATCCGCAAAAAGTTTCCCGTCTCCTGTTAGAATTAATTTATTAGCTACAGTTAGCAATTTATCATTTTGCAAATATTTAATACTTGCCTGGTAAAGTTCATCTCGTTTTTCTTTTCCAAATGTGTGCTCTACAAAGTCAAGATCAACTCCTTCGCTGGTTCGGAAAGCAGTCATAATATATTCATTCAGTTTTTGTATCTCTGAAAGTTTTTCTTCCTCGTAAGGAATAATATCTTTTTGCAAAGACTTAATGTAAAGTGCATTATTACTCACATTCCATCTTCTTGTATTACCATCAAACGAATGTGCAGAAGGGCCAATACCGATATACGTTTTGCGTTGCCAATAACTGCTGTTGTGTTTACTTCTATAACCAGGCTTTGCAAAATTTGATATCTCATAGTGCTCATATCCTGCCTCCTTAAGCCATGCTGTTAATAATAAAAATTGCGATGCCTGTTTCTCCGGATCAACTTCTTCCTTCTTTTTTAAGGTGATCATTTTTTGTAAGGCTGTGTTGGATTCTACAGTTAATGCGTAACAGGAAATATGAGGCACACCAAGATCAATTATTGTTTGAACATTTTTTTTCCAATCGTCATCAGCTAAAGTCGGAGTACCATAAATAAGATCGACAGAATAATTTTGAAAGCCTCCGTTTTTAACCAACTCAATGCAATGTAAAGCCTGCATTGCATTGTGTGCACGGTTCATCCATTCAAGATCCCTTTGGTTAAAGGATTGGATACCTATGCTGAAACGGTTTATCCCAACTGCTTTCCATTCTGCTAATTTTATTTCATTGATATCATCGGGGTTTGCTTCCAAAGTGATTTCTGCCTCAGTTGCAATATCAAAATATTGATGTGTCGCATCCAACAATTTCTTCAATTCATTTACCGTTAATAAACTGGGCGTGCCTCCACCAAAATAAATTGTTGTTATCAACTCTTTTTTTGAAGAAGAAAGCATCAATTCTTTAATTAAAGCATCTATCATTTCATCTTTTTGTTTTAAGGAAGTGGAGAAATGAAAATTGCAATAGTGACAAGCCTGTTTGCAAAAAGGAATATGAAAATAAATACCCGGCAAAATTTTTAGATTTTACTCCCGATAGTTATCGGGACGATAGCTATCGGGATTATAATTTAGATTTGAAGATTAATGAAAGCCTCCGAAAGAAAATATTTACAGTTTTATTTTTTATTTGTTTACCTCTGTTGCTTAATACGTACAGATGCTTTTTCTCAAAATAATTATCATCTTGTAATACATTCTTTAGACAAAGATACTCCCTTATCACAAAGCAGTGCATTAAACAGGATACAATCCCTGCACCTTCAAACTGCATTTTCAAACAGGGAATTATGCACAAACTATATATTTAAACTTCCTGAAATCCTTACGGGCAAGGGCTATCCTGCTGCCTCGGTCGATTCTATATTTTATGATTCAACCTCGGCACACATCAGTTTATATTTAGGAGAACAATATAGCTGGATAGAAATAAATACTGACAGCATTGATAAAAAACTTCTGACTGAAACGGGTTGGAATACAAAGCAGTTTAGCAATAACCGCA
>JANLZB010000097.1:0-78238 GCA_031366005.1 Bacteroidota bacterium | reverse complement strand
TGAATGAAATCGCGGCAAACATGAATCGCATTAAAGATCACGGAATGCGTGCATCAGGAATTGTGAAAAGCATGCTGTTATATGGTCATAGTGATTCTTTTGATAAACAAAAGATTGATATTAATAATATGTTGAACGATTTCATTCCCATTGCTTATGAAGGATTACATGCAACCAATCCTGATTTAAAATGCAGGATTGAAAAAAAATTAGGACCGTTACCCTTGATTCATTGTTCATCTCAGGATATGAGTCGTGTATTTTTGAATTTATTAGCCAATGCCTTTTATGCTGTAAACGAAAAACAGCATTCGGCAGATGCAAATTATCTTCCTGTTGTTTCGGTTAACACTTTTGTTATTGAAGGAGGAATAAAAATTTTAATAGGTGATAATGGAATGGGAATACCTGATCATCTGAAAGAAAAAATATTTGAACCTTTCTTTACTACCAAACCCTCAGGAAAAGGAATAGGACTGGGATTACCTTTAAGTTATGATATTATTAAGGCCCATGGCGGAATGTTGAATGTTAAAAGTAAGGTGGGTATCTTTACAGAGTTTATTATAACATTACCGATATCATGAAAAATACACCAGCCAGAATATTAGTAGTAGATGATGAGCCCGATTTGGAGTTACTTATCAAGCAACGTTTCCGTCAAAAGATAAAAAATAACGAATTAATTTTTGATTTTGCATTAAACGGAAAGCAGGCACTGGATAAGATTGCTTTATCAGATGATTTTGATATGGTGATGACAGATATCAATATGCCTGAAATGGACGGGTTGACTTTATTATCCCGTTTACGGGAACTTAAAAAACATTTTAAGGCAGTAGTTGTTTCTGCTTATTCCGATCTTCAAAACATTCGCACTGCAATGAACCGTGGTGCTTTTGATTTTCTTACCAAACCAATTGATTTTACTGATTTGGAAACCACAATAAATAAAACGGTAGAAGAATATGCAATCATTAAATTAGGGCTTAAAGCCCGTGCGGAACTATTGGAGGCACAAACGGAAAAAGAACGCGCTCAGCAATCAGAAAAATTCAAGCAGCAATTTTTATCCAATATGAGTCATGAGATACGCACTCCATTAAATGCAGTTATTGGAATGACAAATCTGCTGCTCAATCAGGATCCAAAAAAAGAACAATTACGTTATCTGCGTTCGATGAAACAGGCTTCGCATAATTTGTTAGGTATCATTAATGATATACTTGATCTTGCAAAAATAGAAGCCGGAAAAATTGATCTCGAAAAAATTGATTTTTCATTGAAAGAAACTTTAGAAGGGGTATGCAGCACTTTACACGTTAAGGCAGAGGAAAAATCAATTTATCTAAACTGCAATATTCATCCTGATGTACCTGAATTCATTAAAGGTGATCCTGTGAGATTAACCCAAATACTTACTAACTTAGTAAGTAATGCAATTAAGTTTACTGACCAAGGCGGTGTTACCATTGAAGTGCAAAATATTCAGGAGTCTTCTACCGATCCCAATCTGGTGATGCTTGATTTTAAAGTGATAGATACCGGCATTGGTATTGCCCCACAAAATATAGATCGCATTTTTGAAAGCTTCACGCAAGAGAGAGATGACACCACACGCAAATACGGAGGTACGGGATTAGGTCTCACCATAACCCGTCAGCTCATTGACATACATAAAGGCACTGTAAACATAATTAGCGAGGTGGGTAAGGGAACTACATTCGAGATTACTATCCCTTATCAAAAAGGAAATTATGTAGAATCACCTCTTTTAAATCTTATCAATAATGATAAAGAGGGATTAGAAAAGCCGCTGCATATTTTGCTTGTAGAAGACCAACCTTTTAATCAAATGGTAGCAGTAGATACATTACAATCATTGTTTAAAGACATTAAAATTGAAATTGCAAACAACGGTCGCGAGGCAGTAGAAATGGTGAGCTCAACACCTCATTTGTTTGATTTGATATTGATGGATATTCAGATGCCTGAGATGGATGGTTATGAAGCCACCATTCAAATTAGAAATCTACAGGATGAAAAAAATAAAACCTGTGTGATGGCAATGACAGCTAACGTGATAAAAGAAGAAATTGATAAATGTTTTTCATCCGGGATGAATGACTTTATTGCTAAACCATTTGAACCTACAATGCTCAGACAAAAAATATTGCATTTAGTAATGTAAAAAAATAACCTATTTTTGAAAATTGATCTATCGCTATGAGTGAAAATAAAAAAATGACTGATTTAACTTTTCTCAGAAATCTGACAGGCGGTCAAACCGATAAAATGATAAAATACCTGCGTATGTTTTTAAGTGGTGCCCCACAAAGTATCACACAAATGGAGTTATATGCTTTGAGTAAAGACTGGGGTGCGCTAAAGCAAACTGCACATTCACTTAAACCACAGTTAGGTTATTTCGGGGCAAAAGACAGCGAAAACCTAATTAGGCAGATCGAAGCAAATGCAGATGCACAATCTGAAACTGAAAGACTGCCGGGGATGATCAGTGATTTTCGCCAACAATATGAAACCATCAGTGCTGAACTCGAACAGGAGTTAAATCAATTATCAGCTTAAACCTATCATGTCACAAAACAAACCCCTAATTATTATCGTTGATGATGAACCTTTGCAGCGGGAGTTGCTGATGGATCATCTTTCTAAAATGTCAGGTTACCAGATTCTTACTTTTGGTACAGGTGAAGAGTGCATTGCTGCAGGCAAGGTGCGCAAACCCACCATTGTTTTTCTGGATTATTATCTGAACACACAAGTTAAAGATGCAATGGATGGGCTTGAAGTGCTTAAAGAAATAAAGCGCACTTATCCTGATGTGGATGTAATCATGATTTCAGGACAAGATAAAATCGAGGTAGCGGTTAACTCAATTAAGTACGGAGCATTTGATTATATCGTGAAAGGTGAAGGCGCATTCTACCGCGCTGAAAAGGCGGTTTTTAATGTTTACCGGTACAATAAATTAAGAGACGATGCCAAATATTATAAGCGCCTCACTTTGTGGTTAGGCGGAGCTATAATATTAATGATAGGGATTGCAATAGTTCTTCAACAAATGGGACTTATCAGAGCGAGTCCGGGTTGGTATTAAGTTTAACATAACACCTTCTTTTTTTATCGAACTTTTTTTACTAAAACGTTCTGAAACAAGAATTAACAATCCATTAATAAGACTTTAGCCAAAAAAAATTTTTTTACGATAGAGTTTTTCTGTACCTTTCGGCTATCATTATTCGGGACCAAATCCGAACTCCTCTGTAATATATATAACAATTAATCCTTAAACCTGAATACAACTAAGCATATGAAAAATTTTTACCTATTAATTACAGCCTTATTTATATCCGTTGCAAGCAATGGACAAAATGCCGGGGATTACCGCACAATCACTTCAGGAAACTGGTCAGGTGTGGCAGTCTGGGAGCGCTACAACGGAACAGGTTGGCTGCCCACTCCTATTCCTCCTACATCAGCAGACGGTGTGATCACTATTCAGGCAACGCATACGATAACAGTAAATAGTGTTGTGAATGCCGACCAGGTAGTTATAAATGCCGGTGGATTCATCACTGTAAGTAGTGGTACGTTTCAAATTGATGACGGACCTGGTGTAGATTTAGTCGTTAATGGAGGACTTACATTTTCAGCAAGTTTTATTCAGGGAGCAGGGCAGATTGATATTAACAGTGGAGGTTCATTTAACTGGACTAACGGTAATATGCGCGGGGCAGGTACAACTAATATTAATGCGGGAGCAACCTTTACTTTAAGCAGCGGTGGTGGCAGCAGGATTATCCAAGACACACGAACAATTAATAACTATACTACCTGCAACTGGATCTCGGGCACTTTCGGTCTTTTGTTTGGCAACAGTGTACAGTTCAACAATTACGGTACGTTTAATATCAATACCAATGCAAGCTTTGGAATTACAGGAGGCGCAGTTGCTCCTGCATTTAATAATATGAGCACAGGTATTTTTAGTAAAACGAATGCCGGTGTTATGGACGTTCCGGGTCCTATTGCTTTTGTTAATTCAGGTGTAGTAATTGTAAACAATGGTACATTGAGAATCAGCGGGGGTACGCTCACCAATTATGGCACACTTCAACTTGGCGGGTTAGGTAAAGTATTAGACCTGGTAAACGCTACAACAAACCTCAATGGCAATACTTCAATAACAGGTTCCGGTGCCATCAATTTAAACGGTGGAACAACGAATATTCAGTTTGCGGTTCAAGTCCCATCAGGCGTAACTGTAAACTTTTCAGCAGGTACTATACAGGGCGGAAACAAGCTAAGGTTTTTAAATGCCGCTACCATGAATTGGAGTGGCGGAGAGCTAAGCGGCAATGCCAATACAGAATTTAACAGCGGTGCTATTTTAAATATTACCGGCAATGTTGGTTTGCGCGGCAATCACTACATTACTAATGGCGGAACCATTAACTGGAATACAGCAACCAATATAGTGTATGACGGAGTAAGCACCAATTCAGAAATACTAAATAATGCAACCTTTAATATAGGCAATGGAGGCAGCATAGTTAATACCCTTGGCGGTTCCAACTTTTTTAATCTGACAAATAATGGAACCATTATCAAAACAAATGGAACCACAACTTTAGATGCAAATGCCTTTGTTACAAATAGCGGAGCTATTACCGTTACATCAGGTGTGTTAAATGTAACCACTTTCGGATCAACGCAAAGCGGAACTTATTCAATTTCGAGCGGAGCAGAGCTTACAGGCGGCACACTTAATTTTACAGGAACTACTCTTACTAATAACGGACAGGTTTCTACGAACGAGATTGCATTTACCGGTAGTTCAGCGCAAACTTTGGCAGGGAGCGGAACCATTCAGACGTTAAGAATGAACAATGCTAACGGAATTTCTTTAAGCGGCAATCCGAGTATTTATTTTAATCTTCATTTAAATAATGGAAAAATTACTACAGGCGTCAATAAAATTATAATACAGGCAGGAGCCAATGTAAATTTTGCTTCCGCCAGCAGCTATGTGAACGGAAACATGCAGCGAAATTTTTCAGTCGGTTCTGTCAATGGAGTGAATTATGCTATAGGTAATGCGACAGGTTATGCTCCTGTGACCATAGATTTTAACAATATTTCAGTACCGGGAAATCTTGTTGTGAGCACACAAGGAAGCGATCATGCAAACATTGCCACTTCGGGAATAAATTCTTCAAAGAGCGTGAACCGCAATTGGGTATTTACTCCTTCAGGAATGCCGTTTAGCAATTGTGATGTAACATTTAACTGGACCGCTGCAGATGTTGATGCAGGCGCTAATTTTAATAATTTTATAATTGGAAAATACAATGCTCCGAACTGGACATTACCTTTGGTTGGGCTTGCGACCCCCCCTTATTCGATAAAGGCAGTTTTTTTAACTTCATTCAGCGATTTCCAGGTTGGGGAACCAAATATATGTGCTGCACCACCAACCGCTAACACAGGCGGTCCTTACACATCCTGTGGAAATATTCTGTTAAATGGCTCAGTAGGAGGAAGTGCAACAGCAGGTGTATGGTCAACGAGCAATGGGACAGGTTCTTTTAGCCCGAACGCAACAACTTTAAATGCAACATATAATCCATCAGTAAATGATTTTTCTCTTTCTGGTGGAGTAGTAAATCTTACACTTACCTCAAACAATCCTAATGGTTCACCTTGTGTGGCAGCTACTAACAGTACCACACTTTCACTTATCACTTGTGATGACGAGAATGTATGTACAACAGATGCATGTGATGTAAATGGTGTTTGTCAGCATACTCCTGTTAATACAGATGACGGCAATGTTTGCACAACTGATGGATGCGATCCGGTATCTGGAGCTTATCATACAGCGATTAGTGTTGATGATAACAATGTTTGCACTGCCGATGCATGTGAACCGGTAACCGGACCCTATCACACTCCAATTAATTACGATGATAATGATCTCTGCACTAATGACTTTTGTGATCCGGTAACAGGTGTTTATCACTCGCCTGTTATCATTGATGATGAAGATCCTTGTACAACCGATGCATGTGATCCTGTAACAGGAATAATTTCACATACTCCAAGTTGTCCAGGTTCCGCATTAGATTTTGACGGTGGGGATGATAAGGTGACGGTTGCTGATAATGCTGCATTAAATTTTGGAACAGCTACGGATTTTACAATCGAATCATGGATAAAGCTTAACGGATCACAAAATGATTATGCAGGTATTGTTGCGAAAGGAACTACATCAGCTGGCGTATATAATGGATACCAACTTGTTATTGTTGGGAACAAATTAGCTGCTGAAATAGATAATGGGGTATTAAACGTTGGAGTTACTTCTGGATTGCAAGGCATTACATTATTAAATGATGGCGTTTGGCATCACGTAAGTTTGGTAGTGAAGCGCTCGACTACCAACGCTAAACTATATGTAGATGGAAATCTGGAAGCGGATGTTACTAATACAAATATCGGAGGGGATGTATCCAGTGCCACAACTCTTTTTATTGGCACTGAAAGACAAGAAGGATTGTTTTTTAATGGCAGCATGGATGAAGTTCGAGTTTGGAATGTTGCGCGCTCACAAACACAAATCCAAGCCAGTATGAATTGTGAAATTAATAACACTGAAGCTGGTTTAGTCGCTGCATATCATTCTAATCAGGGATTTGGAGGAGCAAACAATTCAAACATAACCACTTTAACAGATGCTAGCGGAAACGGTAATGATGGCACACTTCAAAACTTTGCATTAAATGGTTCTACTTCAAACTGGATAACTCCGGGTGGAGTTGTTACAGGGAATACATGCGCAGTTTGTGTAGTAAATATTCCCGATGCTAACTTTAAAGCCTACTTATTAGCAAATGCTGCAATCAATACAAACAGTGACGGAGAAATTCAGTGCAGCGAAGCGGCCGCTTTTAATGGTTTCATTTTTGTTTTTGCTTCCGGTATTTCTGATTTAAAAGGTATTGAGGCATTTACATCATTAACAGTATTGAATTGTTCAAGCAATCAACTAACCTCTCTTAATTTATCAGCTAATACAGCGCTTACCTCTTTGGTATGTTCAGGCAACCAACTTTCAAGCCTTGATATTTCAGCTAATACCGCTCTTCAATACCTAAGTTGTGATTTCAATCAAATTTCAACCCTTGATTTATCCGGCAATACAGGTTTAATTGGCTTGTGGTGTTATAACAACCAGCTTTCAACACTAAATGTTTCAGCTAATACAGTACTTGAATATCTGTATTGCGAAAACAATCATATTAATAGTCTCAACTTATTGGGCAATTCAGCATTAAAAGAAATATTTTGCAGCAATAACCAACTATCCTTATTAAATATTAAAAATGGCTATAATGCTAACCTTACATTATTTGATGCTACAAGCAATCCATCTCTTTATTGTATACAAGTTGATGATCCATCATACATGAATTCCAATTGGAGTGCAGCAAAAGATGCCGGGGCTATTTATAATCTTGATTGCGGTTGTATTGTAAGTATTCCTGACGGAAGCTTTAAAGCTTACCTGACGAATACTCTTACTACAATTGATATAAATGATGACGGAGAAGTACAGTGTTATGAAGCTGCCGCATATACCGGTGTCATTGATGTAAATACTTCTGCTATTACCGACATGACCGGGATCGAAGCATTCACAAATCTGACAGGGTTAAATTGTCGTAATAACAGCATTAGCAGTTTGAATATTTCTCCTTTAACACAATTGACTTTCTTACAGTGCGGAATTAATGAATTGACCTCATTGAATATTTCTTATAATCCATTGCTTACATATCTTGATGTTAGTGATAATGGACTTTCAGCACTTGATGTTTCTTCAAACACTGCATTAAACAGTTTACAGATTCAAGGCAATTCCATTTCTTCAATTGATATTTCTCCTCTTGTTAACTTAGGTCAGTTTGTTTGTGACGGAAACGGAATTACTTCGTTGAATGTTTCATCTAACACGGCTTTATATTACCTGGGTTGTGCCAACAACCTCATTACTAATTTGGATTTATCAGCTTTAACTTCTCTTAACGAACTTTATTGCAACGGCAATCAATTGGTAAACCTTAATATTAAAGATGGTAACGGTGACAACTTTTATAATTTTAATGCAAGCGGCAATCCTTCGCTTACTTGTATCCAGGTGAATGATCCGTCATACATGATTGCTAACTGGAATTCAGGTAAAGATGCTGGTGCCTCGTTTAACACAAATTGTTCCGGTCCGGCAGCGGCTTTAAACTTTGATGGCCTGGATGATTATGCAGAAGGAACTAATTCGTTACTTCCTGTTGGTAATGCTCCAAGAACAATTGAAGCATGGATAAATCCGGCCTCATCACAAAACGGAACCATTTTTAATTGGGGAAGTTATGGATATAACCAACGCTCAGGTCTGTTATATATAGGTGGTAAAATTTACTTTGTTGGCGAGGGGAATGATATGCAGGGCGGCACTACTTTACCGCTTGGAGTTTGGTCTCATTTAGCTATCAGTTTTGATGGAAGCCAAATGAAATTATATGTCAACGGAAATTTAGATGGCAGCGGTGCAATATCTCTTCTAACCACTGGTACAAATTTCCGAATTGGAGTTGGCATGCCAACCCCTACCTATGAACTTTTCCACGGCAGCATTGATGAAATACGTGTATGGGATATTGCACGAACTCAGACTCAAATCCAGTCAGACATGAACTGCGAGATCAATGCTCAGTCAGGCTTAGTAGCTGCATATCATTTCAATCAGGGATATGATGGAGCAAACAACTCACCAGATACAATTGTAAATGATGCAAGTGGAAATAATAATAATGGAACGCTACAAAATTTTGCTTTGAACGGATCAATATCAAACTGGGTAGCTCCCGGTGGAGTTGTATCAGGAACTAATTGCAATTTGCAAAGCTGCACTACTCCTCCTGAAATCACTTCTTGTCCTGTTGATATTACTATTTGTCAGGATAGCCCATCAGGAGCATGTAATGTAAAATTTTATCCTGACGCCATTGCCTCGCCAGTAACTATAGATTATGCTGACAGATTACTTACCTATACAAATGTTTCAATCAACGGTGGAGGCAATTCAGCAGTAGTTGCTCCCGGTGCGTCAGTAAGTTTATCTTATAGTCTTTCTGTTTATTTTAATTACAGCACAGGCTATTGTCCTGGTTGTGTTGTACAGTCATACATTGGCATAGGCGGCACTCATCAAACTATACAATGTGAATCTTATATTTATAGCGGATATTCAAATTCACCTTCAGTAAGTTTCACTGCTCCTGCCACACCGGGTATCTATTATCTCACCCAGGTAGGAACTCTTGATTATTATTGTCAACCGAACCGCGATTTTAATAATCTACCTTCTTCAGCCATAGGTGTTATAGTAGTTGGGCCCACTTATCCAACAGCAACCAGTACTTGTTCAGCTGTTACAATAACAAATAATGCACCTTCCTGTTTTCCTATTGGTCAAACGCAGGTTATATGGTCTGCAACCGACACTTCCGGAAACGTATCCACATGTACTCAAAATGTAAATGTGGTCTCTTCATTTATTTACTATGCTGATGCTGACGGAGATGGTTTTGGTAACCCGAATCAATCTGTTTTTGCTTGCAATCAGCCCTCAGGATACACATCTGATTCAAGCGATTGCAATGATCAGAATTATAATATCCATCCCGGAGCATTCGATGTTCACGGAAATGGGATAGACGAAGACTGCAGCGGTACAGATGAACCATGTGTAAATTCTGAAGCTCCTACATTAAATCAGACTTCAATAACTATTTGCGAGGGTTCTGCGGCTAATATCTATATTACAGGCGGTGCAATTAATGATGGTTATGATTGGGCTTGGAGCATTGATAGTTGCAACGGTACTGTGGCTGCCTATGGTTCATCGGTTAATTTGTCTCCTTCGCAAACCACTACTTATTATGTTCATGGCTCAGGAGGCTGTATATTAAATGCTCCCTGCACTCAGGTTACAGTTTTTGTAAATCCATCGGATCCAATTTACATTACCACTACTGATCCATTAGAAATATCTCCTTGTCAGTCAACTGGAATAACATTAACAGCATCTACATTACAAAATATCAGATATGCAAGTAGTGTTATTGATTTTAGTACAGCTAGTGTTTACAGTGCTGAGAAAATTTTAGGTGTACCAGATGTTTATCCCAATTATAGAAATGATGTGAATGCATGGACACCACAAAACAAGGATGACTCAAGAGAATTTATTGAACTTCGTTATACAAATCCATCGCCCATAAACTTCATTGACATCTATGAAACTTATTCTCCGGGATCAATTGACACGGTTTATATAAAAAATCCGAACACAAACCTTTTTGAGATTGCTTATACCCATGCTGCAGGACCTGCTTCTTTACAATCAAGAAAATTACATGTTTCTTTTCCTACAACTGCCTTCGATGTATCAGAAATAAGAATAGCAATGAATTCTCTTGCTGTTTATGGCTGGAATGAAATTGACGCTGTAAGCATTGGTGAAACTGGTGTCAGCAGCTTTTCTAATCTTTCATGGAACACCGGAGACACAACTAATTCAATAATTGCAACATCTGCCGGTACTTACATTGTTTCAACAACCAATGTTGCAGGTTGTGCATCAAACAATGAAGTAACTATCCAGTCAACTAATGTTTTCCTTGGACCGGATCATGAAATTTGTTCACAACTGCCTACTCTATTAACAGCAACACAGAGCGCATCTTATTTGTGGAGTACAGGCGCTACTGGCAACAGTATTTCTGTTCAAACTTTAACAAGTGCTATTTACACAGTTACAGCAACTGATTCATACGGCTGTTCATCATCAGATGAAATTACAGTAAACGTATTTCCTGTAATTAATCCAGGCACGGTTTCAGTTTCAAATATTGTTTGCAACAGTCAGGATGGAGGCATTATTTATATTTTTAATACATCCGGTGGTTCCGGCTCAGAAACTTATTATCATTATACCTTAACCGGTAATAATTATCTAAATGATAACTATTACGGATATTTTTCAGGGTTGCCAGCAGGTAGTTATTCGCTTAATATAACCTCAGGAGAAGGCTGTGGTTATGATACAACAATAACCATTTACGAATTTACTCCTCCATTGCCATCAATAATTTCAAGCGGACCACTTTGCGTGGAAGGAGGACCCATAACACTCACAGTTGTAAATGCCGCTAATCATGCGCTCAAGTTTAATGGAAGTAATGAGCAGGTGGTTCTTACCCATGCTCCCATAGCGAATAGTTTTACAATTGAAGCATGGGTTAAAACAACGCAGGATAATTACTTAAACACACAAAGACCTACTAACGGACTTTATCAAACTATTTATGGAAACACTAAAGGTTTGTTTCTGAGTTATGGTCAGATTAATTGGTATGATGGTGTTGACCGGCTTATAGGAAACTCCACTTTGCCTGCAAATGAATGGCATCATATAGCAATTACCTATGACGGAACAACGCTTACTGCATATTATGATGGACAACAGGATGGTTCTGCTGTAGTTTCAGGATTAAGCCTGCCTGATAGTATTGATCTTGGTATTGGCGGACATAATGAAGACTTTTTTATCGGACAAATGGATGAAGTAAGAGTATGGAATACCAGACTCAGCCAGTCTGCAATACAAGCTTTTATGAATCATGAGATCGTATCTAATCATCCTTATTCAAATAACTTAAAAGCATACTGGAAATTTAATGACGGATCAGGAAATAATATTACAGATGAAACGGGGAATTTTAATGGTGCTATCGCCAATGATTCTATGTGGACTTATTCTTCTGCACCACTAAACAATTTTGCGAATCACATCTGGAGTCCGGGAAATACGAATACCGATTCGCTTACTGTGGCAACCCCTGACACGTATTCTGTTTCTGCTACAAGTATTGAAGGTTGTTCAGTTTCAGCTTCACTTGTTATTACGCTTGATACTTGTATAATTGCCGGTTACATTCCGCCTGATTCCGGATTGTCAGTAAATCTAATAGGACCTGAATTGACTCAACTTTATGTTACTGATTCAATTGCAGACACAGTTACAACAAGTGCCAATGTAAATACCAATGTGTATTTTGTTGCTTTTGACAGTGTTTATATAGAAATAATTACAATTGAAGGAATGCGTGATTCAGTGTTGGCAATAGTTCAATCTCCTGATTACGGAATGACAGACACGATTGACAATGGAGATAACGAATTTACTATTACAGGTAAAATTCCTATTTCAAGTCTTGATAAACTCAATGATTTAACAACACTGATTAATTTCTGCAGGCCCTATTATCCACCTGTACCGAGTGTGATTTCCGGAAATTCCATCAATACCGGAGTAGCTTATAGCAGGGGTGATGTTGCTATGCGATCTGATCTTGCACGAAAGGTATTTAAATTAACAGGAGAAGGAATCAAGGTAGGTATTATATCTGACAGCTATAATAAGTTGTTGAATAATCCGGCAGGAACCAATATCTCTAATGGGGATTTACCTGACAGCAGTAAGGTGCATGTATTATTTGATTATCCCTATGGCAGAAAAACGGATGAGGGAAGAGCGATGATGCAAATTGTACATGATGTAGCACCAAATGCACGACTTGCATTCAGAACAGGGTTTGTGAGTGCCGGCAATTTTGCGGAAGGAATAAAAGAATTGGTGCTTGACACCTGTGACATTATTGTAGATGATGTAACGTATATAACTGAACCATTCTTCCAGGATGGACAAGTAGCGCGTGCAGTAGATTCAGCAGCAGCTCAGGGTGTTGCTTATTTTTCTGCTGCTGGTAATTTCAGCAATAAATCTTATGAAGGTATGTTTTCTCCTGTAAGCGCACCATCCGGCATAACAGGATTTGCTCATAACTTTGGTAGTGACCCTGCTCATCCCGATATTAACCAGCATGTTAAACTTTCTCCCGGTAGTTATACCATCGTGCTGCAATGGGAAGATTCTATTTACTCTCTCGGCCAAATCCCTGGTGCAAGCAATGATCTTGATATTTACCTTACTGATAATTCAGGAAACCGCTTGTTTGGATTTAACAGGATCAATACCGGTGGTGATCCTTTCGAAGTGCTTCCTTTCAGTGTTAGAGGAAACAGTGAAGCAAATCTTATGATTGTGAGAAGCTCCGGCAATGATAATGTAAGATTTAAGTATATCGTTTTCAGAGGTGAAATGCAGATTATGGAATACAACAGCGGCACCTCCACTATCGTTGGACAGGCCAATGCAGTTGGCGCAATGGCGGTGGGTGCTGTGCGATATATTAAAACTCCTGCATTTGGTATTAATCCTCCCGTTATTGAATCATACTCTTCTTTAGGACAGGTTCCGGTGAATGGAATAGATCGTGTGAAACCAGATTTTACTGCTCCTGACGGTGTAAACACAACTGTAGCGTTTGGATCACCAAATATTGATGGAGATGCATTTCCTAACTTCTTTGGTACTTCCGCAGCTGCACCTCATGCTGCAGGAGTAGCTGCTTTGCTTTTGCAAGCGAAGAAGAAGTTTTATAGTCAGACAATGACAAACACAGAGTTGCGCTCTATATTGAGATCTACAGCAAAAGACATGAATGAAGCCGGTTATGATCACACTTCAGGTTATGGACTTTTACAAGCTGACTCTGCTATTGCAACTATTGCATCACCTGCTCCTATTGCAACAAGTCTTGTACTGCCTGATCCTTCTGTGATGCCGGGATTGCAACAATTTGTTGTAACGGTAAGAGGAACATATTTTACACCTCAATCTCAGGTTATGTTAAGAGGAACTTTACTTCCCACAACTCCGATCAGCTCAACGGAAGTACAGGCTGAGGTTCCTTTCTTTACTGGTAATCCTCCAATACAGATTTATAATCCTCCTGTTACGCCAAGTGGATTGGATGGAGGTTATTCGGACTCATTGTATTTCTTCAACACACTTAAAAGAACCATTTCTATTAGTGCAGATAATAAAACTAAAAAGTATGGCGAAAAAAATCCTGCTTTTACGCACACGATTCTGATAGATGGAGTTCCTCTTGATTCAACAGGTTTTACAGCTGGTGATTTAGGTCTTGATCGTATTCAGGATAGCACCTCTGCAACTAATTTAAGTAATACAGGCATTTACTTTATCAAGCCATCTTTTGAATTAGACCTCTCTGATTCTTTAGATATAGGATTAAATGAATTGTATAATTATACACTTGTAGATGGACTACTTACCATTGTTCCTATGCCATTATTAATCTCTGTAAAGGATACCACTTTAACTTATGGAGATAAAATTGGCGGATTGAAATTCGAATATCAATATGATGATTCACTGATAGATAATAATGACAAGAGTTCTTATCTGACATCACTTGAAGTGGAACATGTAAATCAGGTAGCCAATGCATTGGTTCTGGTTGATGCGCGTAATCTTGTTAATGCACGCAATCTTGTTAATTCAGACATAGAACACCTAAGCTTCCTTGCAAGTGCACGCTCTTTAATTAATGCACGTAATCTTGTCAACGCCCGAAATTTAGTTAACAGTGTTACTTATGATACAACGAAGCTGGTGGATGTTGCAGTTGCAAGTGTGTTTAATTACCAGGTGAGGCCCGATAGCAGTGCATTGGTAAGCGCACGTAATCTGGTGAATGCGCGAAACCTGGTGAATGCCCGAAATCTTGTTAACGGAACAGCATATGTAAATGCACGCAATCTTGTTAATGCACGCAATCTTGTAAATGCACGTAATCTTGTTAATGCTGATAATGTTACTGACAGCAGTAATGAAAATCTTGTAATAGTTATTGACTCACTGGATTTTGCAGCACCACCTGATGACTCACTCACAGATTTTAAAGCTATTACTATGATAACCGGAACAACTCCTGGTACGTGGTCAATGGTGCCGGCAGGATTCCTGTCAGATAATTTTGATATCTCCTATTCACTTGGAACCTTAACTATTCTTCCAGATACATTAACCGTTCAGGCACATGACACCTCGGTTGTTTATGGACATACTCCTGGCTTTAATTCAACTTTATCCGGATATAATTATGACGATAACGCAAGTAATATAATTATTCCGCCTCCTGGTTATACCTTATTAAATAACTCCAATACAGTTATTCCTGTTAATAACAATATTGATGCGGGATTATATGCTATTAAACCTGCTGGAATAACCCTTAGTCCGGATTCTAATTACAGAATTAATTATGTAAACGGAACACTTACAGTGGGTAAGTCAACATTGGTTGCAACCGCAGTTAATGCAAGCCGTTACTATGGCAACACAAATCCTGTATTTACAATTTCTTATACAGGGTTCTTAAACGGTGATGGCACTTCTGACATAACTCCACCATTAGCAAGTTGTGCTGCGGTTTCAAATTCCCCGGTAGGAAATTATCCGATTGTATTAACAGGGGGTTCTGCAAATAATTATTCCATCACTAAAGTGAATGGAAGTTTAGCAGTGCTTAATCTTTGTACTTCTCTTGTTTATGATTCACTCTCTGCATCCTATCCCCCTTTAAATGCAAATGATAATAATATTTGCACAATAGATGGTTGTGATCCTTTAACAGGAATATATCATACTCCTGTAAATGTGAATGATAACAGTGTATGTACCATTGATGGTTGTAATCCTGTAACTGGAGTATATCACACTCCTGTAAGTATTGATGATAATAATGTTTGTACAACTGACGGATGTGATCCTGTGACGGGTCCTTTCCATCATTTCATAAATACAAATGATAATGATGTTTGTACTGCAGATGGTTGTGATCCTATAACTGGAGTATATCACAATGCTGTAAATATGAATGATAACAATGTTTGTACAAAAGATGGTTGTGATCCTGTAACTGGAATTTTCCATAATTATTTAAACACAAATGATAACAATGCATGCACTACGGATGGTTGTGATCCACTAACAGGAATATTCCATAACCAAATTGACGCAACTGATAACAATGAATGCACTACCGATGCGTGTGATCCATCTACTGGTAATATTACACACACACCCGTCAATGTAAATGATGGCAATCCATGTACAGCAGACGCTTGCAATTCGACAACGGGAGTAATAACTCATACTAATATTACTCCCATTGCTCCAACTATCACAATAGCGAATAATTGCGACATTACAATATTGACTGCAGGCAATTATACAGGTTCATTATTATGGAGCACAGGAGTAAGCACAGCTTCAATAGCTGTAACGCAAGCCGGAAATTATACCATCACGCAAACAATAGGAGGATGTACCAGTGCTCCGAGGAACGCAGTAGCAGCGCCAAAACACTCACCTACTGTTACCACCACAACAACACCATCAGGTTGTGCAACCAGCACTGGTTCAGCTACAGCTAATGCATCAGGAGGAACACAACCCTATACATATCTGTGGTCAAACGGACAGACTACGCAAACAATAACAAATGTGGCTGCTGCAACTTATACAGTAACAGTGAGTGCAAACGGATGTAGCAGTTCTCAAACCGCAGTTGTGGGTTCATCCGGATCAACTCCTTCTACTCCCGGCATAATCGCTGGAAATATCTGGGTTTGTAAAGGTCAGTCAGGAGTAACGTATAGTATTGCTGCAGTAACGGGAGCAACATCTTATACATGGACAGCGCCCACTGGAGGATCAACAGGAGCAACTATTACTTCAGGACAAGGATCCACTTCAATAACAGTAAACTTCGGAAGCAGTTATGCAGGTGGTGTTATCTGTGTTAAAGCTAACAGTCTATGCGGTTCCAGCAGCTATAGTTGTAAGCCGGCTAATGTGCCTGGAAGCAAACCTACAACACCGGTTACTATCAATGGACCGGCATCTATTTGTAAAGGCAGCACGGCAACGTATTCCATTACTGCAGTTATGTTTACAAACAGTTATACATGGGTAGTCAGCGGAGGCATGATAATTACTTCAGGTCAGGGTACTACAACAATAACAGTAAGCACACCATCCAGTTTTTCAAGTGGATCAGTGAAAGTGTATGCATCCAACTGCAAGGGTAACTCAAGCACCCGGTTAAAAGGAGTAAAAGGAATTGTTATCCCTGCTCAACCCTGCTCTATTATTGGGTTTAGTTCTGTTTGCAAAGGATCAATTAATTATTTGTATGAAACTTGTTTAGCTTCTGCCATTACTTCATGGTCATGGACAATTACTCCCGCAGGCAGTGCAACATTTACAAATCTTGGAATTGATAAGATTTATGTTAAATGGTTAACCGCAGGTACAAAAACAATATCGGTTACAGCAACTAATGCCTGTGGCACTTCTATGCCAAGAACAAAAACAGTAACGGTATATACATGTAGAGAAGAGGAGAGTGCCAGTACATTAAACTCGGTAGGAGTTTATCCAAATCCAGCTAACGATCTCTTAAATGTAACATTCAGCAGCGCAGATCAATCTTCATTTACAGTTGAAATTGTAGATGTAATTGGACGTACTGTATTCAGAACAATTAAAACAGCCGCTGAAGGATTTAATACTGAAACGATAGACATAAGCACGCTTTCAAAAGGCATTTACACACTTGTATTCCGCACCAAAGACTCAGAACAACAAGTAAGGCTGATGGTTGATTAAAACTGCTTTGTTAAAAAATCTATTATTGTAATTGATAATACTTCAATTACAATAATAGATTTGTAGGTAGGTGTTATCAATTGTTTATGAGTACACGTAAATTTCTCTGTTCATTTTTCACTTCCACTTTAATGTGGAAGTTATGTCTTTGCGGAGTGAATATTGACAGCTTAAAAAACACTTTGGCTTTACCGGGAATTGATACAGTAAAAGTTAACACGCTGCTTGCGCTAAGTAAATATTACCTGAGCTCTGACCCGCTGGAGACTGTAAAGTATGCATTACAGGCAAAAGATATTTCTGAAAAAATAAATTTTGACAAAGGAACGGCTTTAGCTTTAAAGAACATTGGCATAGCTAATTTCAACCAATCAAAATATATTGATGCATTGCAAAGCTGGCAGCAGGCACAAGCGGTTTACAGCAAAATAAATGATAAAGCAGGTGTAGCAAATATGTATAGCAACATAGGAGCTATCTATGAAGTACAGGGTGAAGATGCCAAAGCACTCGAGTCGCATTTAAAAGCACTCAAAGTAGCTGAATTGATTAATGATACTTTACGGATTGTTACTGCGCTCATTAATATGGGAGCCGTGTACGATAACAAATCCCAGAACTATGATAAGGCAATTCAGAATTACATGAGAGCATTGCCCTTATGCGAAGCCTTTAACGATAAGGATGCCATTGGCACAGTGACAGCAAATACAGGAGAAATTTATTTTAAGCGTGGTGATGATTCAACAGCCTTGAAATATTTTTTAAGATCGTATAAAGCTTATGGTGATAACTCAGAATATACACCTTACATTTTAAATGATATAGGCGATGTTTATCATAAAAGAGGTGAGTATCAAAAAGCAATTGAATATCACAATCTTGCTTATGAAAAAGCAAAAAAGTTAGATTCAAAACTCGATATGACCATAGCACTCATAGGCCTGGCTGAAACTTATGGTAAGCAAAATGAATTTCAACAAGCTATAGAAACTTATAAGGAGGGGTTAAAGCTGGCGATGGAAATAGCTGCTAATAATGAAAAGAAGGAAATTTATGAGGGGCTGGCAAATTCATATTCTAAATTACATGATTATGATAATGCTTTTAAATATCAGACATTGCTGATAGGAATTAAAGACACGCTTTATGATGTTGATACAGATAAGAAATTAACAAATCTGTTGTTCAATTTTGAAATTGATAAAAAACAAGCACAGGTTGATCTCCTTACAAAAGACAGAAAAATAAAAGAACAGGAAATCAAACGTCAAAAGCTTGTGCGCAATGGCTTCATGGGTGGATTTGCAGTTGTATTATTATTTGCTGGTGTATTTTTTATGCAGCGCAACCGAATTTCAAAAGAGAAAAAAAGAAGTGATGAATTGCTGTTGAATATTCTACCGGAAGAAACCGCAGAAGAACTTAAGGCAACAGGAACCGCTAAAGCCAAGAGCTATGAACTGGTAAGTGTGTTATTTACCGATTTTAAAAATTTTACTCAGGCAAGCGAACTGTTAACTCCTGAAGAATTAGTGCAGGAAATTAATTATTGTTATAGCGAGTTTGATAAAATTATCACCAGGCATGGTATTGAAAAAATTAAAACGATTGGCGATGCATACATGTGCGCAGGAGGGTTGCCAGTTGCTAACAATACACATCCGGAAGACATTATTAGAGCGGGATTAGAAATGACACAGTTCATTGAAAAAAACAAACAGGAAAGAATAGAAAAAAAACAACCTTTTTTTGAATTACGTTTAGGTATTCATACAGGCCCGGTGGTAGCGGGAATTGTTGGTATTAAAAAATTCGCTTATGATATCTGGGGCGACACTGTTAATACCGCGTCAAGAATGGAATCTTCAGGAGAAATTGGGAGGGTAAATATCAGCGGAACCACCTATGAATTAGTGAAAGATAAATTCTTATGTGTACACAGAGGAAAAGTAAAAGCTAAAAACAAGGGAGAGATTGATATGTTTTTTGTTGAAAGGCCTCTTATGGATAATGAAGTGGTTGAATCCATCAACTTTGAACAAAATTGAATTTATCTCAGAATTTTAAATCCAATATATGCGTTCTGTGTAGCCATGTAAGTTCGTAACCAGATTGGCAATATCATTTCCATTGCTCTTGCTCCGGTAATATCTCCCAAATCAATTATATCATTCCATCCAAAATCCTCGAGAAGTTTTTTCACCAATAACTTTGCATCATTATCATTACCGCACATAAACATGGTAGGGTCACCATTGGTTTTTTTTGGGTTTACCATCACTTCGCAATTAACAATGTTGAGTGATTTAACAACATACGCATCAGGTAAAAGTTTTTGAATTTCTTCACCAAGAGAATTGGTATTGGAGATAATTAATGAAGGCGGCATTCCTCTCGAAAAATCCAATGGATTACTAACATCAATAACCGTTTTATTTTTAAATGCATTTACATCAATCATTTTTAATACCTCCAATGTAACTTCACCTTTGGTACACAAAAAAATAATGTCAGCAAACTCTGCTGCATTGTTAAATGTTCCTTGTGATGCGTTTGTTCCGTTTAACTCAACCCATGCTTTCGCTTTTTCATTATCTGCTGTACGTGATCCCATCATTACCTTATGATTTAACCGTATTAATTTTGATCCGATGGTATTACCCACCACGCCCGTACCAAGAACTGCTATTTTCATTGTGCTATCTGTGATTAATTTTTAGTCTTGACAAAATTATAACAGATTAGAATAGGAGCAAATTGTCCATTATGAATTTTCTATAATAGGTTATATGAATTGGCTCATTCTGTGATTTTATTGCCTTTAGTTCAAAGTCGTAATTTTGTATAATGAAAGTAAAACCAAAAATATATTTGGATACTTCGGTTATCAATTTTCTTTTTGCAGATGACACCCCTGAAAAAAAAGAAATAACTGTGGATTTTTTTAACAACTTTGTTAAAACAGGAGTCTATCAAACATTTATTTCCAACTTTGTTTTGCAGGAAATCAACCAAACTGAAGATTTAAATAAAAGACAAGAACTATTAAAAGTAATTGATGTTTATTTTATCGAAAATTTACCATTGAATAACATAGAAGAAATAACTTACCTTGCACAATTATATATTAACAGAGAAATAATTCCTATAAAAAAAACATTTGATGCACTCCATATTGCCGCTTCTGTCACGCATTACATTGATTATCTGGTAAGCTGGAATTACAGACATTTAGCCAATGTAAACAGAGAAAAAAAAATAATGATTGTAAATTCAGAAAATAATTATTTTCATCCAATCAGAATTATTACTCCTATTGAACTTATAGATTATGGCAACTAACAATAAAGAATCAAAATCACAATTAGAAGTGTGGGATTGGAAAGAAAAAGCTTTTCTGCAGATTAAAGACATGCCACTTAACAAAGCTGTGGAATGGATTATAGAGCAGACTAAATCCTTAGAGCAACATATTGCCAATAATAAAAGGTTGCGAAAATAAGTTCATGGAACAAAGTTTTTAAGTCAATTTATGACTCGCTTGCTATAGAATAGTGACTCTATCTAACCTGCAATTTATTAACCATTCATCCTAACAGGTTATTTTTGCCCCTTGATGAAACGCACCCATTCGAATAAGAAGCCGGTACAACAAGTAACTACTGAAACCATACGAGTTCCTGTTATTGATTTTAGGAAACAAAAAAGAATGATTGCGTTTGTTTGTGCTGCCATTGCTTTTCTGTTGTATGCAAACACACTTAATCATCATTACACTGTTGATGATGGTACTGTAATTGAAAACAATAAAATTACAACCAAGGGAATTTCTGCCATTCCTGAAATATTAACTACACCTTACCGGAAGGGTTTCTGGGATCGCAAAGAAGGTTTATACCGTCCCTTATCACTTGTAATGTTTGCAACTGAGTGGCAGATTGCCCCTCATCAACCCTGGTTAGGTCACTTGATTAATGTTTTGTTGTATGCACTTACAGGATTTTTGTTATTCTACTTTTTAAGTGCGTTGTTTAACAATCAGCCTCCATGGCTTCCATTTATTGCCACCGTACTTTTTATTGTTCACCCCATCCATACGGAGGTGGTTGCAAATATTAAAAGCCGTGATGAAATTTTATGTTTTATTTTTTCTGTTGCAGCATTTTATTTTTTACTCATTCATGCGCGGCAATCCGGAACACAAAATATTATTAAGAGTATTGTTTGTTATTTTTTTGCATTGCTATCCAAAGAAAGTGCGATTACATTGATAGCGGTTTTTCCATTATTACTTTTGTTTTTTACAGAAAAGAAAAGAAATGAAATTATTAAATGGAGTTTGTTATACGCAGGAGTGGTTGTATTATTTATGATTATCCGTTATTCGGTTTTAAAAACTGTTACCGGCAACTATCAATTGCAACTCATTAATAATTCACTGTTGGGAGCAAGTGATTCAATTCAACGTTTTGCAACCGCAGTTTATATAATGGGAAAATATTTGTTGTTGTTAATTGCACCTGTTTATTTAGTTTTTGATTATTCCTATAATACTATTCCCGTTGTTTCAATAGCAAGTTTACAGTCTTTATTACCGCTGTTGATATACCTTTTCCTGATTTATTATGCTATTCGCAATTTCAATAAAAAAAATCCTGTTGCGTTTGGAATTATTTTTTTTATAATCACAATGTCATTGGTATCAAATATTTTTTTTCTGATTGAAGCAACCCTGGCTGAACGTTTTTTATATATGCCTTCGCTGGGTTTTTGTATTGGGATTATTTCATTTTTATATCAAATTTTCAAACCAAAAAAGTTATCCGCAAATATTTCATTTCAAAAAAGCTTGACAGCACAACCTGTTGCGCTTACTATACTTATTGTGTGTGCACTGTTCAGCATCCGCACCTTTGCCCGTAATATGGATTGGAAAGATAATCTGACTTTGCTTTCAAAAGATGTAAAGACTTCTCCTAACAGCGCACGCATACATTATGCCTACGGCAGCGCCATCCTGGTTGAACAAGCACTCAAAGAAAAAGATGAAAACAAAAAACAGAATTTACTGCAGTCAGCAATAAATGAATTAGAGCAGGGAGTTGCGCTCATTCCTGAATATGCTGATGCATGGTATCATTTAGGAGTTGCTTACAAGGAAAAAAAAGATGCCGCTAATGCTATACGTTGCTTTGAGAAAGCACGATCTTATCGTCCGTTTAGAACAGCAGAAGCATACATAGCATCCGGACTTGCTTATGGCGCTTCAGGAAAATACGACAAAGCCATTGCTGATCTTACTAAAGCAACGGAGTTAGATCCAAAATCATCTGAAGCTTATAATAACTTAGGATTGCATTATACTGACGCAGGAAAAATTGAGGAAGCTCTCAAAGCACTTAATAAAGCCATAGAGATAAAGCCCGATTTTAGTAAAGCTTATTATAACATGGGAAACACTTATGCCAAAGCAGGGGATTTCAGAACTGCATTGGAAAAATATCACAAAGCAATTTCTATAGAACCGGATTATGGTGATGCTTACAATAACATTGGTAACTGTTATGGAGCAATGAAAGTGAGTGACAGTGCAAAAATTTATTATGAAAAAGCTGTGCAGTTAGATCCTTCAAATGTTAAAGCTGTTATAAATCTCGGCATCACCTATCGTGTGCTGGGCGACACTATAAAAGCAAATCAATATTTCAACCAGGCACGTGCCATGGGTGCACAGATATAACGTGAATATGAATTGTTTTCAACACATTAAATCAAAATATTTTTTTTCGTCATTGCGTGTTTGCAATAATAAAATTTTACTCTTATGCTTTCTCGTTCTTGCAGGTTGCAATAATAAAACGGAGCATGAACAAGAAACAAAACCTTATTTCGATCTGAATAAATATTTTTCAGAACAGGTTGAGGTATTAAACAAACAACAAACAAAACTTCAAAAACAGATTTCAAAAGACAACAAGACAGAAGAAAAAACTTTTAATACTATTAATTGGCAAAGTGAATTAAAACCATTTTCCGATTGCGATATTAATAAGCCTTCATGGTATCATTCTTATTTTACTGATACAACTTTTGCAGCGGGAGAAATGAGAGTTAAATATATTGCACGCGAACCTTCATTACCGGTGCGTCAATTACTAATCAGCTTTGAAAATAATCAGGTGAAGAGATTACATGTTGACAAAGAAACTTCCAACAGTTATTATCATTCCAAAAACAATTATACCTACACGGCTGATAAAGGATTTACAATTAACGGATCGCAGGAAGTAATGCTGGCACGAAAAACAAATTATACCATTGTAGCAAAATTTATAAAATGATTTTCTTTATCTACATAAACTGATGATTGCTTCCATTCAAATACTGCTTGGCATCTGGCGTGCAACATTAACGTTGCCTGATGCGTCTCTTCCGTTCAATTTTGAAATGAAGCAACAACAGGGAAAATATGTGATGGAAATTATTAATGGTGATGAACACATACGTTGTGATGAAATCACCATTAAAGATGATTCGATGTTTGTACGCTTACCTGTGTTTGATTCGGAGTTCAGGTTAAAGATTGAAGGGAAAAAAATGCAGGGTGTATGGATCAACTATGCACGCAAAGAAGTCCCGAGAATTATTTTTAATGCCAGATACGGAAATGTTTTACGATTTATTCCGACCACAACAAACCATGAAAACGTTGCTGGCAGATGGGAAACTTATCTTGATGCGGGCACACTAGATTCATCACTTGCCATTGGTGTGTTCACACAAAAAGAACAGACTGTAAATGGAACATTTCTTTCTGAATCGGGCGATCACCGTTATCTCTCTGGAATTGTAAATGGAGATACATTATGGCTTAGCACATTTGATGGTTCGCATTGTTGGTTGTACAAGGGAATTATTACTGGTGATATGATGCAGGGAACTTTCTGGTCAGGCAATCATAATAAATCAAACTGGTGGGCAAAGCGAAATAATAAAATTGAATTGCCGGATGCAAATAAAATCACTTCGGTAAACAAGCCTTTACAATTTACTTTTCCTGATGCGGATAGCAATTTAATTTCATTAAGTGATAAGCGTTTTAAAAATAAAGTTGTGCTATTGCAGATAATGGGTTCGTGGTGTCCGAATTGTTTAGATGAAACCAAATATTTTGTTGATTATTATAACAAACATCATAAAGAAAATCTGGAGATAATTGGTCTCGCATTTGAGAAAACAAATGATTTTAAAAAAGCATCAGCAAACCTTAAACGATTGCAACAGCGATATCAAATACCCTATCCTCTTTTAATTGCTGGCTCAACCGGAAAAGACGCTGTAGTGAATGCATTACCTGGCATCACGAATTTTATTTCTTATCCTACCACCATATTTTTAAACAGAAAAGGTGAAGTAGTTAAAGTGCATGCAGGTTTTTCTGGTCCTGCAACGGGAAACGATTTTGAAATTTATAAGAAAGAGTTTGATGAAACGGTAGAGAGGCTACTGCATTAACTCGCTTCTGAATATTTTTCCTCTAACACTTTCAAATGATGTTTCTGATGTCCGGCAATCATATAGATTAATGACTTTACAGTATAAAAATTACCGCTTGCTGTACCGGTTCGGTTTAATTCCTCCTCTGAGAAAGTTTTAATAAGTGCAATGTTAGATGCTCGTATTAATTTTAATTCCTCTTTAAGATCAGTCATCGTACGTCTGTTAAAATTTGCTGACGCAACATAATCATCCTGTTCAAACCCGGGCAAAGCTATTTTATCATTCCGCGCAAAGCGTAATGCACGGTAAGCAAAAACGCGTTCGGTATCGGCAACATGACCTGCAATTTCTTTAATAGTCCATTTGCCTTTCTGATAAGCATAATTACCTTTTTGTTCTGATAAACCGCTTAGAAAATCTGTAAACTCATCTCCCGCTTTTTTTAATTCAAATAATATATCATCTGTTTTAATGAGATTAATATAATATTGATGATATTCAGAAATCGTATTTGGTAATTGTTCCATAGCTTTATTTATTTCGCATCAAAAGTAAAAAAGTTTGGTGGCTGAAAAACTTCTTGTATCTTTCATGCTCCAAAGCAATAACCCTTAAACTTAAAAATTAAACCATGAAGAAACAACTACTTGTTGCTGTATTACTTTCACTTTTAACTTTTACAGGATATACGCAGTGTACACTTAATTTATCCACAACCTGCACTTGTAAAAGCGGTGGCAATAATTGCGATTTGCTTCCTGATATTATTGTAGCACGTCCTAATTTACTTATAACAGGAAGCAATGGTCACATTGAATATCCCCAGGTATGCAATCCTCCCTGCAGTGGCAATGATGGCCGGTTACGTATTTCTGTTTCTACTCCAAATATTGGTCATGGACCACTTGAAACACGCGGACAAAGTGTTTGGATATGCGGAACAGATACTTTTTATGTTTATCAATCCACTTGTCCTAATACAGGGCTTCCGCCAAAGCAGTTAATCAAACAACGTGTTTATCACAAAAGTCCTGATGATACTATGCGTTATACGGATTATCCGTCAGGGAGCATGACTTATCATCCATCACATGGACATCAGCACATTGATAATTGGGGTATTTATACATTAAGAACACAAGGAACAAATCCTGATCCACTCACATGGCCAATTATCGGTACCGGATCCAAACTTGCATTTTGTTTACTTGATATAGGTTCATGTAATGGCAACAGTGGTTACTGCGTTGACTCTGCAGGCAACACACTTAACTCCACTAACATTCAAAACTATGGATTAGGTGGCGGAAATTATGGATGCTCAAATACCGTACAAGGAATTTCCGCAGGATTTCTGGACACCTATTCTCAAAGTTTAGATGGGATGTGGATTAATCTTCCTGCGGGACTGTGTAACGGTCAATACTGGATAGTGGTGCAGGTTGATAATCTGAATTTGTTTCGTGAAGAAAATGACAACAATAACGTGATGGCAGTTCCTGTAACGCTTACGCAACAGTCAGGTTCGGTTCCCACAATAACTGCCAGCGGTCCTACTACATTTTGCACAGGAGGAAATGTAACGCTTACTTGTGCGGCAGCACAAAATTATTTATGGTCCAACGGAGCAACCACACAATCCATCATCGTTAATCAGTCAGGAAATTATAACGTTACAGTAAACAGCGGAACTCCGTGTGCCACTACTTCATCATACACAACAATAACCGTAACTCCTTTTAACGTAACGGCCTCGGCAACTCCTAACTCAACTTGTCCGGGAGATTTAGTGCAGTTAAACGCAACTGCTCCCGGAAGCGGAACAATTATTTCTCCAGCAGCTTTTACAAGCAATACAATTGTTGCTATTCCTGATAACTATCCAACAGGTGCATCAAGTTCGCTAACAGTAAGCGGAATAAACCCGTCAACGCTTTCATCCACATCCATTGTTTCGGTTAAAATAAATATTACACATACTTATGATGGCGATTTGTTGATACAACTGATATCACCTTCGGGTAATACAATCAACCTGAGTAATCGAAGAGGAGCAAACGGAGCCAATTTTGTAAATACTATTTTCAGTGCTTCGGCAGCCACTTCAATTGTTTCAGGATCTGCGCCATTTACAGGAAGCTATACACCTGATGGAGCTTTCAGTGCATTGACAGGAAATATTAACGGCACATGGACATTAAAAGTGATTGACCAGGCGGCTAATGATGTAGGAACTATAAACAACTGGACTCTTACGGTGAACAATACTGTTCCTGCTGTACTCAATTATTCATGGAGCTCTAATCCTGCAGGATTCAGTTCTTCAAATCAAAATCCAACGGCTAATCCAAACACTACAACGACATATACAGTTAATGTTACAGAAAGCGGAACCGGTTGCAGCGGCTCGCAATCCACCACAATAAATGTTGGAGGAAATTTAAATGTCACCACTAATAACCCGGCACCCATTTGCGCAGGCGCATCAACTTCATTGACTGCAACTGGCGCAAATACATATATATGGTCACCTGCAACTGGTTTAAGTAGCACTGCAGGTGCAAGCGTTACTGCTAATCCCGCTATTACCACTACTTATAGAGTAATAGGATATTCCGGTACCTGTACTGATACCGCATTGGTAATAGTTACAGTGAATACTGCACCTGTATTTACATCAACTATTACCGGAACATCACCTGTTTGTCTTCCCTTTAACGGGAGTTATAATATCACAGGTGTAACAGGTGCACAATCATTCAGCTGGACTGTTCCATCCAATACAACTATAATAACCGGACAAGGAACTACTTCAATAAATATTAATACAACAAGTATAACCAACGGTAATATTTGTCTTGTTGCAACCAATACCTGTGGAAGTAATAATACATGCATTCCTTTTTCAGCACAGGCAAGCGCACCTGGAACTCCCGGTTCAGTAAACGGACCAATCAGATTGTGTCCGAATGACGTAGCAACGTTTTCAGTATTGCCTGTAGCACGTGCATATTCTTACAACTGGTCGTTACCAACAGGAATGACAATTACAAACGGACAAGGAATGAATTCAATTAATGTGAGCATCAATTCTGCTTTCAGCGGAGGCACACTCTCAGTTATTGCATCAAACAGTTGTGGCAATGGGTTACCTCGCACCCGTTCTTTAAGTCTTAATACTCCCGCCACACCTTCTGCTATTTCAGGCAATGGGTTTGGTGTTTGCAGTTCTATTCAGCCATATTCGGTTACTGCTATTGCAGGAATGAGTTATAACTGGGTGCTTCCTGCAGGTGCAACTATTACCGGAAACGCTAACAGTAATGCGGTAAATATTTCATTTGATCCGGCATTTAATGCAGGAACAATCGGGGTTCAGGCAGTTAATAATTGTGGGGTGAGTTCACTGCGTAATAAAGCAGTTCGCGCTTATCCACAAATAGCAGGAGCAGTTTCCGGTTTAAGTAATGTATGTACAAATCAAACAGGTGTTGCTTATTCAATAGCTGCAATACCATTTGCAGCTTCATATGTATGGACACCACCTTCAGGCGCAACGATTGCATCCGGACAAGGGACAATTTCTGTAACAGTAAATTTTGGAACGACTACAGGCAATCGCAATATTTCTGTGCGTGGACACAATGATTGCGGAAACGGAAGTACACGTAACTTATCAGTCATAATCAGTTCCTGCCCTAAGTTATCAGATGATGAATTTATTAATGAAGATGATTTGAATCTTTATCCGAATCCCGCACATAATTATGTGGAGATATTATTTAGATCAGACAAAAGTGATAACGCTGATCTGATATTAACAGATATTATGGGCAAGGAGGTGTATTCACAAAATATAATTACACACGATGGAAGAAACAGTTATGTAATAAATCTGAAAGATGTTCCCTCGGGAATTTACCTGTTGTCATTTAAGAATAACAACACTAACATTACTAAACGCCTGGTTATAGAACAATAAATAACTTCATTGTGTAAAGCAGTATCTTAATAAAAAAAGCTTTTACTTTTTGATGATGAATGCAATGGTAAAATGAACTACAATAGAATTTCGCTGTTAGTTTTTTCTGTTTTATATTCAATTATTTCATCAGCACAAAATGGCTGGACTCATTTCAGTCAAAGTAATTCTTCGCTGCCTGAAAATTCTGTGCGTTCAATTGCCTTTGCAAATGACAGCACTGTGTGGATTGGAACTGACTATGGTTTAGCGAAGTTAAAAGATACAACCTGGATTGTATATCATACATTTAATACCAATGGAGGCTTGCCGGATAATGCTATCCGTTGCATAACAATTGATTCTAATAATATTAAATGGATCGGAACTTTGTCAGGTGGGTTAACAAGGTTTAATGATTCCACATGGGCAACACTTAATACACTTAACTCTCAATTGCCGGATGATTATGTACGCGATGTAAAATTCGACCAGTCAGGTAATACATGGATTGCGACAACCAATGGACTTGTAAAAATTGATACTGCTCAAACGTGGACTATTTACAATACATTAAATTCTTCTTTTGCCTCTGATAATATTGCTTGTATTTTTATTGATCCAGATAACAATGATAAAATAATAGGTACTGTAAATGGCGGTGTAAATATTTTAAATGATAGCTCTATCACTACTTACACCATTGCCAATTCAAGTATTCCTGATAATTCTTTATTTGATATTGATAAAGACAATACGGGAAATTACTGGATGGCTTCACCATCGAACGGATTGATTGCAAAAATTCAGGCTGGTGGATGGCTGCTTCAAAATCCTTCTTCATCAGGAATTCCCACATCAGGTTTAACATCTCTAAAAATTGTTCCCAATGGTGATATGTGGATTGGAAGTATTGACTCAGGTATTATCAGAAAATCAGGTTCGCAGTTTACCTGGTGGAACACTAATAATTCTCCGCTTGCTGATAATTATATTCAATGCATGACAATAGCACCGGATGGAAAATTATGGATAGGAACACAAACAGCGGGAGTTTATGTTATGGATGTTTCGGTGATTACTTCAGATAATAAATATTCTTTTGCTCCGGCATTTATTACATATCCAAATCCGGTAATTAATAATTTATATGTGATTGGAGATTTTAAAAATAATTTGCAATTTTATTTAACTGACATTGCCGGACGTGTTCAACAAATAAAGATTGAAAAATTATCTGATGAAAATTATCAGATCAACTTAAAAAATATTGTAGCAGGAATTTATTTATTGAGTGCAACAGATAATTCAGGGAAGTATTTTTCAAAAAAGATTATTAAAAGCAATTGAGTAACGTGCGCCAGCAACCGTAAACTGTCAACCGTAAACCGTAAACTCATTTCAATCCATACTCTGAAATCATATACACCAACGCAGCCATACTTGCAGCACCTAATTCCAATTCGCGTTTATTTACTTTATCAAATGTATCAGTTGCTGCATGATGTAAATCAAAGTAGCGTTGTGAATCCGGTGAAAGACCGATAAGCATCGTTCCCTGGTCGCTCAAATGATCAATGTCAGCACCGCCATAACCTTGCTGCCAAACGTGCAAACCATATTGCTCAAATAATTTTTTCCAGGCAAATATTTTTTCTATCTGCATAGAATCTCCTTTGAAAGTAAAACCACGCGGACTAAAACCACCAGCGTCAGTTTCAATTGCAGCAATTGTTTTTTCTCCATTTTGTTTTGCAAGTTGCGCATATCTCTCGCCTCCCTTTCCCCCATTCTCTTCATTCATAAATGCAACACAACGAATGGTGCGTTTGGGTTTTATATTTAATGCTTTAAATAAATTAAGCACTTCCATACTCTGTACCACACCTGCTCCATCATCACTTGCACCCTTTCCGGTATCCCATGAATCAAGATGTCCGCCCACAATAATTATTTCTTCAGGATGTTCAGAACCTTTTATTTCTCCAACTACATTATGCGACAAAACGCTGTCTTTCATTTCGCATGATTGCTTAAAGAAAAATTGCAGTTGCGGATATTTCTTCATCGCATCACTCAATTCATTCGCACCTTTTGTACTGATTGCACAAGCAGGAATTTTTGGAACCGTGTCCGCATAACCCATACTGCCGGTGTGTGGATAATCATCAATTGATAATGTCATTGAACGAACAACAACTCCCTTTGCTCCATAGTATGATGCACGCGAAGCGCCAGCCCAGCGATAGTTAACCGCTTCTGCATACGCACGAAACGTATTGTAGAAAGTTGGATCCATCGGGTGATTATAAAAAACAATTTTTCCTTCAATCTCTTTGCGACCTTTTATTTCTAACTCATCAAAGTTTTTTATTTCAACCAATGGAGCATACAATCCACCTTGCCCTGTTGCAATGCTGTTTCCTAAAGCACAAATTGTAACAGGCAATAAAGCACCAACTGTATTTGGTTTATAAAATGCATTTTCTTTTTCTCCACGTACCCATTGCGGTACCATCACATCCTGTAAAAACACACGATCAAATTTTAATTGACCCAATTCCTTCTTTACAAAAGCAACTCCTTGTTCCGCTTGTAGTGATCCTGATAAACGCGCTCCGATAGTATTGCTTAAATACTCCAGCCAATTGTATGCTTTACCATTTGATAATGCTTCATTATAAAATTTTCTGATGTTAAGGCTGTCATTTGATTGAGCATTGATGTTGTTGATCAATGCAAGAACTAAAATAATTGTAAAGAAATATTTATACATATTAAAATTTTTAGGGGGCAAATGTAAATTAAAAAAATTTTCAGATTAAATGTTGGGACAAAGCAAATGTTTGTACTTGTGAATTGATTGCTCGTCTATATATGTTCAACCAATCTTTTCGGAGATGTTTCCCCTCTCTTAGGGAGAGGGGTCAGGGGTGAGGTGAACAAACTCTGTCTTCAGAAAGAAACTTGTTATATAGCTGAGTGAAACTTCGAGTTTGCATCAAGGTGATTTAGAAGTAAAAAGCAAGATAATTTTTATTATAATTTATTTCACACTCTTAAGAATATTTATCTCAACTCTTCTATTATGTTGCTTGTCCTCTTCCGTGTCATTAATCACTAATGGCATTGTTTCACCATAAGCAATTGTTTTAATCCGGTCAGAGGAAACACCGTGTTTCATAAAATATTCTTTAACAGCATCAGCACGGTTTTGTGAAAGCACCATATTACGCATTTCATCACCTTCGCTGTCGGTATGTCCGGTGATGATAATAGTTGTTGATGCATCTTCATATAAGTTATCAGAAGCAGGTTCCAAAATATCAATCACATCAAAACCTTTGATCACCGATTTACCGGGTTCAAATTCGATATTGTTTGTTTTGGTTGCTGTTGAAGTAATGTTTTCTTTTTTCACAGGGCAACCTTTGTTTTCTGCTGTGCCTGCTGCCATAGGGCATTTATCTTTCATATCAATAATGCCATCATCATCCGAATCAGGACAACCATGAGTTTTTATTCCACCTTTTATATAAGGACATGCATCCGTTATATCATCAATGCCATCGCCATCTGTATCAGGGTTTTGAATTACAACAGGTTTAGTTGCCACAATTTCAACCGGTTTTTCTTTCACAACGGGAAGTTCTTCTTTCACAACTTCAACAGATTTCTTTTCTGAAACAAATATTGGTTGCTTAACAATAGTTTGTCTATGCTTTGTCTTATTTGATTTAGATTGCTTTTTCTTTTCAGGACATCCTTTCAATGCTTTGGTTCCTGCAACATCAGGGCACTTGTCAACTGAATCCGCAATTCCATCATGATCCATATCTGCAATTTTCTTTTTTGCAGGAGGTAATTTCTCAGGCTGATCCTTTGATTTCCGGTAACTTGATTCTCTTTTTTCTCTTGCTTTCGGAATGTATGTCAATGTAATTTCAAATGAATTACCATGTCTTATCTCTGATGTACCAACATCATAACTCATTCCCACCATCAAACTGTTCCACTGATAACCACCATAGGCAATCCATGCCTCGTGCTGACGGTGATAAATTCCTGCTTCCACTTTGTTGCGGTTCTCTAACATAATACTTCCTTTCACTCCGGCATTCATTTCATGCGAAAATTGTTGTGTTGAATACATCATTGAAGGAGTAATCTCTACATCTTCCTTCAACATATATCCTGCACCTGCCTGAAAAGTTTTTTTAATATAAACTTTGTTTTCTTCTATGATAAAAATTTCTTTCGGTTGGTTTACATGTGAAAATGCAATCCCTGCAAACGGCTTGAAACGAATTTCTTTTTGTTGTGTTCCTCTTGTCCAGAAAATTCCGGCTCCTGCATCAGGTCGTGTTAATTTAGTGTATGAAAAAACTTCACCGCTTGTTGCGTTTGCATTATACCCGCCATCCTCAGTGTATTGATCATCAAAAGTCATTTTTGAAGGATCAAAACTTTTTTGCATTAAGCCTACATAAATTCCTGCTGCAATTTGATGTTCGCCAAACGACTGGCGGTAAGAAAGCGATCCGCCTAAATTTAATTTTGTAATTCCTGTTTCACCTGCGCCATTACGTGTGATATCCAATCCAAAACCAACTTTGCTAACCTGCTTATCAAAATAAACTCCTTGTGTTGTAAATGGATTCATCACACTGTTCCATTGATTACGATAAATGGCGGTCAACCGTATATTCTCTACATTATGTCCTGCTGCTGCAGGATTATGATAAACCGGAGTATTAAATATTTGCGAGTAATGCGGATCTTGTGCAAACATTTTATTTGCCAGCAACATGATTAAGAAAAATATTTTGGTGTTGACGAATCGTTTTATACACCTCACCTTCTTATCCTTCTCCAAAGGAGAGGGAAGCCGACACTGACATTTGTTTGAATCGTCATTAAATATTTTTTTTTCACCGACTAAATAATCACCACATTTGTTTGAATCGTTATTAAATAATTTTTTTTTACCGACTAAACAATTACAAGAAACGGCTCCCCTCTCTATTGGGAGAGGGGCAGGGGGTGAGGCGAATTTATCTCTATCTCTCATTTGATCACTGTTATTGCTCCCGTCAATACTTGCTCTTCATTATTTTTTATGGTAACATGAATACGATAAACGTAAGTTCCGTTTTGTACCAGCTCTCCATTGCTTGTTCCATCCCATGTTGGTTTTGATGTATCGGTTTGATAAATCAATGTTCCCCACTGATCATAAATTATCATTTCATTCACCTGAAAATTATTTCCTCTTACGCGAAATATATCATTCATTCCGTCATTGTTTGGAGTGAAGGTGGTAGGGATAAACAGGTCTTTGTTGTTATTAACAATTATTTTTTGCGAGATAGTATCCACACATCCGCTTGCATTGGTTGCAATTAAAATCACATTATAAGTTCCTGCCTGGTTAAATGTATGTATAGGGTTTATCTGTGTTGATAGATTTGATGCAGATGATGAATCACCGAATATCCATATATAAGTATCACCGTATTGTGTTGTATTGTTAAATGAAACAGTAAAACTTCCGTTTTGAGATTGCATTGTAGAATTGAATGATGCCAGAGGAGTAGGATTTACATAGACTGTTAATGCGCTTCTGTCAACACTTGTACAACCGTTGGCCGAAGTTGTCTGCACATAATAAACAGTTTGCTGATTAAGCATTGGTGTTGTAAAAACATTTCCTGATCCTAATAAATTTCCACTTGTATCCTGGTCATACCATTGCATGTTTGCCCCATCCAGAGATTGTGCTTTTAACAAAACAGAATTACCGGAACAAACAGAAGTATCGGAAACAACAGGCATCTGAGGGCTAGTAAAAACCTGAACAAGTATAGAATCAGAATATAGCCAGTTTCCATTCTGAAAAACTGCAACTGAATAATATCCGCTGTCAGTTGCGCTAAGTTGCTGATTTGTTTCACCATTTAAAACCTGTCCGTTAAAATACCATTGATTGCCTTGTGAGAAATAAGAATTTAACAACACTGAATAGCCATCACAAAAGCTTGTAGAACCTAATGCATTAATCATTTGTTGTGCTGCAATCACATTTACCTGCATTGCATTTGATTGTGAAACACACCCATTGGTATTGGTAACGGTCACTATATAATTTCCACTTGCGTTTACTACAATCGTTTGAGTAGTTAACCCATTTGACCACTGATAGGTTGATCCTGTAGTTGCATTAAGAGTAATTGTGTTTCCCTGTACAATAGTAACAGGACCTACAGGAATAATGCTTGCCTGGCTTCCCGCAAAATGATTAACAGTAACAGGAGATGAAATTGTTTTACAGCCATTTACTCCGGTAATGGCAACTGCATAATTCCCCTGTGCGTTAGCATAAATGTTTTGCGTGGTGACTCCATTGGTCCACAACCATGATGAACCGTTACTTGCATTCAACTGCACTGAATCATTTGCACAAATTGTTAATGCTCCACTTGCTGTTATTGTTGCAACCGGCCCTTGCATTACTGTTGGAGTAATTGAATTAGAAATTTCTTTACAGCCATTGGCATTTGTAACTGTAACTGAAACTGAAGTGTTGTTGTTAATATAAATACTTTGTGTTGTATTTCCATTCGACCATAAATACGCAGCTCCGTTTTGTGCAGTGAGCATTAAAGAATCTCCATTACAAAAACTGATACTACCTGAAGGAGAAACCGTGGGAATAAACTGCGGACTAACTGTTATTGATAATGTATTTGAAAAGGCAGTTGCACCATTATTATCCGTTGCGGTGCAGGTGATATTATGATTGCCCTGTAAAAGTGGAGCAATTGTTATTATACCATTTGCAGAAGAACCAATAGTTGTTGCTCCTTCTTTAAAAACATAATTATTTAAACCTGAAGGTGAGGCTTGCAAAACAATGCTGTCACCAAAGCAAACAGTATTGTTACCTGCTGTTGTAGTAAGTGTTATTGTAACAGACGAAACCTGTGAAATTTTCCGGATGAGATAATTATATGCATCGGCAACATAAAAAGAATTGTCAAAATAATTGTAAGCAATTCCTGTTGCACCATCAAAGCTTGCTGCAGCTCCGGTGCCGTCATTAGCGCCTTGTACACCGGCAGTTCCAACATAAGTTGAAACCATCCATGTGGCTACATTAATTTTTCTAATGTTATAATTAAATCCATCAGCAACAAAAATGTTTCCATTGTTATCTACCGTAACATCCCATGGATAATTAAACATTGCGGCAGACACTTGTCCGTCAGCACTTCCATTCAATCCAACACCGGCAAGCGTAGTTACATTTCCTGATGGAGTAACTTTACGTATAGTGTTGTTCCATTCATCAGCTACAATAATATTTCCGTTGTTATCTAAATCAATTCCATAAGGATGATTGAATGTTGCAACGTTTCCTGCACCATCATCAGATCCTGTAATGTAAATTGTTCCAGCTAATGTTGAAACATTACCACCATTGATCTTTCTTATTACATGGGTGTTATGATCTGCAACATAAATAGTGTTTCCATCAGGCGTAACACAAATGCCGGAAGAAAATCCGAACCGTGCAATATTTACTGGTCCATTAGTTGTACCAAATACCCCTGCACCAGCAACAGTAGTTACAACTCCTGCAGAAGTAATTTTTCTGATCTTATAATTTTTTGTGTCTGCCACATACACATTCCCCATTGTGTCACAAGCAACTGCCCAGGGCTCGTTGAAAGATGCAGCACTTCCTGTTCCATCAAAACCTCCCACGCTTCCGCTGCCTGCAAATGTTGTAACAACACCAGCCGGAGTCACTTTCCTGATTTTGTGATTGAAACGATCTGCCACGTAAATATTTCCACTCTTATCACAGGCAATTCCGTGCGGACCGTTAAATCGCGCAGCACTTCCTGTTCCATCAGTGGAGCCGGTTAAGTATGCGGAGCCGGCAAGCGTAGACACTACTTGTGCCTTTGCAAAAAGATTTATCAGTAAGAAAAATAAAGTGCAAACAAAAAATTTAATGCTATCTTTCTGAAAGAACCTTATGTATTCCTTGTGATTAGTCAAAGTTTGCACAGAATTAATATAACACCACTGCGTTGAATCACTATTAAATAAGCTCAAATTTTTTGTTGCTATTTCACAAGTTTCTTTCAGAATAACAGGGATAGATTTCATGCTGCTAATTCTTCCTGTAATTCAGGAAAAACATTTTTACTGATTAACATTAGCGGTACTTTGCAGCATTTCATAATCTCGCGATTATAAAGGCGTGCTATATTTTTCCACACATAACGTGTGGCTGCAGTCTCATACATAGCTTTTCTGATTTCTTCCAGCTTAGACTTACCGCTTACGTTAAGCAAATGAATAAGCTCATCAGGATTGCGGAAATAAAGTGCTTTATGAGAAGTAGTTTCACGATTGTATGCCACATCAAATGCCATTACCGGTAAACCTAAATACATGGCTTCAACGAGGGAGGGATTGGTTCCCCCTGCACTATGTCCATGAATATATAAATCAGTATTGGAGCGAAGCACATTTAATTCTATCTGGTTATAGATGGGATCCAATAAATAAATATTGGGATAGTTACCATATTTTTCTTTCAATGATATTCCATATGAACCATGATTCCACAATCCGACAATAACTAAATTCCAGAATGGATGTCGCGCAAATGATTCCAAGATGAGATGAATATTGTTTTCAGGTTCAATACGGCATACATTAAAAGCATACGATGAAGCCAGAAATGGATATTTAGCTAACGCTGCATCATCAACTTTTTGTTTGCTTACATGATCTGCTCCGTACTCAATCAAAACAGAATTCTTTTTATACTCATGTGAAACATAATCGTGAATCACACGGTTATCAGTGATAATGGTGTCTGCATAACGAACCGCAATTCTTTCACTCCACTTTAAAAATCTTTTAGCAATCCAATTCCATTTAGGACGTCTCCACTCTTGTCCGTCAATATTCACGATTACAGGTTTGGAAGAAAATATTTTTATTATCGGAAGTAATATAGTTCCGGAGACACCAAGAATTAATAATGCGTCAGCATAAATTAAAGCATGCACAATCGAAATAAAATCATAGATGATGCTCTGATAACCGTTGGCATTAAAAGGAAGGTAAATCAGTTTTGCATTTTTAAATTTTTTGAGACGCTTATGCCTGTTTGCAAAATATCTGTCACTGCAATACACCGTCATGTCATGTTCATCGTTCAGATGATTGACAAGATTATGAGCAAGCGTTTCAAATCCGCCATATTTAGCAGGAAGTCCGGTGGTGCCAATGATGGCAACTTTAAGTTTTCGCATAGATAGTAATTGATACGCGACAAGCCTGTTAGAGTTGCTTCGATCAGGAACATATTCCTGCAATTGTAAGATTTTTTAAAAATTGGTTAAAATCTACGCAAGTAAAGTATTCACCACATTATGTTGAAGCTTAGCCTCCGAAAATTTTAATGCAGTTTGGCGTGCGTTAAGAGAAACATTATTTAACATTTCAAAATCAGTAGAAAATTTTTCAATTGCATTATCAAGTTGTGCAGTATCCCTCACATCAATACAAAATCCGTTTACGGAAGAGGTGATTAACTCAGCAGGACCACCAACAGGTGGAGCAATAACCGGAATTCCATAACACATTGCTTCAAGCAAAGTCATTCCAAATGTTTCAACACAATTTTCAGGATTGCTGAGATTTAAAACGAGGCTTGCACGCTGATAAAAAGGATGCACATCACTCTGTACAGTAAATAATTTTAAATTGGATGGAATCGCAACATTCAAAAAATGAGCTTCCACCTCTATTTCATTTGCGTTTAAAACCATTTCAAAATTCAGAGCGGGAAAACGATTGGCAAGTGAAATAAATTCATTCACTCCTTTATATACTTTGAGCGAACAAATCATGAGCACTGTAAAATTATTTTTTAGCGGATGATAGTTATGATGCTTTGCTTTATTCACAAATTCATCAGGAAGCGCATTATAAACAAGGTTGTTGCGAACACCTTTTAATGGTTCTGAATTCATTAAATAATTCGAAACATACAATGCGTCTTCAGCTGTAAAGGATGCAACACTACGTAGAAATTTTTTTAATGATTGGGGCTGCAAATAACTTTCATGCAAATGATAACTAACTTTTTTACCACAGATTTTTCCTGCAAGAGCAGCACCAAATGGCAATAATGTATTTACATACACCTGTTTTATTTTACGGTGATCGCGAATGATCATAAAAAATAAATAAAGCTGACTATAAAAAAATTTAACAAGGCGAATCCATTTGTTCTTATGAAAGCTGTAAGGGATGTATCGGTAATTAACATTTAACGCGCTTAAAAATCCTTCTCGGTTTTTTGAAGTGTAAATTGTCACATCATTTCCGGCAAGCAACAAACCTTTTATCGCCATTGAAAAAATAAGCGGACTACCACTGTAATCATTCAGCAGATGAACGCAGGCAATTTTTTTATTCTCAGTTGTCATTCAGGAAACTTGTTATATAGTTAACAGGAGTTTGAGTAAGCGGAAATAATTATTTGAAAGCCTGAGCTGTTTTCTTTTAAACAAACTTTTTTCGCTATCAAACATTGGTTTTTCAAACGTGACAAGTTTCCTTCTGAATGACAGTCCTTCCATATCAGCTTGCCTTTCTATATACAGCATTATAAACATCACGAAGCAACTCACCCCTTACATTCCAGTCGAACTCATTATTAAATTTTTCCAATGCGCCTTGTGATAATTTATCCGCAAGGAATTTATTTGTTTTTAAACTTTGAAGTGCTTTCGCAAAATCTGTTATGCTTTCATTGTATTGTGTATAAGGAATTCTTATTCCGCAGGATTCATCTACAAATTCACCGGGACCGCAATTGTCAAAACATATTACAGGTAAACCATGTGATAACGCTTCAGCCACCACCATTCCTGCTCCTTCGTGTGATGGAAATAAAAATGCACTTGCTTCTGCATACACATTTTTTAATTCTTTACGATCCATCCATTCTATAAACTCAACACTTTGCCAGATCTCCAAATCAACTACCAGTTTTTGCAAATAGTTTTTGCAAGGACCATCTCCCACTAAAACCAATTTTGTTTTCTCTTTTTGAGATGATGATAATCCACTATAAAATCTTGCAAATGATTTTATTGTTATATCAAATCCCTTTAACGGAACAAAACGACCGGCTGAGAGAACAGTAAAATTTTCATTGCGTTGTTTATTAGTAATTGCCATGCTTTCTGAGCTGACTGAAGGCATCATAAAAACATTTTTGTTTTTTAACGGAAGCACATTTGCCACACTGGTATTCATTGTGAGTACTGCATCAGCATGCTGAACCGTTTTTCTTAACATGGGATCCATATTCCAGAAAAACTTTTTTGTCATCCATTTTAAATTTTCTAAAACATAATTACGAATTCCATACACGTGCAAAACATAATTTTTTGGAATGCGCGGATGATGACCAATAGGTCCCCACACAAACGGTTTACCCAATAACCATAAACGGGAAGGAGTCCAATCGTTATGAAAATTTAAATTGTGTACAATATCGAAAGCTAATTTTTTTGAACGAATAAAACGTGGCATAAAAAACTGCCATAGATAATAGTAAAGTAACGCACCACGCGAACCTTTTTTCCAGAAACGCATCCAGTAAGGCAGATCATAATAAACAAACTTAATGTTTTGATATGCTATTGATGGATGCGCTTTCATATAACATTCAATATGCGGCTTTGTGTTTTCTCTTGTTATCGCAATCACTTTATTAAAGCGCGCTATCTGATTAATAAAATTCCATCCCATCCCATTTTCCGAACCATGATAAGGATTAACTGCGTAAGCGCTTACCAGGACGGTTTTAAGTGTTGAGGTGATGAGGTGATGTGTTGAAGTCATGATGGAATTTATTTTAAGCCACTTTTTTAATTGCAATTTCTTCTTTTGTTCTGCTGCGTATAACTTTTGCAGGAACTCCACCTGCCACACAATTGGAAGGTACATTCTGGTTCACTACAGCTCCTGCAGCAATCACACAATTTTCTCCAATCGTAACTCCATCAAGTACAGTAACCTTTGCACCGATCCAGCAATTCTTACCAATGTTTATTCCTTTACGATATACTCCCTGCAACCGGATTAGTTTTTCGTTATCAGAAAAATGATGATTCTCAGGATGACAACTGAAGTAAGGACCAATGATACAATCATCACCAATAGTTAATCCTCCAGCTCCGCCCAGATGTGCAAACTCTCCGATACCCACATTGTTTCCTATCACAATATGATCTCCTAAATTGTTTAATGAAAACGAAACTTTTATTACGCTATGTGATCCGATCCACACATGATCACCTATATACAAACCATGATTTCCTAAACCGCTCATGAAAACATAATCACCAACCTGAACCGTATTACCGAAGTGAATATTACGGATGTTAAAAAATTTTACACTCCTTCCGAGAAATAATAAACGTGGAATCCTGAAATAAAAAAGCAAACGCAAACCGCGAATCAATGCAATTACTTTTGTCAATACAAAAGAAATAATTACCTCATTGGAAACACCTTTGTCAAGTTGAAACTCCGGATTTTTCATTCGTGCAATTGCAGTAATTATCTTTTTCATCCGGTTTAAGTTTGAACTTTTAATTTTTGTTGCACATCACATCCTCCAGAATGTAGTTTGACCAACGAACAGTGACATAGGAGCATATCCTGTAAAACGATGCATTTCCTTTCCCTCAAGCATTTCATCAGCACACCAGTTGGCAGGGTTATCCGAATTATCCAACACAATCCATCCACGCTCTTTTACTTTTGACATCGCAGCACGCAGGCACGCAGTTCTACGAGTATGATCATTCATACTATCGATCAGTAAAATATCAAATGATTCATTAGGTAATTTTTCAAGGTCTTTTATCGTATCAATTCCCTCCATCATTTTCAAATTAAAACGTTCCTGGTGATACTTGTTTGCATTTTTCTGAACCTCATTCATCAACATCATTCCCCAATCTTTATCATGCTCATAGGTTGTTAAGTTAACCCCATGATCTAAAAACCAAAGAGAAGAATTTCCTCCGCCAATTTCCAGCACACGTAATCCAGGTCTTATCAATCCATCTAAAAAACGGATTGCATCCATTGTAAGAAACGGAACAGGGTTTTTGATCAATGGTGATTTTTTTGATTGCAAATATGTTTTGAGCACATAAGGCAATTTTCTTACACTATAGAAAGATGGCATGTTGCCTTCATAGTCTGTTAAACGCAGTGATGCAGTAAGTTGTTCTTTGTGTCCATCATCACAAGTCCATTCAAGTGTGGTGCGCCCAAACAATTTATCCATCACCGGGTTCTGATAACGCGCTGTAGCAAGTTCAACATTTGGTGGGGTAAACTTATTTCTATTCATGATTGTAGTATAATTTATTCTCTTAATAGCTATTTACTGAAATGCACTCTTTTATTACAATATTCAATGTATCGTTAAGATCAATATTGTTTATTGAGAGATAATGCTGCTTTTCATAACGATTTGCAAAATCACCAAACAACAATTTATATTCATCCGTTAAAGATTTAATATCTTCTACGTTCAATTCGTTTTTTCGTTTCAAAATAATTTCAGTTGGTGCAGTTAAAAAAATATTTACCTTGGGTTTATAAATAAAGCGATAAAGATTTGTTGCCAGATTTTTATTTAAAACAATATTAGATCGCTTTGGGTCTGCAATAAAATCAAAATAGTACCGGTCATACAAAACAGTGTATCCTCTTAAAATATATTTGAAATACACATACCACTGACCGATGATATAATCAATATAGTAATAGCTGAAACGAAAGAGTGAGGAAAGGGAACTTTTGTTTTTTCCCTTTCGGGGAAGATTATTTTTTGCGCGTTCCTGCGCTTTTTCTTTGCCTAATATAAACGAACTGAGTATCGGCAATAATGAAGGACGGTGCCTCAACAACACAGTCCGCTGACGGTATTTTGTTTTTAAAATATCGTTTATGTTTTCAAGCACTGTTGATTTTCCTGCACCATCAACACCACTAAAGCTTACTGCATAACCACGATCATATTTTAAATCACGAATCAAATCAGTCCAGTAACGGAATTTATTTGATATGATTTTGCTCCCACGATTATCGTGATACCCTTTAATCTTTTTAAATATTTTTTTTCGATGACGCTTGTGCGGATCATATAAATCATCAAGCGTGTTAATATGCAATTGATATTTTTCTAAAAGGTAACTGAAAATTTTTGCTCTTTGATCTGAAGGAAGCACGGTAAAATAATTCTGATAACGAAACGGAACTTCGTCACCATTCAACAAATAAAACAACATCATGTATTCAAACTGATGCCTGTTACTTGCCAATCGCACACCTTCTGCATTTCGTTCAGCATGATCAAGCACATCTTTTGCATCGAGATAAATACAACCCTTTCTGTCAAAGCGATGAATAAGATCAACTTCTAAATATCCGCAATCCTTAAAATAAATACTTACAAACGTTACAAAGGATTTGGAATGTAAATCAACTCTTAAAATATCAGGACCTTCTTCAATGATTTTAAGAATTGCCTCTGATTGTTTTTCAGCAATCAGCAAATCAATATCTGATGTTTCGGGAATCTCCTCAATTGATGGAGATGTAAATTTTAAAAGCGCATAATTATAATTGTATAATGCATTAAAGAAATAATGTATAAACTCTTTTCTGTCCTGGCTCAATTCCATTTTAATACTCATCAGTTTCACGTAATATCCTGTAATGCATCCAACCATGCATCTATCATCCAATGCGATTGGGTAAGCAATTCATGCTCGTTGATGTAAATACGCATGTAATAGCTGATGTTAAACAAGAGGTATAATTTATAATGCAGTGTTGTATCTATACTGTACTTATGCGTGAGGTTTTGTGCAGCGGGAGTTTGCAACACATTCTTAATATTTTCTTTTATTTCAGAAAAATTATTACGGTGTAAAAGCACCTGCGCCTGAAAAACAAAATGAAATAAATCAAACAGCATCGGAATACCATTCTTCGCCAGTTCCCAATCATACACATAGAGCCGGTTGCTGTCCATATACATATTCCACGGAGTAAAATCGCCATGTGAAACTGACACAGGAACTTCGGCCTCCACAGGCAATGACGCAAATAATTTCCCTAACAGGTGAATGATTCTGCGTGTTTTAAATTCATCCATGTCATTGATAAGTGGATGCTCGCTATACATCCATTGCAAATTATTTTCAATGGTTTTCCATGCTGCAGTTTCCAGAATATTTTTTTGCTCGTGATGTACTGCATACAACTCAGTAAGTGCTTTCAGGTGAATCTCAGTAATGCGTGAAGCAGAGATAGAAACACCGGGCTTAACATTGCTTAAGCGCGCAGTACCACTTTTTTTTCCAGGCGCAACATGTGGCATGCTGAGGGAAGTGAAATCATATTTATTAAGAGTTGTAAGCATATCAATTTCGTTTTGCAGATTTTTTTTTGCGCTTTCGCTGAAACAAATTTTTATAAAGTGTGTGGTTTGTTTTCCGTTGTTAATCTCAATAATTATTTTCCTGTTCTCTCCTCTGGTTCCGGTAAAAACCGTGAATTGTTCTTCTTCTTTTATATCGTAATTATTTCTTACGTTAGAAACAAGATCGGGTTTCATAAAAAAAGAACCTGACATCATAAATTTTTTACACCCAATTGAAAATATTGTCTTTGCAAAAATTTTATACATCCATGCTTTTAAACTTCCTGAATTGTATAATGAAAGAAACGAAGATTGATTTGTATCTGAAGGAATAATCCATCTCAATGTACCGTCAGGATTATTTACATAATAAAACTTTTTCATGTCCGGCATTTTTTCATTACCGAAATAGAATTGCATCTCATTAAAATTTCCTGATCCGTTAGCCGAAATGTTAAAGCAAACTTTATTGTGAGAAGAAAAAAATTTACTATGAGAATTAACTCCTGTTAAACGCTGATGCGGATCATAAACAGAAAACTCCTGCTCACTGCAAAATAACTGGTGCAGAAGCTGAAGATCGCTCAGGAAAACGGGAAGTGTGTGCATGTGAAGATTCCGACACCCTTGTACGTAACTTTTCTTCTGAAGGTTCCATACATAACATGAAAACAATCATCAGGTAAAATATAATTCCGTAATTAGTTTCTCCAAAAATTCCAAACTCGGTAAATGAATTAATCAGCAATGGAATTAAAATAGCAATGGATAATCTTCGTTTGCAGGAATGTGTTGTTTTAAAAATGGTATAAACAGTTAACGCAAGTTGAGCCAATACCATAGTTAACCCGACAAGACCAAGTCCCATCAATGCCTGTAAAAATGTATTGTGTGTCATTGCACCTGCATAAGCATTGATACTTTCAAATTTATCAGTGTAGTCAATACGCATGTAACCGTAACCCAAAAGGGGTTCTCGCGGAAAATTGATTGATAACAAATCTTTCCAGAAAGGAATTCTTCCTGTCATATTCATAACCTCATCCACATTACCTTGTTTGATGATGACTGATTTAATTACAAATGGAATGGCTGCGAGTACAGATAAAATGACCGCTATGCGTATTCTTAAATCTTTTGTTTGCATAATGAAAAAGAAAACGATCAGCATCAATGCAATCATAGAAGAACGCGATCCGGTCAATATCAATGCATAAATAAACATAACTATTGTGAGCGCATGAAAGAGTTTTCCTTTTGCGAATTTCCAGTCTGAAATTGCAGCTCCTATTCCAACTCCAATCAACATTCCTAATTCATTGGGGTTAATGATGAATCCTCCGAGCCGGGCTTCTTCACCTCCATGTGTCATCCGGTAAAACTGAGCAGGATCAATGAGCATTCCAATAAGAAAAACGGCAATGATGATGCCGATGGAAACAGTTAACAATTTTCCCAGCCTGAGACCATTGCTTGCATTATTATTTATCATCCATGCCTTAATAAAAAGAAATGCGAAAACCAATCCTTCCGCATCCATCATTAGTTGCAACATGCTATCACTGAAAGAGGATGTCCATAATAATGAACAAAGTCCCAGAAATAAATATCCGAGATAAAATAATATCGGTAATGGATTTGTAAATATTAACAGACGTTTTGCATTTGATTGCTGCTGAATTAAAATAATAACAAGGAGTCCGGTAACTAAAAACCGTAAGCTCACTTTTATTGACTGAGTGATAAACACAGAATCAGAAAGCATAAAATAACTTACTATACGAAGTATTAAAATAAAAACAAGCAGTGTTGCAACTCCGTTAGCTTTGGAATGAATACTTTGCATACTACTCTTCATAAACTTTCGATAATTGCTGTGCGATAATTTGCCAGTTAAAATTTTCCTTTACCATTTGTTCGGCATTACATCCTTTTTCCAGAAGGTTATTTGAGTGATAAAGTTTTTCAAAATTTTGCATAGCCATGCAAATACTTTCCTGATTCAAATCTGTGATATGAATTCCGCAATCATACTGATCTACCAACTCACCCACATTAGTTCCTGTACTTACCAATAACGGACGACCAAGTGCCGCAGCTTCCAACACTGCCGTTGGTGATCCTTCAGAACGTGAAGGATGAACAAACACATCCATGTTGGCAATAAGATTCAGTTTTTCAGGTCCATACTTTGCTCCGTAAAAAATAACGCGGTCGCTTATGTTTTGAGCAATAACTTTTTGTTCTAATTTTTTTCGTTCAGGGCTATCACCTATCAACCATAACACTCCGCTGTTTCCTTGCCTGACATACGAAGCAAAACTTTCCATAAGTAAATCAAGACCTTTATAATAAATATCCAGTCTGCCGCAAAAACCAAATACGGGATGTGTTTCCGGTTTCAGTTTGTGATATTCAAAATCTAATTCTTCAAAGCTCTGACCATTTGGAATTATAATTTTATTATCCAGCTTAACGATTTTTGAGATATGATCGAACTCACTCTTACCAAGGAAATGAACTTTTTTTGCACGTTTTAAAATATATTTTTCAAAACTATCTATGTACAATTTTTTCAGCCAGTTGTTTTTGCGTAACGCAACTTCGTTAAAGGCTCCATGTGGAGTATATACATAAGGAATCTTTTTTTCGTGCAGCAATTTGGTGATGAGATAGAACTCACGAATCAAAGCACCATGAATATGAAATAGAACATGACTTCCTAATCTTTCAATGGCTATCATTAATTTAGGATCAAGACCTCGTATATAAAACTGTGTACGGAATAAACGCGTTGGAACTTCGCGTTCAATCACAGGTTCAGACGGTGAATGTGTAATGCCCCATATCTCCACATTGTAACCCAGCTTATGCAAATATTTAGCATGATGATGAGCCACTTTATTCACACCGTTCATACGCTGTGGATTTGCTTTACCTAAAACAAGATGTATGATTTTCATAAAAGTATTATTGATTGTATTACGAAAAATATTCCTATAAGGTTGCTATAATCTCACAGTAAATGGCACATTTATTTAAGTAATATTTATAAAATTAAAGACAATGAATAAGAACAAAATTATTTCAGCGATGATAGTTGGAGCAGCAGTTACAGCAGGTATTAGTTTATTATTCGCAACGGAAAAAGGGAAATCGGTTGTCAAAAAAATTACTGACCAAAAAGATGTTCTTCAGCACTCCACGGCAGGAAGCATCGTTAATTTTCTCTTTTCACTTATAGATAAATTAACTGCGGAAAAAAATGTTGCGTCAAAAATTAAGGGTCAGGTTTCAAAGGAAGACGAAATGCTTGCCTGAAAATATTAAGTGAACAGTAAACAAAAACTTTTAAAGGGATTATCCTTTTTTAGCCATGCGCTTACGCTCATTATCATCAAGATAAATTTTACGCATCCGCAATGATTTTGGCGTAATTTCTAAGTATTCATCTTTTTCGATATACTCCATACTTTCTTCTAAAGAAAAATTAATTTTTGGAGCAATGCGAACATTATCATCACTACCAGATGCGCGCATATTGGTAAGTTTTTTTGCTTCACAAACATTGATAACCAAATCATCAGGACGAATGTGTTCACCTATAATCTGACCACCATACACTTGCTCACCGGCTTCAATATAAAAGGGACCACGATCCTGCATACGATCAATTGAATAGGCTGTTGCCATTCCTTGTTCTTTTGCAATCAATACACCGGCAATTCTTCCTGGAATTGGTCCTTTCCATGGTTCAAATGCTTTAAAGCGATGCGCCATGGTTGCTCTACCTGCAGTAGCCGTAAGAACACTGCTTCTCAAACCAATCAATCCCCGTGAAGGAACTATAAATTCAAGATGTTGTAAATCACCTTTTGGTTCCATGATGTGTAGCTCACCTTTTTTCTGTGTTACCAATTCAATCACTTTACCCGAAACTTCTTCCGGTACATCTACCGTTAAATTTTCAACAGGCTCATGACGAATGCCATCAATTTCTTTTGTGATTACCTGCGGTTGTCCCACCTGCAACTCGTATCCTTCTCTTCGCATGGTTTCAATCAGGATGCTCAAATGCAAAACACCACGACCGAAAACAAGATACGAATCAGGACTTCCGGTTTCTTCCACACGCATTGCCAGATTTTTTTCCAGTTCTTTATAAAGGCGATCACGCAAACGCTGAGAGGTTACAAACCTTCCTTCCTTACCGAAAAACGGAGAAGTATTAATTGTAAACATCATACTCATGGTAGGCTCATCAACTGAGATCGGAGTGAGTTGTTCAGGATTTTCAAAGTCAGCAACGGTATCCCCAATCTCGAAGTCATCTAAGCCGGTTAATGCACAGATATCACCACAACGAACTTCTTCTGCTTTGCGTCTGCCTAATCCTTCGAACGTAAAAAGTTCTTTGATACGATTCTTCTTTATAGTTCCATCTCGTTTTACTAACGACACAGGTTGATTTTCTTTTATAGTTCCCCTGCTGACACGGCCAATTGCAATACGCCCTACATAAGAGGAATAATCAAGCGATGTAATTAATATCTGAGTAGTGCCTTCCATATAAGCAGCCGGTGGAAAATATTCAATGATTTCGTCCAACAACGCAGTGATATCTTCTGTTTTATTTTTCCAGTCCTTACTCATCCATCCATGTTTGCTGGAACCATAAATAGTAGGGAAATTCAATTGCGCTTCGGTGGCATCCAAATGATAAAAAAGATCAAAAACTTTTTCCAGCACTTCATCAGGACGGCAATTTTCTTTATCCACTTTATTAATAACAAGTATTGCACGTTTACCCATTTCCAATGCCTTGCTTAATACAAAACGTGTTTGAGGCATAGGACCTTCAAAGGCATCAACCAGTAACAAAACGCCATCAGCCATATTTAAAACCCGCTCCACTTCTCCTCCAAAATCCGAGTGACCAGGAGTATCAATGATGTTGATTTTTACATCTTTATAAACAACAGATACATTTTTAGCAACGATAGTGATTCCACGTTCACGTTCAAGATCATTGTTATCAAGAATTAATTCCCCTGCATTTTGATTATCGCGAAAAAGATGTGATTGATGGAGGATTTTATCTACCAGGGTGGTTTTACCATGGTCAACGTGAGCAATAATGGCAATGTTACGGGTACTTTGCATAAGGAAATATAATAGCTTTTTTATTTGAGTGCGCGAAGATAGGGTTTTTTACTGAGGTGAGTATCAAAAGTTAATCGTGAAGTATGGCATATTGTTTTACCAGATTCACCTTGGAGTTTAAGTTTTTAAGAGGACAGATTATCAAAAAATCAATCAAAAAAGAAAAATAAATTTTATGGAAAACATACAATGGTTAAATGATTTACTGGGTCTTGATAAGCAAACTATTGAACCACAACACATGGTCTTCAGGGCGGTGCTGCTTTTTTTCATAGCGCTTATTTATATCCGGATTGCAGGAGTAAGAACACTCGGCAAGCAATCTCCTTTTGATCATTTAACAATATTGATGTTGGGTGCAATTATGGGAAGAGCAATTGTAGCTAATCAATCTTTTTCGGGATCCTTATTAGCAGCATTGGTACTAATGTTATTGCATCGTTTGGTTGCATTGATTACATTTAAAAGCAGCCATGCCGGAAAAATTTTTAAAGGCACTCATTTGGTTCTCTATAAAAATGGAAATTTTATTAATGACAATTTAAGTAAAACACATATCACAAAAGAAGATATAAAAGAATCGGTGCGTGAAGAAATCAATAGCGATGAAATGAGTAAGGTTAAGCAAGTTCATATTGAGCGTTCAGGACATATAAGCGTAACCAAAGTTGAATAATGAAAAAGCACTAATGAGTGGCATATTATTTTAATAATCTATCCTTTTTAAATTTTAATTTTTTTAACACCATGAAAAATAACCAAAAACAATTTGAAAATCAACGCTACGATCAAGACAATAATCCAAAAATGGCAAACCATAATGGATTATTAAATATTGATAATAATCAAAGGAATAACGAGCCAGACAGAGAAGCAGATAACAGAATGGAGACAGGTAAACATGCCTCACAATTGGGCAAGAAACATCCCAGGAGGAACGACAACCGAATCAACGATAAAACTCATTCTTTTTTTCAAATATTTTAATGCTGAATAAGATTTTCAAACAATATTTTTAATAAACAACTAGCCTAATTGTAAAGGATAAAAATGTAGCCCTTTGCATTTTTATGGCAGTGAATCATAAGCTTAAACCTCTTAAACCGTAAAGCGCTTATCTTCGCCCACTCGAAAAAAATTTTGAATGGATAGGAATTCGGTCATTGGACTGTTATTAATAGGCGCAATACTTATAGGATTTAGTATTTATAATCAGCCAACAAAGGAACAACTTGCTGCTGCAAAACACCGACAGGACAGCATTGCAAAGGTTGAAGACATTGCACGACAGCAATCAGTTAATGAAACTGCAAAGGCACAATTGAAACAAAGTGTAATTACGGCTGACAGTACTGTTAATGATTCGGCACGTGTTGCAATGGAAGCCGATAGATTAGGCGTATTTGCAAATACATCTCAAGGCAAAGAGGAAGAAGTTACGCTGGAGAATAAAGATCTGAAACTCACTTTTACTACGCGCGGAGGCAGAATTAAAACAGCTGAGTTGAAAAAATATAAAACCTTTGATGGAAAACCGCTTCGACTTTTTGAAAGCGACAGCACACGTTTCGGGCTGAATTTCTTTTCACAAAACAGAAACATTTCTACAAACGATTTATTTTTTACTGCAGTGCCAGGTGCTAATAGCAGTTTGGCAATGCGTTTAAATGCCGGTGATAATAAATACCTCGAATACGTTTATTCGATTGATACAGCTGGTTATCTTTTTAAATACCGTATAAATTTTGTCAATCTAAACCAGGTAATTGCTGCCAACACCAGTTCTATTGAATTAGACTGGAGTGAGCAACTGCCAAGGCTTGAAAAAGATATCCATAGTGAAAGTATTAATTCAACTGCCTATTACCAGTTTACTGACGAGGAAGTGGATCACCTGAGTGAAACTGCGGATGCGAAAGAAGAATTCAAAACCAAAGTGAAATGGGTAAGTATGAAGCAACATTTCTTTACCCAGGTGCTGATTGCTGATAACAGTTTTGATAAACCAACACGACTTGAAATTTACAAAGCTCCGGAAGAATCAAATTACATCAAGCGGATGAATGCCGGATTAACCATTCCCTACAATCATACTGCTTCTGAAAGTTTTGGTATGCAGATGTACATCGGGCCTAATCATTATCAAACGCTCAAGCACATTGGATACTCATTGGAAAAACAAATTCCGCTGGGCTGGGGAATCTTTGGCTGGGTGAACCGTTTCCTGGTAATTCCGGTTTTTAATTTCCTCAACAGTTTTAATATGAATTATGGCTTGATTATTTTGATCCTTACCATACTCATTAAAATATTGCTGTTGCCTCTTACATACAAAGCATATCTCTCACAAGCCAAGATGAAAGTGCTTAAACCTGAAATGGAAGAGATACAAACAAAGTTTAAAGAAGAGCCTGTAAAACTGCAGCAGGAAATGATGGGACTTTATCGCAAAGCAGGTGTTAGCCCGATGGGAGGTTGCTGGCCAATGCTTTTACAACTTCCTATTCTATTTGCAATGCTTCGTTTTTTCCCTTCATCAATTGAACTGAGACAACAAAAATTTCTCTGGGCAACCGATCTTAGTACGTATGATTCAATACTTGATCTTCCATTTAAAATACCATTCTATGGCGATCATGTTAGTCTTTTCACTTTACTGATGACTGCATCCACATTAATGCTTACTTTCTTCAATAGTCAAACTACGGCTACCAATCCACAGATGAAATGGATGATGTACCTGATGCCGGTTTTCTTTATGGGATTCCTGAATAGTTTTTCTGCTGGTTTAAATTATTATTATTTCCTGGCTAACATGATCAGCATTGGTCAGCAATACCTTTTCCGTTCTTTCGTTGACGAAAAAGCAATTCATGCACAAATTCAGGAAAACAAAAAACGTCCTGCTGCTCAACAAAAATCAAAGTTCCAACAACGGCTGGAGAAGATGGCGAAGGAACGCGGTTATAAAATGCCGAACAAATAATGTGGCAAATACATGAGAAGAAATAAGATTTATTTTTTATCATTATTAATATCTTTCACATTTCTGCTTTTTGAGTGTTGTAAATCGAGAAGCAAATCTGCTACTACCTCCACACAAACAACTGCCGATTCGGATTCATTATATCTCATGCTTGATCAAAGTCCTTGCTTTGGCATGTGTCCCACTTTTGTGGTAAACATTTATAAAAGTGGTTATGCTTTATATATTGGTAAAATGTCGGTTGACCGGATTGGAACTTATGAAGCACGTTTTACAAAAGATCAAATAAAATTATTCGACCAGGCTGTGATGGATAACAGAGTGGACACTTTGCAAAGTGAATATGTGAATCCATACATCGCTGATTTTCCTGCCAGTTATTCTTCTGTTGTAATTAACGGTAAGCGACATACATTTCATGTTTCTACTGATACTCCTCCTGAATCACTGGCTGAGTTTCATAAATCCATAACCCGTTTAATTGAACTGGCACAATGGAAGAAAATTTCTGATAAGACGGAATAAGTAGCATTGTTTTGTTGTTGAATTGCTAAATTGTTATGGACCATTCCAACAATAAAACAATTCAACAATAAAGCAATAAAACAATATAGCAATTCAATTTCATACTTTAACTTTGTATTATAAATAAATATTAGCATGTCACAAGACTTTCTCCCGCTAAACGGAACTGATCACATCGAATTTTATGTAGGCAATGCAAAGCAGGCTGCTTATTTTTATCAACATGCATTTGGATTTCAACTCTCCGCTTATGCAGGTCCTGAGACAGGTGTTCGCGACCGTGCTTCATACGTACTCACACAAGGTAAAATACGGTTAGTGTTTTCAACGGCATTACATCCTGATCATGAAATCAATGAGCATGTTTGCAAACATGGTGATGGAGTAAAAGTGTTAGCCCTTGCTGTGGATGATGCGGAGAAATCTTTTTATGAAACAATGTCGCGTGGTGCCAAAGAACATACAAAACCACAAACACTTACCGATGAGTTTGGCGAGGTAAAAATTTCAGCGATTCATACTTATGGTGATACGATTCACAAATTTGTAGAACGTAAAAATTATAAAGGAGCTTTTATGCCCGGATTTAAAGTTGCTCAATCCACTTTTAAAACTGAATCCGTAGGATTTGAAGTGATTGATCATTGTGTTGGAAATGTGGAGTTAGGTAAGATGAATGAGTGGGTGAAATTTTATGAGGATGTGATGGGTTTTAAAATGATTATCACATTTGATGATAAAGATATTTCTACCGAATACTCTGCATTGATGAGCAAAGTGGTTTCCAACGGTAACGGATATGTTAAGTTTCCGATTAACGAGCCTGCAGAAGGAAAAAAGAAATCACAGATTGATGAGTACCTGGAATTTTACCGTGGAGCAGGAGTTCAGCATATTGCTATCTTAACAAATGATGTAATCAAAACAGTAAGTGAATTACAAAGAAGAGGTATTGAGTTTTTAAAGGTACCGACCACTTATTACCAGGAGCTGACTGGCCGTGTAGGTAAAATTGATGAAGATATTCATGAACTTGAAAACCTTGGAATACTCGTAGATCGTGATGACGAAGGTTATTTATTACAGATATTTACAAAACCTGTTGAAGACCGCCCGACTTTATTTTTTGAAATCATACAACGAAAAGGAGCCAAATCTTTTGGTAAAGGAAACTTTAAAGCATTGTTTGAAGCTATTGAAAGAGAGCAGGCTTTGAGAGGGAATTTGTAAAACCGAAATTCAATTTTTTGTTGCGGCAGGCATGTATAACATGCGAAATTGCGATCGTTTTAATAAAAAATCTTACAATTTTTATCAGAACCAGGTTGTAACCTGAAGTTCACTTCGCTGTATAATGAGCATAAATTTAATTGTTCATTATACTATGACAAAGTCACGGAGAAACATTCGTCAGGAATCAAAATTAAAAACAAGCTTAAGGTTAACAATGTTAATAGCAATGGCTGCTTCGGCAGGTTTTGTTCTATTACTCATCATTGTATTTAATCTCGCGAAAGAAGAAATCAGCCACGCACAAAATGCAATGATTTTTAAAACTGCGGATTGTGTACAGGATACCAATGAGGTTCTGAGGGGAAGCATTAATCAAAAAATTGTTGGAATTACAGTAGAAACAGCCGGCAAAGGCAGTGCTGTAAAAATAAATTCAATGATTTTTAATGCTAATGGAACTTCTTTACCGGTTACACAGAATATTGAAAACGCAAGGTTATGGTACACCGGTAATGATCCCAATTTTAATCTGAATCAACAATCAGGTAATACGATTTCAAAAATTACTGAAGAGGATTTTGAAATTAACTGCAATCTGAATCTTTCACCCGGCACAAATTATTTATGGCTCACATTTGATATTAAAGCTGATGCAGCTTACGGACCAGGAACTATTGATGCAGAGTGCAAGGAAATTAAAGTGGGAGCAATCTCATATCAACCATTGACCAGTGCTCCACATGGAAAACGTTTCACCTTGCCTAATATTCCTTATTACTCTACAGGCAATAATGTGTTAAATAATTTAGTTACCTGGAATTCAAAACGCGATGGTTCGGGATTGCCTCCAAAACAACTTACTGCATCACGCAATAGTTTCTTTATTCAGAGTGGACATCATATCGTAAACAGCTCTCCCGGAAATTTGCAAACTATTATTGTAGAAAAAGGCGGAGAACTGCGCATAACTTCACCGTTGCGCTTAAACACAATGAATATTGGATGCAATGGAACTTTGCAAATGGATGCTACTGTCACTGATTATTATTGCTTCACAGATTTTTATATGGATAACGGAGCCAATTATATTCACAACAACACGGGATACTTACCCGGATTACATTGTCATTTTGCGCCAAGGTCGAACCAGTTATTTTACCAATATGCATCAGCAACACTTCCTTATCATGTAACCTGGGGTAATGTGATGATTGATGCAACCAGTGCAGTAAATATTGATCTTCAAAAAAACTTTACCAATGTTGAAGGGGATTTTGAAATAAAAAAAACAGGAAAAGACAATTATCTTTTTTGTGGAAACAGCGATACGATTAACATTGGTGGCGACTTGGTGATAAGCGGAGGAAAACTAATGGGCATGGCTGGAAATAACGCTGGAACTCTGGTCATCAATATTGAAAAAGATTTAATGATAACTGATGGGTGTTTTTATGATGCAGGAACTATCAGCAATAAATCATCGGGTACTGTTCTCAATATTAAAGGTGATGTAAGCCTGTTGGGTGGTGTGCTTGATTTTAACCGCAGTAAGAGTGCTGTTTCAGAAATAAACATGTGTAACCACAGCGTTGCATCCCGCTGGACTCAAAAACCTTTTTGTGATGTTACCTTATCTAATGTGAACATACATCAAGAGGCAGAAGTAATATTAAAAGGTGAGAAGATGGGTGACGTTGCAAAGGGCAGCGCTATAACCGTAATGAGTAATGGAAAACTTATGTGTAATAATAATTCGGTTTATGGTGAAGGTGCTTTCTGTTTACATGATAAAGGCACATTAGGTATTGGATCATGGCAGGGGATCAACTCCGAAGTGAATGCCGGAAATATTTTAACTGCTGAACGCAAATTTAATTCAGGAGCTAATTATTGTTATTATGCAGGAGAAAATCCGCAAAGTACAGGAATGTTTAAGACTTACCCTCAGGAAAACACTGTACGTACGATTATTCTCAACAAAGAAAAAACATCGCAAATATTATATGTTGCTCAGGAAATGAATGTGAGCGAACAAATAAAAATTAATCGTGGTGATATTGATCAATCACGAAATAAATTAAATCTTCCAGGTTTTTCTGATAAACAATAAAGGTTAAAACCCTTGCTATACTTAACTTTCACTGATTCAAATAATTAACAAAGTTTCGTTAATAAGTCCTACGTTTTTTCTTGTGTAGTAATTTACAGTCACCTATTTTTATCCCCAGTACCCTTAATACACCCGTTGAACGCGGGATGAGCAGCAAGACTTCCACAATTACTACGAAGGCGTTGACAGTATTTGAACGAAAAAGTGGAAAGTAAATATGAATCAAACTAATGAAGTAAAGTCACGGCATCAGCAGATGCTTGAACTCCTGGATGAGATTGCCTCATCGGGAAAAAATCTCGGTATAATATTACAGGATACCGAAGACAAACAATTGGATGGAAAAACTGTCCATGTGAATGGTAAACGGCTTACCACTTTTACAAATTGCAGTTATCTTGGTTTGGAAATGGACCAGCGGTTAATTGCAGGCACTATTGATGCGGTTACAAGGTATGGAACGCTGTTCGCTTCCTCACGATCTTATCTCAGCATGACCCTTTATCACGAAGCAGAAGAATTGCTTTCAAAAATTTTTAACATGCCTGTTGCTTTATCTCAAACGGCATCATTAGGTCACATCAGCAATATTCCGATTATAGTTGGTGATAATGATGCAGTAATAATGGATATCAGCGTACATGCAACTGTGCAGGAGGCGGTGCTGTTATTACATCACAGAAATGTTACAGTAGAAAAGATACGTCATAATCGTATGGATATTTTGGAGGAGCGGATAAAGACCTTGCAGATGACGCACGAAAAAATATGGTATATGTGTGATGGTATCTACAGCATGTTCGGGGATGCTGCACCTGTGGAGGAATTAAAATCACTGCTTGATACATACGAACAATTTCATCTATATATTGATGACGCGCATGGAATGAGTTGGGCAGGTGCTAATGGTGCAGGTTATGTACACAGCAAGCTTCCTTATCATTCTAAAATGTATTTCACCAGTTCACTTACCAAAGGTTTTGGAGCATCAGGCGGCATACTTGCATTTCCAAATATTGAGAGCTTTAAAAGAGTTCATTCTTATGGTCGCTCATTTATTTTTTCTACTCAGCTTTCTCCTCCGGTTTTAGGTGCAGTGTTGGCGTCTGCTAAAATTCATCTTACCAGCGAAATTGATTTATTACAAAGTCAACTGAATGAACGGATAAAGTTTTTTAACCAGACAGCTAAGTTATTTGATCTCCCTCTATTATCAGACGGAATTACACCAGTCCGTTTTATCGCTTTAGGAAAACCCCAGGTAGGTTATAATTTAATAACACGTTTAATGAATGCCGGTCTTTTTGTAAGCTTATGTGTTTACCCAAGTGTATCAATTAATAATACAGGGCTAAGGATTGCAATAACGAGACATCACAGCATGGAGGATATTGAAAAACTGCTGCGTGAAATTGCAACACAGCTTCCTTTTGCTTTGAAAGAGTGCGGCAGCAGCATGAAGGATATTAAACGGAGCTTTAAGCTGGAACAACGCGAAAAAGAATAGTACCGAATAACAACGAAACCCGTATCTGTACATCAAGAGGCTGTTTTTATTTCAGCCTCTTATTTTTTTATAGAACCGGAAGTTTACCATAAAAAATTATTGCGGTTAAGTTAAGCAAGAAAAAAAATATCATAAAACACGCTGTTCACTTTAACATGATCATGTGTAAGCGAACAGCGTGTTTGAATAACAACATTATTACGACTGCGGTTTTTTATCAAGCATCAGAAATTCATTTACTATTATTTCGGTGATGTATTTTTTAACTCCGTCCTTATCATTGTAGCTACGATTAGTGAGCTTTCCTTCAATGGCAATTTCGCTTCCTTTGTTCAAATACTTTTCAGCGATCTCTGCAGTTTTTCCCCATGCAACCAGGTTGTGCCAGTACGTTTCTGTTACTTTTTCACCTTGTTGATTGGTGTACGTTTCGTTGGTAGCAAGCGCAAGCTTTGCCACTTTGTTTCCTTTCTCAAGATTTTTCACTTCTGGTGCTGCACCCAAATTTCCGATTAGTCTTACACTGTTTCTTAAATTGTTCATGATCTTTTGTTTTTTTGATTGTTTAACTTAATATTAGAATTAGTTTCGATTTGATATGGAGTGTTTAATAGAACACTGATGACACTGATTGAGCGGATTTACACGGATTTTCTTTTTGATATGGAGTGTTTAATTGGACACTGATGACACTGATTGTACTGATTTTCCGGGATTTTCTATTTGATCAGTTTTTATTAGTCGCATTCGTGTCATCTGTGTGCTATTAACTTTTTATCATTGGTAAATAATTTTCTTTTAAACTCATGTTCTCTTCCAAAATTTAACAGAAGCCCCACTTCCATTTTGGTGGCTTTCAGATAGTTGATTAATTGTATTTCGTGTTCTTCTATTAATGCTGAGGCAGCTTTTAATTCCAATATTATTATTTGATTTACTACCACGTCCGCAAAATAATCGCCCACCCGGTTATTATTATAATACACATGAATGGGCTTTTGACTTTCACACAATAAACCATAGGAATTGAGTTCGATCACCATGTTTATTGGTTAATATTACTTTAGCCAATGAAGCAATCCCGACACAAATATAAATATTGTACTTTCAAAGTATTCAATCTTTAAATTTTAAAGTAGATTCACTTATTGACTTATTCAATAAAAATAGTGCTGCAGCTAATGAAGTTAATAAGATGGTGGATAATAATTTTACCCTTCTTGATGACAAAATAGAGGAAATTAAAGGGCAGCTTTCAGGCTTTCATTCCGATACTATGATTAAGTTTAAAGAGGTGAAAATGGAGCTTATTAAGATTAATAACGCCACAAATTATTTAGAGTTGGAAAATAATCTTAGTGTAGTTAAAGGAAATAGAACCGCTTAAGTGAAAAAGAATACAGAAACATTATACAGGATTAACGCCTCACCTGATGAAGTGGTGAAAGCGTTGTTCAGTAAGAAAGATAAACCAAAAGCACGTAAGAAAGCTATTGTCAAACGTGCAGTAAAAAAGAATGAGCAAAGTAAATAGCAGGATAACAATAGTTATTCAAGTATAGGTTTTTAGACGTGTGACCGTTGTGAACTCAACCGCATGTTGAAAGATAAAAGCACTACACAGCACAGTTAAAATAAAGCTCATTCTGTTTTTTCAAAAGAACGTTTTACGCGTTGCTGAACAACTCAAAAGCCTTTCCTTAAAGTAATATATCATTGCCGATACTAACGTTAAAAAGCGTTTATAGCCGTTTGCAAACGGGTAATAATTTTCAGTAATTTTGAGGAAACTCCCTCATTGTGACTACAGAAAAAGTTTGTATGGAATGTGGCGAAGCTTTAAAAGGCAGAGCCGATAAAAAGTTTTGTGATGATCAATGCCGCAGTAATTTTAATAATAAAGCCAACAGTGATACAACTGCTGATATGCGGAACATCAATAATATTTTACGAAAAAACAGAAGGATTTTGGATTCAATAATTTCTTCCGAAGGAAAAACAAAAATCTCCAAAACAAAACTTCACGATAAGGGATTTAATTTTAAATATCATACGCATACGCACACTACACAAAAAGGAACTGTTTATAAACTGTGTTATGATTATGGATATATCCCGATAGAAAACGATTATTTATTTGTAGTGAAATGGGAAGCAACCAATAAATAAAATTTATTGCTTCACATATTTATTCAGCCAATCAAAAAATGTACGTTGCCAGAGCAAACTGTTTTGTGGTTTGAGCACCCAGTGTCCTTCATCAGGAAAATAAAGAAAACGGCTTGGTATGCCACGCATCTGGGCTGCTGTAAATGCTTCTATTCCCTGTGTAACCGGCACACGATAATCTTTTTCATTACTGATAATGAGGATCGGTGTATCCCAGTTTTGTACAAACTTATGCGGTGAAAATTCATCGTAGCTTTTTGGTTTGGGAGATTGCCAGTAAGGACCTTCCATATCGTGATTGGCAAAAAACATTTCTTCAGTACTTCCGAATTCGCTTTCTAAATTAAATACTCCGTCATGAGCTATAAATGCTTTGAACCGTTTGTTGTGATGACCTGCTAACCAGTAAACAGAGTAACCTCCATAGCTGGCTCCCACACAACCTAATTTATTTTTATCAACGTAAGGTTCTTTACTAACATCATCAATTGCACTTAACAAATCATTCTGTGCTTGTCCGCCCCAGTCGCCCGTTATCTGATCGTTCCATGCTTCACCGAAGGAGGGCAAACCTCTGCGGTTAGGTGCAACTACAATGTATCCGTTACTTGCCATTAAACTGAAATTCCAGCGATAGGAAAATGCCTGGCTCACGATACTTTGCGGACCACCCTGGCAAAATAATAATGTCGGATATTTTTTCCCCGATGCTTCGGGGTCAAATCCGGGAGGATAGATAACCCATACAAGCATGTCTTTTCCATCGGAGGTTTTAACCATTCGTTTTTCGCATTTGGGTTTTGCTATAGCATCCCAAATGGTTTTGTTTGTAAATGTTATTTGTGTTGCAGAACCTGTATTTGCATCAACCTTGTAAATTTCTGTTGGCATTACCATACTCATGCGTGAGGCAATCAGTAATGGTTTATTATTTACATAAGCAATTGATAAGTCCTGGTAGTCGGCTTGTTCATTTGTAATTTGTTTTGGAGCTGTTGCATTGCGGGCTTGCGTATCATAGCTAAACAATTGGTGTGTACCATGCCATCCTGCAATGAAATAAACAGTTTTGTTATCTCCCGACCAATCCATTTGGTCAACACTGAAATCAAAATTGGTTAACAATTCTTTTTTAACTCCGGTTGTCACATCCATTATAAATAAACGGTTTCGGTCTGATTCATAACCGGGAGTTTCCATACTCAGCCACAACATTTTTTTTCCATCAGGTGAAAAAACAGGATTGTTATCATAACCATTCATGCCTTGTGTAGCATCAATGGTTTTACCTGTAGTTAAATCATAAATATAAATATCAGAGTTAGTACTAACGGCAGCAGCAGTTCCGCTTTCTTTTTTACAGGTGTATGCTAATTTTTTTCCGTCAGGTGAGAATGTGATTTGCTCATCACCTCCAAATGGTTGTAATGGAGTATCATATTTTTCATTTGGCATAAGATCTTTTGCAAGACCAGTTTTACCATCAGTGTATGTAGCAACAAAAAGATGACTGTAAGCGTAGTCATGCCATGTGTTCCAGTGACGGTACATCAATCCATCAATAACACGCGCCTCACTTGTTTTTGGCAGATCAGGATAAATTTCACTTGGCTTCTGATCTAATTTAACATCGGCTGTGTACCAGATGTTATCCATTGTTTGTGAATAACCGAAATTGCTGATTCCTCCTTTTACAAATGTTATCTGTGTTTTTCCGCTGCCATCAGTTGCTACTTCAAACAATTGACTCTCACCATTAGCATCTGCAATTATAAAACCTACTTTTTTTCCGTCAGGGCGCCAGCGGGCGTTCGTCATATCACCAGTCGCATTTATTTTATCAGCATTTTTATTAATAAGACTTTTTGCTTCTATAACATCACCGGTAGAAGTAAGCGAGAGAATATACACATCACTTAACCCTTTGTTTTCGGCAACATTAAAGTTGCGAATGTTATAAATCACCATTTTACCATCGGGTGAAATACCTGCCTCTGAAACGCGACCTAATTTCCAAAGTGTTTCGGGCGTGAGTGTGTTTTGTGCATTGAGGGGAGCAAATGCCAAACTAAATATGCTTAGTAGTATTATCTTTTTCATGAAATGGAATACTGAAATATATTTTTATGAAAATTGTTTTTTCTGTAAAGCAGATTTTATTACTGAATAACTTTTAATTCTACTCTTCTGTTCTTAGCCCTACCTGTTTCAGTATCGTTACTTTCTATAGGTTGAGTATTTCCAAATCCTTTCGCTTCCATCCTGCGTGAATCAATTCCTTTTTTACTTAAATAATTCATTGCAGCATCTGCTCTTTTTTGAGAGATCGAAACATTTATATCATCCTTACCTTTATTATCTGTATGACCTTCAATTTTTAATTTGTAAGAAGGATTTTCTTTTAAAATTTTTACCACTTTATTTAATGTAGAATAATGTGATGGCTTAATATTGAACCTGGCTGTCTCAAATAATAAACTACCAAATTGTGTGTTGGCTTTTATTTCAGGACATCCGTTATTGCTTGCCAGTCCTTTTTCATCAGGACATTTATCTGTATTGTCAGCAATTCCATCACCATCTGTATCAGCACAACCATGCATTAATTCAGTACCTTTTTGATCAGGGCAACTATCATCCACATCCGCTACACCGTCTTCATCCCTATCAGGACATCCATTGTTTACCTGAGAACCTTTAACATCAGGACAATGATCCTGGTTATCTACTACACCATCACCATCTTTGTCAGGGCAACCATTGGTAGCTACAGGACCTGCTTCATCAGGACATTTATCTTCTTTATCACCAATGCCATCTCCGTCCTTATCCGGGCAACCGTGAAGAGCAATACTTCCTTTCACTTCTTTGCATGAATCCTGGTAATCATAAACGAGGTCTCCATCTTTATCCAATGGGCAACCTTTTTCATCCACCTTTATTCCAACAGGTGTGTTCGGGCAATTGTCTTTACTGTCTTTTACACCATCCTTATCAGCATCTTTTTCTCCGCCAAAGTTGAAACTAAAGCCAATTGTATGTAATAAAAAACTTTCATTATTCTGACGTTCTTCTCCATCACGAGTATCATGATCAGTGTAACCAAATGTTTCCTGAAAGGATAAATTAAATTTTTCTGTGAGCTGAAATTGCAATCCTAATCCATAAGGAATAAAAACATCGGTTCCGTTTCCATCAGGATTATCAATTTTTACATCTGTAGCAGTTTTTAAAGAATAGTCAGAGTAATCTGCAATGCCTGCTCCGGCAAAAATATAAGGCACTAATTTATGCTCATCGCTATTGATCAACTTCACACGAAAGTGAATATTTGCCTGCATCATTCGTGTGTCAAATTTTCTTTTCTTTTCTTCTTCATATCCCCAGCGGCCTATTGTTGCATTAAAAACAAAATCAAAATGACCGTTTATGTATCTTGAATAACCGAGACCTCCAAATGCTTTTGTGGTTCCATGATAAAACCCCTGACCCATATCTCCGTTGTATTGAGTAAGCCCAGCTATTATTCCAATGCTGTTAACAGCATTTTTATTTTGCGCGTATAGGCTAAAGTTAGAAATCAGAATTGCAAGCATTAATAATATTTTTTTCATCTTTTGTTTTTTTGAGAGGGAAGCCCGAGTTAATAGCGTGCGCAAAAGTAAAAGGATAGGTGGAATTCTATCATTTATTCATAAAGTTTATGATATAAAATTTATCAGGTATTGATTATATTTGCCCTGCGTTCTTTAATAACCACTTGCAAAAGTGGAATTGCTTATCAAGAAAGGTGGAGGGACTGGCCCTGTGAAACCTTGGCAACCTTTGGTTGAACAATTAAATTAATCGTTGATTAAGTTAATTGATAAATCAAAAGGTGCTAATTCCAATCCCACTTAACAGGGGAACAGATAAGCCGGATTAGATTTGAAACAAAACATTATAAAAATCTCTTCGGCTCAGGCAGAAGAGATTTTTTTTTGACTTAAAATGAAATAATAATATGAGTGAAATAAAAAAAGAATTAGAAAAACGTGTGCTCGTGATTGATGGTGCCATGGGTACCATGATTCAACGATATAAGCTTGATGAAAGTGGTTATCGTGGTGAACGTTTCAAAGATTGGAAAAGTGACCTGAAAGGCAATAATGATTTGCTGGTTTTAACACAACCTCAAATCATTAAAGCAATTCACTTAGAATATTTGAATGCTGGTGCTGATATTATTGAGACCAACACTTTCAATGCACAGAAAATTTCATTAGCTGATTATCACATGGAAGAGTTGGCATATGAAATAAATTTTGAAGCTGCACGCATTGCGAAACAAGCAGTTGAAGAATTCAAAGTTCAAAGTTCAAAGTTCAAGACTGAATCTGGAACTAAATTCGTTGCGGGAGCTTTAGGACCCACGAACAGAACTTTGTCCCTTTCTCCAAAAGTTAGTGATCCCGGTTATCGTGCAGTAACTTTTGATGAAGTTGTAGATGCATACACAGAGCAAGTTCGCGGATTGATTGATGGAGGTGTTGATTTGCTTTTGGTGGAAACAATTTTTGATACGCTGAATGCGAAGGCAGCATTGTTTGCCATTCAAACAGTGTTGGAAGAAAAAAATATTTTACTTCCGATTATGGTGAGCGGAACTATTACCGATGCAAGCGGAAGAACTTTGAGTGGACAAACTGTAGAAGCTTTTTTAAATTCTGTTTCGCATGTTGATTTGCTGAGCATTGGATTAAACTGTGCGCTTGGCGCGAAAGAAATGCGTCCTTACCTGGAAGAGTTAAGTGAGAAATCACCGTTTTATATTTCATGTTATCCGAATGCTGGTTTGCCAAATCAATTTGGCGAGTATGATGAAACACCTGAGCAGATGTGTGTGCAGGTGGATGATTTTTTAAAAAGTGGTTTTGTAAATATTGTTGGCGGCTGTTGCGGTACTACTCCTGAACACATCAAACATATTGCAGCACATGCACGCAAAACTCCGCCAAGAAAAATTCCAACCATTGAACCTTATTTAAGACTGAGTGGATTGGAGGCTGTCACCTATCGTCCTGATTCTAATTTTATGAATGTTGGGGAGAGAACAAATGTGACAGGATCGAAAAAATTTCTTCGTTTGATTAAAGAAGAAAAATATGAAGAAGCATTAAGTGTTGCACGCGAACAGGTGGAAGGCGGTGCGCAGGCAATTGACATCAACATGGATGAAGGAATGTTGGATGCCAATTATGCAATGACAAAATTTTTAAATCTCATTGCAAGTGAACCTGATATTTCGCGTGTGCCTGTTATGCTTGACTCATCAAAATTTGAAGCGATTGAATCAGGATTAAAATGCACGCAGGGAAAATCAATTGAAAATTCTATTTCATTGAAAGGTGGAGAAGAACAATTTATCCGCGAAGCGAAAACAGTTAAGAAATATGGAGTAGCTGTAATCGTGATGTTGTTTGATGAACAGGGACAAGCTGACACCACTCCACGCAGAATTGAAATTGCAAAACGTGCATACAATATTCTTGTCAACAAAATAAATTTCCCGCCACAAGACATCATTTTCGATCCGAATATTTTTCCTGTTGCAACAGGAATGGAAGAACATCGCAAAAACGCGATCAGTTATTTCGAAGCAACAAAATGGATCAAAGAAAATTTACCTCATGCAAAAATCAGCGGTGGTGTAAGTAATGTTTCATTTTCATTTCGTGGTAATGATCATGTGCGCGAAGCGATTCATGCAGCATTTCTTTATCATGGAATAAAACATGGAATGGATATGGGCATTGTAAATCCATCACAACTGATCGTGTATGATGAAATAGAAAAAGAATTATTGGAATTGGTAGAAGATGTTTTGCTTGATAGAAGAGATGATGCGACAGAACGTTTAATTAATCATGCAGAAAAAGTAAAAGGTGGAGGAAAAGAAAAAGAAGTAAAGGATGAGGAATGGAGAAAGAATTCAGTTGAAGATCGCATTTCACATTCGCTAGTAAAAGGAATTACAGATTTTATTGAGACAGATATCGAAGAAGCGCGTAACAAATATGAAAAACCGTTGCACATTATTGAAGGTCCGTTGATGGTTGGAATGAATGTGGTTGGAGATTTATTTGGAGCAGGGAAAATGTTTTTACCACAAGTGGTGAAGAGTGCACGTGTGATGAAAAAAGCAGTTGCTTATTTGCAACCTTATCTTGAAAAAGAAAAAGTGGTTGGCAGTAAAAATGGAAAAGTTTTACTCGCAACTGTTAAAGGTGATGTACATGACATCGGAAAAAATATTGTTGGCGTAGTAATGGCTTGCAACGGCTATGATATTGTTGACATGGGTGTGATGGTTTCGGCTGATAAAATTCTTGCAAAAGCAAAAGAAGAACAAGTGGATGTGATTGGTTTAAGCGGATTGATTACTCCATCGCTTGATGAAATGGTTCATGTTGCAAAAGAAATGACACGTGAAGGTTTTACTATTCCATTACTAATTGGTGGAGCAACAACTTCTAAAGTTCACACCGCAGTAAAAATTGAACCGCATTACAAGTATCCTGTCATTCATGTTAATGATGCTTCACGAAGTGTGCCTGTTGTAAGCAGTCTTCTGTCAAAAGATGGAAAAGCTAATTTTGTACAAAGCATTAAAGAAGAGTATGAACGCGTTCGTGGTTATCATCTAAAAGATAGAGAGCAACATAAGTTTATCACCATTAATGCAGCACGTGAAAATAAATTTATCCTCACCCCCAGCCCCTCTTCAAAGGAGAGTGATGTAGTTTCAAAACCAAATTTTATTGGGACAAAAGTTTTTGAAGATTATCCACTGGAAGAAATTGCAGAATACATTGACTGGACACCTTTCTTTATTGCATGGGAAATGAAAGGAAGCTATCCTAAAATTTTTGATGATAAAGAACGCGGAGCAGAAGCAAAAAAATTATTTGATGAGGCACAGGAAATGCTTCAGAAAATAATCAAAGAAAAATGGCTGACAGCAAAAGCAGTGATTGGAATTTTTCCTGCAAATGCTGTGAAAGATGATATTGAAGTGTATGATGAGTCGGGTAAAAATAAAGTTGCAACTTTTTTTACGATAAGGCAACAAACACAAAGAGCGGAAGGGCAAAGGAATATTGCATTGGCGGATTTTGTGAAACCAAGAGTCCTCACCCCCAGCCCCTCTCCAAAGGAGAGGGGAGCATTCTCCGATTCAAATTTAATGGATAAAAAAAATAATACCGCTCCGTTATATTTAACCGGTGACTCAAAATATGCAGCGCAACTTTTGGAAAGAGGGAAGGAAATGCGAAACCAACCAACGAAAGCTGAAGACAAACTTTGGCAACGATTACGTAATAAAAAATTAGGTGTGAAGTTTAGAAGACAGCATCCAATAGATATTTTTATTGCAGATTTTGTGTGTCTCGAAAAAAAAGTAATTGTTGAAGTTGATGGTGATATTCATGATTTGCAAAAAGATTATGATGAAAGCAGAACAATTGAGTTAAACAAAAACGGTTTTGAAGTAATAAGATTTTCAAACGATGAAGTAATTAATAATACAGAATCAGTACTCATCAAAATAAAAAAAGAAATAGACAATAGAATCAAAATAAATTTCAAGGCAGAATATTCTGACACTTCATTTTCAAACCAAAAAACCATCGGAGACGGCTCCCTCTCCTTTGGAGAGGGATGGGGTGAGGATTTCATCGGTGCCTTTGCCTTATCCACCGGCTTCGGCATTGAAAAACAGCTTGAAAAATTTGAAAAAGACCTTGACGATTATTCTTCCATCATGCTCAAAGCTTTGGCTGACCGTTTAGCGGAGGCCTTTGCTGAATTACTTCACAAAAAAGTGCGAACAGAAATATGGGGCTATGCAAAAGATGAAAACCTCAGTCGTGAAGAAATGATCAAAGAAAAATACCAGGGCATCCGTCCCGCACCCGGTTATCCTGCACAACCGGATCATACTGAAAAAATTACTTTATGGAAATTATTAGATGTTGAAAAAAACACTGGAATAATTTTAACGGAGAGTTTAGCAATGGTGCCTACTGCCGCAGTAAGCGGTTTATATTTTGCAAATCCTGATGCACATTATTTTTCTGTTGGTAAAATTCAAAAAGACCAGGTGGAGGATTATGCAAAAAGGAAAAATATGAAAGTGGAAGAAGTCGAGAGATGGCTTGGAAGTGTCTTAGCTTACTGAGATTATTTTGTTTAACCTTCCCTGTTTTTAATTTTCATTACTAATATTGAACAACTGATTGCATGGCCAATATTAAAATAACAAAAGTTTTAGCTACATCAAAGAAAAAACCTTTCTTGTTTTTCTTGTTATTAATTTTCTCTTTCATTCAAACTTATTCAAAAAGCACTACTCATCGTTTTTCCAACAACGATGATGTATTGATAGACTCATTAAAAAACCTGGGGAATGCTAAAGTTAAACAAGGAGATTATGACCAGGCTTTTACATTTTACTTTAAGGCACTTGAAATTGCTGAAAAAAATAATAATCTAAAATCCATTTCTGATTTGTATAACAACCTCGGTGTTGGATACAATGATTTAAAAAAATATGACAGGGCAACAGAATATCATTTACGTGCATTGAAAATAAGAAAAGAGCTGGGATTGAAAAAAGAAGTTGGCGCATCATTGCAAAATCTTGGAAATATTTATTACAATAAAATGGAGGATAGCACTGCCATGTCTTATTACCAACAAGCACTGAAAATACAGAAACAAATAGGTGACAGATCAAACGAAGCAACTTCTCTTATTGACATTGCCGGAATATATGTGGACCAGGAAAAAGATGATGAAGCCATAAAGTTTACTTTACAAGCATTAACCATCAGAAAAGAATTGGGAGAACAAAACCGCCTTGCCAGGATTTATGAAAACTTAGGAGACATGCTTAGTATGAAAGGTGATCATTCCGGTGCTTTAAAATATTTTGATGCAGCATTAACGATTGCAGATTCATTAAATGCTAAGCGTGACATGATGCAAATTTACGAGAGCTATTCTAACACTTATGAGCAAATGAAAGACCCTGTGAATGCATTAAAATATTTTAAGTTGTTTACCTCTTATAAAGATTCAGTTTTTAATGAAAATAATAACAATCAAATTAATGAGCTTGTTACAAAATATGAAACAGAAAAGAAGGAAAAAGAAAATGCACTGCTCTCAGCAGGAATAAAAACAAAAGAAAAACAATTACTGAAAGAGAAAACAAAATTCTTTGTTTCTATCGGGTTACTATTATTTGTTGCAACTATTTCCGTTCTTCTTTATAATAGAAATAAATTAAAACAGAATAAAATTTTTAGTGAACAAATGTTGAAGCAAGAGAAGCTGCGATTGAAAGCTGTAATACTCACTCAGGAAACAGAACGAAAAAGAATTGCATTGGAGTTGCATGATGGGTTAGGTCAAATGCTTTCAGCCGCAAGATTAAATGTAGCAGCCCTTGATGGGAAAAATGGGAACAGTAAAAATCAATATAACAATGCACTCATCCTTATTGATGATTCGTGTCGTGAGTTAAGAAATATTTCTCATGATATGATGCCCGCTCTGCTTGTTAAATCGGGTTTAGTTTCAGCAGTGGAAGAACTTGCCTCAAAATCCGGATCATCATCTCTTGTTATTCATATTGATCACGATGGAAATATCGGGAGAATGCCCCCTGAAACTGAAATAAATATTTTCCGGATCATTCAGGAATTATTGAATAATATCATTAAGTATGCACAAGCTACAGAAGTGCATATTCAGTTTATTCGTGAAGACAACTATCTTTCTTTCCTGATAGAAGATAATGGAAAAGGATTTAATAAAAATATTTTGGCAACGAGCAAAGGAAATGGATGGCACAATATTCAATCACGCTTGGAACTGATTCAAGGTAAGATTGAAATTGATTCTAAACCACTCAATGGAACAGTAATTCATATTGAAGTTCCTCTGAAAACTAAAATGGATATTATTGCTTATGAAAAAGCTTAAACTTTTTTTAGTTGATGATCATCAGATTCTACTCGATGGAATAAAAGCGCTATTGATGGATGAAGAATTTTTTGAAATAATTGGAGAAGCAACCCGTTGTTCTGCAGCAATAGATTCAATAGCAAAAAACCAACCTGATATCATCATTACAGATATACAAATGCCTGAAATGAGCGGCATAGAGTTTACAAGGATCATTCAAAAGCAATTTCCTGCTATAAAAATACTTGCGCTTTCTATGTCAGTTGAAGAAGAACAAATTGCTGAAATGGTGGAAGCAGGAATTTCAGGTTACGTAATTAAAAATACCGGTAAAGAAGAGTTAAGAAATGCTTTATTAAAAATATCGGAAGGCGGAATGTTTTTCAGCGAAGAAGTTACCACGAGACTGACTACCGCATTACGTCATCGAAAAGAATTAAGCGAAACAGAAAAAGAAGCACACATCACACCAAGAGAAAAAGAAATTATAGGGCTTATTTCAAAAGAATTCAGCAACAAAAAAATTGCATCCACACTTTTTATAAGTGAACGAACAGTGGAAACACATCGCAAAAATATTTTTCGGAAAACGAACACCACTTCGTTAATTGGATTAATGAAATGGGCGCAGGAGCATAAAATTATCTGAGAGAATTTTTTTCTTTGTTTTCAATTACCTGCTCTTAATTTGTTATTTGACTACGTGCTGTTGGGTATATGAATATACCATTCAGATGGAATTGACATGTGCATTTTGAATCTGCATTTTTGCAACCATAAATCTTAAAACTAAAATCAAATGAAAAATCTAATTAAAAATCTTAGCGTATCAGCTTTAGTTTTTATATTGCTGTGTCACATCTCCTGCAAAAAGAACAACGCTGAACCGGAAACCACCACCAACAATAATAATAATCCAACTCCTACGTGTAACTTTTCTACAAATGTGCTGGTGATTGATGGCATACAAAAAAATGTATTGAGTGATTCATGTCGGGTGTTTGGCAGTAATTATTATACTGAACATTTTGTGGATGCTGCAAAAACAGAAGCGATCACAATAATATTTGATGGTACATCAATACCTGCAGCCGGAACTTATACTGCAGTAAATACATTTCCTGCTATTAATGCTACTCATGTGTATGTTGAATATTATACAGCAGCATCAGCCTATCAGCCTGCAAGTGGAACGGTTACGGTTACTGATAGTGGCAGTGCAAAAATTTACACCTTCTGCAATTTGCCATGTACTGATGGGACAACCACCAAAACAATTTCTGTGAGAGCAACATGCAATTAATTCAAATCATCTTAAATAAATAAAAACTTAAAACTAAAACTTATGAAAACAAATTTTACATTAACAATTCTATTAATAGCACTATCCATTGGTGCAAGAGCACAATGGGTTCCCTGCAACAATGGCATGGACAATTATGTATGGGGTTCTGCAGTGTATAACGGAAATCTTTACGCTTGCGGAAATTTTGAACATGCTGATGGCAATCAATGTCTTGGTATTGCAAAATGGAATGGTTCAGGATGGAGTGATGTTGGAGGTGGGTTTCAGTACAATGCATTTACTAATGTAGTTCGTGGGTTAATTGTTTTTAACAATGAGCTTTATGCAGGAGGTTATGTGGATTCTGTTGCTGGAATGTCTATTAACAAAGTCGCCAAATGGAATGGTACAGGCTGGAGTGCTGTTGGAACAAATTGTCCTATAAGTACAGTAAATTGTTTCGCTATTCACAATGCAGAATTGTATGCCGGAGGCACAAGCTCGGGTGCAGTAAAATGTTCCGTTGCAAAATGGGATGGCAGTAATTGGATTAACCTGGATCCGTCAAGCGGAAATTTAGATGTGAGTTCACTTGCTTCTTATAATGGAGATTTATATGCCGCAGGAAATTTTACCTCAATAAATGGAGTAACAGCGAATAAAATTGCAAAATGGAATGGCAGCACATGGAGTGATGTAAATGGAGGAGTAAGCGGGGGCATTATTAATATCGTAAGAGCTTTAGCAGTGTTCAATAATAAATTATATGCAGGAGGAAATTTTACCAACGCTGGAGGTGTTGCTGTAAATCATGTAGCGTCATGGGATGGAACATCATGGTATGATGTAGGAAGTGGCGTTGGTGGTTCAACTGCTATCGTTCAAACCCTTCTTACATATGGAAATAAACTTTTTATTGGCGGAACTTTCTGGGAAGTAAATTCTGTGACAGCAAACCGTGCCGCATATTGGGATGGCTCAGCATGGACTGTTTTAGGCACCGATCTTGGTGCAGGCGCACGTTCACTTTCAATTTTTAATAATGAGCTATATTCATTTGGTGAGCTTGCATCCAACGGTCAAAATTACGCTGCCAAATGGGGCGGAGGAACGTTTACAGGTATTAAAGAGAACAAAGAAAAAACAAGTATTACTGTTTATCCAGATCCTGTTTCTACAAAATTATTTGTGAGTTCCAATATTAAAGCAGATCATTTTATTGTTACTGATATTGCAGGAAGAAAAATGGATGTTAACATTATTTCTGCACAGGAATTATCCGGAACAACAGAGATTGACGTTTCAATGTTAGCCTCCGGAATTTACACACTCTCCTCAGAAGAAGCCACTTTAGCTGCGGAAAAATTTATAGTGCTGCATTAAAAAATTTCTGAACGCTGCCGCAACAAGAATTGATTAAATTAAAAATCATTCTTGTTGCGGACGGTCGTTTGGATAACGGACAAAATGAATCTCCTTAACCATATTAATCAATGCCTCTCTCAATTCATTCATGTTCTCTTTCTTCAATGCCGAAATAAAAATTGCTGGCACATTAGCTTTACTCATCCAGCTTTTTTTCAAATCATCCAACGAAAAATTTTCTTTTGTTGACGGAGTTAAATCATCGTGTTCTTTTACTACATAATGAAACGCATCTATTTTATTGAACACCATTAACGTAGGTTTATCATTTGATTTTAATTCGGCCAACGTTTGATTAACAACCTGTATATGTTCTTCAAAATTGAGATGTGAAATATCAACTACGTGAACCAATATGTCAGCTTCGCGCACTTCATCCAAAGTTGATTTGAATGATTCAACCAAACTTACCGGAAGCTTGCGAATAAAACCAACGGTATCAGTAAGCAGGAAAGGAATATTCTCAAGCACAACTTTTCTAACTGTTGTATCCAGGGTTGCAAATAATTTATTTTCAGCGAACACATCTGATTTGCTCAGTTGATTCATCAAAGTACTTTTACCCACATTGGTATATCCCACCAATGCAACACGAACAATATTTCCTCTTTGCTTTCGCTGAGTGAAGTTTTGTTTTTCAATATCCTTTAATTTTTCTTTTAGCCTCACTAATTTATCGCGAATAACCCTTCGATCAGTTTCAATTTCTGTTTCACCGGGTCCGCGCATTCCTATTCCTCCCTGTTGTTTTTCCAGGTGAGTCCACATGCGTGTAAGTCGTGGAAGCAGGTAAGTATATTGCGCAAGTTCCACTTGCGTGCGTGCCTGTGCCGTGCGTGCGCGTTTGGCAAAAATGTCGAGTATCAAAGCATTGCGGTCAAGCACACGACAACCAATTACCTTTTCAATATTCTTTAATTGCGATGGAGACAATTCATCATCAAAAATTGCCAGCGTAATATTGTTGTCCTTTACAAATGCTGTTATTTCTTCCAGCTTACCCTTTCCAACATAGGATCGCGGATCAGGATATTCTAATTTCTGCGTAAAGCGCTTGATGGTTAAAGCACCTGCAGTTTCGGCAAGAAATGCTAATTCATCCAGGTACTCTTTTACTTTGACTTCATCCTGTGTTTTGGAAATAACCCCGACAAGAATTGCCGTTTCTACAATATGAGCAGTGGTGATATGTTTATTTGACAAGAAAAAATATTTATAAATTTAATTTTAAGAACTATGAAAAAAATTATGCCTGCTTATCATCGAAGTTCCTCAATATAGTTTGCAACAGCTTCAATTTGCTCTGCGCTCAAATCATTTTTAAAAGATTGCATTGCATTTTTTCCATTGGTAATAATTACCACACGCTCTGCATGTGATAATGTAGAAGTTGTTAAATCCTTCGCTCCGCTCAAGCCTGACTTGCCATCGCTGCCATGACATTTAGCGCATTTTGATTCAAAAATATTTTTTCCTAAGGCAGCGGAATCATCACCGGTGTAACTAACCGTTTCTTTTTCCTTTTTAAAAACAGGAGATTTTGTTTCTGATATTCCATAGATATAAATCAATATTAAAAACGAAAGCATTGCCAACAGTTTATTTGATTTCTTAAACGCAACTATTGCTAACGGAATAACAACAATGATTGCTGCAATCTTTACCCATAACCATGTGCCTTTATCTCCTGTATTGATTGCAAGATATATTCCTGTTAAAAGAAAAAGTGTGCTGATGATCATTTCAGGAACTTTTATCTTTAGCGTGAATGATTGCAAACTTTCATTACGATTAAGAAGAAGCAAAGCCGTTTTTATCAAATAAATAATTAAAAAAAGTGTAACTACTAAATTGTGTGTGTGCAGTATTCCTGTGTACATAAGCTTTTGATTAAGGCGTAAAAATAACTGAGTTGCTTATTAAAAAGCAAACAACAGCAAACAGGAAATTTTTAATTAACGCAGGAGGTTTACACTCCCTTCAAATTTATATGGCTTGCCGCTGTCAGTTGTCATACTGAAACGATAGTAGTAAATTCCAGGCGCAACCATATTGCCATTTTGATCTTTTCCATTAAATGGATTTTGAGGATTAGTGCTAACAAAAACTTTTATCCCCCAACGATTCCAGATTGACATCTCAAAGTTTTGCACATTTAATGCATTAGATAAGGACGGGAAAGTTTCATTCTTACCGTCATTATTTGGAGTAAATGCTGTAGCAACAAAAAACGGAGCAACAGGCATTTGAATTTCATAATAATCTTTGCAACCAATTCCATTGGATGACTCAAGGATCACAGTATAAACGCCAGGGTCTTTATAAGCGTGCAATGGACTCTCCTCCTCTGATCCGCTGTTATCTCCAAAATTCCAGTAATACTTTGTAGCATTAGTGCTTTGGTTGATAAACTTTATTTCGGATCCCCATAAAGAAGCTCCCGATTCAGGATCTGTTTTAAATTTTGCAATGGGATCAGGAACACCTGTCAGGACAATTTCAACACTGTCAGAAGATTTACAACCAAAAGGACTGTTGACTACAAGAGATACATTAAACACACCTAATGAATCGAAATTATGCATCGGTGAAACAACAAAGGATGTCTGGCCGTCACCAAAATTCCATAAGTACAGTGAATTGGGTTCTGCTATTGTTCCATTAATAAATTTAATTTTTAAAGTATTGCATTCGCGTGTGCTGTCTGTTGTGAAAGAAATATCTGGATATGGATGTACACTCACAGGAATTGCATTCGATGTGGCGGTGCATCCATTTAAATCAGTAATCACTACATAATAATTTCCGGTTTGTGAAACATAAATTGATTGGTCTGTAGAGCCCGTATTCCAATTATATGAAACTGCATTATCTGACGTTATCCTCACACTATCTCCTTCGCAAAAACTGGTATTACCGCTTGCCTGAACTGCAGCCGATGCTACATTTACAAGTACATCCTGTACAGATGAAACAGCGGTACAGTTATCAGCATTGGTAACAGTAACTGTATAATTTCCTGTATTATAAACAGTAATGCTTGATGTGGTTGCTCCATTACTCCATTGAAAACCGATACCTGTATTTGCTGATAGTATTACTTGTCCGCCCGCACAAAAAACGGTTGCACTCTGCGGAGTGATGGATGCCGTAGGATTACTAAGAACAGTAGCAACAGAAGTTGAGGTAGCAGTACAATTATCAGTGTTTGTAACTGTAACGGTATAATTACCATTACCTGTAACATTAATTGTCTGAGTGGTTTCTCCATTTGACCATAGCCATGCTGTTCCATTGTTTGCGTTGAGAGCTAATGTGGCATTAGGACAAATATTTGTGATTCCCTGTGGAGTTATATTAGCCGTTGGCTGACTTACAATAATAGTTTCGGGAGCAGATGTCGCAATACATGTGTTTGCATTTGTTACAGATACCATATAAGTACCTCCGCTATTAACATTTATTGATTGCGTTGTTGCGCCATTATTCCATAAATAACCGTTACCAGAGTTGGCAGTTAAAGTAACCTGTTCCCCAGGACATAGTAAGTTATCTCCGTTTACAACAATGGAAGCAGTCGCAAAATTCACAATTACGTTTTCAACAAGCGAAGTTGCAACACAACCCCAGTTATCAGTCACAGCAACAGTATAATTTCCTGCTTGCAAAACAGATATCGTTTGAGCGGTAGCACCATTGCTCCACAAATACGAAGAACCATTGTTTGCATTCAGGATTACGCTGTCTCCATCACAAAACGTTGTATTTCCTGAAGCTGTGATTGTTGCCATAGGATTGCTTACTCCTATTGTTAAAGAAGCATTAGCATTACAATTGTCAACATTAGTTACTGTAACAGTATAGGGTCCTGCTGAATTTACTGTTATTGATTGTGTAGTTAAACCATTACTCCATAAATAAGCAGACCCATTATTTGCATTTAATTGAATAGAAGAATTTGGACAGATAGTAGTATTGCCCACATAAGTGATATTGGCAATTGGCTGACTAACTGTAATATTTAAAGGTGCGGATGTAGCAACACAAGTATTAAGATTAGTGACTGCAACCGTATAAATACCAGTTTGATTTACATAAATACTTTGTGTTGTTACACCATTGCTCCATAAATAATTACTGCCTGCATTTGCACTTAACTGAACACTGTCTCCCGGGCAAATAAGATTACCTCCTGCATTTGTTATAGTTGCTGTGGCAGCATTCACAGTAACTGCAACCAAAACAGAAACTGCAGAACATCCATTGGCGTCAGTTACAATCACTGTAAAGTTTCCTGAATTGGTTACATTAATTGCACTTGCTGTTGAGTTATTGCTCCACAGATAAGTAAAGCCAGCCCCTGTGTTTGCAGACAAGTTTACACTTCCACCCTGACAAAATGTGAGTGTACCCGAAGGAGTAATATTTGCGACAGGATTGTTAAGCGTAATTATTACAGGTGAAGAGGTTGCTAAACATCCGGTTTGAGAAACAGTAACTGAAAATGTACCGGCAGCATTCACTACAATACTCTGTGTGGTAGCTCCATTACTCCATAAATAACTTATTCCAGGGTTAGCTGTTAATGTAACATTATCACCAGGACATAAATTAACCGATCCGCTGGTTACTGTAATTGTTGCAGCTGCACTTCCGGAAAAAATATTGACGACATTGGAAATAGAATCTCCGCAACCCATCGTATCCGTTACCGTGACGACATAATTACCTGGCGTTGAAGCCCAGATACTTTGAGAAGTAGCACCTGTGTTCCATGAATAAGCACTGTCATGATTAGCTATCAGTTGAACACTATCTCCAGCACATAATGTGAAAGGACCCACTGGATTTATATGCGCATAAGGAATGCTTGCCGAAATAATAAAAGGTAAGTTTGGGTCGAAACATCCCAGGCTATCCCAAATAAACAAAACATAAGTACCAGGTTGAGTTACCTGTATTGATTGAGAAGTTCCATATTGACCCCAATTATAATACATACCCTGAGCTGCCGTCAATGTAATAGTGTCGCCAGGACACATCGTAAGAGAG
>JANLZB010000042.1:0-3776 GCA_031366005.1 Bacteroidota bacterium | reverse complement strand
AATCTAACGCAACGCTGAGACAAAATCTTAGCTTGTAACATGATAAAAAAGTACACCAGACTCAGCCATATTGAGCGCATTGAGATCTACAAATTTATAGCACTTAAACAGAGTTTATCACTGATTGCACAAACACTTGGGAGGCACAAAAGCACTATTTCCAGGGAAGTAAAACAATTCGGTAAAGATGATTATCATCATTACAAAGGAGAATGGGAAGCAGTTTTTCGTGGCAGCAACAGACGAAGCGGTAAAACCAAAATGAAACAACATCCTGAACTGGAACAGTACGTACTTAGCAAATTGCAAATGAAATGGTCTCCTGATCAAATCAGCGTAAGTTTGCGAAAACACTATCCCAATAATAAGCTTATGCAACTCAGTCACGAAGCTATTTACCTTTACATTTATGTGCACTCAAAAAAAGAGCTTAAGGATATGCTTATTACTGAACTTCGTCAGCAGAGAAAATTTAGAGGAAATGTTCGACGAGGTTCTGATAAAAGAACAACTATTCCGGATGCTGTACGAATAGATGAAAGGCCCGAAGAAGTAAAGGGACGAGAGGTCCCAGGGCATTGGGAAGGCGATCTCATTCTAGGTAAAGACAGAGCCAGTGCTATCGGAACACTTGTTGAAAGATCTACCAGAGCCGTTATTCTTGTTCATCTTAAAGCTCGTGATTCAAAAACAGTTAGGCTTGCATTTCAGAAAAAATTTAATGCACTTCCTAACCTCATGAAAAAATCAATGACTTATGATAACGGTGTTGAAATGGCGCAACATAAACTCTTTACAAAAAACACAAAAGTGCAGGTCTATTTTACTCATCCTTACAGTCCTTGGGAACGGCCGACAAATGAAAATACTAACGGTTTGCTCAGGCAATATTTTCCAAAAGGGACAGACCTAAGCCTCATCTCAAAAGAGCGCCTGCAATTTGTGCAAGATGAATTAAATGAGCGACCAAGACGAACACTTGATTACAGAACTCCAATGGAAGTATTTGACGAAATGATTTTAAACAAAATGATTTAATCCGTTTCCTTTTGATTACTAAAAACAAAAAACTACATTTGATAACAAGCGTTGCAATAGAAAATTGAAACCGCCTCGAAACACTCCTCTGTAAGAAGAAGCTTACTTTTTTCTCCTATATTCAAGATCATATTGTATTGCCCAAGTCTGACCATTGTCTTTAGAGATTTCACTTAACTGACGAACTTTATCAGGATTCAAATTAAAAAATGTGAGCTTCATTGTAACTATTGAATCCTTCGAAAGTTGTAAGGGAGTTGTTTGAAAGATAATTTTCCCATCTTCGAATTTACCCAAATTATAGTGGGTATTACCCCCAACATTATCAACCCAATTTTGTTGCCATTGCTTGCTTGATGCATCATAAGTATTAAAGCTTTTACCTTTATAAATAGAACCTCCAGGTACTGGAACACTAGACCATTCCTCTAAAACAATACAACTATCAAGTATCAAACTAATTTTACTATCCCCAGCTTTCTTTCCCTTAACGTTAAAAGCTTCCCAGTTGCCAATCCAAAAATCAAATTGCCTGTATACTTTATCTGTAAGACAAGGACTAGGTGGTGGCAATGTTTGCCCAATCGATTGTTTGAAAGAAACTAAGATGATTATTGCAGTAAAAATATTTCTCATAAAAAAAGTATTTAGTCTATTGCAATTAACTAAAATACCAAATGAATTCAGGGTTGTTTTATATAAATGGTAAATTAAGATTGATTTTTAGTAAAGATTATGCTCAATATCAAGCAACGATCGCACAACAAAGGCTTTACGCAATACGGGCGGACAGTTATATTCTCAGCTTTAGTTCTCTCCCATTCTTCAGTTATTGGCTTGACCGTTTTTTAATAAGCTTTGTTAGTAAAATAATATTTCGTTTCTTTAATAAGCATCAGCATTGGGCGGACGCAGCTACGATTCCCGTACTTCGCAAAGCCCAGTCGTTAGCAGAAATGGGCAACTCTCCAATTATCGAAGTATAAAACTTCGGTAAATACTTTGTAAATTTGAAATTAAATGAAACAACGTATTTATATAGACACATCTATAGTTGGAGGCTACTTTGATGAAGAATTTAAAGAAGCAACTATTGCTCTTTTTCAGCGTCTGGAAAATAAAGAAATCGTTTTTTTAATTTCTGATTTACTTGATCTTGAATTAATCAATGCTCCACAACGAGTTAGTGATCTTTTGCACAATTATTCTGCCGATAAGTTTGAACGAGTAGACCTTACTGAAGAAGCAATTAAATTGGCTGATGCTTATATTGCAGAAGGTGTTGTTGGAAAAACAAGCTTAGAAGATTGTAGTCATATTGCTTTAGCAACAATAAACAAACTAGATGTTTTAGCAAGTTGGAATTTTAAACATATTGTAAATCTGGACAGAATAAAAGGCTATAATTCGGTAAACCTTAGATTGGGTTATCAAATGATAGAAATTAGAAGTCCTAAAGACCTTATTAATTATGGAAGCGATTAAAAAAGAAAAAACTTTCGATGCAGTAAAAATGATGCGAGACATTAGAGATAAAGTAAGTTCCGAAACTCAGAACATGACTTTTGCTGAATTGAAAAAGTATATTCAAAATAAAATCAAAGAAAGCAATATCAAGCCAGTAGGCCAATAATGCACTTCTGCTAACAAAGGCTTTACGCAATACGGGCGGACACTTATATTCTCAGCATTATTTCTTTATCAATCTTCAGTTTTCGGCTTGACCGTTTATTAATAAGCTTTGTTGGTAAAATAATATTTCGTTTCTTTAATTAGCATCGGCACCGGGCGGACACAGCATCGATTCCCGTACTGCTTAAAGCCAAGTCGTTGTACGAATTGCTCAATTGACATTTTAATTCTAAAATAAATTTCCCAATTCGGGAACTTTTATTATCTTTGTTAAAACTTATTCTTGAGAGTTATTGCTAAGAAAATATTAAGAGACTTTTGGACAAAGCATCCTGACTGTGAACAGCAACTAAAGTCGTGGTATAATGAAGCTGAAAATGCAGAATGGAAGAATCCAAATGAAATTAAAAGAGAATATCCTTCTGTAAGTGTCTTAGAAGGCAATCGAATAGTTTTTAATATCAAAGGCAATAATTACAGATTAATTGTAAGGATAAATTATTACTATCAAATGGTATGGATTCGTTTCATTGGCACTCATGCTCAATATGACAAAATCGATGCAACTAAAATTTAATTTATGACAGTAAGACCAATCAAAACAAAAAAAGATTATCAAAATGCGATAACACGACTTGAAGTCATTTTTGATGCTAAGCCAGGAACTACTCAAGGTGATGAGTTGGAAGTATTAGGAATTTTGATAGATAATTATGAACAAGTAAACTATCCAATTGATTTTCCTGATCCAATTGAAGCTATTAAATTTCGTATGGAACAGTTAGGATATAGTCAATCTGATTTAGCAAATGTTGTTGGGCTTAAAAGCAGAGCTAGTGAAATACTAAATAAAAAGAGAAAGTTGACATTGGAAATGATTCGTAGTCTACACAATACACTTAATATTCCAACAAACGTATTGATTCAGAGTTATTAAATCGCAAATCGTACAACAAAGGCTTTACGCAATACGGGCGGACATTTATATTCTCAGCATTATCTCTCTCCCATTCTTCAGTTATCGGCTTGACCGTTTTATAATAAGCTTTGTTGTTAATATAAAAATTCGTTTCTTTAATAAGCATCGGCACCGGGCGGACTCAGCA
>JANLZB010000031.1:0-113058 GCA_031366005.1 Bacteroidota bacterium | reverse complement strand
TGTGATTGCCATACTTACTGAAAGTCCCAACCCAAGAAAGTACTGGAGTGTTTTAAAAACAAGGCTGAAAGCAGAAGGAAGTCAGTTGACTACAAATTGTAGTCAACTGAAAATGCAGTCAGCCGATGGCAAATTTTACTTTACCGATGTTGCCGACACCCAACAACTTTTCCGCTTGATACAGTCCATCCCTTCACCAAAAGCTGAACCGTTTAAGCTTTGGCTGGCTCAGGTTGCCGCTGAAAGACTGGATGAAATGCAAGATCCCGAACTCACTATTGACAGAGCTTTGGAACAGTACCTGAAACTGGGTTACTCAGAAAACTGGATTAACCAACGCCTCAAAAGCATTGAGATAAGAAAAGAATTAACTGATGAATGGAAAAAAAGAGGTCTTAAAGAAGGCGTGCAGTTTGCAACCCTTACAGACATTATCACCAAAGCATGGAGCGATAAAACCACCAAAGAATATAAAATACTGAAAGGATTGAAGAAAGAAAACCTGCGAGACAATATGACCAACACTGAATTAATTTTAAGCATGCTTGCTGAAGCATCTACAAAAGATATCTCTGCTGCAACCAATCCTGAAAATTTTGAACTAAGTAAAACCGTGGCGAAGCAGGGTGGCAATGTAGCGCGAGTAGCAAGAAAGGAACTGGAAGCAAAAACAGGGAAAAAAGTGGTTACATCACTCAATGCAAAATCAGCTTTGCAATTAAAAGAAGGTAAAACGCTAAAGAAATAATGAGCAGCAAATTGCTGCATTCGTATATTCGTACAGATTCTCCCGATGTATCGGGATCGCAGATGAAAACCTTCTTTTTCGTTCCTTTGTAAGAGTAAAAATCACAATCATGGAATTTATTTTTTTATTGACAGGATTAGTTATCGGAGTTATTGCGGCATGGATAATTGCAAAAAACCGCTTTGCGGGAAATCAAGGCATTGACCAATCAATTTTTAACCAGTTAGACAAAGAAAAATGTTTGCTTGAACAACAACGCGAACAATTACGTAGTGAAAACGAATTGCTTAAAGCTGACTTGAAACATGAGCAGGAAAGTGCAAGGCAATTGTCAAATGACCTCACACAAACCAAAACAAATTATGCAAATCTTGAAGAGAAACTGACTGCGCAAAAACAGGATCTGGAAAAACTTCAGTTACAAATGAAAGAACAGTTTGAAAATATTGCGCATAAAATTGTTTTTGATAATTCGCAACGCATACAGCAACAACACAAAGAAAAATTAGATGATATACTTGCTCCTTTAAAAGAGAAAATTGAAAAATTTGAAGTGCGTGTTAAAGAATCACATGAGGAGCGCATTAAAGAACATCATTCATTGAAGGAGCAGATTGTGCAGCTCGCAACTTTAAATAAAACAATTGGTGAAGAAGCGAAGAATCTTGTTTCTGCTTTAAAAGGTCAGGCAAAAACACAGGGGAACTGGGGAGAAGTGATCCTTGAAAAAATTCTTGAACGTTCAGGACTTGTAAGAGGGAGAGAATACACCGTTCAAAGCAGTATGACCAATGAAGATGGAAGAAGGATGCAACCTGATGTTGTTATTAATCTTCCTGATAATAAAAATTTAATTATTGATTCCAAGGTTTCGCTGATTGCTTACGAAAGATGTTTTAATTGTGATGATCAAAAGGAAAAAGAAGTTTTTGTAAAAGAACATATTGCTTCCATCCGTAAACACATCAAAGATTTAAGCAGTAAAAATTACCAGCAGCTTTACCAGTTAAATACACTGGATTTTGTATTGCTCTTTATTCCGATTGAACCGGCATTTGCATTGGCTTTTGAAAATGATGCCGAATTATTTAATGATGCATTTGATAAAAACATAGTGATCGTTACAACCTCCACTTTGTTTGCAACACTGAGAACAATTGCCAGCATCTGGAAAATAGAGCGGCAAAGTCAAAACTCATTGGAGATTGCAAGACAAAGTGGTGCATTGTATGATAAGTTTGTTGGCTTTGTAAGCGATTTAATAAGCATTGGAAATAAAATAACAGATTCTAAAAACGCTTACGATGAATCAATGAAAAAATTACATACAGGAAAAGATAATTTAGTTTCCAAAGTGGAACGGATAAAAATACTTGGAGCTAAAAGCACAAAAGAAATGCCTCCTAAATTGTTAGACCGGACAGAAGATATCGGAGATCTTTTTGAAATAAAGAATGAGTGATTTCCTATTTCAACGCAGAGAAGCAAAGACGCAAAGAATTCGTTTTCACTTTGCGCCTTTGCGTCTCTGCGTTGATTTTTTTATAATTGGAATATTGTTATTTATCGCTTCCTGCGGAAATTCAAAACGCTTAAGCAATCAGAATTTATCTTCATTGTATAACACAGATGAAACAATGCTTCATCCCCAGTATATGGTATTTCATTACAGTGATGACAGCAGCAGATTTTATTTTAGTTTCCCTTCCAATAATTTACTTTTTAAAAAAAATGTTGAGAATATTTTTGAATCAGAGATTGTTTTAAATTTTCAGTTACTTCCCTCCTATCAGTCAACAATAATTTTAGACAGCGGAACAATATATCTGCATTACAAACAGGATAGCATTGCAAATACTTATAATGGATTTGTAAATTTTAAAATGCCACGTGGCAACGAGGGTATATTAAAAATTATTGCAAAAGATATATTCCGCAATCAATCCAATATTTATTTTGATCGGCTTCAAAAAAAGAATCCGCAGTCATCGCAATTTTATTTATTGAAAGATGAATATGGTCAGCCATTATTTACTCACATTTTAAATCCTTGTCAGCAATTTACTTTTCAAAATAATTTAACTGATGTGTCCAATTTAAAAGTGCCTTATTACCAACGCAATTTTCCGCTTGCCTCACCACCCTTTCACATCAGTGATTTAGCTGTGTTTAATTTCAAAGCTGATAATTTATTTATTTTAAAACCTGATTCCAATTCCAAATACGCTTTCACTGATCCGGGTATTTATCATATACAAATTGACACTTCAGCAAAAGATGGTTTGACAATATTAATTTTTGAAAATGATTTCCCAACACCTGCTTCTCCTGAACAGTTGATTGAAAGTCTTCGCTATCTCACAACACGTGAAGAATATAATAAGCTTTCACAGAGTAGCGATAAGAAAAAAGCTGTTGATGAATATTGGTTACAGGTTGCAGGTAGTGCTGACCGTGCGCGAAAACTGATACGCGAATATTATACACGTGTGCAGGAAGCAAATCGTTTATTCACCTCTTATCTCGAAGGATGGAAAACAGATAGAGGAATGAATCTATATAATATTCGGTCCTCCACAAACTATCTATCGTGATGATAAATCAGAACAATGGACTTATGGAAGTGCAAACACTTTACCCGATATAGATTTTATTTTTATGCATGTAAACAATCCTTTTACAAACCAGGATTATAATTTAAACCGTTCACCTGTTTACGAAACACCATGGTATATGGCAGTAGATGAATGGAGAAACGGAAGAGTGATGAATGAGTATTGAACAATAATGAAATCAAATACTGAAATATTTGGGAAAGAAATGTTCGGTAGTAATCATTATTATCAAGTAAATACCGGAATGATTTTAGATTACAAATGTTATATATGGTATAATTACTTATCCTATAATATAGAATATAATTGGGATAGATTTTTTAAAGAGTTACACACCAGTTCAACGATTAATACGAATATCCACAATGATTGAAGACAATCTTATATACGGAACCCGTGCTGTGATGGAAGCAGTGCGTGAAGGAAAAGAAATTGAAAAAATTTTTATTCAACGTGGCTTACATAATCCATTGATCAATGAATTAAAAAAGGAATTGAAGGATGCAGGAGTTTTTTTTAACGATGTTCCGCCTGAAAAATTAAATCGTCTCACCGGAAAAAATCACCAGGGTGTTGTAGCAGTTCTTTCTTCAATAGTTTATCATTCTATTGAACTACTGCTTCCGCAAATTTTTGAGAAGGGAGAAATTCCATTACTTGTTATGCTTGATCGTGTAACGGATGTCCGCAACATGGGAGCCATTGTGCGTACGGCAGAATGTGTGGGTGTTCATGCTATCATACTTCCTTCGCGTGGTGGTGCATTGATTAACAGCGATGCAATTAAAACTTCTGCAGGCGCATTGCATCGTGTGCCCGTTTGCAGAGAAGATAATTTAAAACTCACACTCGAATTTCTTTCATCAAGCGGATTGCAGATAATTGCCTGTACCGAGAAAACAGAAAAATTAATTTACAATGCTGACTTAACTGCTCCTTGTGTTATTATCATGGGTTCAGAAGAAGACGGAATTTCCGGTGAATATTTAAAACGTGCTGATGACAAAGTAAAAATTCCTTTACAGGGAACTATTGCATCTTTAAATGTCTCCGTGGCAACGGGTGTTATTTTATACGAGGCTTTGCGTCAACGAATGTAAATGACGCTTTTGTCATTCCCGATTTAATTATTATACATTTGTAACACATATCAAAGTTTAAAATCAAATTCAACCCTTAAATCCCGGGAATTTTATGGCAACTGAAAAGCTAACTAACATATTTATTGTTGATGACAGCGAAATAGAAAGGTCAATGTTGACTGATCACCTTGCTAAGTATCCTCATATTAAAACCAAAGAATTTGCAAGTGGCGATCATTTCATCAAAGAATTTATAATGGGAAACCTCGAAGAGCCTGATCTGGTTTTGATGGATTACTTTCTCGATGGTTCAGGTAGTTCTAAAGATGGCCTGGAAATATTAACAAAGCTCAAAGAGATTTCACCTAACACTAAAGTGATAATGCTCACAAGCGTACACAACGAAAAAATAATAGACCTCGCTAAAAAAAAAGGAGCATTGGATTATATTATTAAAAGCTCAGTTAGCTTTCAGCATTTAGATGATGTGTTAGCAAAGCACTTTGATTTAAGTAAGCAAAAAGCATAATAAAAGAAAAAGCCCCGCATGAGCGAGGCTATTTTTTTGAAATAATATTTTCTGTTTTCAGTAAAGATCTGATAGTTTTCAGGATCTGAAGTAAAAATATTACTTCGCCTTCTCCACAATCTCCACCAATCTCCAGCGCTTCAACTTACTCATCGGGCGAACCTCCATAATCTTTACAGTATCACCTACTCCGCTTTCATTCTTTTCATCATGAGCCATAAATTTCTTAGTCTTCTTGATGAACTTACCATACATAGGATGTTTCTCCTTACGCTCAACCGACACAACGATTGATTTATTCATTTTAGTGCTGGTTACTAAACCAACTCTCTCTTTTCTTAATGCTCTTTCTTCCATTTTATACTTGAAGTTTTCAGTTTAGAGTTTATGGTTTACGGTTGTCGTGCATAAGCAACTTTAAACCGTAAACTGTAAACCGTAAACCATTTATTTTACTGATGACCTTTTTTTAAGTTCTGTCTCCATTCTTGCGATTGCCCTACGGCTCGTTTTAATTTTCAATGCATTATCAAGTGGAGAAACTGCGTGTGCCATTTTCATTTTAACATAAGCTGCACGCTCTTCTTTTACTTTCTCGCGAATTTCTTCGGTTGTTAAGTCGCTTACTATTGACTGTTTCATTTCTATTTCTTTTATAAATTATTAAGCTGCAGCATAATCAGGTCTTACAACAAACTTAGTTGTTACCGGAAGTTTTTGTGCTGCTAAACGCAACGCTTCTTTTGCCGTTTCCATTGATACACCTTCTGCTTCAAATATGATGGTTCCGGGCTTAACAGTTGCAACCCAATATTCAGGTGCTCCTTTACCTTTTCCCATACGTACTTCCTGTGGTTTCTTAGTGATAGGTTTATCCGGAAACACACGTATCCATATCTGACCTTCACGTTTCATAAACCTTGTAACTGCCACCCTAGCTGCTTCTATCTGGCGTGCTGTTAACCAGCAAATTTCCATTGACTTGATTCCAAACGACCCGAAGGCGAGTGTAGCGCCACGGCTTGCCACTCCGCGTGGAACCATCTTATGCTGTTTTCTGAATTTCGATTTCTTTGGCTGTAACATAACAACTCTTGATTTTTTCTATTTATAAATTTATCCGCGTGGTGTATTTCCTCCACGTCCACCTCTGTCTCCACCACCACTTCTTCCGCCACGATCACCGCCTCCTCTTCCGCCACGGTCACCACCTCTGCGATCACCACCACGGTCGTCTCTGCGATCACCTCTGTCAGGGCGGTCATTGCTCTTTCCTTTTGATGCCTGCGCTGTTGAACCAACGTTCGGAGATAAATCACGTTTTCCGTAAATCTCGCCTTTGCAAATCCAAACCTTCACACCAATCAAACCATAAGTAGTTTGCGCTTCTCCCAACGCATAATCAATATCAGCACGGAAAGTGTGCAATGGAATTCTTCCTTCTTTATATTGCTCGGTACGTGCCATCTCAGCACCACCTAAGCGACCTGAAACTACAATCTTGATTCCTTCAGCACCCATTCTCATTGTGGAAGCAACAGATGTTTTCATTGCTCTTCTGAAAGAAATACGTGCTTCTAACTGACGTGCTATACCATCAGCCACCAGCTGAGCATCCAGTTCAGGACGCTTTATCTCAAAAATATTTATCTGAACTTCTTTTTTGGTAAGCTTCTTTAATTCTTCTTTCAGCTTATCCACTTCCTGTCCGCCTTTACCAATCACAATACCCGGACGGGCAGTATGAACTGTTACAGTAATAAGCTTCAGCGTGCGCTCAATAACAATTTTTGAAACACCGCCTTTTATAAGACGGGCATATAAGTACTTTCTTATTTTTTCGTCTTCAACAAGCTTATCAGCATAGTTATCTCCACCATACCAGTTTGAATCCCAGCCACGGATAATCCCTAAACGATTACCGATCGGATTGGCTTTTTGTCCCATGTATTATTTGTTTTCGTTTTTATTTTTTTGTCTTGATACTAACTACTCAATACTTAATAACCTTATGCTGTTCCTTCCACCACTTCTGCTTCTTCGACAGTTTGTGGTGCTTTGGAAATTTTACTATCAACAATAAGTGTAATATGATTACTGCGTTTGCGGATACGATGACCTCTTCCCTGTGGTGCCGGACGTAAACGTTTTAACTGTCTGCCGCTATCTACAAAAACTTCTTTCACAATCAGTTCCTGGTCTTCAATGCGAACAGCTTCATTTTTTGCCTGCCAGTTTGAAAGTGCTGACATCAGTAATATTTCCAAACGGCCTGCTGCTTCCTTTGTGCTGAAGCGAAGCATATTCAATGCAAGATCCACTCGCTTGCCACGAACCATGTCTGCTACCAATCTCATCTTTCGGGGAGAAGTAGGACAGTTATTTAATTTAGCGAAAGCAATTGTTTTTTCAAATTCCTTCCTGTTTACTGCTGCTAATCTTTTACGTGCTCCCATAATTATTTTTGCTTAGATGATGAAGGTGCCGCCTTGTCTGATTTATTTCCTGAGTGTCCTCTGAAGGTACGTGTTGGTGCAAACTCACCTAACTTATGTCCTACCATGTTTTCAGTCACATACACCGGGATAAATTTATTCCCGTTATGCACCGCAAACGTATGACCAACAAACTCAGGAGAAACCATGCTTCTGCGGGTCCAGCATTTAATCACCGACTTCTTTTTGCTGTCATTCATTGCTGTCACTTTGCGTTCCAGCGTAATATCAATATAAGGTCCTTTCTTTAGTGAGCGACTCATTGGTAAATGAATTTATTTTTTGCGTCTTTCGACAATGTATTTATTACTTGGATTATTTTTCTTGCGTGTCTTCATTCCCTTAGCCAGTTTTCCTGAACGTGAACGTGGATGTCCTCCTGATGCGCGTCCTTCACCACCACCCATCGGGTGATCAACAGGGTTCATTGCAACACCTCTCACACGAGGTCTTCTGCCTAACCAACGGTTACGTCCTGCCTTGCCTAAGCTTACTTTATTCTGATCACCGTTTGATACTGTTCCTATAGTTGCCATGCAGGTAACAAGTACAATTCTTGTTTCACCAGAAGGCATTTTCATCGTTGCATACTTACCATCACGGGCAGCCAACTGAGCATAAGAACCGGCACTGCGTGCAATCTTTCCACCTTGACCGGGACGTATTTCAATATTGTGAACCAAAGTTCCCAATGGAACATCTTTTAATAACATTGTATTTCCTATTTCAGGAGTAGCCTTATCACCGGAAATAACTTTTTGTCCTGCTTTAATTCCATTTGGTGCAATAATGTATCTCTTCTCACCATCACTGTAAACCACCAATGCAATAAATGCAGTACGGTTTGGATCATATTCAACAGTAGAAACAGTTCCCGGAATATTTATTTTATTGCGTTTAAAATCAATAATACGGTATTGCTTGCGATGACCTCCACCAATATAGCGCATGGTCATTTTACCTGAATCATTTCTTCCGCCAGAATTCTTTAATGCTACCAACAGTGATTTCTCAGGCTGGTTTCCAACAGTCAAATCAGCATAGTCATTTTTTATTGTATGACGCTGACTTGGTGTCATCGGACGTAATTTCTGTAATCCCATAATGCTCTTTCTCTATTAATTAAATGCTGCTGAAGAAATCTATTGTGTCACCACTCTTTAAAGTAACAACTGCTTTTTTATGATCAGGACGTTTGCCGGTAACAAAACCAGTCTTGGTACCACGGCTCATTCCTTTACCGCGATAAATCATGGTGTTTACCGATTCAACAGTTACGCCATACATAGCTTCAACTGCTTTCTTTATCTCGATTTTATTGGCATGTCTGTCCACCACAAAACCATAACGCGGTTGCTTCTCCGTTATACGGTTCATCTTTTCAGTGATGATGGGCTTCTTCAGGATTTCCATTCTAATTCGTTATTTGTATTGATACTAAACTTTATTGTTTCAATAATATGCTTTCGATAATTGGTAACGAGCTTTCTGATATCACCAGGCTATTCGCATTCAATATATCATAAGTGTTTAAATCAGATGCTGTCACTACTTTTTTACCTTGTAAATTTCTCATAGACAAATAAACATTCTTATTGCTTTGCGGTAACACCATCAGCGTTTTCTTATCAGCAATTTTAAGACTGTTCATCACCTCAGTCATTTGCTTTGTCTTTGGAGAATCAAAGTTGAAATCTTCAACCACAGTAATCATATTATTCTTTGCTTTATAACTAAGAGCTGATAAACGCGCAAGACGTTTTAATTTCTTATTCAGCTTAAAAGTATAATCCCTTGGCTGTGGTCCAAAAACACGTCCTCCACCTTTAAACAAAGGAGATTTCATTGATCCTGCACGAGCTCCACCAGTTCCCTTCTGGCGTTTTAATTTCTTAGTTGTACGTGCAACATCAGCACGTTCTTTAGTTGCGTGTGTTCCCTGGCGTTTATTAGCGAGGTGTTGTTTCACATCTAAATAAATTGCATGGTCATTCGGCTCAATACCGAAAATATCCGCATTCAACTTTACATTCTTGCCGGTTTCTTTACCGGTTATATTTAATACAGCGATTTCCATGATTATTTCTCCACCATTACAAATGAACCTTTATGACCAGGTATTGCACCTCTTATAAGCAATAGGTTTTGCTCTGGCAATACTTTAACAATTTGCAGATTCTGCATCTTCACTCTTTCAGAACCCATATGTCCTGCAGTGCGGATTCCCTTAAAAACCCTTGAAGGCCATGAAGAAGCACCACGTGAACCAGGAGCACGCAAACGATTGTGTTGACCGTGAGTGGCACCACCAACACCGCTAAATCCGTGACGCTTAACAACTCCCTGGAAACCTTTTCCTTTAGAAGTTCCAATCACATCACAAAAATCACCATCGCTGAAAATGCTGGCAGTAACTTCTTCACCAAGTGCAAATTCCTTTTCAAAATCAGTGAACTCCACAAACTTGCGCTTGGGAGTAGTATTTGCCTTTTTAACGTGACCTTTCAATCCCGCTGAAGCATGTTTATCTTTCTTTTCGCCAAACGCTAATTGAATAGCGTTGTACCCATCAGTGGCTTCTGTTTTTACCTGGGTTACAATGCATGGACCTGCCTCCACTACTGTGCAAGGGATGTTTTTCCCATCAGCATCAAAAATGCTGGTCATGCCTACTTTTCTTCCTATTATTCCTGCCATCTTAACTAATTATTAGTTGTTTTGGTCTTAATTATTAAACCTTAACTGAGAACGTTCCTTGTTTTTAAGAGGTAAACATACGCTACCCCTAAAAAGGGACGGCAAAAGTAACAAAACTTTTCATTTTAACAAGATGAGTAAAAAATAATTTTTAAACAGATAATAATTCTATCGCGATTCATACCTAATGAGCCTATAAATCTGACTATAGAAACTGCATTCACTATTTTCGCTCCTTTTAATTCCTAAAAATCATTGATGAGAAAATTTATCTTAAATATCCTCTTGCTTTCCTGTACCTGGATTTTTGCGAAAGCACAACCAACAATAAATTACACACTGCGATTTGATGAACCACAAAGCCATTATGTTCAGGTGCAGATGGAAATAAACAATTGGCATAACGAGAAGTTAAGAGTAAGTATGCCTGTCTGGGCTCCGGGTTCTTATATGATAAGGGAATTTGAAAAGAATGTGGAAGGCTTTAATGCATTTGATAATAAAGGTAACATCCTTGATGCACAGAAAATAAATAAATCAACATGGGAAATAACCAATGGGAAAAGTGAAGCAATAAAAATTAATTATCGTGTGTATGCTTATGAATTAAGTGTGCGAACCAGCTTTATTGATGAAGAACATGCATTTATAGCAGGCAGCAGTATATTTATGTATGTGGACAAAATGCTATCTCTATCATCTGTGATAGAAATTATTCCTGCTAAACAATGGAAACAAATCATTACTACACTGGATGCTGTTAAAGGAAACAAATGGATGTTAACTGCACCTGATTATGATATGCTTGCTGATTCACCAATAGAAATCGGGAATCCGGATATCATAGAATTTAAAGCTGCTGGCGTTAATCACCAGGTTGCGATGATTGGCAAAGGAAATTATGATCCAGAGCGAATTAAAAAAGATATCACAAAAATTGCAGAGCAGGAGACAAAAGTATTTGGTGAAAACCCCTGTAAGCGATATGTTTTTTTTGTGCTGAATCACAATACTCCTGGTGGCGGATTAGAACATTTGAATTCCTGTGTTTTGCAAATGAACAGGTGGGCTTATGAACCGGAGAGTGCTTACCATGGTTTTTGGTCTTTAGTTGCACACGAATATTTTCATTTATGGAATGTAAAAAGAATACGACCAAAAACTTTGTTGCTTTATGATTACAGCACGGAGAATTATACCGGCTTATTATATGTTGCTGAAGGTTTCACTGCTTACTATGATGATTTGATGGTTCAACGTTGCGGTTTTGTAACAGGTGACGAATACTTAAATACACTTTCCGGAAGTTTTAGTTACGTTGAGAATCCAGGAGATACTATACAAAGTCCATCAGAAGCAAGCTATGATGCGTGGATAAAATATTATCGTCCCAATGAAAATTCTGCCAACACCACTTCAAATTATTATACAAAAGGTTCACTCATTGCTTTGATGATTGACCTTACGGTGATGGATGCAACCGATGGAAGGAAAAGTCTGGATGATGTAATGCGTTTCCTTTATGAAAATACTTACAAGAAAAAATGGATTGGTTATACTGAGACTGATTTAATCAATGCAATAAAAACAGTTTCAGGACTTGACATGAATGATTTTTTTGCAAACCATGTTAGAAAACCCAAAAAGATAAATTACAATTCGTATTTAGAAAAAGCAGGATTGCGTTTAAAAAACAAAAATGAAATACAGGAAAATATTTATTCCGGTATAACATCCACTTTTAAAGAGGGGAAATTAACAGTAACAAATATTGAACGTAATTCTCCTGCATGGAAAGCCGGCATTAATGTAAATGATGAATTAATTGCAGTGGATAGTTTAAGGATTGGTGATGACCTTACAAAAGCATTACAGTTGAAAAATACTGGCGATAAAATAAATTTCACAATTAGCAGAAACGGGTTAATGAAATCAATCATGGTAACACTGATTAATTCACCAAAAGCAAGTTATGCTTTGGAAAGAATTGATAATCCTTCTCAGAAGCAGGAAAGGATTTATAAAAAGTGGATGCAGCAATAAAGTTTACAGTTGAGGGTTTACAGTTGCTGACGCACGAATTTTATTAACTGAAAACTGCAAACTAATTTCCAACTATGTTTTCAATCTGCTTTCTTATACTCTTCGCATAATCATATCCTATCAAAAATATTTCTTCTGCTTTTGAATATTGATGCACTGAATATTTTTTCAAATCTGCAGGTTCAATCACTAAATCGCAGAGCCGCATTCGTTCTTTCACATTGGCATAAACGGCAAGATTAAAACAACGTTCCATTACACGAAATGTGTTAGGCAATTCATCAACAACTGCTACCGGGTTTACATGCACGCCAATGATTGCTAACTTATCTTCTAACAAAGGTTCTACCGGCAAATTGTTCAGCAAGCCTCCATCCAGTAAAGTATAATTTCGAAACACAACAGGTTTGAATATTACAGGAATAGAACTTGCTGCAAGTAAAGGACGAATCAATTCACCATTCGAAAAATAAATTGTTTTAGCATTCACAATGTCTGTTGCAGAAACAGTCAACTTTTTTTCTAATGACTCAAAAGAATTGGCTGGAAAATATTTTAAATAAAACGATTCCAATCCATCCATTTTAAAAAAACCGGCTTGCATAGTTGCACGTAATCTGCGAAGCACTTTTTCTTTAATAAAAATGTTCATGCATTCATCAGGCTGGTAACCTCCTGCAATAAAAGCAGCCACAATAGCGCCTGAACTTGTGCCTGATAGATGATTGATTTTTATACCCATCTCCTTCAGCATTTTTATCACACCAAGATGTGCAATGCCCCTCACTCCTCCACCGGATAAAACAAGATTGATCATAAGGCTAATTCAATCATCGGATCCCAGAATAATTCTTTAAACCGTTTCACTTTATCATCTTCCACTTCGACTCCTTCACTTTCCAACAATTGCTGCATCATATCACTACCAAAATGATGTTTGCCGGTTAACAATCCATTTCTGTTTACAACACGCTGTGCCGGAATAGGAGGAACTGTTGTGTGCGAAGCATTCATTGCCCAACCCACCATGCGCGAGGAACCAGCAGTGCCGAGATAACGTGCAATGGCTCCGTAAGAAGTAACTCTACCATAAGGAATTAACCGAACCACTTCAAACACCTGCTCGAAAAAAGTGAAGTCGTATTTTTTTACAAAGGGTTTCTTTTTAGAAATTTTCTTTACTGATTTTTTCTTCTTATCCAACTTTTTCATTGCTCTCAAATATAGTAAGCAATGATTATAATTCTTATTCCCAACAGAGTTTTATAAACTTTAGGATGTACAATTTTCAATATTGATTTTTACAAACTCGAAAGACAGCTATATTTGGCATTTATCTAAAATTAGTAACAACTTAATTATAATAAGCAATCTATGGAAACTCAGAATTTTCGGCAGTGCATAGGAGTTTTTGAAGGAGGAGGTGTCAGAGGCGCTGCTTTTGCTGGAGCTTTTAAGGCTGCAAGTGACGCAAAAATTAATTTTATTGGAACACTAGGAACTTCTGCAGGTTCCATTATAGCTGTCCTGATAGCAGCAGGTTTTTTACCCGATGAGGTTATTGACATAATGAAAAAACCCTTTGCAGAATTACTTAAAGATCCTGAGCAGGGTAAAAACGGAAAATTTGCACAAAAGGCAATTAATTTATTTGGAAATAAAAAGGCCTCTGCCATGAGTCAAATTTATTACTCAATGGGCTTACATTCATCCGAGGGAATTCAAATTTGGCTTGAAAAAATATTAAAAGATAAATTAAAGATTACTAATGGAAATGTTCTGTTTTCTGATTTGAAAAAGCCTTGTGCAATTATTGCTACTGATTTAAAAGCCTCAACATTTGGAAAGTGGAGCAGAGATTCAACACCAGATGCTTCCGTTTCATTGGCAGTCAGATGCTCATGCACTATTCCATTTTTTTTCCAACCCGTGAAAGATAATGCAACATTTTATGTTGATGGTGGATTAATTGCGAATTTGCCCATTTTCATGGCACCAGAATTAAAGCTTGAGGAGAAAATTCCTATTTTATGTTTTAGATTAATTCAAAATAAAAAATTTGATTTTTCAGAACCTGAAACAGGTTTAGAATTATTTAACATGTTAACTACTGCCCTTTTAGATGGCGTTACTGAAATTCAGCTAAGCATGTTTAAAAGAAGACAGGTAATTGATATACCCACAGGAGAAATAAAATCAACTGATTTTAATATTTCTGAGATTCAAATTAAAGAACTTGTGGAAAATGGTACTAACAGTGTCGAGGAGTTTGTAAGAAATGAACAAACTAAAATAACTAGCGAACAGAATGAAGAATTAAATACTAAAGAATTTAGGGAAGGATTGCTTGAAGAAACTGCTAAATTAATTAATTCTGCCACAAACACTGTTGAAATTGTTGCTGGTGATCTTTCCTGGATTAAAGAACTAAATATTACTATTTTAAAGGCTGTACTTCGGAAAATCAAAATTAAAATAATTTGTGAGAAGAATGTATCAGAGGATTATAAAAATGCTATTTCCGCCCTTGATTCATACGGAGCTCAAATAGTGGAACGTAATAAGGGTGACAATTATCTTAAAGGTACGGCAATAGATTTAAATACGGAGAATGCTCAAATCATTTCTATTGAAGAGAAACCTACAATACGTGGCATAAAATATAGACTGCCCTATGATTCAGGATTTATCGCAATGTTTCGAGAAAATTTTAATTCAAATTTCAACTCAGGTCAAAAATATAATTCTGCAAATCTTAAATTTAATCCTAAAAAACTTAAATTTAAACCAATACCGGATATAACAATTATAAATTGCCTAAGAAAAATCCATTTTTATCAAAATTTACCAATTTCTATTCAAACGTTAGAGACAAAAAGGCTCAGACCTCTTTCTAAATTCTTAGAGCAACTAAAAATAAATAGAGCTATGGAAGTAGAAGATATTTTGAAAGATAAAGGCTTTTCAATGTCAGCTGTTATAGGTGGCAGCCCGTGGATAATCACTCCGCCAGTTGTTGAACGTCTAAAAAATGATGAGTATGCAATTATTGATGGCACACATAGAATTTATAATTCAATGCAAAAAAATCAAACGGAAGCAGAAGTTTATGTAGTGGAAAATTCATCAATTGCGCTTCCTGCATCTATTCAGGAATGGAGTAAAATAATTGTAAGGTCAGTTAAAGCACCAGTAAGTGAAAGGTATGATAACTACAATGAAAGCCTTTTTAGAAAAATAAAAGATTGTTTTGTTGGTGTAAAAGTTTAGAATAGCAAATCATATTGTTTCTAATACCTCTGGAGATATTTACCTCAGTCCTCGCAGTGTCTCCTTTTTAGGGACACTGCGCTAACCACTCCCAAACATAAACAAAAAAATCCCGGCCTTACGGGGCAGGGATTTCAATCATGACAAAAAGTATTTTATTATTTCACCTTTTCCTTATTGCTCTGCGGAGCAGGAATATTAGTAAACGCATGGATACAGATAAATTTACGTTCAACGGCTTTAGCTCTTACGAAGTTAATATTGCTGAAAGTTTTTGTTTCAATCGTATCACCGCTTACGGTTACTGAGCGGACACCCGGTCGAAAACCTGATAAAATGCACTGCCCGTTTGAATCAGTATAACCGAAATAGGCTTTGTACGTCTTATTTTTATCGGTGAAAGAGTCAACCGATACCTGGCAATAGGGAAAAACATTTCCATTCTCATCCGTAAGAGTGGCAACAAGGCGTGTATGACGGTCAGAAATAGGGATCTGGCGCAACGCATCCTCGAAACCATTGAAAAAATCTTTATTGGAATTAGCAAATCCGCGTGCATGAAACATAACCTCTGTGCGCAGAAAATCGTTGGCATCCGTAATGGATTCTTTCAAAGCTTTGGTCATGGCTTTGCGATCAACCATTTTAGTGCGAGGGGTGCTTAAAAAATCGTTATAAGCTTTTATGGCATCCACCCAGTTTTGCAGGGATGCGGTAGTGATGCCAAAGGGTGTAAGACTGGCAATAGGAACAGCTGCCAGTGCATCATGGCAAGCGCCCATTTTTTGCCCAAGTACTCCAAGCTTCATCCGCTCGATGTCCGTCATTGTCTTGCCTTGTGCGAGCGTATCAAATAAAACCTTGTCTGCTTTTTTTGCATAAGCCATTCCACGCGAAATCTGCGTAAGCGAAACCTGTTCAAGTGTAGTACGCAATGTTCTGCGAATGGCTGTGTAACCGGTAATTTTAGCCGACTGCTTTTTAATAAGGTCATCAATTGCCTTCACCTTATCATTTAAGGCAGTAATGTCCTGTTTAAAGGCAGGAACCGATTCAACCACCGGGCTCCATGTTGCAGAAGTGCAATAGTTAATTACACTTTTGATAGCTGATAATAACATTAGTAAGAATGTGCTCATAATTTTTTGATTTAATTTATAGGTAGTTAATCGAAAGTTTTAGGGAAATGTTACGAATCAACCAGCGAAAAAACAGGAAAATCTTACAAAACATGAAATTGCGGTGTTTTGCCTCGTAAAAAAATAGTTTAACCGGCAATACAGAACTTTGGTTTTGTTGCTTCCTCTCTCTTAACTATGTCAAAAACTAAAAAATCTTACAGTAATAAAAGTGATTTTCAAAAATTTTGCGCGACCTCTACATCATTTTGCGCGACCTGTGCATCATATTGTTTAACCTGCACAAGGCATTGTTTAATCCATACTTTATTTTGTTTAATATGTTAATGACCTTGCTTTATCTGTACATTCTGTTGGTTGATCTGCATTTTATTTTGCATAATCTTTTCATGATTTTGTTTAACCTGCAATATGCTTTGCGAAACATTTAAATTGCTTTTTTTGGTATAAATGAGTTGTTAGTTCTTTCCTGATCTGATTGGTTGAACATTGAACTTTTAAACTTTAAACCCTGAAACATTCTTTTATCTTTGCGCCTCTCTAAAAAATGATGATAAAGATTACATTACCTGATGGCAGCGTTCGTGAGTATGCCAAAGGAACTTCAGCGCTTGACGTTGCTAAAAGCATCAGCGAAGGGCTTGCCCGCAATGTGCTTGCCGCCAAAGTAAATGGCGAAGTGCGCGATGCCAACCGCGCCATTGATACCGATGCAAACCTGCAATTGCTAACATGGAATGATGCAGAAGGCAAAAGCACCATGTGGCATTCGTCAGCGCATTTGATGGCGGAGGCATTGGAAACGTTTTATCCCGGTGTAAAGTTTGGTATTGGCCCTCCCGTTGATCATGGATTTTACTATGATATTGATTTAGGTGAACACAAAATAACACCTGAAGATTTTAAAAAGATTGAGGATAAAATGCTGGAGCTTGCGCGCAAAGCAAACAATTATGTCCGCAAAGAAGTAAACAAAGAAGAAGCGATAAAATATTTTACTGAGAAGGGTGATGAATACAAGCTTGACTTGTTGAAAGACCTTGCTGATGGAAGCATTACTTTTTACACGCAGGGAAATTTTACAGACTTATGTCGCGGTCCGCACATTCCTGATACAGGTTTTATAAAAGCTGCAAAGCTGATGAACATTGCAGGTGCTTACTGGCGCGGTGATGAAAGCAAAAAGCAATTAACACGTATTTACGGTATCACTTTCCCAAAACAAAAAGAACTTACCGAGTATCTCGAGATGCTTGAAGAAGCCAAGAAACGGGATCATCGAAAGATTGGAAAAGAATTAGAGTTGTTTACTTTCAGTGAATATGTGGGTCCCGGTTTGCCTTTGTGGATGCCAAACGGAACGGTGATGATTGAGCAGTTGGAAAAGCTGGCAAAGCGCACTGAGATGCAGGCAGGTTATCAGCGTGTGCATACTCCTCATATTGCAAAAGAAAGCATGTATCTCACCACCGGTCACCTGCCTTATTATGCTGAGAGTATGTTTCCACCCATGATATTTGATGGAGAGAAATATTATTTAAAGCCAATGAATTGCCCGCACCATCACCAGATTTTTGCAGAGATGAACCCGAGCTACAAAGAGCTTCCGGTACGATTGGCAGAGTATGGAACTTGTTATCGTTATGAGCAAAGTGGTGAGTTATTCGGCTTGATGCGTGTGCGTTGTTTCCAGATGAATGATGCACATATTTATTGCAGTAAAGAACAGTTTGCCGATGAGTTCAGGGCGGTGAATGATATGTACCTGAAGTATTTTAAAATATTTGGTATTGAGAAATACATCATGCGTTTCAGTACTCACGAACCAACCAAGCTTGGTAAAAAATATGTTGATAATTCAGCACTGTGGTTAGAAACCGAAGACATGGTTCGCAAGGTATTGATTGAGTCCAATATCCCTTACATTGAAGTGGCGGATGAAGCTGCTTTCTACGGACCTAAGATTGACGTACAGGTTTACAGCGCTATCGGTCGTGAGTTTACACTTGCTACTAACCAGGTTGACTTTGCTATTCCAGCCAAGTTTAATCTTGCTTTCCGCAATGCACAAAATGAATTGGAGACACCTATTTGCATTCATCGCGCTCCGCTTGGAACGCATGAACGTTTCATAGGTTTCCTGATTGAACATTATGCTGGCAATTTCCCGTTGTGGTTATCTCCCAAGCAAGTATCCATTTTACCAATCTCTGAAAAGTACAATAGCTACGCTAAAAAAGTTTCACGGTTACTGAATAATTCCGATATTCGCGCCCTCGTTGACGAAAGGGACGAAAAAATCGGTAAAAAGATACGTGATGCCGAGATTAAAAAAATCCCTTACATGCTGATTGTGGGAGAGAAAGAGGAGCAGGAAAATGCTGTTGCAGTGCGCAAGCACGGACAGGGAGATCAGGGTTCGTTAACAGTGGATGCTTTTATGGCATCAGTGAAAACAGAAATAGAAGAGATGTTGGGTAATTAGTTGTTAAGAGATTAAGTTGTAAGGTTGTTGAGGAAATAACAGAACAACTCAACAACAGAACAACCCAACAACTAAAAAACATAAACTAAAAAACAAGGAGGAACTATAGCAACTTTTTATAAGCCACGTCCGGGTGGTGGAAGCGGACCCAGAAAACCATATATGGGCAGCCGTTTCTTCCGACCGAAGAGAGAGGCAGAACACAAGATCAATGAATTAATAACAGCTACTCACGTTCGCCTGGTGGCGGATGGGATAGAGCCGAAAATTGTTCCGATTGCTGAGGCATTGGAAATTGCCGGAGAACAAGGTTTAGACCTTGTGGAGATAGCACCGAATGCGGAGCCACCTGTTGTAAAAGTTGTTGACTATCAAAAGTTCTTATACGAAAAGAAAAAGAAAGAAAAGGAAGTAAAGAGCAAATCCGCAAAGCAGGAAGTAAAGGAAATCCGTTTCGGGCCCAATACAGATGATCATGATTTTAACTTCAAATTAAAACATGCCATGCGATTCCTGGAGGATGGTGATAAAGTAAAAGCTTATGTTCACTTCCGCGGCCGTTCTATCACATACAAGGAAAAAGGAGAAATTATCCTGCTAAAGTTTGCAGCTGCACTGGAGGATTATGCCAAGGTGGAGCAACTGCCAAAGTTAGAAGGTAACAGAATGTTTCTGTTCCTTGCTCCTCTTCCAAAGAAAGTAAAACCGAAAGAATAGTGATGAAGTGAGGAAGCAATTAAGTGATGAAGAAATGAAATCTATAATTTAAAATCTATAATTTAAAATCATATTTCGCAATGCCAAAGATGAAAACCCATTCCAGCGCCAAGAAACGTTTCAAGGTAACTGCCACTGGAAAAATAGTTCGTAAGCACGCTTATAAAAGCCATATCCTTACTAAAAAGGAAACCAAGCAAAAACGTAATCTTACCGGCACCACATTGGTTCATAAAACTGATGAGTATCGTGTAAAGCGTATGCTGGTGATGGGATAAAGAAATTTTGAATATTAAGTTATGAGTTATGAATGCAATAACTCATAACTCAAAATTCATAACTCAAAATTCAATAATTAATATTCACCCGGTTCTTAGCTTCAAGATTCTGAATTATTCAGAACGCTAACACCAAAAAAACAAAAAACAAAATGCCACGTAGTGTAAACGCTGTAGCCTCCAGGGCTAAACGAAAAAAAATTCTAAAACTTGCCAAGGGTAATTGGGGTGCAAGAGGAAATGTATGGACAGTTGCAAAAAATACTGTCGAAAAAGGTTTAGGTTATGCTTACCGCGACCGTAAAGCAAAAAAACGCGACTTCCGCGGCTTGTGGATTCAGCGTATTAATGCTGCTGCACGCGAACAAGGAATGAGTTATTCAGTGTTCATGGGTAAAATTCACAAGAGCGATGTAAAGCTTAACCGCAAAGTGTTGGCTGATTTAGCAATGAATCATCCGGATGCATTTAAGGCGGTACTTGACTCAGTGAAATAGAAACATAATCGTATTGTTGGTGAGACACACAACAATGGTAAAAGGGAATCAGCAATGGTTCCCTTTTTTTTGTCTCTGCGTTTCTTTGCGTTGGTATGTAACGACACTCTGCAATCTCCGCGTTAAAAATTTTTACCGCAGAGAACTGCAAAGTTTTTCGCGGAGTTCGCAGAGAAAGAAAATATATTTTTGAATTCAATTACGTTAGAATATGAAACCTGTTTTCTTTAAAACTCCAGCTGAGTTTCGCAAATGGTTGGAGAAAAATCATGACAAGGTAATTGAATTATTAGTTGGATTTTATAAAGTGAGTTCTGGCAAACAAAGTATAACGTGGAGTGAATCGGTTGATCAGGCCATTTGCTTTGGATGGATAGATGGAATTCGTAAATCAATTGATGATATGAGTTACACTATCCGTTTTACTCCGCGCAAAGCAAAGAGCATTTGGAGTAGAATAAATATTGCAAAAGTTAATGAATTAACAAAAAAGGGATTGATGTTTCCTGCAGGTATTGCCGCTTTTCAAAAACGCGAAGAGAAACATTCAGGTATCTATTCTTTTGAACAAAAAGAAAAAAATATTAAACTTAACAATGCATTTGAAAAACTATTTAAAAACAATAAAGAAGTATGGAAATTTTTTAATGATCAGCCACCCTATTATAAGCGTGCTGCTACATGGTGGGTGATAAGCGCAAAACAGGAAACAACTAAGCTAAAGAGATTGCAAACTTTAATAAATGATTCAGAACAAGGATTGCATATTAAACTATTGAGAAGAACAACAAAAAAATAAATATCCGCAGATACTATCGCATTCTTTTTTCGTTATAGCGTTTCAACTTATATATATGAAAAGACCACATTTAATATTGAATTTTATTTTACTGATTACCTTTACGGCTATTAAGGCACAAACAGATTCATCTCGAGTGGAGCACAGAATGAATATAACAAATGTGTATGTGCTATTAGGTTTTGCTTTGCATACGCGACAAGTAAGTACTCTATCAGATTTTAAAAAACTCGCTCCGGAATCCATTTTGCTTGACAGTAATTTTAATGGTTATTCATCCTCTCAAAATAGTTTTGCTGACAATGGAGGATTTGTTTTCTCAACGCTTGTCGGAATTAATTTTTTGAATCATACAAAGACAGCTTATAAAGCTAATCCACAACTTAGGTTAGGCGTAAGTTATCGGAGCGGCCTCTCACTTTCAAGATCATTGCATAAAGAAACTAACACACCTTATGATACTTTAACTTCATCACAAACAGGTGAAATGATTTTTATTGATTCGGTAACTACGGATAATTATTTTATGAAGTACCATAACGAACAATTGCGTATGCATCTCTCAATTATTTTCAGAACAAATCCTAAGGCGAGATGGTCATTATATGGAGGAGCAGGATTAACAGCAGGAATAAATTTTAATTCACATACTGAAATTAATTATTCGCATCAAAATTCAACAAGGAGTAAAATGAATTCCGGTGATTATACCGTTGATTCTTTTGGAGATAATGAATTCACAACAGAAGAATTTAATAATAAAAATGGTTTTGGTTTTTCTGTATTCATACCATTAGGAATTGACTGGCGTGTGGGAAATAAACGTGAGTTCTGGAAAAGACTTCATCTCTATTATGAATTAAGTCCTGAAATTGATTTTACTTCTGTTCCCGAACTGCGGACATTTGTGAGCTCAGGTGCTATCTCTAATTTTGGACTAAGAGTTTCTTTAGATTAATATTTACGCAATCACTATTTTTTTAAAATTCGCTGGCACTAAAAAATCCACCACTTTACTTTTTCCTTTTAACGAAGCAGGTTTTTTACCATCCACAATTATTGTATCTGCTTTAAAAGGTAATCCAACAATTACCAAATGATATTGGCTGTAAGAAGTTTTAAAATCCCACTGCTTATCCTGTATAATCCTGAATTGTTTCCGGTTCCCAAACACTGTAAATTTTTTCAAAGAACATTTTCCATTCAGATATTCATAGCCATCACCTGCATCCTCATATACATAACTTGCTACACGATATTCAGAAAAATAAATATGTAATGTCAGCGGTTCATCATTCTTTTCATTTACATATTGCTTAACCGCCTGCAAAGGAATTACCGCACCTGCACGAACAAATAATGGAAAACGATCGAGCTCTGCTTCGGCTCTTATTTCTTCTCCACCATCCAATTTTTTATTAGTAAAAAAATTAAACCATTTCCCTTTTGGCAAATACATTTTGCGACTGCTAATCCCTTTTTCTGTTATCGGAGCAGTAAGTAAATGATCACCACATAAAAACTCTTCGGTGCGTAATAAACATTCCTTGTCTTGCTGATCATAAAAACTTAACGGTCTGATAACTGGTGTTCCTTTATGTGAATGTTGCCACATAGCAGTGTATAAATAAGGCAGCAAACGATAACGGAATTCAATTGCTTTACGGATTAAAGTTTCGTAAGCTGAACCAAACGACCACGGTTCTTTTTCACCATGCTCATGCGAGAAATGACAACGAAAGAATGGATGAAAAATTCCTAACTGAAAAAAACGAATGCTTATTTCAGGGTCAGGCTTGTCGAGAAATCCTCCTATGTCAGTTCCGCAAAACGAAACACCGGAAATACTTAATCGCTGACATTGAATTGCAGCCAGCCAAAGATGATCCCATGATGTAACATTATCTCCTGTCCAGATTGCAGCATAGCGTTGAATGCCTGTATAACCTGATCTGCTTAAATTAAAAGGACGTTGCGCAGCATTCTGTTTTTTCATTCCTTCATAGGTTGCACGCGACATTAACATGCCATAAACATTATGCGCTCTGCGATGACTCACATCCAATCCATCAAAATTATGGCGTACATCATCGGGCATAGTTCCAATTTCAAACACCACCGGCTCATTCATATCATTCCAGCAACCTTGTATTCCACTCAGTAAAAAATATGCAATGTGGTTACTCCACCATTCGCGCACATCTGGAGAAGTGAAATCAGGAAAATGACAATCACCGGGCCATACCTTTCCGCGGAAAATATCTCCGTCCTGCCGTTTGCAAAATAAATTTTGCTGAATCCCTTCTTCGTAAGGCTGGTAATCTTTTTCAATCTTAATACCCGGATCGAAAATGGTTACCACATTAAATCCGTTTGCTTTTAATTCTTCAATTAATTTCTTTGGTGATGGAAATCTTTCATCATTCCAGGTAAACACTTTGTAGTCCTGCATGTATTCAATGTCGAGATGAATGACATCGCAGGGGATTTTTTTTGTGCGAAGCAATGAAGCGACTTCACGTACTCTTTCTTCAGGGCTGTAGCTCCACTTGCTTTGATGATAACCTAAAGCCCAAAGCGGTGGTAATTCAGCAACTCCTGTAAGCAGTGCATAATGTTCAGCCACCTGCATCAGCTGCGGACCATAAATAAAATAATAACTCATCTCACCACCTTCTGCCCAGAAACGGCATTGGTCAGGGCGATCATGACCAAAATCAAAAAAGGTTTGAAAGCTGTTGTCAAAAAAAACTCCGTAAGCTAAATTATTTTGCAACCCATAATAAAAAGGAATGTTGCGATAAAGTGGGTCTTGTTCTTTGGCGAAAGCAAACGTATCCGATCCCCAATTGAGGAAACGCTTGCCACGGAGGTTGAGGTGTGTTGCTTTATCACCGAGCCCGGTAAAGTATTCTCCCTGCTGAATCTTCTTACTATAGAAAACATAAAATCCGCCATAACCTTGGTTGGGTTCAGCATTATAACCATCGAGATCTTCATTGATGATTTCTCCCTTCTCATTTAAAAAAGTAAGGTTAAGTGTTTCTTTATTAATCCTGCACTCAAGCTTTGTTGAATAAACAGAGTAATAAAGCGGATGTCTTAAATCATATTGAACCGTTTCGATGGATTCCTCCATTCCCGGTCGTAGCGCATAGGAAAAATCTTTTGCAAAATATTCGGTTGTATAACGAACACGAAAAATGTTTGCTGTTACAGGCCAAAGCTCCAGTTGCTTATTACCCGAAGTGAAGTAAAGTTTTTGTTTTACTGTAGTAATACCTGATAAAGAAATATCGGAAGTAGATGAATGCATGAAGGAGGCAAAAATAATTTAATTGAGTGGTGGTTTTTAATTTCTTTAATCACAGCGATAAAACTTATTGTAAATTTGTATATCAATAATTTTAAAGCTATGATTAACTGGGCGCAACATCTCTCCTCTCATCCCGATATATTATTTGGAAAACCCGTGATTGCCAACACAAGGATACCTGTTGATTTAATACTTGAAAAATTAGCAGCTGGCGATAGCATTGATGATTTGCTTAATGCTTATCCAAATCTCAAAAGAGAAGATATAGCTGCATGTCTTTTGTTCGCTGCTGATTCAATAAAAAATGAAATCATCCAAACAAAGGCTTCTTAAAAAATGGAGCTTATTGCTGATGAAAGTGTTGATTTTGGTATTGTCAGAATTTTAAGTCAGAGAGGTTACACTGTTATTTCTGTCACCGAAACATTTTCGGGAATAAAAGACACAAGGGTTTTAGAAATTGCCAATAAAAAAGCAATATTGCTTCTTACAGAAGATAAAGACTTCGGTGACCTTGTTTACAGGTTTCAACTTCAACATAAAGGCATATTGTTGATGCGCCTCAATAACATTGCGAGAAAGGAACGTTTCAAGATTGTTGCGGATTTTATTGATAAATATTTTGATGAGCTTAAAAACAATTTCACTGTATTAACTCATAAGGGTATTAGAATTAGGATTGTAAAATAAAACTTCTCAGGTTCGTTATTGCTTTTGTTTTGTTATCAATTCCAATTTGGAAAGCTGATGGCAAACTGATTCATATATTCTTTCACAATCTTCCTCATCACCCGCTCCCATGCCATCATCACCTCAAGCAAATAAATTCCCTGGGAGAGATAACAGAGAATGAAGCATTGGAGTAGAATGTATTAATAAATCATTATCCCTCTTTGTAAGTTCCTCCCACTCAATTACATTTGCATCCGTACTTTAGCAAGAAGATTTCTTCAAATTCCAAATGCCGGTTTTAGACCCAGTAATAGTTAAAAAAAACGCTCCCAAAGTGCTAATGCTCGGCTGGGAGTTTCCGCCTGTTATCAACGGTGGACTGGGTGTTGCCTGTCATGACCTATGCATTGCACTGGCAAAACACGCCAATGTTACCATGATTATCCCAAAGTCAAACCCTGACTTTGTGGTAAAAAATCTTGATCTGATAGGATTAAATACCATTGATGCAAAAACATTACGCAACATCGGTCATGCTGATTCTTACAAAAAGATTAAGAATGTTCATTTTATTCTTTCGGATCTAAATCCCTATTACAATCAGCCGAATGGTTATGGTTCTCATGCGTTGAATATGGAGAGTCAGTACATCAAGAAAGTGCAGATCGGAAATGATTCATTTGACATATTTCATATTGACGATTTGTATGGTGGTGATGTAATTGAAAAAGTAACAGTGTTTGGTCAGCTGGCTGCAAAGCTTGCTCATTCGTTAGACTTCGATATCATACACGCGCATGATTGGATGACCATGATTGCAGGTATGGAAATTAAAAGACAAACAGGTAAACCGTTAGTCGTTCACATTCATTCTTTGGAAATTGATCGTGGGGGAGTACACAGCAAAGGTTGGGTTTACCAGATTGAAAAGAAAGGAATGGAAGATGCTGATGTGCTTATGCCGGTAAGTGATTTCACTGGTAATATTATTCGTGAGCATTATCATATTCCGGGTCATAAAATTCATACAGTTCATAATGGAATCCGACCAGTAACTCCTTTCAAGAGTGAAAAACTGTTGAAAGAAAAGATGGTTTTGTTTGTCGGACGTTTAACACGACAAAAAGGTCCTGAATATTTTGTTGAGATTGCGGAGCGTGTACTTCAGTTTAATAAAGATGTTCGTTTTGTGATGGCTGGAACGGGCGAATACTTCAATCAGCTTTTGGTTAAAGCCGCTCAAAAAGGAATTGCACATCGCTTTCATCTCACAGGATTTTTAAATCTCGAAAAAGTAAGAACGTTATTATCAATGGCTGATGTTTACATCATGCCTTCGGTAAGTGAGCCATTTGGATTATCAGCAGTTGAAGCAGTGCAATTTGGAATTCCGGTTGTGATCAGTAAGCAAAGCGGTGTATCAGAAGTCTTAAAAGGTGCGTTGAAATTTGATTATTGGGATATTGACCGCGCTGCTGAATATATTCTAAGTTTGGTTGGTAATGATGTGCTTGCTGAAAAAGTAAGAGAAGATGCTTTTGTTGATCTTGAACATATCAGTTGGGATATTGCAGCAGCACGTGTGTTGGAAGGATATCAGAAATATGAACTTATAAAGGAAAAAGAAGTAGCAAGTATCGAGTAGTGTATCGAGTAGAGAGTATAAAGCAGATAGTATAAAGATTAAAGTAAAAATATAAGGAGTACAGAACCGTAAACTGTAAACCATAAACCGAAAACTCAAATGCCAAGTGTTTGTTTCTATTTCCAGGTTCATCAGCCCTTTCGCATAAAGCGATATTCTTTTTTTGATATTGGTAAAGATCATTTTTACGAGGATGATGAAAAGAACCGCTGGATATTAGATAAGGTTTCGGAAAAATGTTATCTGAAAACGAACAGGAAAATTTTAGAATTAATCAATCGTCACAAAGGAAAATTTAAAGTTTCCTATTCCATCAGCGGTGTTGCTATTGAGCAAATGGAAATTCATCGTCCTGATGTGTTGCAATCATTTATTGATTTATCAAAGACAGGTTGTGTTGAATTTTTATCTGAGACTTATTATCACTCTTTAAGCTTTATCTATTCTAAAGATGAGTTCAAAAGACAAGTTGAATTACACAAAGCAAAAATCAAACAATATTTTGATCAGACTCCAAAAGTTTTTCGCAACACAGAGTTAATTTATAACAACGAACTTGCATCATACATTGAGAATTTAGGTTATAAAGGAATTTTATGCGAAGGTGTTGATCGCATTTTGGGAGAACGCACTCCAAACTTCTTATACAAACCTGCGGGCACTTTGAATATTAAAGCAATGCTGAAGAATTACAGCTTGTCAGATGATATTGCATTCCGTTTCAGCGATCGCAACTGGGCAGAATATCCTTTGAATGCTGATACTTATGCAAGCTGGGTTCATAAGATTGCTGGTAACGGTGAGGTGCTGAACCTTTTTATGGATTATGAAACATTTGGCGAGCATCAATGGGAAGAAACAGGAATTTTTGATTTCTTAGATCATCTTCCAAAAGCCATTATGAAACATCCTGACTTTGATTTTAAAATGGTGAGTGAAGCAATAGATGCTTTTAAAACCCGTGATATTTATGATGTGCCTGAATTTATTAGTTGGGCAGATGCTGAACGAGATTTAAGTGCATGGCTCAGTAACCCAATGGAACAGGAAGCAGCAAAGCGCATTTATAAATTAGAAGAAAAAGTAATTGCGACAGGTAACAAAGATTTAATTGACGTGTGGGGCAAGCTGCAAACCAGCGATCATTTTTATTACATGTGTACTAAGTTTTGGAGTGATGGTGATGTACATAAATATTTCAGCCCTTACGATTCACCTTATGATGCTTACATTTATTACATGAATGCTTTAGCCGATTTTGAAGCAACTATTGAAGATGCGTTTGCTCAACCCTCAACAGCTAAGAAGCGCGTTGCTAAAAAGAAAGCAACCGTTTGAAATGAAGTTATGAATTTTGAGTTATGAATTATGAATTGCACACTTAATTTATTAGTATGTTCAATTATAATTTTTTTCAATTGGAAATTCATAACTCAAAATTCATAACTCAAAACTCCTTAAAGTGTCTTCCGGTAATATCAATCATCATAAAGTAACAGCAGCGGGTTTACTGGTTACATTGGGAATTATCTATGGTGACATAGGAACTTCACCACTTTATGTAATGAGTGCTGTTGCGCATAACCGTGTCATTAGTGAGTTGCTGGTTTATGGAAGTGTGTCTTGTATATTCTGGACACTGATACTCCTCTCCACCTTAAAATATATAGTGCTTGTATTAAGAGCGGATAACAAAGGTGAAGGCGGAATTTTTTCACTCTATGCATTGGTAAGAAGACGCCCACTGAAATGGTTATTTATTCCCGCAATGATTGGTGGAGCAGCTTGCCTCGCTGATGGAGTACTCACCCCACCTATTTCTGTTTCTTCAGCAATAGAAGGATTGCAGGTTTTTAATCCTGATATAAAAACATTGCCCATTGTTATCGGTATCATTTTCGGTTTATTTTTTATTCAGCAGTTCGGGGCAAAGTTTGTAGGACGTTTTTTTGGTCCAATCATGGTGGTTTGGTTCTCCATGTTGCTTGTGTTAGGAGTTGTAGCAACTTTTCATAACCCTGAAATTCTTAAAGCCATCAATCCTTATTATGGAATTAAATTGTTAACTCAATATCCGGGTGGTTTCTGGTTGTTGGGTGCAGTTTTTCTTTGCACCACAGGAGCAGAAGCTTTGTATAGTGATCTGGGTCATTGCGGAAGAAAGAATATCCGTGCAACCTGGATTTTTGTAGTTACTGCTTTACTTGCAAATTATTTCGGGCAAGGTGCGTGGTTGTTAAATCATATCGGAACAAACATTGGTGATCAAAAACCTTTTTATGCATTGATGTCAGATTGGTTTTTAGTGCCGGGAATTATTATCGCAACTGCCGCTGCCGTGGTTGCGAGCCAGGCATTAATAAGCGGCACTTTTACGTTGATTAACGAAGGAATGCGTATGGAGTTTTTACCGAAAGGAAGAATTGAATATCCAACAAATCTCAGAGGACAATTATATATTCCTTCCATCAACTGGATTCTATGTGCAGGATGTATTGGCGTGGTACTTTATTTCCGCGAATCAAAATTTATGGAAGCAGCTTATGGTTTGTCAATCATTACTGCGTTTTTAATGACCACTGTTTTGCTTACTTATTACCATCTCATACAAGGTTACAATAAAGGGTTTGTTTATGCGATACTTGTAATGTTCCTGGCAATTGAATCCGCTTTTTTCATTGCAAATCTTGAAAAATTCCCTCATGGTGGTTACGTTGCTTTCATCATTGCAATAGCAATCATATTCGTGATGTGGGTTTGGCATGAGGCACGCGTTATACGCACTAAACTTGTTGAATTTGTTAGTCTCAAAAAATATTATGACATCCTTACAGAGATGAGCCAGGATAAAGATATTCCTAAATATGCTACACACCTGGTATATCTAACCAGCGCTTATCATGATGACGAAGTGGAAAGTAAAATCATCTATTCAATTCTGCAGAAGCAACCTAAACGTGCTGATGTTTACTGGCTGGTGCATGTGGATGTGTTAGACGAACCTTACACGATGGAGTACCGCGTTCGCGAATTGGTTAATGATAAGCTAATTCATATTCGATTTTGCCTTGGTTTCAGAGTTGAACCAAAGATTAATTTAATGTTTCGACAAGTAGTGCAGGAGTTAGTGGCAAATAAAGAAGTGGATATTGTAAGCCGTTACTCATCATTAAGTAAACAACACCTCATTGGGGATTTCCGTTTTATTGTGATGGAAAAATTTCTTTCTTATGAAAACACTTTAGACTTGCGGACAAAGTTTATTCTTAATCTTTACTTTTTTATAAAGAAAATCAGTTTAAGTGAAGAGAAAGCTTTTGGATTGGATACAAGTAATGTCACTGTTGAGAAAGTCCCATTGGTAGTGATGCCATCGGGTGGTTATAAATTTAAAAGAGTGAAATAATAAGTTTCAGCACCCAACAAACAGTTTGCCTGCTCCAAGAAAAACGGCAATCCAAATCAATCCTTTAATTAAAAAAAATAAAAAACCGGCAATGCCTATGCGTTTCAGCCATTGTGTAAACTTGCTTGTTTGTTCCACTGATATATATTCAAAAATTTAAATCAGTTAATCTTTCCAGTCGGCAATAAAAAGATTTGTTTCATGTGTGCCGTTATTATTTCTGTTGGATGAAAAAATTAATTTTTTACCATCATGAGAAAACATAGGAAATGCATCAAACATTGTGTCGTGTGTAATTTGCTCAAGATTTTTTCCATCTGCATCAATCATGTATAAATTAAAAGGGAGACCACGTGTTGCAGTATAATTGGAAGCAAAAATTATTTTTTTTCCTGATGGATGAAAGAAAGGAGCCCAACTTGCATTTGGCAGATCCGTTATTTTTTTGAGATCACTTCCATCAATATTGCATGTATAAAGTTCCATATGAACAGGAGTAACCAAACCCTGAGCAATTAAATCTTTATAATCTTTTATCTCTTCCTCTGTTGATGGACGTGAGGCGCGAAACACTAATTTTTTTCCATCCGGTGAAAAGAAAGCACCACCGTCATAACCTAATTCATTGGTCACTTGCTTAACATTGGAGCCATCAATATTCATTGTATATAATTCCAGGTCGCCTGAACGCATACTTGTAAAAACAATTTTATCCCCTTTAGGAGAAAGGGTTGCTTCTGCATCATAACCTGGGGTGCTGGTTAATTGTTTTTTAATATTTCCTTTGAGGTCAGTAATAAAAATATCATAATCTTTATAAACCGGCCACACATATTTATGATCACTGCGTTTTTCGGGAACAGGTGGACAGTTTGTATTAGCAAGATGTGTGGAAGCGTACAAAACCAAACTATCACCGGGTAAAAAATAAGAGCAGGTTGTACGTCCCAAACCGGTACTGATGCGGTTTGGTATTTTATTTTTCATATCACCACCAGAGAAACTAAACATATAAATCTGGTCGCATTCATTATTCCAGTTTTTATTGTTAGCCTGAAAACTTATCATTTTATCACTAAAGCTGAAATATGCTTCAGCATTATCACCTCCGAAGGTTAGCTGCTTCATATTACTCAAATGTTTTTCTTCACCATCATAAAGCAATGTTTGTTTATTAAAACGAACAGAGTCCTGCGTAAAACCAACAGCGGAAATAATTAAGCACACGAATAACAGAATATTTTTTTTCATTATTTTAAATTGCTGCGCGAAAGTAACAATTCAGGATTTGTTGAATAATATGGTTCAATCACAATCATGTAAAAGTTTCTGTTGAGCAAAAAAAAATCCCGCACCATAGCGGGATTTTTCTGAAGTAAAAAAAATAGAACTACTTCACTTTTTTAGTAAGCTCACACCCTGCACGGAAACGAACTACTTTGCGTGCAGCAATTTGAATTACCTTACCTGTTTGCGGGTTACGTCCTTTGCGGGCCGAACGCTTGGAAATTCCAAAAGTTCCGAATCCTACTAAGGTAACTCTTTCTCCTTTTTTAAGTGCAGTACTGGTACACATCATAAAAGAATTTAAAGCAGCATTTGCCTGATTTTTGGTGATCTCGGCATCAGCAGCCATCTTTTTAATTAAATCGCCTTTGTTCATTTGATTGTTTTTTAAGTTTTAATGATTAAGGTTAAATATTATTTACAGGCAAATGTAACTTTGAATGCATTGTGCATCAAGCTTTTTCTTCATCCCGGTATTTAATCTTATCAACAGTTTTTTTTCTTTGGTGTTAATAAACCTCCCTTCGGCAAAGGCTTACAGATTTTAGTTGTTAAATGATATTTCACCAAATACTTACAGAGATCCGACAAATTAAATTTGCAAAATGATGACAAGCTTCCGTACATTTGAGAAATATTTAGCAAACACAACAATTAAAAAATATCTGCGTTAAAGCTAAAATTCTATTTAATCCTCACTTAAAAAACCCCATTCATATAGGCTAATTTCTACTCTGTTTAAAATTTATCAAAGAGTTACGGTTATTAAACCCATGAAAGCCTATGAATCCTTCTCCTGTAAGCGATCAAGAATTGATCGTACGTTATCTTAAAGGTGACGAAGAATGTTTCAGTGAAATTATTAACCGCCACGAGCGAAAAATCTTTACCAGCATTTATCTGTTGGTAAAAGACCGCGATCTGGCGAATGATATTTTCCAGGATACATTTATTAAAGTAATTAATACCCTGCGTTCGGGCACTTATAATGAGGAGGGAAAATTCCTCAGCTGGGTGCTTCGCATTGCGCACAATCTGGTGATTGATCATTTCCGAAGGGAAAAGCGAATGCCTACTTTGCATGACACCGAAGAGTACAGCATTTTTGATGTGATCGGACTTACAGATGAAAACGTGGAGGATAAGATGGTTCGCGAGCAGATTCATCAAATGGTGAGACGGCTGGTGGAAGAACTTCCTCTCGATCAGCGTGAAGTGGTGATTATGCGTCATTATGGAAACATGAGTTTTAAGGAGATAGCAGAGCACACTAATGTGAGTATTAACACCTCATTAGGCAGAATGCGTTATGCACTTATTAATCTCAGGAAACTGATATCAGACCGGAAACTGATTCTTACTAATTAAATTTTTTGCCGGTGTAAAATATTGTTGAATGGTTTCCGTTAGGTTATTAAATAATCTCAATGGAAGCCGATGAATAAAAACTCTACACCGATTAATTTAATTCTTTATCTCTACAATGAAACGCAATTAACTGAAACTGTACTCACACAACAAGCAATAGATTGTGATGAGGAAACAGGAGAAGAATTTCGTCAACTTGTTTTTATTAAGAATTTGCTGAGTGAATCAACAATTACTCCCCGCAGGGATGTTGTAGATTTTATTAAATGCTATTCGCAGTTAACGCAGCCTGTGTGTTAGGTTCGAGGTTTTATACCGCCTCATCCCCAGCCCTTCTCCCAAAGGAGAAGGGAGCGCGACTCCGATGTTTCGCCTCACACTCTAATCCTCTCCAAATCCCGATAGCTATCGGAAGAGGGAAGCAGACTCCGGTTAATTAAATTACAGCTAAGCATATTTAGTTCTATGTAATGCCGTTGTTATTTTTGTGACAGTGTTAACGGAATTTTGTGACTAAGCAAGAGCGCTTTCAGTTTGTAATTGATTATTTTCTGCATCACCGGCCTGATGCTGAAACGGAATTAGAATATACAGATCCATATCAACTTTTAGTGGCTGTTATTTTATCAGCTCAATGCACTGATAAGAGAGTGAATATGACTACTCCTGCTTTTTTCAAATATTTTCCTACTGTTGAAACGCTTTCGGCTGCAAATGCTGAAGAAGTTTTTCCCTTGATAAAAAGCATCAGTTATCCTAACAATAAAAGCAAGCACCTGGCAGGTATGGCCAAGATGGTGATGGAAAAATTTAATGGTAAAATTCCATCCACGGTTGAAGAGTTGCAGCAATTACCCGGTGTGGGAAGAAAGACTGCAAACGTGATTGCATCAGTAATTTTTAATAAGCCCACTATGGCTGTTGATACGCATGTGTTTCGAGTAGCTGCAAGAGTTGGTTTAACAACTAATGCAAAAACTCCGTTAGCAACTGAAATGCAATTGGTGAAACATATACCTGAAGAACTTATACCATTAGCACACCATTGGCTGATTTTGCATGGACGTTACGTTTGTGTTGCACGTAATCCTAAATGCTATGAGTGCGGATTAAGACCGGTTTGTAAATATTTTAATTCAGTTAAGCTGAATAAAAAAATTGTGCTTTGAATTTTTTTTATTGTGCAATAGCGTAGCTCAATTCTGCCTGAAACTTTTGATCTAATGCGCCAATGCGTTGTGCGGCAGCTTGCGTAATTTTCAAGATGATATTTTCATTGTCACCTGTAGTGGGTAAAGCGCCCACTACTTTTACAAAAACGGAATTATTATTCATTTTGTTAGTGACCTTGATTATCGTGCCGATAGGAACCGTGCGATGCAAGGCATAAAATTTATTCTGGTTAAGATCACCATCACCAAACCATGACACTACTCCTGTTTCAGTAATTTTATTTGCCGATGTTGTAACGGGAATACTATCTTTTACTGCAAATGTGGTATCGGTTCTTGCATCTTTTTCCTTTTTTATTACAGGGGTTTTAACTTCAGTTACTTCTGTTTTTTTAGGTTTCGGAATTTCAGCAGGTTTGGTTTCGCTTACTGAAGGTTGTATTGTTTCACTCACCTTTTCAATTTTTTGTGTTCCATAACCAACAATTAATTTTTGATCAACTGAAACAATGTTAGATGTTAATCCATTCCATTTTTTTAGATCATCCACACTTACTTTATTATTTACTGAAATGCGATATAATGTTTCATGCGGCATAACGGTATAGTAAACAGGATTTTTTCCAGTGCTGCTATTGCCTGGCGGAGGACTTACCGTTGAAGGCTTTTCTTTTTGCGCTGAAAAAGTTTCTTTGGAAGCGGCTGATGATGGAACTTGTATAATTTGCCCGATTTTTAAATCAGTTACACCAACATTGGCAGACTGAAGCTCTTTAATTGTTGTATTAAATCTTTTAGAAAGATTAGTCCAAGTATCTTTTGGCTGTACTTTGTATGCAGTTAATTTTTTTTCACCTGCTGATTGCACAGCACTATTGCCAAAACAAAAATGAACGCTTAATAAAATGAAAAATGAAATAATAATCCGCATATTCTTCTTACCCTTAATTTCACACAATATTAAAAAGAATCATTCATGATTAAATTTTCTTCTATTTCGTTTATCAACAGGATAATTAACAGACTCCTTTATAATAACAGAGCAATAACGATATTGCTTTTGGTTTTGGTATGCGGAACAGTAAGCGCTGCAACAGAAACTAAAAAGCTGGTGTATCAGTTAAATATCAGGGATGAAATTACTCCCGGTATGGCACGTAAAGTGAACAAAGCCATAAAGTTTGCAGAGCAAAAGCATGCAGATGTATTATTAATTCACATGAATACTTATGGCGGTTTATTAGATGCAGCGGATAGTATTCGTACAAAAATTCTCAATTGTAAAATGCCAACGATTGTTTTTATTGATAATAATGCAGCTTCGGCCGGTGCATTGATTGCAATTGCGTGTAACAAAATTTACATGCGCAGAGGTTCGAGTATTGGTGCTGCCACTGTGGTGAACGAAAGTGCTGAGGCATTGCCAGATAAATATCAAAGCTATATGCGGAGTATTATGCGTTCAACAGCAGAAGCCAGAAACCGTGATCCGCGAATTGCAGAAGCCATGGTGGATCCAAGAATTTATATTGCAGGTATTAATGACTCAGGCAAAGTACTTACGATGACAAGCAATGAAGCATTAAATAATAAATATTGTGATGGAATTGCAGAAACCATTTCAGAAGTATTGGAAAAAGAAAATTTAAAAAATGCTGTATTAGAAGTCTATCAGCCCACATGGGTTGAAAATTTAATCGGTTTTTTAATCAGTCCTGCTGTAAGTGGTGTACTGATATTAGTGATGCTTGGTGGATTGTATTTTGAGATGCAGCATCCGGGAATTGGTTTTCCTTTGTTCGCTGCATTGTTAGCAGGAGCATTATATTTTTCTCCTCTTTACCTGGAAGGATTGGCTGCTAACTGGGAAATATTGATAACTGTTATTGGTTTGCTTTTAATATTAGCTGAGATTTTTGTTATCCCCGGTTTTGGTTTCACCGGTATCTCCGGAATAATTTTATTGGTGACAGGTTTAACCATGAGCATGCTGAATAATGACGGATTAAATTTCTACGGAATATCTTCTCAAAGAATTTTTGCTTCTCTTGCAATAGTGATGAGTGCAATGGTGGGAGCATTGGTTTTATTTATTCTCACAGGTAAATCATTGGCAAAAACTCCTGCATTCAAGAAAATGGTTTTGCATACAACTATGGATTCACGGGCAGGTTATGTGAGCATGGAAAATAATCAATCATCATTGGTTGGGATGAAAGGAAAAACACTTACTGTTTTACGACCTTCAGGTAAAATAACAATTGAAGGGAAAGTTTATTTCGCTTCAGCTGAAAGTGGATTTATTAATATTGATGAGGAGGTGATGGTAATGAGTCAGCAGATGAGTAATCTGATGGTGAGAAAAGTATGAATTCTTCTAGTGTCCAGATAATCTAAAAAAATAAGACAGCAAACCCGCAATTACTGCTACTTGTCCTTTCCAGAAATAAATCATTCGCATTGTTATCCGGGTTTCAAGAGTTGCTAATTTTTCTATTATATCAACCTTGTCTTCTTTGGTAAGAAAAATATCTTTTTTGTAATTAATTTTTTCTTTAGCTTTTCTGTCGAAATATTCAATCACTTTGGTGGCTTCCTGTTCACCGAACTTTACTTTGAAGATTTCGTAAACCTGTAATTCAATCGCTGACATAATTCTGATTTTTTTTCAAAGATAAATCTGAGATTGATTAACATACCAATTCACTACTTTAATTACAGATAAATAGCTTTAAAAAAGTTTATATAATTATGGTGAAAAAAATCAATCGGTAGTCGTAATTGAATGTGGTTTTCTTAATAACCATAAACCGGTAAAGGTTATTAATCCGTTTATGATAAGTAATTCAAAACCTAATTTATATCCTTCAATCCATAAAGGAATTTTGTCATTAAGGATGTAACAAATCACAGGAGATAAAAGACACACTAACCAAACCCATTTATCATTTACTTTCCATTTTGTAAAAAATCCAAACGTGTAAAGTCCAAGCAGCGGACCATAAGTATAGCTGGCTGCACGAAAAACATTTCTTATCACTGCATCATTATTTATTACTCTGAATAAAACAATTGTCAGCAATAAAACAATTGCAAAACCAATGTGAACTGTATAACGTATTTTTTTTCGTTGCTGATCATTGAGATTTTTATTTTTTTGGATTCCCAAAAAGTCAAAACAAAAAGCAGTTGTTAAAGCAGTTAATGCTCCATCCGCACTCGGGTAAGCTGCAGAAATTAATCCGATAATAAAAATCAATCCTCCAATAGTTCCTAAATAATTTAGCGCAACATTTGGAAATAAATCATCCGTGTGTTTTGGATCAATAGTAATTCCTTTTTCAGCAGCATAAAAACAAAGCACTGCACCTAAAACCAAAAACAAAAGATTAACAAAAACAAGCACCGCTGAAAACACGAACATGTTTTTTTTTGCTTCGCCAATATTTTTACAGCTAAGATTTTTCTGCATCATTTCCTGGTCAAGCCCTGTCATGGCAACTGCAATGGCAGCTCCTCCCAAGAAGTTTTTCCAGAAATAATTTGGAGACTTATAATCACTCACAAAAAGTTTTGAATAATCCGAATGAAAAACTTTGGAGAATAATCCACTAACTGATAAATCCAATTGATTGCTGATTGCAATAACACTGAACACCAATGCAAGCAACATAAAAGTGGTTTGCAAAGTATCAGTCCACACAATTGTTTTTACTCCGCCTTCATAAGTGTATAATAAAATCAAAATAATAAAAGTTAAAACTGTCACCCAAAACGGAACACCCATCTTATCCAGAACAAAAGTCTGCAATACATTCACCACAATATACATTCGAAAGGAAGCACCAATCACTCTTGAAATAATAAAAAATAAAGAACCCGTTTTATAAGATACATTACCAAACCGCTGTTCAAGATAGGTATAAATAGAAGTAAGATTTAAGCGGTAATAAACAGGCATTAAAATATTTGCGATGATTGCATAACCGATTAAATAACCCAACACAATTTGCATATAAGAAAACTGTGTTGTGAAAACCGCTCCCGGAACTGACATAAATGTAACTCCTGAAAGCGAAGCCCCAATCATTCCGTAAGCAACTACATACCATCTACTGGATTTATTTCCGATAAAATAAGATTCATTATTTGCGTTGCGGCTCGTTAACCAAACGATGAAAAACAGCAGTGCTGAATAAGCCAATACGGCTATAAGAATAAGCGTTGGAGACATAATTATTTTGTGTAGCAAACATAAATATTTGTCAGCGGAACATTTTTCTCTAAAGTAAAAGTTGTTAACGAACAATTAAGCTCAACGCGTAATCAATTTTATTTAACTCATTCTCCTATTTTTGCCGCCTGATAATTTTACAATGCCGATATCATTAGTAACAGGAGGAGCAGGTTTTATTGGAGCACACGTCACCAACGAATTGGTGAAAGCAGGTCATCGTGTTATTGTGCTCGATGATTTGAGTGGTGGATTTGAAGAAAACGTAAACACAAATGCAGTTTTTATCAAAGGCTCCATTCTTGATATTGCATTGCTAGCAAAACTTTTTGAAGAAAATAAATTCGATTACGTTTATCACCTTGCCGCTTATGCTGCTGAAGGCTTGAGTCATTTCATCCGCAATTTTAATTACAACAATAATTTAATCGGCAGCATCAACCTCATCAATGAATCTATCAAACATAAAATAAAATGTTTTGTATTTACATCTTCCATTGCAGTGTATGGCAAAGGACAGTTACCTATGAAAGAAGACATGATACCAACGCCCGAAGATCCGTATGGTGTGAGCAAGTATGCAGTAGAACTGGATTTGAAATGTGCGCATGAAATGTTTGGTTTGAACTATGTCATCTTCCGTCCGCATAATGTTTACGGTGAGTATCAGAATCTGGGTGACAAGTATCGTAATGTAGTTGGTATTTTTATGAACCAGTTAATGCAGGGCAATCCGCTTTCAATTTTTGGTGATGGATTGCAGACACGTGCATTCAGTTATATCGGTGATGTAGCACCGCATATTGCAAACAGTGTTAATGTTCCAAAATCTTATAACCAGGTTTTTAATATCGGTGCTGATAAGGAATTTACCGTAAAGGAATTGGCTGATACCGTATGCGAGGCAATGGACATGAAAGGCAGTCTTCGTTTTTTACCTGCACGCAATGAAGTGATGCACGCTTACGCAGATCATAGCAAAGCACGCGAAGTTTTTGGATTGGGTGCGGCAATGTCATTGAAGGAAGGAATAAACAAAATGGTGGGATGGGCAAAAAAAGCTGGAATTAAAAAAAGTTCAAAATTTGAAGGGATAGAAATCACTGAAAAACTTCCTTCGTTCTGGATGGAAGATTAACTATGCCAAAAATTCTTTTTGTTGCTGCACACCGTCCTGGCAGAAGTCCGAGCCAGCGTTTTCGCTTTGAACAGTATCTTACTTTTTTAAAAGATAACGGATATGATTATGATTTCTCTTACCTGATCTCAGAAAAAGATGATAAAATTTTTTATCAGCCGGGAAACATCAGTAATAAAATTTTCTTTTTTGTTAAGAGTATTTATAAGCGTCTTCGCGATGTGATCAATTCAAATAATTACGAAATCATTTTTGTGCAGCGTGAAGCATTCATGACCGGTTCCACTTTTTTTGAAAAACGATTCAGCAAATCAAAAGCGAAATTGATTTTTGATTTTGATGATGCTATCTGGCATCTGGATATTTCAGACGCTAATAAAAAATTTGAATGGCTGAAACATCCGGGCAAAACAGCAGAAATAATAAGCGTGGCTGATCTTGTAATTGCCGGTAATCAATATCTCGCAGATTATGCAAAACATCACAATGATCATATCGTAATTATTCCAACAACGATTGACACTAAAGAATATGTTCCGCGTAAGCGTGAATCAAATAATAATCCTGTTTGCATTGGCTGGAGCGGAAGCCTCACAACAATTAAACATTTTGAGATGGCTGTTCCGTTTTTAAAAATGGTGAAAGAAAAATTTGGTGATCGAATTCGTATTAAAGTAATTGGCGACAGCAGTTATTCAAACCCGGAATTAAATATTAAAGGAATCAACTGGAATAAGCAGGATGAATTAAAAGAGCTGAATGAAATTGATATTGGCATTATGCCCTTGCCGGATGATGAATGGTCGAAAGGGAAATGCGGATTGAAAGGATTGCAATACATGGCGCTTGGCATTGCAACAGTGATGTCACCGGTGGGAGTAAACTCTGAAATAATTCTGGATGGAGTGAATGGATTTCTTGCTTCCACCAATGAAGAATGGTTTGAAAAAATCTCTATGCTGATTGAAAGTGAAACATTGCGTAATAAAATTGCAGAAGCCGGAAGACAAACCGTGGAAGCGGATTACTCAGTGAACGCACAAAAAAATAATTATCTTCGGTACTTTAATAGTTTGTTGAATAGGTAAATTAGTGATTAGATAATTCGTAACATTCGTATTCATTCGTTATTTAGTAACCCAAAAAAATGGAAGCAATAAAAGAACCCGTAAAATCTACAGCGCTCACTGCGGTGCACTCAAACTCAGGAGCTAAAATGGCTCCTTTTGCGGGATACATGATGCCGATACAATACACCGGAATCAATGATGAACATGAAACCGTAAGAAACAGCGTGGGAATTTTTGATGTGTCCCACATGGGAGAATTTATTTTGAAAGGAGAAAACGCACTTGATCTTATTCAGCGTGTAACAAGTAATGATGCTTCAAAACTAACTGACGGAAAAGCACAATACAGTTGTTTCACGAATGAACAGGGTGGAATTGTAGATGATTTGATTGTTTATCGTCTGGATGAGAAATCATACATGCTGGTGGTGAATGCTTCAAACATTAAAAAAGACTGGAACTGGATAAACAAGTTCAACACAAAAAATGTGGAGATGCATAATATCTCTGATAAAACTTCATTGCTTGCCATACAAGGACCAAAAGCGATGAGTGTGTTGCAGAAATTAACAATAGTTGATCTTAACGATATTCCTTATTACAGTTTTGCAAGAGGAGAAGTAGCAGGAACAAAAAATGTAATTATAAGTAATACTGGTTACACCGGTGCAGGGGGTTTTGAAATTTATTTTGAAAATCATCCCGAAGGATCGGGAGCAAAACATATTTGGGAAGCACTGATGGAAGCAGGCCAGGAATTCGGAATTAAACCTGCTGGTTTGGGAGCACGTGATACTTTGCGTTTGGAAATGGGTTTCTGTCTGTATGGAAATGATATTGATGATACTACTTCACCGCTTGAAGCAGGCTTGGGTTGGATCACAAAATTCACCAAAGAATTTACAAACAGTAAAAACCTGCTTGCACAAAAAGAACAAGGCGTAACCAAAAAATTAGTCGGCTTTGAAATGATTGACAAAGGAATTCCACGGCATGATTATGAAATAAAAGATGCAAGTAATAATTTAATAGGACGGGTTACATCAGGAACACAATCACCTTCGTTGCAAAAAGCAATCGGTATGGGTTATGTTAAAAAAGAATTTGCTGCTGAAGGAACTGAGATATTTATCAGTATCCGTGATAAAGCAATTAAAGCAAAAGTTGTGAAACCTCCGTTTATTAAGAAATAAACCGTCATTGCGAGGAACGAAGCAATCTGATGTTATAGAAAGATTGCTTCGTTCCTCGCAATGACGGAAAAATCAAAACCATTTCATTCGGCTTCAATGTCAGAAGAAAAAATAAAAATAGATGCATGCTTTTCTCCTTTTCTTTATCCGGTGTATGCCGATGAAGAAAGTATTGTAGTCATCATTGATATTTTAAGAGCAACTTCAGCAATTTGTACCGCGTTTGAACATGGAGCTGAAAAAATTATTCCCGTGGCAACGGTTGAAGAAGCAAATAAATATAAGAAAGAAGGGTATCTTACAGGAGCAGAACGTGATGCAATCAAATTAGAAGGTTTTGATTTTGGCAATTCACCTTTTCATTATCGTGGTGACCATGTAAAAGGAAAAACAATTGCACTTACTACAACCAACGGAACACAGGCTATTGAAGCTGCGCGCAATGCATACATGGTGGTAATTGGTTCGTTTCTGAATATTGATTCGTTATGCGATTGGCTTATCACACAAAAACGTTCTATTTTATTATTATGCAGCGGATGGAAAAATAAATTTAATCTTGAAGATGCATTGTTTGCAGGTGCTGTAACTGAAAAACTTTCTATCCCTGCAGGAAATTATCAATTAGGTGACGCATGCCTTGCATTGAAATTTCTTTATGAAGTTGCACAAAAAAATCCTTACAGATTTCTTCACCAGTCATCGCATAAGGAACGTCTTGCACGTTTACAATTGAAAGATGATATTCGTTATTGTCTTACTCCTAACCAAACTAAAATAATTCCTGTTTTACAAAACGGAGCGTTGGTAGCAATGAAGTAAGAAGAACAATTAAGAATTAAAAATTAGCATACGCAAATCATTACTGTTTTGAAACATCAAAAAAAAATAATCACAACCATTCTTATTCTCTTTATTGCTTCCACCTTTTTATTTGCATGGGGATTTTGGGGACATCAACGCATTAACAAAATGGCGGTATTTACATTGCCTCCTGAAATGATTGGTTTTTATAAACGCAATATTGAATACATCGAAACACATGCTGTTGATCCTGACAAACGCAGGAATATGGTAGCCGAGGAAGCTCCCCGTCATTATATTGATATCGATCGTTATGGTGAGCATCCGTTTGATAGTATCCCAATACATTGGAATGATGCTGTGAAAAAATATGGTGAGGACAGTTTGAAAGCACATGGAATTGTGCCATGGCATATTCAGGTTATGTTGGGCAGACTAACAAATGCGTTTAAGGACAAAAATGTGGAATTGATTTTAAAATATTCTGCTGATATGGGTCATTATGTTGCTGATGCGCATGTGCCTTTACATGTAACAAAAAATTATAACGGACAACTTACTAACCAGGTTGGCATTCATGGATTCTGGGAATCGCGGTTACCTGAATTATTTGGTGATGAATATGATTATATGGTAGGTCGTTGTCATTATATTGAAAAGCCATTAAATGAAACCTGGGATATAATTAAAGCAAGTTATGCTGCGCATGATTCAGTTCTTGATTTTGAACGCAAGCTAAATAGTGAGTTTCCATCCGACCGTAAATATGCATTTGAGCAACGGGGTGGCACTACTGTTAAAGCTTATTCAAAAGAATATTCAGAAGCTTATGATAAAATGCTTGATGGACAAGTGGAAAAAAGAATGCGTGAAGCAATTTTAGAAGTAGGAAGTTTTTGGTACACTGCCTGGGTGAATGCCGGTTCGCCTGATCTCAATTATCTTGAACAATATAAAATGAGTGATGAGGCAAAAAGAAAACTGGAAGAAGAAGATAAAATGTGGAGAACAGGAAAACCACCGGCAAACAGTGGTGGACATAGCGATGAGTGATTACTCATTATCTTAATTTTTCATCAAACCATACCCTGCTTTTTACCCCTTAAAAAACCTGTTTTTGCCAAATTCAAAGGTTAACACCTGTTTTATCTGGCCAACTTTGTGAAAAGCCTGCTGGCACAGGGTTTTAATCACCGGAAGTAGCTAAATCAATTCTTCAGTGATTAAAACAAAATACACAGATCATGAGAACAGATTGTTGCAATACCCGTCACGCTTATCGCATTGAGAAAAGTTTCATTTGTATAAATCCGAATTGTAAAAATTATTTAGGTGATACGATTCTTCATATTAACAGATGGACAAAAAGTATTTCTGTTTCATTGATTGCTGCCTGTTTTGTTTGCAGCGCTGTGGATGATTTTGGAATGGACACTGTTAATGATTCCATTTTATTTTCCGAAAAAAAACCTCTTACACTTGAAAATCTTCAAAAAGAATTAGCAATTCAGAATATAGTTTGTCAGCCACAGGTATTTGCACAGATAAAAATTGAATCCGGAAATCTTCAGTCATTCCTGGTAACACGTGTTAATAATATGCTTGGCATGCGTTATCCGTTTAAACGTGAAACCAAGGCGTGCGGAATTTATCTTCCCGCTAAGGACACCATAATTTATGGAACTCAGAATGAGCTGAAGAAATATGCAAAAACAAATAATTACGCAGCATATAAAACCTTGCAGGATGCTGTTGCAGATTATAAATTATGGCAGGAAAACTGTTTTAAAATTACTGACCGTTACCTTGCTTTTCTGGGTAATGTGTATGCTGAAGATTCGCTTTATGTGAATAAAATTCAGAAAATGGCAATGAAAGCACCGCAATAAAAATTACAGGTTGAATGTAAGTAATACATTTTAAGATATTTAGCTTTGGTGCTCACTCTGAATTTCAAAAATAAACACACTTTTAACGATCATTTTAAATTTAATATTTATACCGATGCCCTTCTCTTTTGTAAGAAGGGAAAAACCTACCTTTGCCGCCTCAAATTAACTTTAGATGATTGACGTTAAAGAACCCAAAACAGTCACCGCTCCACTGAGCAGCAATGTATTCGAATCACTTTCTTCTATGCATCACGAGCAAGTGGTGTTTTGCAACGATCCTGAAACAGGTCTTAAAGCAATCATTGCAATACATAGCACCGTGTTAGGCCCATCATTAGGTGGAACACGTATGTGGATGTACAAGTCAGAAGCAGAAGCATTGAATGATGTGCTGCGGCTTTCACGCGGAATGACTTATAAAGCTTCCATTTCAGGGTTGAATCTTGGTGGAGGCAAGGCAGTGATTATTGGAGATAGCAAGAAGGATAAATCCGAAGCTCTTTTTCGCAAATTCGGACGTTTTGTGAATAAGCTCGGTGGTAAATATATTACAGCTGAAGATGTAGGTACCAGCACCAAAGACATGGAATATGTTGCCATGGAAACCAAGAGCGTTACCGGTTTGCCTGAGAGTATGGGTGGTGGCGGTGATCCATCTCCCGTTACAGCTTATGGTGTGTATATGGGTATGAAAGCATCAGCACAATTTGCATGGGGAAGTGATAACCTTAACGGGAAAAAAGTTTTGATACAGGGTGTTGGACATGTAGGAGAAAATCTTGTAAAAAATTTAAAGAAAGAAGGTGCTGTAGTTTATATTTCTGATATCAATGAAGAGCAATTAAAAAAGGTATCACAGGAATATGGTGCACAGGTGATTGCTCCCGATAAAATTTTTGATCTCGATATTGATGTGTATGCACCTTGTGCTTTAGGCGCCACTTTGAATACTGAAAATATTGGCAAGTTAAAATGCGCGATTGTTGCCGGAGCAGCCAACAATCAGTTAGCTGATGAAAAAATTCACGGTCCTATGTTGGTTGACAAAGGAATTATTTATGCTCCTGATTTTTTAATTAATGCAGGTGGTTTGATTAATGTGTATAGCGAGTTAAGTGGATACAACCGCCAGCGTGCATTGACACAAACGGAACATATCTACAATGTTACTTTAGAAATTCACCGCAAAGCGAAAGAGGATAAAATCCCAACTCAGCAGGCAGCTACACAAATCGCTGAAAAGAGAATCAGTGATATTGGTAAAGTAAAATCAAGCATGTAAATCGAAAGTTTAAAGTTGAAAGTTTAAAGTTAGCAGCTAACCGACTTTAAACTTGAAACTTGAAACTTGAAACTCTAAATGTTAAGCAGAAGATATTTACGTATTCGTGTAATGCAAACATTATACGCATGGTTTCAAACTGAAAACAAAAGCGCCTTTCAGGTTGAGCAGGAATTATTTAAGGGAACTGATAAAATTTTTGATCTCTATCTTCAACTGCTTTCTTTTTTTATGGAGATGAGTGACCAGGAAGAAATTTATTACACTGATAGTCCTGCAAGTGCTGTTACAGGGAAAAAGAAAAAAGCAACACGACCTCTCAAAGAAAATATTTTTATCGAATGGTTATCAAACAATGCTTCTTTTAAAGATGTTGTAACCAAACGTAAATTAAACTGGCAAGCCGATATTGATATTTTACAAAAAGCATTTTTCAGACTTCGCAAGAGTGAGGTCTATAAAAATTTCAGCAACAACGCAGACTTTTCAGCGCAAACCGATATTCAATTTGTTCGTGATTTATACAAATTACTTTTACAGAAAGAAGAATTTGTTTCACAAACACTGGAAGAAAAAAATATTTACTGGGCCGAAGGATTGCCAATTGTACACGACATGATTTTTAAGACCATTGAGTCTTATAATAAAAATCATTTCGCATTGTTGCCATTGTATCGTGACGAAGAAGATGATGTTGCTTTTATGAAACAACTGGTTAACAAAACCATTCGCGACAATGAATATTTCGATCAGCTCATCAGCAGGAAAACAGAAAACTGGGATGCTGACCGTATTGCATTGATAGACGTTATACTGATGAAAATGGCTTTGTGCGAAATATTAAACATTACTTCCATTCCCGTTAAGGTAAGCATTAATGAATACATTGATATTTCAAAAGATTACAGCACACCAAACAGCAAAGGATTTATTAATGGTGTGATTGATAAAATTGTAATTGAATTACGCAAAGAAGGAAAGATTGTGAAGACGGGAAGAGGATTGATGGAGGAAACCGTTCGCGCTAAAGAAAAATAGTTTACAGTTAAGTTTACTGTTTACAGTTGCTTACGCACGAAATTGTAAACAGTAAACTGTAAACGATAAACAAAGCAAAATGAAAAACTACATCTCATTCATCTTATTCTGCGCAATAGCAGTAATACTAAGCTGCAATTCAAAGGAAACTGCAACTACACAGGGTGGACAGGATCGTGTTTCGCCTGATATAATTGACAATCCCGCAACAGCTTCGGGCAACAATGCAGAAAAAAAATTGCCTGTATTTAAATTTGAGGAATCAACACATTATTTTGGCACCATTCATTCAGGAGAAAGGATGAGCTATGAATTCAAATTTATAAACACCGGCAATGCTGCTTTGATAATATCCCAGGCAACAGGTTCGTGCGGATGTACTGTACCTGAGTATCCTAAAGATCCTATTAAACCCGGAGAAGAAGGAGTTATAAAAGTGAAATATAACAGCGAAGGACACGGTGGAATGATTTCAAAAACGATTACTATTCTTGCAAACACAATTCCAAATACGAAGGTGCTGACAATAAGTGCGGAAGTAATAAAATGAGTTTAATGTTTACCTTTTACACTTTATACAGTTCTTTATAAAATATAAAATTTAAAATTAATAATCAATTATGTTACTAATAATTCTACAGACAACAACAGGAAATCCCGCAATGTCAAATCTTTTTATGATCGGTATGATCGTAATTGTTTTTTACTTTTTTATGATCCGTCCGCAGATGAAAAAAGCAAAGCTTGAAAAACAATTTAAGGAGAGTATTGGCAAGGGTGATAAAGTGGTAACGATTGGCGGTGTGCATGGAAAAATTACTGAAGTACAGGACAAAACATTTACTCTTGAAATAGCAGATAATGTAAGAATTAAGATTGAAAAATCAGCAGTCTCTGCAGAAGCAACCAAGCAATACCAGGCACCTGCAACACTTCCTGAGAAGAAGTAATTTTAAATCTTTACGTTGGATAAGCAGCCAAAAAAACCCGGAGAACAGCTAAAAGCCAACAGGCAGGCGATTGTATTTTTTACCTGCGTATTACTTGCAACTTTTATCTGGTTTATCAATGCACTTAGCAAGCAATATTCCACCACAATAGAACAACCTGTAATTTACAAGGGACTTCCTGCTTCGGTATTGCCAACTCAGTTGCCACAAAAAATAAGCATGGAGGTTTCCGGTCGTGGATTTGATCTGATGCAATATTTTTTTAACAATGATAATCACTCTCTTATTATTGATTTGCAAAAGCTGCCTTCATCCGTTTTTGCAGGAAATCCAAATAGTGTAAACACCATCCGTTTGTTAAGTGAAAGCGGAAATATTGCAGATGCAATTAATATAAACAGTGTTACCCCTGAAATCATCCAGCTTAATTCGATGGCACGCTTTAATAAAAAGGTGCCGGTTAAAGCAGATGCGAAATATGATTTTAAGAAACAATATGCACAATCAGGGCCGTTTATTATTCAACCTGACAGTGTGTATGTTTCAGGAGATTCATTAACAATAAAAAAAATTAAAGAGGTAACTACTGAACCGGCTGAATTTAATAATCTCGATCATACTTTATTTCATTCAATTAAATTAATGCAGCCAGACAGCAGTAAGATCAGTTACAGCTCAAATAAAGTGTGGCTATATTTGAAAGTGGAACCATTTACCGAAGGGAGTGTTACTATCCCGGTAACGGTTATGAATAGCGGCATGAAACAAATAACTTTAGTTCCTGATATTGTAACTGTAAGTTATCATGTACCGTTAAGTTTGTATAATAATATTCGTCCTGAACAATTTGAAGTAACCACCAGTATTCCTAAAAATATTGAAGCAAATAAATTAAAAATTAAAATAGCAAGAAAACCTCTGGAAGTAACAAACGTAACCGTTGTTCCTGAAGAAGTTGATTTTTTTATCAAACAAAAATAAATGTTGAAGGTCGGAGTTACAGGCGGGATCGGAAGCGGCAAATCTGTTGTGTGCCGAATATTTAAATTATTGGGCATACCCGTTTACAATGCTGATGAAGCCGCAAAAGAATTAATGCAAAATGATAAATGTGTTAAGCAACAATTGACACTTGCATTGGGAAACGTATATGATTCACAAGGGCAACTCGACAGGAAAAAAGTAGCAGAATTGATTTTTCATAATCATGAATTGCTGAATGCTGTCAATAATATTGTTCACCCTGCAGTTATTGCTGATTATGTAGAATGGGAACAAAACATAAAAACTCCTTATTGCATCCGTGAATCAGCTATACTTTTTGAAAGTGGTACAAATAAAGGCCTTGATAAAATAATCCTGGTGGATGCACCTGAAGAATTAAGAGTTGAACGGATTATGCAGCGCGACAACCGTACACGAGAGGAAATAAACCTGATTTTACAAAAGCAATGGAGTACTGATAAGAAAAAGAAACTTTCAGATTATGTAATTATTAATGACGCACAGCAGGCATTGCTTCCACAAGTATTAAATTTACATCAACATTTTATGACCGTTGCAAAACCATAATATACTTTACAGCGAAGAGGGTTTATATTTTACCCAGGGACAATTTTTTTTGGATCCTATCAAACCTGTTGTAACAGCCATCATCAGTCATGCACATGCTGATCATGTAACCATCGGCTCTCGTGATGTTTATTGCACGCCTTACACAGCTGCGCTTATCCGTAAGCGCCATCGGAATTATCCTGGTATCATTCATCAGAAAAACTTTTCAGAGCCTTTCGAAGTAAACGGCATCACTGTTACATTCATACCTGCAGGACATATACTAGGTTCTGCACAAGTACTTTTAGAAAAAGATAATGTGCGATATTTATATACAGGAGATTTTAAATTATCTGCAGATGATACCTGTGAAGGATTTCAATTTGCTGAAGCAGATGTATTGATCACTGAAACAACATTCGCATTGCCGGGCACAACACATCCAGATCCAAAACAAGAAATTGAAAAACTGAACAACTTCAATGATACAAACCTTGTAATTGGTTGTTATTCCCTTGGCAAAGCACAACGGCTTACGCAATTGATCAATACATATTGTACCGATAAAACAATTATGGTGCATAAATACATGTTACCATATCATTACTTTTATCAGGAAGCAGGAAAATCATTAGGAAGATGGGAGCCTTATGATAAACGTAAATTCCGAAAAGAAAAAAATATAATTTATTTATTGCCACCGGCTGCTTATCATAGCATGTATCCTAATTTCAGTTATTTAAAAGCATTCGCGAGTGGATGGGAACATTTACAGGATGGAGATTTAAAATTATTTATCAGCGATCATGCTGACTGGAATGATTTGCTGGAATTAGTTGAAAAAGTAAAACCTAAAACCATTTACACTTTGCATGGCGATGGCACACATCTCGCCAATCATTTTTCTGACAAGAATATTGAAGTACACATGCTTCACAACTCATGATTAAAATTTTATCCGCTCAGCAAATTCGCGAGGCTGATGCTTATACCATTGAGCATGAACCGGTATCATCGATCAATTTGATGGAACGTGCTGCTGAAAAATGTACAGAATGGATTTTGCAAAATATTGAACCCGGAATTCATTTTAATATTTTTTGTGGAACATGTAATAATGGCGGAGATGGATTGGCTATTGCACGCATGTTAATTCATAATGGCAAACAAGTAAATGCGTATGTGATTAATGGTTCAAAAGAATCGGGAGATTTTATAATCAACAAACAACGATTGCTTAATGATGGAAATAAAATAAATGAGCTTACGCAAAAAAATGATTTGCTTCTTATTAATAAAAACGAAATAATCATAGATGCAATTTTTGGCTCAGGATTGAAGAAAGAAATTACTGGAGTTACAGCCGATTGCATTGAAATGATTAACCATAGCGATGCAATGGTGATCAGCATTGATATGCCTTCAGGATTGCGTGCTGATGAAACTTTATTCAACGTAAAATCTCCTGTTATTCAGGCTGATGTTACTCTTACTTTTCAATTACCAAAACTTTCATTTTTATTTCCTTCAACAGGAAAGTTTGCCGGAGATTTTATATTGCTTGATATTAAATTAAGTGCCGACTATATTAATGAAGCAAAAACAAATTTTTATTTCATTACAAAATCAGATGTTGCACAATTAATTAAATCCAGAAATAATTTTGATCATAAAGGAACGTATGGTAATGCTTTGATTATTGCAGGAAGCTATGGAAAAATGGGAGCTGCAATACTTGCTTCAAAAAGTTGTTTAAGAACAGGTGCTGGATTAATTACAGTTCATGTTCCGAAATGCGGACTTGTTATTTTACAAACTGCATTTCCTGAAGCAATGGTTGTAGCTGATGAAGAAGAAAATTTGATTACAGAAATTAAGAATGCAGATAATTATAATGCAATTGGTATCGGTCCCGGAATAGGAACGCATGAACGAACAGCAATAATGCTAAAGAAATTAATCCAGGAATATCGTGCACCAATTGTTTTTGATGCGGATGCAATAAATATTATTGCAGAAAATAAAACCTGGCTTTCGTTTCTTGCACCTGGTTGTATTTTTACTCCACATCCAAAAGAGTTTGAAAGGTTAGTTGGTAAATCAACTGATGATTTTGAACGCCAACAAATGCAATTTGATTTTTCAAATAAATATCAATGTTATATTTTGTTAAAAGGACATTACAGCGCATTGACAACACCGGATGGCAAATGTTTTTTTAATTCAACAGGAAATCCGGGAATGGCAACAGCAGGTTCAGGTGATGTGCTGACAGGAATTATCACTTCATTAATTGCACAAGATTATTCTTCAAAACATGCTTGTATCATTGGAATGTATTTACATGGATTGGCTGGAGATGTTGCAACGAAAGAGAAAGGAGAACATGGTTTGATTGCAAGTGATATTATTGAAAATTTATCAGCCGCTTATCTTGATTTACAAAAAATATAATTTTTTTTAATCTGCTGTCAAGCAAAATTATTTGTCCTTCCCGCCATACATTTTCATCATTTCTTCTTTGGTCATTTTTTTATAATCACCAGGCACAACAAATAGTTCATCACCAGGTTTTACATCTGTAATTTTTTTTGCTGTCATCAACATACTCAAACCATTGTTCTGATCCATTCTGAATTCCATCAGGAACCCATCAATATTTTTAAACTGATTATTCCAGTTGCTGTTTTTAACCCTTATCTGATCAGTGTACCAAACATTGAATGAATTTTTATTTTTTAAAGTAACAACTGCTTTTTTACACAAATAACCGGCAATGGTTTTTGTTTCTTCGGTTTTTTTTATCTCATATTCACCCGCATTTTTTGCTTCTTTATTAATGTCGTCTTCTGTCATCGTCATTGCGGTTTTATTGCCCATCATATCCATCAGCACTGTTGCGGATTTTGTTTTGTTATCTGCAATTGTCACCATGTTCATCCCCATACCCATTTGCATTTCCATCCGTGTTTTATCATCGTTAAAATACATAGTAGCTTCTGTAGGCATCATCGCTAATGTTTGTTCATCAAGGCTCGATTCAGGATAACTGATTGCATAAATAACCTTACCTGCACTCATGGATTGAGCATAAATGCCGTTGATAGAAAACAATATTGCGATGATGATAAGAATGCGTTTCATGATTTGTCTGTTTTGCGTAAAGCTATTGATATTATTTAAATTACTTATTTATCCTTTGTGAAATTTATTAGGTTTGAGCAATAAATATTCTTTTACAAATGCTTAGAAAAACTATTACGCAATTGTTGTTTTTTGCACTCACTTCACAAGTAACGCTCGCACAAAAAGAACAAATTAAATTAGAAGATATCTGGGGAAGTCCTCGCTTTATTGCTAAAGCTGTAAGGGGCTTTCGCTCTATGAAAGATGGATTACGTTATACCAATACTGTAACTACCAACCTGGGCCAATGCATTGTTGTGTATGATTTTAAATCAGGAAAAGCAATGGATACACTTGTGTATGGCAATCATCTTATTGATGGAAAAGATACTGTTGAATTCAGTGATTACCAATTCAGCATGGATGAAAGTAAAGTTTTATTTTCTGCTGATGATGAACAGATATATCGCCATTCATCACGATCAAACAATTATGTGTATGATTTAAAAACACATGAACTAAAAAATATTTCTTCAAAGGGAAAACAGATGTATGCTACTTTTTCGCCTGATGGAAAAAAGGTTGCTTACGTACGCGACAATAATCTGTATGTAACAGATTTACAGAGTGGAAATGAAACTGCTGTTACTACTGATGGAAAGAAAAATGAAATTATTAATGGAGCAACTGACTGGGTTTACGAAGAAGAATTTAGTATGGATGTTGCCTTTCAATGGGCACCTGACGGAAGCAGCATTGCCTATTATAAATTTGATGAAAGCCGTGTAAAAGAATTTACGCTTACTTATTACGGTGATCTTTATCCCAAAGAAGAAAAATATAAATATCCGAAAGCAGGAGAGGAAAATTCTAAAGTGGAAATTTATGTTTATCAATTGGCAGAAAGAAAAACTGTTAAGATGGACACAGGAAAAGACCGTGAATACATACCGCGTATTAAATGGACACAAGATGCCAACACTTTATCAGTACAAAGAAGTAACCGACATCAAAATGAGTTGGAGTTATTACTCTGTAATGCAACCACAGGAGTAAGCAAAGTAATTCTTAAGGAGAAAAACAATAGTTATATTGATGTTACCGATGATCTTACTTTTCTGAGTGATAAAAAACAATTTATCTGGACAAGCACCCGTGATGGTTACAATCACATCTATTTATATAAGATAGATGGTAACCTTGTAAAACAAATCACCAGTGGCAATTATGATATCACAAAATATTATGGCTATGATGAAAAAAATAAATTATTCTATTATCAAACGGCTGAACCCACTTCGGCAGAAAGACAAATAAACAACAGTGCTATCAATGGTAAAAAAACTTTGCTTAGTCCAATACATGGAACCAGTGATGCAGAATTTACCAGTACATTTCAATACTTTGCTAATGTGTGGAGTGGTTATGGAACACCTTATCGCTGCACAGTGAATGAGGCAAAAGGAAAAGAGATTCGTGAGTTGGAGGATAATGAAAAAGTTAAAAATGAGTTAGCAAAATTTGATATTAGCAAAGTTGAAAACAGCGTGTTTAAAAAACCAGAGGGATTGGAGTTATATGGATGGACGATTAAACCACCCAACTTCGATCCATCAAAAAAATATCCTGTGCTGATGTTTGTGTATGGCGGACCGGGTGTTCAAACCGTGTTAAATCACTGGCAGGGACCTGATTATTTCTGGCATCAGATGCTGGCAGAGAAAGGGTATATCATAGTTTCTGTGGATAACCGCGGAACTCCCGGAAGAGGACTGGAGTTTTTAAATTGCATTTATAAAGACATGGGGAATTATGAAGTGCAGGACCAGGTTTTTGTAGCTGGCGAATTAGCGAAACTTCCTTACGTTGATAAAACAAGAATCGGAATATGGGGCTGGAGCTATGGCGGATATATGTCATCTTTATTAATGACCAAAGCACCCGATGTTTTTAAATGTGGTATTGCAGTTGCACCTGTTACAAACTGGCGTTATTACGATAGCATTTATACAGAACGATATTTACAAACGCCCCAGGAAAATCCGAAGGGCTATGATGATAACTCCCCTATCTTCTTCGCAAAACAACTGAAAGGAAAATTTATGCTTGTGCATGGCGGAGCAGATGATAATGTGCATGTGCAGAACAGCATGGATTTTATTAACGCTTTAGTAAAAGAGAAAAAAGATTTTGACCTTATGATTTATCCTAACCGCGCACATGGAATTTCAGGAGGAGGAGCTCGTTATCATCTTTATAATAAAATGACAAATTTTGTTTTGGAGAATCTTTGAAAAATGATTTAAAAAAATTCAGGTAAATCATTTATTTACCTACCAGCACTTCAGCTCTGAATTTCCTTTGCTTCAAATCATAAGCATTACCCTTGGTCATCACATGAACAATCAGGTTTTCAATACTGATAGGCGAGCCATCGGTTAAATCAGCAATATTACTGTGGTGAATACCATGTCCGTCAACAATAATTACAAGACCTGAACCAATGGCTTCGAGGTGATTATTATCTGTTATCAATACTCCCGTGTCCTCTCCTAATCCAATACCAATGCAGGAAGGATTGCTTGCAACAGCTTGTGCTAACCTTCCAAATCGCCCACGTTTATCAAAATGCGAATCAATGATTACATCTTTTATAAAAGCTAACCCGGTAGTAATTTTAACTTCTCCCTTAATCAAAGCGCCACCACTGCTTCCCTGGTAAATCATCGTATTGCTCATTGCCATTGCTCCTGCACTTGTACCCGCAATCACAAAAGGTTCGTCCTGCAAGCGATCATGCAAAGTGTGCAAAATTTCTGTGCCGCCAAAAATTGTACTTAAACGTAACTGATTACCTCCACTGAATAAAACACCATCACACTTTCTGATGCGTTCAATATTTTCAGCCTTATGAGCATCTTCGCGATTACGGATATCGAGCACATGCACATTTGTACATCCAAGTTTTGCAAAAGAATGAACGTAATTATCTCCTACTTCACCAGGTATGCTCGATGCTGTGGTAATAATTTCAATAAGTGAATCTTTATCATTCTGCATTTCATGAACGATGCGGCTTAGTATCTGTAACTGAAAAAAGTTGAGATTGTTTTTCTGTTCAAATCTTGGTTCTGGTTCTGTTCCTTTGTCTTCGTTGCCACCGATTGCTATCAGTTTTCCCAATGGTTTTGTCATTCCTGTGTTTCAAATATTAGGGCAAAGTTATGGCTTTGTTTTTATTCGCATCAATGATAATGAGCCAGCTAACCCTGCAAATTTTGTAGAATACTAAACTATTTCTATTTTCAGCGATCATTAACATCACTCATTCTAAATTATTAACATCATAATGTTTACGGTTTACGGTTGTCTCGCATGAATGGTTACAGTTTAATTTCAGTTGCTCACGTCTGATAACTGGAAACTATAAACCGTAAACAGTAAACAATAAACTACAAACTAAATTTCTAAAACTGAACATGAGAATCCGCGACATCCGTGCAATGAGAGGACCTAACTACTGGTCAATCAGAAGGCACAAGCTTATTGTAATGAAATTAGATTTAGAAGAAATGGAAGATTTTCCCACAAATAAAGTGGATGGTTTTTCAGAACGGTTGGAAAAAATGTTTCCTACTTTATATGAGCACGAATGTTCAGAAGGACATCCGGGAGGATTTTTTAAACGTGTGAAAGAAGGAACATGGATGGGCCATGTAGCTGAACATATTGCATTGGAGATACAAACACTTGCAGGCATGGATACCGGTTTCGGACGCACACGCGGAACCGGAGAACACGGTGTGTATAATGTAGTGTTCAGTTATATGGAGGAAAAAGTGGGGATTTATGCAGGTCGTGCTTCGGTAAAAATTGTTCAGGCTTTGGTTGATAATAAGGAATACAACTTAGAAGAAGACATTCAGAAAATGCGTGAGATACGCGAAGAAGAACGCCTTGGCCCCAGCACCGGATCTATTGTGGAAGAAGCTGAAGCACGTGGCATACCATGGATACGGTTGAACAAGCGTTCGCTGGTGATGCTTGGTTATGGAGTAAATCAAAAACGTATACAGGCAACTATCACCAGTAACACAGGAAGCATTGCTGTAGAAATTGCATGTGATAAAGAAGACACAAAAAATCTGCTGGAAGCTGCGAATATTCCTGTGCCGCGTGGAAGAATAATTTATGATGAGGAAGAATTGCAGGCTGCTATTGACTCCATCAATTATCCGTTGGTGATGAAACCAATCAATGGTAACCACGGACGCGGAGCAACCATTAACATCCGGAACTGGGAAGATGCTTTGATCGCATTGGCATTTGCGAAGAAAATTTCCAAAGCTGTTATTTGTGAAAAATACATCACAGGTTTTGATCATCGGATACTGGTGATCAACTATAAATTTACATGTGCTGCCAAACGTACACCTGCAATGATAACAGGAGATGGAAAATCAACCGTACAGCAATTGGTTGATGAAGTAAATAAAGATCCACGAAGAGGATACGGTCATGAGAAAGTACTTACCTCTATAAAAGTGGACGACAATACTATGAGCATTTTACAAGAGAAAAGTTTGACGCTCGAAAGTGTTTTGAAGAAAGGAGAAATTCTTTATTTAAAATCAACTGCTAATATCAGTACAGGAGGAACTGCTGCTGACGTAACCGATCTTGTGCATCCCCACAATGTATTTATGTGCGAACGCATTGCTCGAATCATCGGTTTGGATATTTGTGGTATTGATATTATGACAGATGATTTAAGTAAACCGTTAAGCGAAACAGGAGGTGCAGTGCTTGAAGTAAATGCAGCACCGGGTTTTAGAATGCACCTCGCTCCCACTGACGGATTACCACGTAATGTGGCAGAACCCGTTATTGATATGCTGTTTCCTGCAGGTAAATCATCACGCATACCCATCATTGCTGTGTCAGGTACAAATGGAAAAACAACAACCACGCGTTTAATTGCTCACATTGCAAAAACTGCCGGATATAAAGTTGGATTTACAACCACTGATGGAATTTATATCAATAACATCATGATGCAACGCGGAGATTGCACCGGACCACAAAGTGCCGAATTTGTTTTGAAAGATCCTACGGTTGACTTTGCAGTGCTTGAATGTGCAAGAGGTGGAATACTGCGTGCCGGTTTAGGATTTGGAACTTGTGATATTGGAATTGTTACCAATGTGGCTGCTGATCATTTAGGCTTACGCGACATTAACACCATTGAAGAAATGGCACGTGTAAAAGCAGTTGTGCCTGAAAGTGTTCAGCCTAACGGTTATGCAATTTTAAATGCAGATGATGAACTGGTTTCTAAAATGAGCAAAGACCTTCGAAGCAAAGTGGCTTATTTCAGTATGGATGAAAATAATCCTTTGATTAAAAGGCATTGCACAGGTGGCGGTTTAGCTGCCATTGCAGAGAATGGCTACATCACTATCTGCAAAGGCAACTGGAAAATTCGGGTGGATAAGATTGTAAACATACCGCTCACATTCCGTGGTAAGGCGGTGTTTATGGTCCAGAATATTTTACCAGCAGTGTTAGCTGCATTCATTCGCAATTTTGATATGGAGGATATTCGTTTAGCATTAGAAACATTTATTCCTTCTCCTGTTCAAACACCTGGTAGAATGAACATGTTTGAATTTAAAAAGTTCACTTTGCTTGTTGATTATGCGCACAATCCAGCAGGCTTCCAGGCAATAGCACGTTTCCTCGAACGCATTGAAGCAAAACCAAAAATCGGAATTATAGCAGGTGTGGGCGACAGGCGTGATGAGGACATCATTGCTCTTGGAACTTTAGCAGCAAAAATGTTTGATGAAATTATTGTGCGCCAGGATCGCAACCTGCGCGGACGAAGCGAACAGGAAATTATTGAACTCATGTTACAGGGAATTCATACCATTGATCCAAATAAAAAAGTGACTGTAATTCAAAGCGAACCGGAAGCAATTGATTACGCATTTCAAAATGCCAAGAAAGGTTCCTTTATTGTAATATGCAGTGATGTGGTGCCAGATGCTTTAGACCAGATCATGCGTTATAAAGAAGAGGAAGATAAATTCACCATGAGCGCAGAAGATATTCCGAATGTGAATGAGGCGGTGAAATAGAAAAACGATTTTTAATTTTCTTTTTCTGTAACTATCAATTTTTGATGGTTGTTTCCATTAACAGAATTAATCACACAATTGTAAATACCAGCGCTTAATTGTGGCAATGCAATTGTTTGTGATTGTGGGGATGAGCAAATAAACCGGAATTAAATAAATGCTTCGATTTATATTTGTTTCTTAAAACTTTAAAGATATTCCTTTGTAATTTTGATTAATAAATAAATACAATGACTGGAGTAAATTATATTACGGACGAAAAAGGCAGAAGAATAGCGGTGCAAATTGACCTTAGAAAACACAGGAAGCTTTGGGAAGATTATTACGATGCAATGATTGTTGAGCAAAGAAAAAAAGAGCCCCGTCTTGCGTGGGAGGATGTTAAAAAGAAAATCCACAAAAAAAAGTGATTGGCTACCAGATTGTAATTGTTAAATCTGCTGCGAAACAATTAAATACCATTCCACATCTTTATAAAGAAAGAATAATTAAAAAAATTGATTCACTTTCTTTGAACCCAAGACCTTTTGGCGCTGAGAAATTGGCGAACCGTGAAAATGAATACAGGGTGAGAGTGGGTGTTTACAGAATTGTATATTCAATTTTTGATAAAAAACTGATTGTCGAGGTGGTGGATATTGACCATCGTAAACAAATTTACAAGTAAAAAATTTCACGTCTCTTTATTCAAGGCAACTTTAAACATTAAACTTTAAACATCTTCTCTATGTCACTCGAAACAAAAATAATGACCGACCTTAAAGCTGCTATGCTTGCAAAAGATGAAGCAGGATTGCGTGCATTACGTGCAATCAAATCAGCGATACTGCTTGCCAAAACAAGTGGCGGAAGTGAGGAGATGAAAGAAGAAGATGAAATAAAACTGTTGCAGAAATTAGTGAAGCAACGCAAAGAGTCACTGGAAATTTACCAGCAGCAAGGCCGTGCGGATTTGGCTAAGGGAGAGCAGGATGAACTTAATGTTATAGAAAAGTTTCTGCCGCAGATGATGAGTGAAGAAGAAGTCAAAGCAGCAGTGCAAGCAGCTATTCAACAAACAGGTGCAACCTCCGCTGCTGATTTGGGTAAGGTGATGGGTGTTGTTACCAAACAATTAGCCGGTAAGGCAGATAATAAAATGGTGGCTGCTATGGTGAAGCAATTATTAGTTTAACATCTTAACGTCTTTGCGGGGAACGAAGCAATCTGTTTCATAGCGGCAGATTGCCTCGTCCCGATAACTATCGGGACTCGCAATGACGAAATAAGAACGTATAAAAAATTAAAAATTAAAGTTTATTCCAACTCTTACTAATGATATATCGTATCCTAACTCTGCAAAAGCACCAAAATTCGGAACGAAATTATATTTAGCGCCAACAAAAAGCCCCGCGATAGGATAAACACTATTATAATTATCGAGGCTTGAATTGTAGTAAGGGTTATCGTAATGATGATCAAATATTCTGAAACCGAGGGTAACTCCACCGTAAGGATCAAACTTATTATTCTTGTCTTTTAAAAGTGTAAGGTGATAAGTTCCTCTTACACCTATTATAAAATTGGTATAAGTGTCTTTATAATTACCGTTAATTCCGTTTGCAGAATAGTAATAGTTATATTTATAACTTGCGGATTTGAATCCAATAACCCCCCCAATTCCAATTGTTCCTGGTCCTACATCATTAATAAGCCCGTGGTCATAAGAAAACGCTATTGCGGGATGATTGCTATAATGTCCGCCAAAATGCGTTCCATAGCCATAGTCTACTCCTGCACCTATGGATATTCCAATTGTATTTGATCCTTTTACAAATGGTGCTTCGCCACCTTGTGCAAAGCTTTGTGTGGTGATAACAGCAGTGGTGGCTAATACAACAAGTAAAAATTTACTGAATGTCAGCGATAATTTGTTTTTCATTTTATTTATTTTTTTTAGTAGTTTTATCAGTATAAATTGACTGTGCAAATATAAATGACTGTTATAAATGAATCTCAAAAATCAGGAAGGTTTTCAACCGGGAATTGTTTTAAAAATTTCACCGGACATGCATAATTTTTTTACCGGATTAAACCAAATAGTTTATCCGGAATCAAACCGGATAATAAATCTAAGCTAAACATTAACTTAAAAAACAAATAAAATGCAAACTCAAATTACAAGCTCGTTGATTAAAAAATTTACTGCACTTGCGTTCTTCTGTTTTATTATGGGCAACACAGCCATGTCACAGCAGCTTTGCAATGCACACTTCACCCATCAGCCTTCAGGTTCTGTTAATGGTGTTCATTTTATCAGTTCACCTAATGCATCTGCTCTTACTACTTACGCCTGGTCGTTTGGTGACGGAGGAACTTCCACTGATCCTAATCCTGTTCATACATATTCACCAGGTAATTACCTGGCTTGCCTGGTGGTGACGGTTCCATCCTCCAACGGAATTATTCTTTGCACAGCCACTTTTTGTGACAGTATTCATGTGGGGCCAACTACAGTAAATTGCAATGCTCATTTCACGCATATTAACAGCATCAACGGAGTACAGTTTACAAATGCTGTAAACCCTGCAGGCACTACTTACTCATGGACGTTTGGAGATGGCGGTTCATCTATAAATCCCAATCCTCATCATCTGTATGCACCAGGAAATTATCTGGCTTGTTTATCTGTTACATTGGTTTCATTAAACGGAGCGGTACTGTGTACTTCAACATTTTGCGACAGCGTACATGTAGGACCCGTTGCGGTTAACTGCAACGCTCATTTTACTCACCAGTCAACTTCTGCTGGCGAACATTTTACAAGTACAACCAATCCTGCAGGAACTATTTATGCATGGACCTTTGGTGATGGAGGTACATCCACAAATCCTAATCCTACTCACTTATATGCACCGGGCCATTACCAGGTATGTTTAACAGTTACAGTAATGTCATCAACAACAGGCAATGTATTTTGTACCACTACCCATTGCGACAGCATTCATATCGCGAATAATAATCCTCCCGGCTGTAATGCTAATTTCAGTTATCATCATCTATCATCACCATTTACTTATGGCTTTACTAATTTATCATCACCTAATGCAACAGGATATATGTGGCATTTTGGAGATGCAACTACTTCTTATCTAACAAACCCTTTTCATCATTATATGGCTGCAGGAACTTATCAGGTTTGCGTCACAATGTTTGACACTATTCATCATTGCTCTAATACTATATGCAAAACCTTAAATGCGAGTTTTGCTATGGCTCCTTTACAATCATTGAATGCAGAAAAACTTGCAGAAGGAAATACGGATAATTTATCTGTAACAGTTTATCCGAACCCGGCTGCTGATAAAGCAACTATACATATTGAAAACGCTACTTCTGCTATGAACTTTAAATTGTATGACAACACGGGAAAATTAGTTATTGAAAAAAACAGGTTAACCAACGGTGATTTTGAATTGAATAATACAGAATATGCTCCCGGAATTTATTTTTATCGTATAACGGATGAAAACAATTCACTTGTAAGTGGTAAGCTGATGATTGTGAAATAAAAAATATTAATCCGAAAATGGAAAGGCTGCGGTTTATGCAGCCTTTTTCATTTTGCTTTCAATCCGGGGAATTTCATTTTAAAACTCTCCAGTGTTTCCACCACTTTCATTGCAATCAGGTGTTCCTTATACCAGTTCTGATCAGCAGGAATAATATTCCATTCGCAATGGGCTGAACAGTTTTCAAAAGCATCTTCATAGGCATACATGTAATCTTTCCAGTATTCCCGTTCCTTAATATCATTCTCATTATACTTCCACATTTTGGTGGGGTCACTTAGTCTTTCCTCTAACCGTTGCAACTGTTCATCTTTTGAAACATGCAGATAAAATTTAAGTACAGCCGTATCATTTTCAATTAAAAGCTTTTCAAAATTATTGATATGATCAAACCTTTGCTTTATCGTTTTTTCGTTTACCCATTTATGCACACGCTGAACAATTACATCCTCATAATGCGAGCGGTTAAAAACATATATCATTCCTTTTTCAGGAACTTCTTTGTGAATGCGCCAGAGAAAATCGTGCTTAGACTCCAATGTGGAAGGTTGCTTAAAAGAAATTACACGACAACCCATCGGATTTACTGAATCAAAAACATTTTTTACAGCTCCATCTTTTCCTGAAGCATCCATTCCCTGCATAACTATCAGCAGCGCGTGTTTGCCTTCAGCATACAAGAGATTTTGCAACTCTTCTAATTTGAATTTTAATTTTTGCGTTTCCTTTTTTACCTGATCCTTATTAAGTTTTTTCGGGGCGCGTGTATCAATATCTTCCAGCTTAATTTTTTCCATGACAATTTGTTTTTTGTAAAAGTAATCCATTGAAGATGTAAACTTTCCACGGGCATGCGTTAATATGAGGGATGATAAATACCTTTGAGAAATATATTTATTCACGAATTCAATAATTATTTCAATCAATCATCATCATGAAAAATTACGACACAGTAACCGAAGCTGTAAATGATTTAATTAAAAGAGGATATACAGATACCCTGGTAGCGGGTGATGAATGTGTTGTTTGTCACAATAAAAATTTTACTTTAAGTCCGGAGGAATTTAACATTGACGAAGTACATCGTTTCGAGGGCGAAAGTGATCCGGCTGACGAAACCATTGTTTATGCTGTTTCTTCTCTTGATCAAAATATAAAAGGTGTTTTGGTTAATGCTTACGGACCTTATTCTGATACGTTTTCAAATAAGATGATAGAGAAATTGAAAGTGCATTGATAACAGAATAAATGTCAGAACAACAATCTTTACCATATAATTAATTCAAAATTATGATGCGTCCGCTTGTTTTATTTTACATCCTTGTATTTTATGTGCTGCTTCAATTCAGCTGGTGGGCTTATTTATTAATTGACTTAAATGATGAAGTATATACTTATAAAATAGAATTGCTGGAAGCAAAACATTCAAACCCAGTGGAGCTTTCAAATGCGAAGAAATTATATGATAAGAAATTACATCAGCGCTGGAGCATGGTGCTGGGAGAAGGTGGTGTTTTTTTAAGCCTGTTGTTATTTGGAATTTACAGAACCAATCTCGCTTTTAAACGCGAAGTAGAATTATCGCGCCAGCAAAAAAACTTTCTGTTATCTGTAACGCATGAGTTCAAATCTCCACTGGCTGCAGTAAAACTTAACCTGCAAACATTGCAAAAACATCATTTAGAAGAAACCAAACAAAAAGAAGTATTGAGCAAGGCAATTATTGAAACAGATCGGATTAACACACTTGTTGAAAATGTTTTGCTTGCAACCCGCATTGATAGTCATAACGAAAAACTGATACTGGAAGACATACATTTTTCGGATTTCATTCATAAAACTGTCTCTGACCATATTGAACGTATGGAACGAAATCATAATATCATTCACCAGATAACACCTGGTATTCATATTAAAGGCGATTCATTATCGCTTAGCTCAATGCTCATTAATATATTGGAGAATGCAGAAAAATATTCGGGAGCAGAAGGATTAATTGAAGTAATGCTTACGCGTAATAACCAATATGCAATATTGATTGTACGTGATCACGGTATTGGAATTCCTGATGAAGAAAAAAATAAAATCTTTGATAAATTTTATCGTGTTGGCAATGAAGAAACACGGAGAACAAAAGGTACCGGTCTGGGACTTTATATAGCAAAGCACATTGTAAATATGCACAAAGGAAAAATTGAGGTGCGCGATAATCATCCATCAGGAACTGTATTTGAAATCCGTTTTCCGGTTGTATAAGATTATTTTTGTCTTCGAAAATTTGTCATGCTGAGGTACGAAGCATCTCTCTAATGTGTTGCGAGATGCTTCGTACCTCAGCATGACAAAAAAATAAACAAAATGTCAAAAAAAGTTGCATTAATTATTTTAGACGGATGGGGCATTGCACCTGATACAAAAAGCAATGCAATCACCAGTGCAAACACTCCCTTTATGGATGGTTTACTCAAAGCATATCCTAATTCTACATTAATCACTTCAGGGGAAGATGTGGGTTTGCCTCATGGACAAATGGGAAATTCTGAAGTAGGTCATCTGAACATTGGTGCAGGCAGAGTTGTGTTCCAGGAATTAACACGCATTCATATAGCAATACGTGAACACACCATTGATAAAAATCCTGTGTTGCAAGAAACATTTCGTTATGCAAAAGGAAATAACAGGAACCTTCATCTGATGGGATTGGTTTCAGATGGCGGGGTTCATTCTCATATTATTCATCTGAAACATCTTTGCACAATGGCGCATGAACAGGGCTTAAAGAATGTTTTTATTCATGCATTTACTGATGGACGTGATACCGATCCAAAAACCGGAATAGAATTTCTGAGTGAATTACAACAACATCTTGAACAGACAACAGGTAAGATTGCAACAGTCACCGGCAGATACTATGCAATGGATCGCGATAAGAGATGGGAACGTATAAAAATTGCTTATGATGCATTGGTAAACGGAACAGGAATTTTAACAACGAACTGGAAACAGGCTGTCGAAGATTCTTATCGTGCTGATATAACTGATGAATTTATAAAACCTATTGTGGTTTCTGATGAAAACAATCACCCATTAACCACCATTAATAACGGAGATGCTGTAATCTGTTTCAACTTCAGAACAGACCGTTGCCGGGAAATAACAGAAGTTTTAACGCAGCATGATTTAACGGAATACCAGATGAAGATGTTGAAGCTGCATTATGTTACCATGTCGAGATATGATGCAACTTTTAAAAATGTAGATGTTGTTTTTGAAAAAGATAATTTAAACATGACGTTGGGAGAAGTTTTATCCCAAGATAAAAAAACACAAATCCGTATTGCGGAAACAGAGAAATATCCACATGTCACCTTCTTCTTTTCCGGAGGACGCGAAAAGCCCTTTGACGGTGAGCATCGGGTAATGATTCCTTCTCCCAAAGTTGCAACCTATGATTTAAAACCGGAGATGAGTGCCTTTGAAGTAAAAGATGCCATTGTAAAAGAATTAAAAAAAGCAAAAGTTGATTTTGTCTGTTTGAATTTTGCAAATGCAGATATGGTAGGACACACCGGAGTTTTTTCTGCTGCAGTAAAAGCTGTTGAAACGGTTGACCAGTGTTTGAGTGAAGTGGTGGAAGCAGGTCGTGCAAATGGCTACTCGTTTATTATCATAGCTGATCATGGCAATGCAGATTTAATGATTAATCCGGATGGAACTCCACACACAGCACACACCACCAATCCGGTTCCCTGTATTTTAATTGATGATCGTTACAAAAAAATCAACAATGGCAGATTAGCTGACCTTGCTCCTACCATTTTAACATTGATGGAGATTGCGGTGCCAAAAGAAATGACAGGGAAAATTTTAGTTTAAAAATATTTCATGCTGAACTGGTTTTAGCATCTCTTTAATTGTAGAGACACTGAAATAAGTTCAGGGTGACGACACAGATGAAGCTACATGACTAAAAGATTTATCAATTATTATTTATTATTATTATTATTTATTTCTCAAAAAACCTTTTGTCAATCACGCATCGGTGTAATGATTGGTTGTGGTGTTGATTATTACAAAGGAGAAATGAACGATCGTGTGATGACTGATCCGAATTTATTAAGAAGTTATGGTAACATTGGTTTGTTGTATCGCATTAGTCCGCATTTTGATGCGTGGTTAAATTATATGCATGGAAATTTAGTTGGTGATGATCAGTATGCAATTGCATGGGCTTTGCGTAACCGTAATTTGAATTTCAACTCCACATTAGATGAAGCAGCATTAATGATTGGCTTCAAGCCATTGGGCGAAAGCCGCGGACATAAACGACACATCATTCCTTATCTTTTTGCAGGTGTGGGTGGTTTTCATTTTAATCCAAAAACAATATTGAATGGAGAAACAATTGCTTTGCGAGAGATTGGTACTGAAGGACAATACATCAGTAATGATGGTGGAAATTATCCTAAGCCGTATGAGTTATATGCGCTTTCTTTTCCTGCAGGTTTTGGAGTAGAGATCAGATTAAGCCGTGCATTTGCAATTCGCGTGGAAGCAGCCAATCATTTTACAATGACTGATTACATAGATGATGTAAGCAATGTTTATCCTGATTCCACAGCATTGGTATCAACACCAAATGGAATACTAGCAGTTTTACTTTCTAACAGGCAGAAAGAAGGAGATTTTCCTGGGCAGGGAATGAAACGTGGTGATCATGGATCAAAAGATAATTATGTGCATATAGGTGTGAGTATTTTATTTACGCCTGTTAATGCAAATACCTCTGCTCCATCTACCGGAAAAAAGAAAAAGAAAAGTCATTGCCCGGCATATCAGTAATATGCTAAGAGGTTCCTTAATTTTTTTTTAATCTCGGAGGTTTTTTTCGCAAAAAACTATTGGCACAATTGTTAACAATTATTAACTTGCACTCTCTAAACAAGTTATTTATTTAGCGGAAAAATCAGGCCTTTCTTTATTGAAATATTAAACACCTTTTAATTCAAATATCATGAAAAACTTCAACAAACCAATTTTAAATTTTTTAAACAGAGTATTAGTTTTTGCTTTTACCCTCCTTTCAGGTTATGGAAGCGCACAACAACTTCAGAATGCTGATTTTGTTCTTTATTCAGGGGCTGGTGGTGCCGGAACTACTACACCGCTATCACCGGGTTACGGAGTGCAGCTTGGATCATCTACTGTTATCCAGGGTGGTTCGATAGGAAGCAGGAAACTGGTGAAATCAACAGGGAGTGCAAATGTTACAGGGAACATTTACAGTTTAGGCACCATAGTGCTTGCTAATAGTAACGCTGTAACAGGTAAAATTACTGCAGCTAATTCTCCCGTAGTGAGCGGAACCATTTTATCAATAGGTTCCAGTGCAAACCTCAATGGCAATATTGATGTTAAAGGAAATATAGTGGTTGCCGGAGGAACTGTTTCCGGAAAAGTAACTCATCCTGCCGGAACAACCTATAGTGGTCCTGCCCCTTCAGGAGGAAACGTAACAGGGACTCCTGCTCTTCCCACATTTCCTGCATTACCAATAATAAATTCATTCCCTCCTTTCCCAAGTTTGCCGGATATTACAGGTACTCAATCCATCACACCGGGAGCTTATGATGATGTAAAACTTTCCGGTGGCAGGACACTTACTTTTAACGGAACAGGGATTTACACTTTTGATAAAATAGATAATATAGGTTCTAACAATCTTGTCTTCAACTTCCAAAACAGTTCAACGGGTACTTTTAAAATTTATGTTCACAACAATGTGAATCTGAACAAAATCAGCGTGAGCACCATTAACGGTGGAAGTGCATCACGAATTTATCTCGAGACACATGGTAATGGATCGTCCAATGGGACCTATGCCTTCACAATTGCAAACGGATCGTCATCGAGTCATTCAAGATGGCTCGGTACAGTTTGGGCGCCTTATGCTGCAATTAATATTGGATCCGGCACAGGTAACTGCGATGTTATAGGGGCATTGTGGAGTGGTACTCAGGTAAATATTCAAAGTGGAGCAACCATCATTTATGCACCTTTTTCAAGCTGTACCCCTCCTGTTGCCAATGCAGGAGCTGATGTTTCTTTTTGTACAGGAGGAAATGCTGTTTTAGGAACTTCTTTAATAGCAGGTTATTCTTACAGTTGGACTCCTGCAACAGGATTAAGCAGCACTTCAGTTTCCAATCCCACTGTAACATTAACATCGCCAGGAACGGCTATTTACACTGTAACGGTTTCTTCAAATGGTTGTTCAAGTTCTGACCAGGTGAATGTTACAGTAAATGCAAAACCAAGCGCGAATGCGGGTATAGATACAGTATTAACATGTTCTTTTCCGCAGGTTCAACTCAGCGGAACTTCAAATTTGATCAATGCTCAGTTTAACTGGACAAGCAATAATGGCGGCACATTTGTTAACGGATCAAACACAGCAACACCAACTATTAATGGTGAAGGGAAATTTATCTTAACTGTCACCAATCCATCAACAGGTTGCAGCCGGACTGACACAGCGATTGTAAATCGTATTCCCTGCATATTTCCTTATTACCCTCCGCTTCCAGATGGAAAATCAAATGATAAAATCGGTTCTGAATTGCATTCACTTTTTTACAACTTCGGTACAGTGGTTGACACGATTGAAAATATTTTCCGTATTGCCAATGACAGTGTTTGGATAGAAGTAATTTATAATGCAGGTTATTATCAACAGCTCTTAACTTTATTGCAATCTTCCGGTTATGGTTTAACAGATATCATTAACAACGGAACAGGAAATTTAATCATCACAGGAAAATTTCCCATTGCAAATTTATTACGACTGGATAGTTTGCCAACATATATAAATTATGTACGACCTGTATTTCCTCCTATTGCATCTTCAGGTGTTGCAAATTCTGCAGGTGATGTATCAATGAAAGCTGATATAGCGAGAAGTGGTTTTAATGTAAATGGCGAAGGAGTTAAGGTTGGTGTTTTGTCAAACAGTTTTAACACCATCACAGGCAATCCTGCTGCAACCGATATAGTGAATGATGATCTTCCGGGAACAGGTAATGCTATCAATCCCAATCCCGTTGAAGTATTGCAGGATTATCCATACGGCATTCGTTCGGATGAGGGACGTGCGATGCTTCAGATTGTTCATGATGTGGCGCCAAAAGCAAACCTGGCGTTCCGTACAGGATTTATCAGTGCAGGAGATTTTGCACAAGGTATAAGGCAACTTAAACAAGCCAACTGCAATGTAATTACCGATGATATTACTTATATAACGGAACCATTTTTCCAGGACGGAGTGATAGCAAAAGCAGTGGATGAAGTTACAGCACAGGGAGTTTCTTACTTTACAGCAGCAGGAAATTTTGGCAACAAATCTTATACCGGCACTTTCAATCCCTCACCTGCACCATTTGGTATAACAGGATTTGCACATGATTTTGGAGGTGGAGATATTTTTCAGAATATTTCATTAACACCAGGTGTTTATACTATAGTATTCCAATGGCTTGATTCCATTTATTCAATTGGACAAACCATGTCAGGAACCGTAAATGATTTTGATATTTATCTCACTTATGATAATGGAAAAACATTATTTGTATTTAACAGGAATAATATTGGCGGTGACCCGATAGAAGTTTTATCTTTTACAGTTACTCAAAACACGACAACTAATTTATTGATTGTAAGAGCAGCAGGATCTGGATCTGCAACATTTAAATATATTGCATTCCGTGGTGATCCTGTTATTAATGAATTTAACCAGGGAACTTCCACTGTGGTGGGACAGGCAAATGCGGCTGGTGCTATAACCACTGGAGCTGTATTGTATTCCAATACTCCACCATTCGGTGTTTTATCTCCTACAGTTGCATCATTTTCGTCAAGAGGTGGAACATTAATTAACGGAGTTACTAATAGATTAAAACCCGATCTGTCAGCACCAAACGGAGTTAATACTACCGTTTATATGGGCGGAGTAAATATTGATAATGATCAATTCCCGAATTTCTTTGGCACTTCAGCAGCAGCTCCACACGCTGCAGGTGTTGCTGCATTATTGATTAATGGAAAAAACAAATTCTATAATCAAGGGCTTTCTTCTGCCCAGGTGCGTTCCATTTTACAAACCACTGCAGTGGAGATGTATGGAGCAGGTTATGATAGTTTATCTGGTACAGGATTGGTAGATGCTGATGCAGCATTGCGCACATTGGCTGCTCCTACTCCAGTGTTGACGCAGTTATTAATTCCTAATGGAATAACTCCCGGACAAACTGTATTTACTGATACAGTAACAGGAAATTTTTTAACTGCGCAATCGCAAATTGTTTACAGAGACACTGTTTTGCCAACCAATTACATTGATGCACATCATCTTTCGGCAACTATACCAGCATTCTTTGGTAATCCTCCCATCCAGATTTATTCTCCACCAATTACTCCCAATGGAAATGACGGAGGTTTATCAAACGCTTTATATTTTTTCGGTCCGGATAAAAAAGATGTTGTTATTACAGCCGACAACAAAACAAAAAAATATGGTGAGAAGCTACCCGAATTCACAGCTACTGTTACTGTTGATGGATCACCACCTTCAGCTTTCGGACTCACATTAGCAGATTTAGGACTGGATAATTTACAGTTCGGGCTACCTGCAGGAACGAACAGCATGAGTAATACAGGAATTTATTTTATTAATCCCTTCACAGGCCCGTTAGATATTGGTTTAACAGAACTCTACGATTATACATTCAATACCACTGCAAATAATTTACCGGGATTACTGACAATTGAAAAAATGCCTTTGACAATTACTCCAAAAGATACCACATTAACTTATGGAGATAAGATTGATGGTCTTGGCTTTAGTTATGTATATGATCACACAAATATTAATGCGGGTGAAGAAGCTACATTTTTAAATTCTATTGAATCAGCACACGAATCAAATAAAGCAGATGCTCTTGTATTGGTGGATGCAAAAAATTTAATCAATGGAAGAAGCCTGACTGATGCTGACATTCTTAATCTTGGTTTTATAGCAAGTGCAAAAAATCTGATTAATGCAAAGAATCTCATCAATGCAAAAAATTTGATTAATGGTATCACTTACGATACTACTAAGATCATTGAAGTTTCTCCTGCCTGCATATTTAATTACCAGGTTTCTCCTGATAGCGGCACCTTGGTGAGCGCAAGAAATCTTGTGAATGCTAAATCATTAATCAATGCAAAAAATTTAATCAATGGTACTGCTTCTGTTAATGCAAAAAATCTGATTAACGGTTCCACTGTTGTTAATAGCAACTCTGTTGACAGTACCACCGATAATGTAATTGTTGTTATTGATGAAGATGATGTAAATGGCAGTGATACAATTACCGAATTAAAATCTGTGGTTATGATAACAGGCATCACTGCGGGTGAATGGGATATAGTACCTAATGCGTTAACATCAAATAATTTTGACATTACTTATGGATTAGGAAAGCTCACTATTTTACCTGCGGTATTAACAATAAAAGCAGATGATCAAAATCCTTTGTGTAATAGTCTTCCTGCATTTACTTCAACTATTACAGGTTATCAGTATCAGGATAGTGATTCACTGATAGTTTTATCAGGACCAACTTATACTGTAAAAAATCAAAACCAGGTAATAAATGGAATTCCTCCTGCAGGAAGTTATCAAATTGTACCAGATGGAATTGTGCTTGATTCAAACCCTGATTACACGGTTGTATATGCTAACGGTACATTCATACAACCCCAATTACTTACTTTATCTGCAACAGCAACTCAACCATTGTGCTTTGGTGAAAAAGGAAGTGTTGATTTAATTCCCAATGGAGGAACAGGCGGTTTAACAATTACAGGAGATTCTATTTCAAATCTCTCACCGGGCACTTATAATTATTTAGTAACTGATGCAAATGGTTGCACTGCAAGCGCAAGTGCTGTTATAAATGCAGCTCCGGTGCTTTTAAGTTTAACAGCTACACCAACACAACCACAATGTTTTGGACAACATGGAAGTATTTCCTTAGTAGCAAATGGCGGTATTTCTCCTTACAATATTTCCGGAGATAATACTTCTGACATGGGTGGAGGCACATATAATTATTTTGTAACTGATCACAACGGATGCAGCGCCACCGCTTCTGCGGTTATAATTGTTCCGACTGCTGTTACAGGTACCACCAGTACTACATCGACAACTTGTGGTGGGTTTACAGGTAGTGCAAAGGTTGTTCCCAATGGAGGAACTCCTGGTTATTTATATTTGTGGACACCCGGAAACCAAACAACAGCAACAGCAACAAATCTCTCAGCAGGAAATTATTCAGTAAGAATTACTGACGCGCATGGTTGTTCAACATCCGTATCAGCATCTGTTTCCAGTACAACGATTGCAACTCCCGGACCAATAACGGGTCCCACTACCAATTTGTGCAATGCTAATTCAAAGCATTATTCGATATCCCCTGTACCGGGTGCAACCTCTTATACATGGACTGTACCTTCAGGAGCAAATATTACAAGTAACCAGGGGACATCAATCAATATTAATTACGGTAATAATTTCAGAACATCAGGAAATGTTTGTGTGCAGGCAAACAATGCATGTGGTTCAAGCGCTTTCAGTTGTTATACCGTAATAGCTTCAACAGAACAACCCGGAATAATCAACGGAGCTACATCAGTATGTAAATCACAATCTGCAGTTCAATATTCTATTGCTGCGGTAACAGGAGCCACTTCTTATACATGGACAATTTCAGGAGGAGCAACATTTACCGGTTTGACAAACGGCACTTCCGTTACCGCAAAATTCACTACTGCTACTTCAGCAAATGTTACCATCACTGTAAAAGCCAATAACCAATGTGGTTCTTCTCCGGTAAGATCTGTTAATGTATCTGTTAATCTAAATTGCCGCACACGAGCTGAAGTGAAAGAACACAAATTATTTGAAGTTTATCCTAATCCGGTTAATGATAAAGTATTCATTTCAACAGGTGGTGAATTAATATCAGCCGGTGAAATTAAAATATATGATGTGTTAGGTAAATTATATAATGTTCAAATTATGCAAAATGCACCTTATCAATTCGAGCTTGACTTAACAGGAATGAACAGCGGTTTTTACATTATTAAAATTAATGGTGAAGCCACGGAAAATGTATTTCGAATTGTAAAGCAATAATTGAAGAAAGCATAATAACGATTCAAAAGAGGAATAAAATTTTGTTCCTCTTTTTTTATTCAATACTTAGGAATGATTTTACCTGCACCACTTCAGATTGTAATTCTTCAAAAAATAATTTAAAATGTTTTTCAAACAATTGATAATGTTGCACTAAAAATTCAGGGGCTTCTTCCATTTTTGAAGGAAATTTTGTTCTTCGCGATAAACCTGTCAAAGCATTTTCCATTCCATTTACAGTTGCATATCCGTGTAACCAATTATATTTTTTCATGTAAGTAAGCATATATCGTGCTCTTTCAGGCAATAATTCAATATGGTTTTCCATCAGATCATAAACATGATTTGAATAGTTCTCCAAAGACTGATTATGATATTCCTTCCAATCGCGTGCTAAAAAATGATCATAAAAAACATCTACAATAACCGGAGCATATTTATGAAAATAGGATCGCAGCAGTAACTTACTTTGTTCCACAATAGGGTGCTGATCAGTGAACTCATCAATTCTTCTGTGCAATAAAATTCCATTTTTAATTTCCGCACTATATAAATCAAACTGTTTTCCTTTTACATGATCAGCAATAAAATTTCCAATCATTATCATCGGATCATCGCCTGAGAGATAAAGATGTGCGAGATAATTCATCAATAGTTTGTTTCAATAAAAGTAAGCACAATAAAAGTAATCCGCTTTCAACTTACATCAGTATTTAATCATCGTTTCAATTAATTTCACCGCAGATAAAATTTTGATACAATTTTAAATATGAATAATATCTGGTTCTGGGTTTTGTTTAACGTATTTATCCTGCTGATGCTGGTGCTGGATCTGGGTGTTTTTCATAAAAAAGAAAAAGTAGATTCTCTAAAGCAATCATTGTTATGGGTGGGATTCTGGATATTACTTGCATTAGCTTTTAATGTTATAGTTTATTTTCTAAAAGGCCACCAGCTTGCATTTCAGTTTACAACAGGTTATGTGATTGAATGGAGTTTGAGTGTTGACAATCTTTTTGTATTCATTGTCATCTTCAATTATTTCAAAGTGCCAGAGAGGCATCAACATCGGGTTTTATTTTGGGGAATTATTGTTGCACTTATTTTGAGAGGAGCATTTATACTGGCTGGAGTTACTTTATTTCATGAGTTTGAATGGCTGATGTATGTTTTTGGTGTGATACTAATCATCACTGCGTTGCGAATGATAATGCGGAGAGAGGAAGAAGCAGATTTATCAAAGAATACTATAGTTCGTTTTACAAAAAAATTATTTCCTGTATCTGATCATTATCATGGCAACAATTTTTTTGTAAGAGAAAGAGGCAAGCTGTTTGCAACTCCTTTGTTCCTTGTTTTGATGGTAATTAATTTCACTGATATTGTTTTTGCGGTTGATTCAATACCTGCTGTACTTGCAGTAAGTAACGATATGTTTATTGTATATACTTCTAATATTTTTGCGGTGCTTGGATTACGATCAATGTATTTTGCGCTCAGCGGCCTTGTTCATGTTTTTCGTTTTCTCAAATACGGAATCGCAATTATTCTTGTTTTTGTAGGAGTGAAAATGCTCACTTCGCACTATTATCAAATTTCAACTCAAACAACACTTACTGTGGTGATAACATTGCTTGCAGCCAGTATTTTGTTTTCACTGATATTCAGGATAAAGAAATAATGAGTAGTAAGGTTCAGTTTATTTTAAAATACCTCCGTTATTATTTCACTGCTCTAACGAAGCATGATATTCATTCACCATTTGTTTTTGATCTGGTTACCAAAGTATTTAACAATGATGAAAAGCTACAAATATTTAAACCGATTGAAAAACGCAGAAAAAAATTATTGAATGATAAAACAATTATTAAAATCCAGGATTTCGGAGCGGGATTTGGCGGAACCATTTATAAAGAGCAAACAATAAGTTACATTACAAAGAATTCTTCCAAACCGAAAAAATATGCAAGATTATTATTTCGTTTAGTAAATCATGTTAAACCAAATGTGATGGTTGAATTAGGAACATCTGCAGGAATCAGTTCAGCTTACCAGGCTACAGGAAACAAGGAAGGCAAGCTAATCACCATTGAAGGATGCGAAAATACTGCAACACTTGCAGAGCAGACTTTTAAAGATTTAGCTATTGAAAATATCTTGTTGATTAATGATGAATTTGAAATTGCATTAGAAAAAGTTTTTAATGCTTATCCCAAAATTGATTATGTCTTTATTGATGGCAACCATCGAAAAGAACCAACATTAAATTATTTTGAACGCTGCCTGAAACAATCTCACATAAAAACAATTTTTATTATTGATGATATCAACTGGTCGTATGAAATGTGTGATGCATGGAAAAATATTCAACAACATCCAAAAGTGAGCATTACAATTGATTTGTTTATGATGGGAATTGTTTTTATTAATCCTGATTTCAGTAAAGAAAATTTCAGGATTCGTTTTTAAGATTACTATAATGATTGCACGCAATCTGGCCAACGAAAGTCTTAATGATTAATCCAAAATAATATTCCGTAACAAATAATCATACAGCTTGATGAAAGAAGTGTAATACGCATTGCATGATTATAATCAGCAAAAGATTTATTTCGAATACATTTAAAAAACCAGAAGGCAAAATAAAATATAACCGGAATAAGGCAAGTGAAGAAAATTGCAAAATGTTTAAGACTATAGAAGGAATTAAAATAATGCCATGCTGTCACGCAAGCGATCAAAAATAATATTGCTGAAAAAGCAAATGTTCCCATAATTCCAAGCTTATAGCTGATTGTATAATCTCCGCGTTCACTGTCTTCTTCATGCTGATAAATTTGCGAAAGCGGATAAAATCCTCCAATCAACAATGAAGCAAGCAACATGCATTCTGCATTTTTATCACTAAACCACAAAAGATTAAATACATTTTCTGTTGCCATGTTTACCAATAGAAAAGTATATCCGCCCTGAAATAAAATTACGGCTAACCAACCCGTGACAGCATATTTTTTTAATCGTATTCCATGCCAGCTATATGCTTTTGAAACCGCAATATAAACCAGCATTAGCAAAAACATTTGCCAGTTGATTAACAGGCAGAGTAATAAACCAATGCTATCAAAATAAATGCTTGCTATAAAAAGCTTACTTGTGGCAGGTGGTGGATTTTTTAAAGCACCAATGCTTCCTTTATCGTTATCCATATAACTGTTATAAAGATTACTTCCGGGATAAATAAAAAGATGAAGCGAAATAAAAACAATTGTTGTATTAAATAAATTAACCAGATGAGATTGACTCACAGCAAAAATAAATATTGGTAAAAGAAAAAAAGAAAACGGCAAGCGCATGTGTAAGAATGTGTCGCGATTAAAGAAAAAACCGGTTTTAATCATTGATGGATTTACTTAGCTGTTTTGAGTATGTTTACAAAACTAAAGTAAAATGCAAGTTGAATATTGTAGAAGAAAGTCACTCATTGAATTGGTGTGTTATTTGTTAAAGAATGAAAGTAAATCATTATGCCCCATTCATCTAAAACAGCAGTTATCCGGTCAATAGGTACCGCAGTGCCGCCACATAAAATTTCGCAGGAATTATATCACCGCATTTTAGAAAATGCGAATGGTTTGAGCCGTGAGGGAAAAATTCACCTTCGTAAAATTTACAGCCGCAGCGGAATAGAATCCAGACATAGTGTACTTGAGGAATTTGGCAGAGAAGACCACGCTGATAACATTTTGTTTCATCCTGCAAACCATCAACCCGCGTTATCTGTATCCAAAAGGATGGAGTTATTTGAAATCTACGCAACAGGTCTGTGCGAGGAAGCAGTGAAGGATTGTTTTAAAAATAATTCTGTATCGCTTTCAGAAGTTACCCATTTAATCACTTTCAGTTGTACTGGAATGTCAGCTCCCGGATTAGATATTCAGTTAGTGGAAAAATTAAACCTGAACAGAAACGTTGAGCGTACGTGCATCAATTTTATGGGCTGCTACGCAGGTATTAATGCATTAAAAGTTGCTAATCACATTGTGCGGTCTGAGCTATCGTCAATTGTTTTACTCATCGGAGTTGAGTTATGTACTTTGCATTACCAGAAAAATGAAAAACAAGATCAGGTAATTGCCAATGCACTTTTTGCTGATGGTGCTTCAGCATGTGTTGTAACTGCTAAACCATTTGAAAAAAATAATAATGATGAGTTACACCTGACACTTGAAAATTTTTATGCTGAGTTTGAACCTTCAGGTAAAGATGAAATGGTGTGGCGTATTGGTGATTTTGGTTTCGATCTTCGTTTAAGTGTGTATGTTCCCGCACTCATAAAAAAAAGTATTTATTTATTAATGGAAAAACTTTTTCAGAAATCAAATATCACAAAAGATAAAATTGATTACTACGCTTTACATCCGGGAGGAATGAAAATTCTTGAAGCATGTGAAACAGCATTGAATATAACTAAAGAGCAAAATGAAATTTCCTACGATGTACTGCGTGAGTACGGTAATATGTCATCAGTAACAATTTTTTTCGTGTTAAATAAATATTTAAAATCACTATCTCAAAATGATGTTGGCAAGAAAATACTGGGCTGTGCATTTGGTCCGGGGTTAACAATGGAAGCAATGATTGCAGAAATTTCTTAACCTTATTTTGCATCAATAAGTTTTTCAAACTCATGCCCGATTTTTCTGTAAGAACATTACTTCCTGAAAAGATGGATCAGCCGGGTGTGCCTCCAGAGGAAACGCGAAAGGCATTACGTGAGCTGGAAACAGTGAATAAATTATTAGGGGGTTATCGTGTTATACTTGATGCACTCCATCAGCTTGAATGGAAAGATGAACCTGTAACAATTATGGATTTAGGAATTGGCGGAGGAGATATGCTGCGTGCAATTGCAAAATGGTCAGAGAAAAATAAACGTAAAGTAAATTTGATTGGTGTGGATTGGAACCCGGTTATGATCGAGTATGCAAAAAATAAATCACAAAATTTTTCCAATATTAAATTTATTACCATGAATGTTTTTGATGATAAGCTTTTAAATGAGAAAGCTGACATTACAATGAATTCACTTTTCTGCCATCATTTTAATAATGATGAATTAATTGAATTAGTGAATCGCATGTATAAACTGGCATCAGGGGTTATAATCATCAACGATCTTCACCGCCATTGGTTTGCTTATTATTCTATAAAACTTATTACTTCTCTTTTTTCAAAAACCTATCTCGTTAAATATGATGGTCCGCTTTCTGTTGCAAGATCGCTGACAAGAAAAGAATGGGAAGATGTTTTATCAAAAACTGGCATTAAAAATTATAAATTACGATGGATGTGGGCATGGAGATGGCAGATTATCATTAAAAAACCATTGTGAGCAAAACTGATTATGATATAATTATCGTTGGCGGAGGCCTGGCAGGGCTTACCACAGCAATTTTATTATCAAAAAAAAATAAAAATGTTTTGCTGATTGAAAAGAAAACTTATCCATATCATAAGGTCTGCGGTGAATATGTAAGCAATGAAGTCCTTGCATTTTTGCAATCCATAGGATTTGATCCTTTCAGCTATAATGCTGCGCGAATTAACAAGCTTCGTATTTCCACTCCTGCAGGAAAAAATATTTATACTGATCTTGATCCAGGAGGATTTGGATTAAGCCGTTATCAAATGGATAATGCGTTGTTTCAATCAGCAATAAAAAATGGCGCTGATGTTTTAACAACCACTAAAGTGATAGATATTTCATTTGCTGAAAATATTTTTTCAGTGAAAACAAATTCAGAAAAAACTTTTAGTGCAAAGTTTGTAATCGGCAGTTATGGCAAACGTGATTTACTCGATAAAAAACTTAATCGTGAATTTATCCGGTCGCGCACAGGTTACATGGGCGTTAAGTACCATCTCAAAACTGATTATCCTAAAAATGAAATCGGGCTTGACAATTTTGAAAATGGTTATTGCGGTATTGCAAAGATTGAAGATGATAAATACAACGTCTGTTATTTATACAAGAGAAATCCTGAAATAAATTTTGAATCCATCAAAGAACTGGAAGAAAATATTTTATTTAAAAATCCTGTAATCAAAAATATTTTTATAAATGCGGAATTTATTTTCAATCAACCAGAAGTGATTAACGAAATTTCTTTTGCTCCAAAACAATTAATTGAAAATCATATTTTAATGTGCGGTGATGCTGCTGGTTTAATAACTCCGCTTTGCGGTAATGGAATGTCAATGGCGATTCACGCTTCCAAACTTTTGTGCCATTTAATTTTAGAAACAAATATTTTAGAGAATAATAATTTCACTATTAAGGACAGAGATAGTTTAGAAGAGCATTATAAAACGATATGGAATAAACATTTCCGTTCGCGATTATTCTGGGGCAGGGCGATACAAAATTTATTTGGGAAAAATGCAATCACTACGCTCAGTATAAATTGTGTGCATGCAATACCTCCACTGGAAAGATGGATGATTTCCAAAACGCACGGGTCGACAAATATTTAAATTCCTAAGAATTTATTTAGCTTGAATTTTATCACTTCCACAACTAAGCGTGTATTTCCTACACTTTGGCTATCCTGGTAGTATTTACTTCAATACCACAAAAAACCAGTAAACAACCTGATAGCAACAGATAAAATCTATTAAAAAATACAACAGCAAAGTAAATAATACGCTGAGTTAGGGTTGCTTCTTTCCTTCACCTGCAAGAAAGAATAACCATCACTTATAAAATAAAACAGTAAACTTGTTGGCGATAAAACGATAAGGGCGTGACGTTTATCAAAGATGCTGTATTGGTACTATATTTGAACTGGCTGGCAAAATCCCTGTTAATTCTAATCATATAATAAAAACCAATAACTATGCGCTACTCCTTACTCTTTATTTTATTACTGGCAGTTACAAGTGCCCAAGCACAAATAAAGCAAAATAATTTTGCAGGTGTAAATAATGATGTGCTTGATATTATCCGCTATCAGAATACAGTGTTTGCAGGAGGTGCATTTGATTCGGCTGGCGCAGTTTATCGCAACCACCTGGCAGCAGTGGATGCAATTACCGGTGCTGTGCTAAGCTGGAACCCTAACCCAAACGGAGAGGTAAGGAGATTCTTAGTGACAGGAAATAAGCTTGTAGTGGCTGGTTTATTCGATACCATTTCCGGTGTTGAAAGAAAGCATATTGCAGTGTATGATTTACCCTCACTTAATTTATTAACTTCGAATATCAATAATACGTCTTATTACGAAGAAGCGTTGTATGCTGAGGGAGGTTATGTATATTATAATGCCTATTTTCCAACTAGTGGTGATGGAATTGCCCGCTTTGGAATTAATACCCTGGCTACAGATTTATGGAGAATTGATTCATTAAACGCCAATTCAATAACCGCAATAACCATTTTAAATAATTATGTGTATGTAGCAGGAGCTTTTACCTACTTAAATGCTCAAAATATTGCCAGATTCGATAAAACAACACGAAATTTGGATACGAGTTTTCATTTTTATACGAATGGGGGTAACTATCTAGAAGATATGATTTCTTTTGCAGGTAAAATTTATGTGTGTGGAAATTTTAGCCAGTTAGGAGGCTTAAACAGGAATGGAATTGCGGAGATAGATCCGGCAGGATTTATTACTTCCAAAGACTTCTATTGCAGCAATCATGTTGTTTCAGCCATATTTCCACAAGGCAATACATTGTGGATCGGAAGTAATTCTGCTAACATCGGTGGTAATTACAGGTATCGTATAGGCCAGGTGGATATCAATTCGGGTTATGCAACATGCTGGGATGCTACCAATCTTGGTACAGGAAATGCCTCGCGGATGACAGCAATTTATGTACAGAATGATACTGTGTATGCGGGTGCTTATGCTAACTTTTCAAATGTGTATAATTCAATTACTGCTTTTGTGGGCAATCCATCTTACATTAATATAGGTCCTGATTTAACCATTTGTCCTCCGGTACCTTTTACGCTGAATGCTGCAGTGACAGGATTTCAATCTTATGCCTGGAACAACGGGTCAACTGCATCCAGCATTACTTCCAGTATGCCGGGATTATATTGGGTAACTGCTACTTCATCGGGTGGATGCAGTGCCACCGATTCGGTTATGGTGAATTTTTGCACTTCAATAAATGATTTTATACCACCGGACCAGATGATTATGCAAAATGTGGTTCAGGATTATTTGTACCTGAATGCAACTGCGAAAACTTTAAGGGCATTTGATGAAATAATGATTTATGATTTAGCTGGTCATACGCTGCTAAAGCTGAATAATGATGTTGAAAAAGTTAATACGGAACGGCTTAATCCGGCTATCTATTTTGTTTGTTTTAAAAACAGGAATGCTGTTGTGGGCAGAGCAAAGTTTATTAAGCTTTGAATAAGAAAGTGAGAAAACTTATTGGTGGAAAAACACCAACACAGGCGGGATGTATGACAAACAAAAACGTTTTATTCAATCAGACCTTTTTTATTATCAGCGATGAATTAGTTCCACCAAAGCCAAATGAGTTGGATAAAAAGCAATTAATTTTTTGTTCTTTGGTTTGAGCAACAATATTAATTTTCGCAGATTCCTCATCCGGGTTTTCAAAATTAATATTGGGTGCGATAAAATCATTTTGCATCATGAGCATTGAATAGACTATCTCACTCGCTCCTGCCATCCAGCATTCATGTCCTGTCATTGATTTGGTAGAACTTACTGGTACTTTATTACCCAGCAAATCATGTATCACAGTTGCTTCAATACTATCTCCCACAGGAGTGGATGTTGCATGTGCATTCACGTAATCAATTTCAGTAGTTTTTATTCCTGCCTGTTTCAATGCCATGGTTAAAGACCTTAGCTGCCCATCATGATTAGGGTTGGAAATATGATCGCCATTGGAAGAAAATCCATAACCAATAACTTCAGCAAGGATAGGAGCGCCTCTTTCTATTGCAGATTCATAAGATTCAAGAATAAGTGTGGCAGCTCCGCCTGAAGGAATTAGTCCATCACGATCGCGGTCAAATGGTCGTGATGCTTTTGCAGGCTCTGATTCTCTGATTGAGAAGACCCCTAGTCCGTCAAAGCTTCCCATGGTATGAATATTTATTTCCTGCGAACCACCACAAATGATCCTGTCCTGGTAACCTTCTTTAATTAATAAAAATCCCATTCCAATAGAATGAGAGCCTGAAGCACACGCAGCTGCCAATGTGAAATTGATTCCTTTCAATTTAAAAATAGTAGAGAGATTCATGTTCACGGTGCAATTCATATTCTGAAAAATATCTCCACTGCCAATTAATGTGTTGTCTTTTTTAGCTCTTGCTTTATCCACTGTTTCTATCACAGCTCCTGCAGTGCTGTCATTGCCATAAATAATTCCTGTTTCGTTTTTATCGAGGAAATCAATGTCAAGTTTTGCATTATCCAATGCCTCCTTGGTTGCCATGTATGCATACATTGCGGGTTGGTGCATGCCGATTCGCTCTCTGCGCGACAAATGTTTTTTTAAATCAGGTGTTTCAACAAATCCTGTTAAAGCCGAACGGTAACCAAGAATTTTTCTTTCTTCATCATAAATAATTCCGCTCTTTCCTTTATACAAAGAATCTTTTACCTCATCCAGTGTTTTACCAATGCATGAATAAATTCCGATACCTGTGATTACTACGCGCTTATTCACTTTGATTTAAGATTTGAGGGTTGCCAATTAACGAATCTTATACGAATGTTACGAATAAAGCAATTTTTAAAAAACGATTTAACAATGGATTTGTTATGACAATCATTGGTTGTATTTGTAAATCTTTCGTTAATTGATATGCATCTAACTATATATCCCTCCATTAATATTAATTATTTCTCCCGTAATATATTTTGATTTTCCTGAAGCAAGAAAACTTGCAAGGTGCGCCACTTCCTCCACCGAACCAAAGCGCTGCATCGGAACTAATCTGGATAATTCTTTTTCATCCAATCCTTCTGTCATATCACTTTTAATAAAACCGGGAGCAATTGCATTCACCGTTATGTTTCGCTTTGCTACTTCCTGTGCCAATGCTTTGGTGAAACCAATAGCAGCTCCTTTGGCTGCTGAATAATTTGTCTGACCTGCAACTCCTTTCAATCCCGAAACAGAAACCATATTAATCACACAGCCGGTTCGCTTACGAAGCATCGTCTGGATAATATTTTGCGTTACATTAAACATTCCTTTTGATGTTACATTCATCACATCATCCCAATCTTTTTCAGGCATCCACATAAACATTCCATCTTTTGTGATGCCAGCGTTATTGACTAACACACTTATAAAGTTATCCGGATTTTTTTCCTTCCAGCTGTTCAATGCATTATCAACTTCTGTTTTGTTCTGAACATTAAAAGGTAAGAGTTCACCTGTGCCTCCTGAGGCAAAAATTTCATCCAGTGTTTGCTGTGCAGCTGTCCTGTTAGAAGAATAATTGATGAGAATATGAAGGCTATGATCTTTCGAAATCTGTAAAGCAATTGCTTTTCCAATTCCACGTGACGCTCCTGTTATTAATGCACAGTTCATTATTAATTTCAGGTTATTTTATGGAACAATAAACAATACATCATTCGTTTCAATGGCAATTTTCTTAAATACTGAGTCAGCAGTTAAAAGAAAAAAATTATTTGTTTGAGATGTGGCTAATATTATACCATCAGCAAGTTTCAATTTGTATTCCAAAACATTTGAAATTGCCCTGGACTTGATATTAGCATTCATCTCTATGATTGTGCATTCATTGAGTAATGAGTTGATACTCTTTATTTCTTTAGAAGTAAGACCTGGTTTAATTTGCAATTCCATTTCGCTTATAAATGAGATGTACCAGTTTTTCTCATCCAGTATTTCCTTAACCGAAATTTTCCCCTGTAAAATATAAATCAGGATATTAGTGTCCAGCAGTATATTAGTCATTCCTTAGATTACGTTGATAAACAACTGGGTCCATAGACCCTTTTATTTTTCCGAAAAACTTATTCCATGCATGTTTCGGTTTTGCAGCCTTTTTCAAACGTAGAATTTCATCTACTTGTTGACTTGGGGAGTGTGATGTTCTTTTTTTAAGAATGAGAACCATTGATTTTTTTTGCTAAGTTAAGATAATGCAAAGGACTTCTCAATTAGTCCTGCAGCAATAATTTCATCCAGTGTTTGCTGTGCAGCTGCACTGTTAGAAGAATAATTGATGAGAATATGAAGGCTATGATCTTTTGAAATCTGTAAAGCAATTGCTTTTCCAATTCCACGTGACGCTCCTGTTATTAATGCACAGTTCATAACGAAAATTTATGTTCCCTGATAAAATCATACACTGCATTGATTGCATCGGAGTGTGATATATCATCAGTAATAAAATTAACTTTCTTGCGGATCAATGAATAAACTTCTTTGGTTTTTGAAGAGAGTTTTTCTTTTTCTGATTTATCTAATAAATCTATCGCCTGGCAAATAGCAATTAGGTGAATTGCCATAACCTGGAATGAATTTTCTAAAACTTTTTTAGTAATGATGGCGCTGTTAGTTCCCATGCTTACAATATCCTGGTTGTCTTTATTGCTTGGGATACTGTGCACATACATTGAATTACACAATGTCTGGTTTTCAGCAGTGGTGGACGTGGCAGTGTATTGCGCACCTTGTAATCCAAAATTCAATCCCAGCTTTTCTGAATTGAGAAAGGGAGGAAATTTTTCATTCAACCGGTCATTGAGTAAAAAATTCAGTTGTCTTTCAGCAAGCATGGATAATTTAGTGAGTGCGAGTTTTAACTTATCCATTTCAAGCGAAATATAATCACCATGAAAATTACCTCCATGAAAAACATTGTCTTCATCAGGCATCACAACAGGGTTATCATTGGTAGAGTTTATTTCATCTTCAAGAATTTGTTTTGTGTAATCCAATGTATCAGCTATGGGACCTAATATCTGCGGTACACAGCGAATGGAATAATACTCCTGTATTTTACTTGTGAATTCTTCACGCTGAAATTCTGAATGATCTTCAAACAATTCAATCCTGTTTCTGATGAGTTTGCTGTCAGATAAAAACGAACGGATCTTAGCTGCAATTTGCTGCTGGCCTTTATGGCGCTTAACGCTATTCAATTCTTCAGAGAAAGAATCATCAAACGAACATACAATTTCATTAACAATAGCCGAAGAAGCAATAGACCAGTTTAACAACCGGTAAGCATACACAAGATTAACTGCTCCAATACCTGACATGCAGGATGTCCCATTTATAATTCCTAATCCATCTCTTAGCTGAAGCTTCAATGGAGAAATCTTTAATTTCTTCAGTGCATCTGCAGTTTTTATCCGTTCACCATTGTGATATACATGACCTTCACCAATAAGGTTCAATCCCAAATGTGCTAACTGAGTCAAATCTCCACTGGCTCCTACTCCACCGTGCTCAAAAATTTCCGGTAACAGATTATTATTTAAAAATGCGATAAGCTGGTTGATGACATCATTACTCACACCTGAATGCCCCTGTAAAAAATTTATCAGTCGTGAAAGAACCACGCTACGCGAATAGGTTTCATTCAAAGCATTACCTACTCCGCATGAATGGCTTCTGATTAAATTGTATTGCAATTGGTTCAGCTGTGCAGTATCAATTTTATACTGTGCCATGGGGCCAAAGCCCGTATTGATACCATAAATGATCTTATTCCGGGAGAACTCCACTAAAAAATGAAAAGATTTTGAAACGTTTTCGAACGCGTCATTATCAATCAAAAACTCCTTTTTACCAAAGGTGTACTCCTCTATCTGTTCTAATGAAAACCTAAACATATCCGGAAATAAGTTGCCAAAAATAATACTTTTGCCTGCTGACTCTTAAAATTAGTTTTCCCTCTTGCATTCAGGCAATTTCATATCCAAGATAACGGAGTATTTTTCCGGCAGGAAATGGCTGTTTTTCATTGTGCTTTTTATCGGTATAGGAATATTATCCATTGGCATTTCAAGGTTACATATCAGCCAGAATATTTATTCTACACTGCCAAAAGGCAAATCTTTTGAGCAACTCAACAAACTGATTGAAAATAAAAACATCAGTAACCAGGTTGTGTTTTCTATTGATGTGTCCCATATCAGTGATGAGGATTCAATAAAAATGGTGCTTGATGATTTTACAGAAAGATTAAAAAATACTTCGAAAAATTATCTCGATAATATCATCAGCACACGGCCTGATGCAGAACAAAGTGTTTATGAATACCTCTACGGCAATTTTCCTTACCTGATTGATTCATCCTATTATAGAATACTTGACAATAAATTATTGCCTGATTCGATAAGGAATTCTGTTAATACAGCTTACAGACAATTAGTGGGTCCGGCCAGTGCATTCACGAAACAATATATATTGAACGATCCGCTTTTTCTTTCCGTAAATTTTTTCCAGGAATTAAACTCTATCAATAATACGACTGGTGTTGTAGTAGAAGACGGAGTGGTTTATACGCGGGATAAAAAAAAGATTCTCATCACTGCTAAAAGTACTTTCGACACAAAGGCATCTGAAAACAATATACGCTTTTATAATCTTCTTGAAAAATTTAAAGGACATTGGAATAAAGAACATCAACAAAATAAAGTCTCCTATTTCGGCACATTTCAGATAGCAGCCCAAAATGCTATTCAAATTAAAAAGGATGCATTTAATACTGCTGTAATTGCATTGGCACTTATTTTCTCAATCCTGATTTTATATTACAGAAAATTAATTATTCCGTTTTATTTTATCCTGCCGGTTATTTTCGGTGGTCTATTTGCAACGGGAATCATTGGTTTTATCCATCCTGAAATTTCGGGTATATCATTATCGTGCGGATCTATTTTATTTGGAATCATTCTGGATTTTTCATTTCATTTTTTCACTCATCTGAAACACACAGGTTCTATTTCAACAACCATTAAAGAAATCAGCACACCATTAATTACAGGCAGCTTTACCACCGTAGTTGCATTCACTGCTTTGATATTTACCAATTCAGCCATACTGCAGGACTTTGGCCTTGTGGGTGCATTAAGTTTGATGGGAGCTGCAATATTTACTATCACAGGATTACCAATTATTTTAAAAATATTTTCTTTCGATTATTCAACTATTCATGGAGAAGAATCGCCCTTAAAAATCCCTATCGTTTCAAAAAAATTACGTGCTGTTGCAATGGGATTAATTTTAATACTCACATTTATTTTTCTGCTACATGCCAACAACACACAATTTGATAATGAACTGGAAAACTTAAGTTATCATACAGCAGAACTAAAGAATAAAGAAACCGAACTAACCGGAATCAATCCTGAAAAGGAGAAAAAGATTTATGTTTTTGCAACAGGAGATCATGAAACAGCTTCCGCAAATAATTATAAGTTGTATGATAAATTAGTTAACCTGAAACGGAATGGAGAAGTTAATAGTTTTTTATCAGTGGCTCCGTTTCATATTCCTGAAGCCTTAAAAAAAGAACGGGAAATAAAATGGAATAATTACTGGCAGCAGAAAAATAACAGTACAATTAATTTATTGAATAACACTGCCGACAGCCTTGGTTTTGATTCAAAAGCTTTTGAGGGATTTAAAAACTGGATCAGCAGAAAAAATATTGATGAAGTAAAAAATGATTCACTTATTAATTTGCTGGGGCTTGATAATTTAATTGAGAAAACAAATGATACTTCTGTAATAGTAACTACACTTTTGGTTGACAATAAAAATTTATCAGCGGTTAAAAGTCAGCTACGAGAAATTTCAGGAATTGAAATATTAGATCGCTCAGAAATGGCGACCTCTTTATTAAATTTAGTAAAAGATGATTTCAATTATATCTTCTGGATATCATCACTGGTTGTTTTTTTTACTTTGCTTTTAATTTATGGAAGAATAGAGCTGGCAATGCTTGCTTTTTTTCCCATGGCAGTGAGTTGGATCTGGATTTTAGGAATTGCTGCTCTTGCAGGAATAAAATTTAATTTCGTTAACATAGTAATTGCCACTTTTATTTTTGGTTTGGGTGACGACTTCAGCATTTTTGTGAGTGATGGTTTATTGAATAAATATAAATACAGAAAAGATGCTATCGCTTCGGGCAACTTAGCCATTCTACTTTCTGCATTAACAGCACTTATTGGAACAGGAGTTTTATTTTTTGCAAAACATCCTGCGATACATGGTATTGCGTTAATAAGTGTATTAGGAATTTCGGTTATCCTCATCATATCGCTGCTCTTTCAACCTTTTCTCTTTGATTTCTTTGTACAAGGAAGAATTGATAAAAAGAAATCACCCATGGCATTTTTTCCTTTTCTTATTTCTGTATTCGACTTTCTTTATTTTGTTTTTGGATGCCTGCTTCACTATTTATTTTTTGCGGTTTTATTGATCACTCCCCTTCCTAAAAAGTTTAAGAGAAGTATTCTGAATTCCGTAATGTCTTTTTTTGCAGGCAGTGTTATAAATGCAGGCGTTCATGTACGCAAAAGAATTTTTGGAAAAGAAAATTTAGACCTCAAAAAATCTTCCATCATCATCGCTAATCATTCTTCGTTCCTGGATATACTTTTAATCATGATGCTCCATCCTAAAATAATTATCATGGTGAAAGAATGGGTTTACAAATCCCCTTTATTTGGTTATTTCGTTCGTTATGCCGGATATATTTATTCTGAAACCGGTGCTGAAGCCAACCTTGATAATGTAAAACAAAGAATTGCTGACGGTTATTCCATTGCAATTTTTCCTGAAGGAACGCGCTCACCTGATGGAAATTTAATGCGGTTTCATAAAGGCGCATTTTATCTTGCTCAGCAATTACAACTTGATATCACACCTGTATTGATTCATGGAGCTGCTGATGTGCTTCCTAAAAATGATTATTACGTTCATACCGGAACGCTCAACAGAAAAATATTACCTCGCATAAAAGCGGATGATGCATCATGGGGGCTTACCTACAAGGAGCGTACGAAAAATATTTCGCAGTATTTTAAATCAGAGTACAGGAAATTTAAAAATGAGCAGGAAACAGCCCGTTATTTATGGAACCGCGTTTATAATAATTTCATTTTTAAAGGACCTGTTCTAGAGTGGTATCTCCGTATAAAATGGAGAATGGAATCAAAAAATTATGAATGGTACAATGAACTTATTGTTGACCGGTTGAACATTTTAGATATTGGTTGTGGCTACGGATTTCTTCCGCTTTACCTCCATTACAAAAATGAAAACAGACAAATAACAGGTGTTGATTATGATGAGGAAAAAATTCAGATAGCTCAAAATGTATTTGATAAAAATAACAATATCCGTTTTGAATTGGCAGATATCAAACAATATGAAATCATCAATAAAGATGTTATTTTTCTCAATGATATTCTGCATTATCTCCCTGCACAGGAACAGTTTTCCGTATTAAAAAAATGCGTTGAAGAATTAAATGATAACGGGATAATTTTTATCAGGGATGGAATAACCGATCTTGAAAAAAGACATAAAACCACCCGGAATACCGAACTCTTTTCCACTAAAATTCTTCAATTCAATAAAAAAGAAGATGAATTTCATTTTTTCTCCTCAGATTTTATTAAGTCCTTTGCAACCCAAAATAAATTAGCATTCGAAATGGCTGAACAGTCTCAAAAAACCTCGAATGTGCTGTTTATTTTAAGAAAGCAATGAGTTATATCTCCGATAAGGAATTTGATTTTGTGTTTGTTGGAGGCGGTTTTGGCGCCCTGGCTGCTGCTTATATATTGGCTGCTGAAGGACAGAGTGTAATTGTGTTGGATAAAAACAATCAGATTGGTGGAAACGTGCAGGTTTTCAGTCGTGATAAATGCATTTTTGATACGGGAGTTCATTATATAGGAAGCCTGGATGAGGGACAAACATTAAGAACTTTTTTCAAGTATTTTGGTTTGCTCGATCAGCTTAAGCTGAAACGGATGGACGATGAATATTATGATGTTATTCGTTTTGCTGATGGAAAAGAATACAAGCATGGACATGGTTACGAAAATTTTAAAAAGTACCTGATACAGGATTTTCCGGAAGAGGAAAAAGCCATTAATGAATTTTGTGATAAAGTGCAGGAGATATGCCTGAATTTTCCGCTTTATAATTTATCTCCCGACATCAATCCTGATTATGTTTCAGCATTTGGAATAAGAGAGCTTAACGCAAACGATTACATTGCTTCGTTAACAAAAAATGAACGACTTCGGAATGTGCTGGCAGGCAGCAATCCGCTTTATGCAGGTGTGAAAGAACGAACTCCTTTTTATGTTCATGCGCTTATTTTAAACAGCTATATTATCGGCTCTTATAAATTAGTAGATGGCGGATCGCAGCTTGCAAAAATTATGTGTAAGCAAATAAGAAGTTTGGGTGGTGAGATCCATAAACGAAAACGTGTGGTAGGTGCCAATTATCATGAGGATGGTAATGTAAAAGAAGTTGTGTTGGAGTCAGGAGAAAAAGTGAGAGGAATAAATTTTATATCCAATATGCATCCTGCAGTTACTATTGATGTGTTTGGCGAAAGCCGGTTTTTAAATGCATATATAAAACGTGTGCGATCTGTAACCAATACAATATCCTGCTTCACGCTGCATCTTACTTTTCATCACAATACTTTTGAATACCTGAACTATAATATTTATCAGTTCAATAAAGATGATGTGTGGTCAGGTATTGAATACGATGAAAAAACATGGCCTGATGGTTTTTTTGTTTGCACTCCTGCTACTTCACACAATGACAAGTATGCAGATTCAATGTCGGTGATGACCTATATGAAAATGGACGAGACATTGCAATGGGAACAGACACATAATACCATTGCAAGCCCTCACAATCGAGGTGCATCATACGAAGAATTTAAAAAAGACAGAGAAGAAAAGTTATTGCAAAAAGTAGAAGAGCTGTTTCCGGATATACGCAGTAAAATAAAAAGTGTTTATAGTTCCACACCGTTAACTTTCAGGGATTATACCGGAAATTATGATGGATCATTATATGGAATATTAAAGGATAACACCAATCCGACAAAATGTTTTATAAGTCCGAGAACTAAAATTCCGAATTTATATCTCACCGGACAGAATATTATATTTCATGGAATATTAGGAGTTACCATTGGAGCATTTGTAACCTGTTTTGAATTTTTAGACAGGAACAAGATTATTGATAAAGTAAAAAAAGCATGCGAACAGAAAACGTTGACGTATTAGTGATTGGTGCAGGACCGGCCGGTGCTGTAGCTTCTGCATATCTCAATCAAAAAAATTATAAAGTACTGGTACTAGAAAAAGAACAATTTCCACGATTTGTTATTGGCGAAAGCTTATTACCTCAGTGCATGGAACACCTGGATGCAGTAGGTTTTTTACCCAATATTAAAAAACATGGCTTTCAGCTTAAAACAGGTGCAGGATTTTTTAATGGAAATGAAAGGCTGGAATTTCTTTTTGATGATCAGTTTACCAAAGGATGGACCTGGACATGGCAAGTGAAACGTGCGGAATTTGATAACATCTTAATCAATACTGCTATTGAACAAGGAGTTGCAGTGAAGTTTAAATGTGAAGTAAAAAGTGTGACTTGCTCAAAAGAAAAACAGATTATTACTTACACGGATGAAGAGGGAAATGAAAATACAGTTGAAGCAAGATATTTAATTGACGCAAGTGGATATGGAAGAGTGCTTCCTAAGTTATTCAACCTGGATGAACCTGTAAACACTCCCGTAAGAGGTGCTGTATTCTGTCACATTCATGATACTAAAAGAACCAAACAGGCGGGTGAAAATATTTTTATTCATTCCTTTAACAACAACACAGCATGGATATGGGCAATTCCTTTTTCTGACAAAACAACCTCTGTTGGTGTGGTTGGTGATGTAGAATTGATAGAAGATTTCGCAGCAAACAATGGAGAAAAGTTTTTACATCACATCAGGAATTTTGAAGATTTAAAAGGTCGCTTCCGTGAGGAGGAATTAGTATTTCAACCGCGAAAAATATTGGGATATGCTGCACGGTCGAAACAATTATTTGGAGAAGGGTATGTTTTGTGTGGTAACAGCACTGAATTCCTCGATCCCATTTTTTCTTCCGGTGTAACATTTGCAACTGCTTCGGGCCTGATGGCTGCGAAGCTCACACATAAACAATTATCCGGTGAGAAAGTAGATTGGCAAACCGAATACGAAGATTACATGAGAGGAGGAATTGATGTGTTCCGTGCCTTTGTACAAGGATGGTATAGCGGAGATGTGCAAACGATTTTCTTTGCTTCAGAAATTAACCAGGATTTTAAAAAACAAATCTGTTCCATTCTTGCAGGTTATGTTTGGGATCAAACTAATCCAATTGTAAAAAGACATAAGACTATTATTAAAACATTGGCACACACAATCAGGATAACTCAATCGGTATAATTTTCGGGAAGTGCAAAAGCCATCATTCGGTTTGTAAGTATGAATGGATTTTTGAAATACAATCGTTATGAGAAATATTTTATTTTTTTGTTTTATTTTATTCTTCCATCTTTCACTATCAAATTCACCAAAAGCTGAAATACCATGGCTGGAAAAAAATGCGTCAACGTATTATAATGCTTTATCCTCAAGTGATACATTAAAAATTAATTCTGCATTACAATCTCTGCGACCTTATAGATCCACAGTAAATAAAGCATATGCCGGTGCATTACTGATGAAAAAATCAGGAATTGTGAAACCTGCTAAAAAAAAACTGGCAATGTTTAAAGAAGGAAGAACACTACTGGAAGATGCTATTAACATAGAAAACAAAAATGCCGAATTCCGGTTTTTAAGATTAGTTATACAGGAGCATTGTCCTGCTATTTTGCGATATCATGATAACATTAAAGAAGATTCAATGATTGTTACTGATAACTATAAAAATTTTTCACCGGAGATTAAACATGCAATAAATGATTATGCAAATATTTCTCCATCACTTAAATCAAGTGCAATCATCAAAGCTGAATAATGAACAAGAATATTTTAATTGTTTATTATTCTCAATCAGGCCAGCTTAAACAAATTGCTGAAAATTTTATTCTTCCATTTCAACAAAAGAATTACAATATTGAATGGTTGGAAATAAAACTTAAATCTGATTTTCCATTTCCTTGGACAGCCAAAAAGTTTTTTAATACAATGCCTGAAAGTGTGTCTGGTACTCCTATTGAACTTTTAACTCCTGCTTTTAAGCGTGAAGATTATGACCTGATTATTTTTTGTTACCAGCCATGGTTTTTATCACCAAGCATTCCTGCAAATTCAATGTTACATCATCCTGAATTCCGTAAGCGGCTAATTAACACTCCGGTTATCACAATCATTGGAGCACGCAACATGTGGATCAATGCGCAGGAACAAGTGAAAAAATTATTGAAACAAAACGCTGCTGATCTTGTAGCTAATATTGTTCTTTGCGATAAGCACAATAATTTTGTAAGCGCAATTACAATTCAATATTGGATGTTTACAGGTAAACGTAACCAGTTATTCGGAATTTTCCCAAAACCAGGAGTAAGTGAAAAGGATATTGCAAAAACGAAATTTTTTGGAGAGGAAGTTTTACGATCTTTAGAAAATGCTAATTGGGAAGGCTTGCAACAAAGATTGGTTGAAATGAAAGCAGTAACAGTAAATACTAATTTAATGTTTATTGAAGCACGTGCATCTGTTTTATTCAAAATATGGGCACGTACTATCATTAACAAAAAGAACAGGAATCTATGGTTGCAGATTTTCAAATACTATTTGTTGTTTGCATTGTTTATTATAGCTCCTGTTGTGTTATTGATTTATAACATATTTTTCAGAGTTTTTACACAAGACAGGATTATGAAAAAGAAAATATATTATTCGGGAGTTAATTGAAATAAATGAGTAAAGAAGTTTATATAACAAAGGCTGCAAAATTTCTTCCCAATAATCCTGTGGCAAATGAGGAGATGGAAGAATATCTTGGTCTTATCCATCATACACATTCAAAATCAAAACGTATTGTGTTGCGTAACAATGGCATTAAGTCGAGGTATTATGCAATTGATAAAAATGGTAATGCAACACATACAAATTCTGAGATGGCTGCATTGGCTGTTCGTAAATTAATGGATAATGATGCTGAAAAAATAAACAGCATTCAATTGTTATGTTGCGGAACTTCCACTCCCGATCAGATGATGCCATCGCATGGAGTAATGGTGCATGGCTGGTTGCCCGAAGCAGGTGCTATTGAAGTTGTATCTCCTTCTGGTAATTGTTGTTCAGGAATGCACGCTTTAAAATACGCATGGATGAGTGTTAAGCTTGAAGGTGTTGAAAATGCTGTTGTAACAGGCTCTGAAAGATGTTCAGGAATTTTGCGTCATGATATTTTTGAAGAAGAAGCCAATAAGCTGGGTGACGCTGAAGAGAATGCCTACATTACTTTTGATAAAGAATTTTTACGTTGGATGCTGAGTGATGGTGCTGCAGCAGTTTTATTGAGCAATAAAAAAAATGATGATGGCTTAAACCTTCGTATAGATTGGATTGACGGAGTATCTTATGCGCATAGAATAGAGCCATGCATGTATATGGGTTCTGAAAAATTAGAAGGTGGAAAACTAAAGAGCTACATGGATTATTCACAGCATGACCTCATTGAACATTCTATCTTGAGTATTAAGCAGGATGTTAAAATGCTGAGTGAAAACATTGTTGCATTTGGATTTGACAAATTAAAATCGGTACTCGAAAAAAATAATATCACAGTTGATGCATTTGATTATTTCCTCCCACACTTGTCAAGCGAATTTTTCAGAAGCAAGATTGCAGAGACACTCACCGCTAACTCAATGACCATTCCATCTGAAAAATGGTTTACCAATTTATCATCCGTTGGTAATGTAGGTGCAGGTTCCATTTACCTGATGATCGAAGAACTGATGAGCAGCGGAAAACTAAAATCAGGAGAGAAAATTTTAATAATGGTTCCGGAGAGCGCCCGTTTTTCTTATGTGTATGCGGCATTAACTGTGTGTTAAATGAAAATAAAAGATCTCCCGCAGGACCCTTCGATACTCGATAAGTTTACAAAAGATGTTGTGTATGGAGAAGATGAATCAGGCAACTATACCACCGGGTTAAGCCGTGGATGGAAAGTAAAAGCTGATGCATTAAATATTGCGTGGGAAGATATTGAACAGCGAATTAACGAAGCAAAACAAAAAGTAAACAATGGTGAAGCAAGTTCTGTTTTATTTTTTATGGAATTACGATTAATGGATATGACCACCATTGCCGCTTATACAGGTTTTTGGAAATGGCAGATAAAAAGACATCTACAACCAGAAATCTTTAAAAATCTTTCTGAAAAAAAAATCAGGAAGTATGCTGAAGTTTTTGAAGTAAGCGTGGATGACCTAAAGAACTTAAAAACAAATGCGGATTAATTTTAATCACATACAATCCGCACATTGTGAAAACGGGGTAACCACTAATCTGCTTCAACACATTGGTGTAAACAAAATCACTGAGCCGCTTGCATTTGGTATTGGCTCCGGATTATTTTTTATCTACATACCTTTTCTTAAAATCAATAATGGTCCTGCGTTTTCCTATCGAACTATGCCCGGTTTAATTTTTAAACGCACTTGTGATTCACTTGGAATTCCGGTGGTTCGCAAAAAGTTTCGTTCAGTTGAAAAAGCGCAGCAATACCTGGACAGTTGTATTGAATCCAATCAACCTGTGGGCTGCCAGGTGGGTGTGTATTATCTCACTTATTTTCCGAAAGAGTATCGCTTTCATTTCAATGCACACAATATTGTAGTGTTTGGAAAGGAAGAAGACAAATATCTGATCAGTGATCCGGTGATGGAGACTGTAACCACATTGACAGATTATGAATTGCAACGGGTTCGTTTTGCAAAGGGAACACTGGCACCGCGCGGTCAGCTTTATTATCCCAAGTTAAAAAATGAAATAAGTGATGATGTAATTCGAAAAGCAATCACACAAGGAATAAAACGCAACATTCGTGACATGTTGCATATACCTGGTCCGATCGCAGGGATCAGCGGTATTAAATATACAGGAAGAAGAATTATTAAGTGGAGAGATAAGTTAGGCGTAAAGAAAGCAGGATTATACCTTGCACAACTTGTTCGCATGCAGGAAGAAATCGGAACCGGTGGTGGTGGATTTCGTTTTATCTATGCTGCGTTTTTGCAACAGGCTTTTGCTTATCATAACATAGACACCTTGTTAAAAGCTTCAGAGCAATTTACAAAAGCAGGAGATTTATGGCGCAGGGCAGCTGTGCAGGCAGCAGGAATTTTTAAAGGACGTATTACATCGCAACAGGATTTCAATGACATGGGAAATTATCTTTTTGAAGTTGCTGAAATAGAAAAGCAGGCGTTTACTGATTTATCAAAAATTAAATGGAAGTAAGTTTTAAAATCCCGTAGGGATGTACTTATGGTAAAAAGAAACAGGAGCAGTTTGTAAATCCTATAGGGATGCCCTTTTGGTAGAAAAATAAATGTTGCGCAAAGAAAAATCCCGTAGGGATGACCTTATGGAAAAAAAATAAATGTCGTGCAAAGAAAAATCTCGTAGGGATGCCCTTATGGTAAAAATATAGAAAACTAATTATAAATCCTGTAGGGATAACCTTATATATTGCAAACGAACTATAACGAATCAAAATACGATTGCAAACACATATTCACAACTGAACATACATTGTGTATTTGCGGTTCAAGGCAGAAAAAACATTATTACCAAAAATTTTCGTGATGAGTTGCATAAATATATTTACGGAATAGTCCGCGGTGATAAAGCATTTCCTTTGTCAGTTGGTGGTTGGCTTGATCATGTAAATGGATCAACGATAATAAACTTGTAAAAGAAAAATTTCATTGGCAAGAAGGATACGGAGCATTTTCTTATTCGCGTTCGCAAAGAGATGATGTAATAAAATATATTATGAATCAGGAAGCCCATCATCGTACAAAAACATTCCGTGAAGAATATCTGGAACTCTTAAATAAATTTGAAGTAAATTATGACGATAAATATCTTTTTGAATTTTATGATTGAATTTCTAATGTGGCGATTAATAAGGTCGTCCCGATGGGACTTGAACATCTACATCTTCTGTGATATTGTTTCTACCAAAAGATCGTCCCTATGGACTTAATTATTGTCCGGGATGTTGTTTCTTACCAAAAGGTCGTCCCGATGGGACTTAGAAAAACCATTTCGTTTTTCTTTAATCCTATGTTTGAATTTGCTTATTGATAAAAAAAATGTCAACTGATCTTGCGATTTCAATAACTAATTTGAATTTTCATTATCCAAAACAGGAAACCTCCTGTCTTGAAAATATTTTTTTAAAAATTTTAACAGGAGATCGCTTTGGATTATTTGGACCTAACGGTGCAGGTAAAACCACCTTGATTTCTATAATGACAGGACTGTTAAAACCGCAGTCCGGAAGTGTAAGTTTATTTGGTTTGGATGTGACATCGGATAGAAAATCAAAAAAATTATTCGGTTATGTGCCTCAGCATTTTTCATTTTATGAAGAACTGACACCAGTAGAAAACCTGGAATTTTTTGGTGCATGGTCAGGATTAAATCGCAACGAAATAAAAAAAAGAACGGATGAGTTACTTACGCTGCTTGGATTAATTGAAGTTAAAAACAAAGCATTGAAATATCTTTCCGGTGGCATGAAACGCAGGTTAAACATTGCGATTGGAGTAATCCATCAACCAAAAATTTTATTTCTTGATGAACCCACAGTGGGTGTGGATGTACATGCACGTTCAGCAATTATTGAATACCTCAAACAACTAAATGCAACGGGCACTACTTTAATTTACACATCACACCTTTTGCAGGAAGCTGAAGAGTTATGTAATCACATTGCATTAATTGATAAAGGAAAAATATTATTGCATGGTGATTTAAATAATTTGCTTACACAGCATAATCACCAGGGATTGGAGCAACTGTTTTTAAATATAACCGGTAAAGAATACAGAGACTGATGCATATACTGCTGGCATCAATGTTAAAAGAGTTTTGGTTGCTGATTCGTGATCGCATGGGCCTTGCAATTATGTTTTTCATGCCTGTTGTTTTAGCGGTAATAATCACAAGTGTACAGAACAGCGCTTTTAACCTTGTGAACAATAATAAGATTTCAATGCTAGTTTGTAATAAAGATACAGGCAGTGTATCTAAAGAATTAATTACAGCAATAACGGAATTGCAAATGTTCAATATCATCAAAACAAATAAAAATATTGGGGAAGAGGACATTTCGAAAACAATGAAAGAACACAATGCAATGGTAGCCCTCGTTATACCGGAAAATTTTTCATCACAGCTCAATCAAAAAGCACGGACACTTGCATCAAAGGCATTAACAAACTTCGGTATACAAAGCGATTCCACCCTTAATGAAATAAATGTTTTACCACCTGATTTAATTTTTCATCCTGTTTTACAGCAATCATTTTGCAAATCAATAAGCGGTGTTTTGCTAAGCGTGATGATGGTGATTGAAAATAAATTAATGATTGCATCATTGTATCAACTTGTAAATGAAAAACCTGCTCCTGAAGGTTTTGAAAAGGAAATGATGAAAGGTAAAATTAATTTCAATGAACATTATGCATTGATAAATGGGAGCAGAAATATTCCGAATGCAACCCAGCACAATATTCCAGCTTGGACAATTTTTGCAATGTTCTTTACAGTTATTTCTCTCGGAAGTAATATTGTAAAAGAAAAACTGAGTGGAAGCTTTACCCGTTTAAGAACATTTTCACCCAATTATTTAATTGCATTGGCTGCGAAGCAACTTGTTTATATTGGAGTGGTGTTATTACAGGTTGTGATTATTTTTTCAATTGGCGTTTTAATCTTTCCTCTCATTAATTTACCTGAACTAAATATTCCGGATAATATTTTTTCACTTTTCCTGGTAACAATAATCTGCGGATGGTGTGCAATCAGTTATGCGTTATGCATTGGCATTTTTGCGCAAACACAGGAACAATCTAACGGATTTGGTGCAGTGTCTGTAGTATTGCTTGCAGCAATCGGTGGAATATTTGTTCCATCCTTTGCAATGCCCGGATTCTTCTCTGTAATAATGAAAATCTCACCTTTGTATTGGTGTCTTGAATCTTATTACAGCTTATTTTTACAAAGTGCAAAGCTCAGCGACATATCATCTGATATTTTAATATTATTTCTCATAACAATGATTTTGCAGGTGATAGCATTTATAGGATTAAAACGAAAAAACCTGATATAATGGATAGAGAACAACTAAAGTTGGAGCTAAAAAAACACATGATCAAATATTTAAACCTGCTGGAAATAACTCCTGAAAATATCGGAGATGATCAGCAACTTTTTGGAGATGGTCTTGGTTTAGATTCTATTGATTCGCTTGAGCTGGCTGTTCTGCTTGAACGCGAGTATGGAATAAAAATACAGGATCCGAAAGAAGGAAGAAAAATTTTTGTAAGCGTTAATACGATTATTGATTATATTTTGCAACACAGGAATAAAATTTTATCGTAAATGAGTCGCATTATTGTAACAGGGTTAGGTGTTATAAGTGCTCTTGGAAATACAGTAAAAGAAAATCACGATGCATTAATTAAACAAACCTGCGGATTATCAACACTTGAAATTTTAAATTCAAAATTTGCAAACGCTTCCCGTTTCGGTGAAATAAAAATTGATACTTCCGAATTAAAAAAGAAGCTTTCCATACCAAATAAAGGTGCAACAAGAACTGACCTCCTTGCACTCCATGCGTTTCGCGAAGCAATTGAAGACAGCAATTTAAATCACGATGATCTGACATCTTATGACACTGCACTTATTGGTGCAAGCACTGTAGGCGGTATGTGCCACACTGATGAATTATATAATGATGCAAATAACAATGCATCATCACCTTCTGAATTTTTATCATCTTATGATTGTGCGTCACCCACATTATTTATACAAAAATTTTATCAGGTTAAAGGCATTGTTAATTCCATTAATACCGCTTGCTCCTCATCAGCCAATGCAATAATGTTTGGAGCAAGACTCATTAAAAACGGACTGGCAAAAAGAGCAATTGTGGGAGGTGTGGATGCACTTGCAAAATTTACTATTAACGGATTTAATTCATTGAGTATTCTTGCTCCTGACTTTTGTAAACCTTTTGATAAAGAAAGGTTAGGACTCAACCTTGGTGAGGGTGCTGCATTTTTAGTTTTAGAAAAAGAAGAAGATGCAGCAGGTAAAAAAATTTACGCTGCGTTCACAGGTTATGGAAATGCCAACGATGCTTTTCATCCATCATCGTTATCAGAAAATGGCGAAGGTCCTTATCGTTCAATGCAGAAGGCATTAGCGATTGCAGTATTAGAACCATCTCAAATAAATTTTGTCAATGCACATGGTACAGGCACAATCAACAATGATGAAGTGGAAGGAAAAGCAATGCAACGTATTTTTAACCAGGTGCCATTTTTTATCTCATCAAAATCTAAAATTGGTCATACCCTGGGCGCAGCAGCTGCTATTGAATCAGTATTCAGTATTCTTTCTTTAGTACACAATGAAATATATCCGAGCTTAAATTTCAATACACCAATTGAATCAACAGGATTAAAACCTGTTACTGTTTTTCAAAAACAAAACATTGACAATGTGATGACAAATTCATTTGGCTTTGGAGGAAACTGCAGCTCGCTGATTTTTTCAAAAAATTAAAAGCTGTGTACATCCATAAAACTGTTTGTATTTCTCCTCAACATACTTTTTCAGAAGTTGATCTGGAAAACACAGTAACAGTTGAAGGAACTAAGCTTGTGGTAATTGAACCTCCTTATCCTGACATTCCTCTTAACATATTGCGAAGAATGGGTAAAGCAGTACGTATGGGAGTTGGTGCTGCAATTACATTATTAAAAGAATACCCGCATCTGAATGGAATAATTATCGGAACTGCAAATGGAGGAATGGAAGATTGCATACTTTTTTTAAATCAGATCATTGATTACAGTGAAGGAACTCTCACGCCTAAAAACTTTGTTCAAAGTACAACCAATGCTATTGCAGCACAGATCGGGTTAAACGCAAATAATAAAGAATACAACATAACGCATGTCCATCGTGGCCTTGCTTTTGAAAATGCTTTGCTTGATGTAAAAATGCTGCTTTCTGAAAATATAGAATCAACTTACTTATTGGGTGGTGTTGATGAAATATCAAGTTATAATTATAATATTGAAAACCTTTCCGGATGGTATAAAAAGAAACCTGTTTCCAATGAAGAGTTATATGATACAAATACAGAAGGAAGCATAGCTGGCGAAGGAGTTGCAATGTTTATTGCAAACAACAGTGCAGCACACGCAATTGCAAAAGTGAAAGATGTAAAACTGCTACATACTTCTGATGAAGGGGAAGTAACATCACAATTAAAAATCTTTCTTGGAAAAAATTTAACGGAGGTGAATGAAATAGATTTATACCTGTCAGGTGAAAATGGTGATACACGATTAAATCATTTTTATCATGCATGTGAAAGTTTATTTATTCAAACCACTATTGCACGGTTCAAGCAATTGTGCGGTGAATATCCTACAGCAACTTCTTTTGCACTATGGCTTGGTTGTTTAATATTAGACAAACAGCAATTACCAAAAGGAATAATAAAAAAAAATAAAAATAAAAAAGAAATTAAAAATATTTTAATTTATAATAATTATAAAGGTGAACAGCATAGTTTTATTCTGGTAGAAAAGACATTCACGTAAGTTAAAGTTCGATCGTTAATTCAATCTCGATTCTTTCACACAATGCAACAAGGTCTGATGCGTGTCATCTATTAAAGGATAAGACTTGATAATTTTTAATCCCGCTTCATTAATTAATTTTTCCATTGCTTTAATACTGTACATTTTACTATTTCCATTGGCCATTGTAGTAAAATATAAAGATGTACCCACAAGACAATAAGCCGCAGAATCAAATTTCTGATTGTCAATGAATGGTTCAAGTATGTAAATGTTGGTTTCATTATTTACAGCATCGTAAACCTTTTTCAAAATTGAAACAATTTCTTCAGGAGAAAAACAATCAAGAAACTGGCTCATCCAGATGGTATCAGCACTTGCAGGAATTTTATTATTACTGTCAAGTAAATTTATCGGATGAAAATCAACCCGTTCACTAAATCCGTTAGCATCAATATTTTTCTTTGCAATATTAAGTTGCTCTTGCAGATCAAGAATTTTAATTTTTACACCGCTGTTATAGTTACAACAAGCCAATGCCCATTTTCCTGTGTTGCCACCGATATCAAAAAGATAATTAATTTTATTTTTAAATATTATTTCCAATGCTGCATTAAATGCATTGTCGGAGTAATAGTGATCAAAGTCGAGCCAGGATGTTTTAACATTTTCAGGCAATTGCATCAACCCTTCATAAACAGTATTCCATTCACCAAAAGTTTTTAATCCCTCCGGCTTGCCCGTTTTTATTGATTCTGCCAGATATTTAGCTCCATTATAACACACATCATTTACAAAATTGAAATTTACCTGTGTCATCTTATCAGAATTAATCAGGTAACCGATAGCAGACAGCACCACTGTGTCCGTGTCAATATATTCCACCACATTAATATTTGCTCCGGCTTCCAATAATATATTAACTCCATAAAAACTTAAATTCAACTCATCAGCAATAGCTGAAATCCTTAAACCCTTCTTGTTTTTTCTTAGCAACTGCAAAATTCCAAGCTGCGACATTGCCATAACCGCCTGGAAATAAATTGGTGAAAAAGCAATTTTCTGTGCTTCAATTTTTGCTTCTAATGCTGACAATTCAGTTTTCATTTAAGGGAAATAAAATTAATATTGAAAGAGAAAAGATAAACAGAAAAAGGAATGGCGAAAATAATGAAACAATGGTATGATAAGAGAAGCTTTTAAATGCCTATCAGTATATGTTCAATATTGATTTGAGTTAACTGTTAAAAATAACGGCATTGTATATTTATTTAATATACATTTGCGCCAAATCAAAATACTATAAAACATGAAAAAATTATTACTTGCTATTGTCTTAATAGCTACAACCACATTAACACATGCACAATCTAACACACCTGGTAAAATTCAATTGGGACTAGGCTGGAGTGTATTATTAGGAGGAGCAACTCTTGAAAGTAAATTTGCTGGAGTAACAACTTCAGAAAAAGCAATTGGAGCAAGGGCAAATACTGGATTAAGAGCTCAGTATGGATTAACAGAAAAATTCAGTGCCGGAATTTATTTAAGGAGTGAACATGCTGCGTATGTTACTACTACTACTGATTTCGGTACTTCATCAGATTTTACTACAACAAACAGCGGAATAGGATTTGGTCTTGAAGGTAAATTTTATCCTGTTAATAAAGATAAATTCGCATTATATGTGGGACCTACAATTGGGTTTGGTTCTACAAAAGATAAATTCACAGGAGGTGGTACTAATGGTAAATCAAGCGGATTAGAATACGGTGTAAATGTTGGTTTCAACTGGTGGTGGGCTCAGTTTATTGGAATGTCTCTTGACTTAGGATATCAAGGTGTTGGATTAAAAGGAAGTGTTTCAGAATCTGGAGACAAAGTGGATTATAAAATTAAAGGTGGTGGAGTATTATTCGGGTTAGGTTTGGTTACTAAATTTGGCGGAGAATAAAAATAATTTCAACAATAATTATAAGGCTGGTGTAAAAAAACACTGGCCTTTTTTTATGAAAAAAAATTAACACAAATATTTTCCTACAATCGGCATCCTTCTTCCTCTTCCAAATGATTTAGGAGAAACGCGAAGTATCGGAGCAAATTGATGACGCTTGTATTCATTTCTGTTCACCATACTTAATATCCGCTGCACTAATTTTTCATCTAATCCTTTTGCAATTATCTCATCAGGTCCTTGTGACTGATCAATGTATAACATCAATATCTGATCAAGAATATTATACTCCGGCAATGAATCAGTATCCTTTTGATCAGGTCTTAATTCTGCACTAGGTGGCTTTGTAATAATGTGAGCAGGAATAATTTCTTGATTACGATTAATGTAATGTGCTAATTCAAATACCTGTGTTTTATACAAATCACCGATAACGGATAATCCTCCGCACATATCACCATACAAAGTTCCATACCCGACAGCAAGCTCACTTTTGTTAGATGTATTGAGCAAAATATATTTAAACTTATTACTTAAAGCCATCAATAGCACACCCCTTATACGTGCCTGCAAATTTTCTTCTGTTACATCAAAAAGCAAATTCTTAAAATCATTTTTTAATGTGTCAAGAAACGAATTAAATATACTTTCAATAGGTAAAATCTGGTGTGAAACCTCCAGCGTTTTTACCATTGCCAATGAATCAGAAACTGAATGATCGCTGCTGTATTGAGATGGCATTAATTCTGCATGAACATTTTCTTTTCCTAAAGCCTTTACTGCAAGAGCCAGTACTATTGCTGAATCAATACCACCAGAGAAACCTAATACGGCATTATTAAAATTCTGTTTGAAAAAATAATCACGGATTCCCATTACCAATGCATCATGTACTAATGCAATGAGGGGTTTATTTTCCGATAGAGTGATTTTATTTTTAACGCTAATGTTTGATGTTGAATCGAATTCACACCATAGAAGGTCTTCTTCAAAATATTTTGCCTCACACTGCAATTTTGCATTCTCATCATAAATCAATGAACCGCCATCAAATAAAATATCCGTCTGACCTCCTACCTGGTTTACATAAATTAAAGGTAACTTATATTGCAAAACATTTTTTTCTAATATTTTTTTCCTTTGAACCGCATGTAAATAATTAAAAGGTGAAGCTGCGATGTTAATCATGAGCTGTGGTTTTTCTTTTATCAGCTCGTTCATAGGCCAGAACCGGTATAAAGGATCATCATCCATATTCCACAAATCCTCGCAAACGGTTAATGCAATGCGAACACCATTTACAATGATGCATTCAAAATTTTTGTTTGATTCAAACCATCGGTATTCATCAAACACATCGTAAGTTGGAAGTAATGTCTTGGAAATAATTTTAGAAATTTTTCCATCCGACAAAACAAATGCAGAGTTAAAAAGGTTTTTACCATTGATATCAGGATTAATACTGGGCCCTCCAACAATTGCGGTTATACCTGTGCAGACAGAAGCAACATCTTCGATGGCAGCAATACTTTTTACAGTAAAATCTTTAAAGTCTAAGAAATCAAGAGGTGGATATCCACAAATAGCAAGTTCAGCAAACACAATTAAATCACACTTCTGCTGCTTTGCCTCGTTAATCGTTTTCTTTATACGCGCACTGTTTTGTTCAAAATTTCCTATATGATAATTAAGCTGCGCAAGAGCGATATTCATAAATATTTATTTTTCTAAAACAAAATTAGGGAATAAAAAAAGAGCGCTTGGTCAAGATAGAATAATGCATGAAAAAATATATTTATCTCAAAATATACATGCGGTAACTATCCAACTTCACCAATACAAAGAGCAAAATAGTGAAACTCCATAATGACGAACCACCATAACTAAAAAATGGAAGTGGAATCCCTATAACAGGTGCCAGCCCTATTGCCATACCAACATTAATCATAAGATGAAAAAATAAAATGGAGGCAACACCATACGCGTAGATACGGGTGTATTGTGACCTTTGCCGTTCGGCAATGAAAATAATTCTGTATAACAACCCCAGAAATAATAAGAGCACAACTGTTGTTCCGATAAATCCCCATTCTTCTCCCACGGTGCAAAAAATAAAATCAGTGCTTTGTTCGGGAACGAAATCATATTTCGTTTGTGTGCCTTGCAAATAGCCTTTGCCTAACAATCCTCCACTGCCTATTGCAATCAAACTTTGGTTGACATTATACCCAGCTCCTTTCGGATCAGATTTTTTTCCAAGCAAAACATCTATACGTTCACGCTGATGAGCCTGTAAAATTTTGTTGTAAGCAAAGTCAACGGATTTTACTACTCCGCATGCAAGCAGGATGATAGCTAAAATCACCATCAGGTTTTTTCTTGTTTTACGCATCAATAAATAGGTAATAAAGCCAAGCGATGCAATTGCAATTAATAAAATATAACTTTTTACCATCAGTGCAATCACGAAAAGAAATGCAGCAAAAAAACCGAAAATGAGCACATTTTGCGATAAGCCTTCACGGTAGAGAACGAATATAAAGGCAGCAAAAACCAATGCAGAGCCGGTATCATTTTGTTTTAAAATAATTGCTGCCGGAAGTAACACAATAAGGCCAGCAATAATTTTTGTTCGCATGTCTTCCATACGGATGTTGAGGGTGCTCAGGTATTTCGCAAGCGCCATGTTAGTTGCAAATTTTGCAAACTCCGAGGGTTGTAACTTAAAACTGCCAATGTCAATCCAGGCTACTGCACCCTTAATGTCCCGTGCAACTACAAGCACAACCAATAGCAAAAACATCATAAAAGCATAAATAGGATAGGAAAATGCAGCATAAAATTTCCCATCAATAATCATTATACAAAGTGCAATAAAAAGTGCACCACTAATCCATATTAACTGTTTTCCATAGCTCTGCGTTAAATCAAAAATACTTTTATGCTCTTCGTTAAAACGGGCCGCATATATATTTAGCCAACCCATTACTACCAAAATGAAATATAAGCTGACAAGAAGCCAGTCAATGTTTTCAAGTATGTTTTTTTGCCTTCTCATTTTTGATTAACCTTTTTCAATGAGGGCAATGTATCATTATGATGCTGTACCTGCGCATTCAACACTTGTTCAATCAAATTTCCTTTAAGCATCCGTTCTTCAATGGCAGGGCGGCTTATACTATCATTTAAATATTTTTCAATCAATAAACTTGCTATCGGTGCAGCCCATTGCGCACCCCACCCTCCGTTTTCAATCACAATCGAAATTGCAATTTTTGGATCATCTTTAGGAGCAAAACAAATGAATAGTGAGTTGTCTTTCCCATGAGGGTTTTGCGCAGTCCCCGTTTTTCCACACCACTCTATACCTTTTATTTTTGATGCGGCTGCAGTTCCTGCTTCCACGACATTTTTCATTCCGTCCACCACTATTTCAAAATATTTAGGATCAACAGTTGTATAATGTTTGGTAGTGTATTTGGGGAGTTGTGTTTTGTTATCACCAATAAATTTAATCACATGCGGTAAATAATAATATCCCCGATTGGCAATAGTAGCAGCAACATTTGCCATCTGCAATGGAGATGCACCCAACTCACCCTGTCCAATACCAAGTGAAACAATAGTGGATGAACGCCAATGACCTTTGCCAAAATATTTATCATAATATTTTACTGAAGGAACATTACCACTTAAAACATGAGGAAGGTCAATGTTTAATTTAGTTCCATAGCCAAAACTCATCACATTATTTCTCCAGTTTTCAAATGCTGTTTCAGTGCTGTGAAATTTTTTATCGTCAATATTGGCACGAAAAACATTGCAGTAATAAGTATTACAACTATGCTGAATGGCAGGAAGAAGACTGATGTTACCATGCCGTGCATCACATTTCACTGTTATGCTTCCCATGTGATAACCTCCATCACAATAATAAGTAGTATTTGGAAATAATGTTCCTTCCTGTTGACCGATCAATGACATCACTGGTTTAAAAGTGGAGCCGGGAGGATAATAGGACATCAGTGCACGGTTGAATAATGGCAGCAAAGGATCTCGAAGCAGCTTTACATAATTATTTCCGCGCACTCTACCTACCATTAAATTCGGGTCGTAAGTCGGACTTGAAACCAATGCCAGTATTTCTCCCGTTTTAGGTTCGATAGCCACAATACTTCCTACTTTATTTTGCATCAATCGTTCTCCATATTCCTGCAACGTTCCATCAATTGACGAAGTAAGATTGGTTCCTGTGATGGCGAGTGTATCATACTGTCCAGCCTTAAAACGTCCTTTCTCACGATTGAAAACATCCACCATCACTACACGAACGCCCCGCTTGCCCCGTAAATCCGTTTCATAACTCTGTTCAATGCCGCTTATGCCAATGTAATCACCCGACTTATAATAAGGATATTTTTTAATCAGGTCGTCATTAACCTCACCAATATACCCAAGCATGTGGGCAGCACTGTTACCGGGATATTTCCTCAGCGTACGTGGCTGTGCATAGAACCCATTGAACTTATAAAGTTTTTCCTGCAGTGTCGCATACGTTTCTCCGGGGATCTGCTTTTCAAATATTGATGCTTTGTAAGTGGAAAATTGTCTGGCTTTAGTCAGTTTATCAATGAAACTTTCTTTGGTGATGCCAAGCAATTTGCAGAATTCCATTGTATCCATTTCACCTACCTGTCTTGGAATTACCATAAGGTCATATACTGCCTGATTGTAAGCAAGTATTTTTCCATTGCGATCGTATATCATTCCGCGTGCAGGGTAATCTATCACATAACGCAGCACATTATTATTTGCAGAAACAGTATAACTTTCTTCCAGCACCTGTATATAAAACAATCGCAGTAAAAAAATAATTATTACAGCTGTGAAAATGCTGAGTACCACAAAACGTTGACCTGTTGAAGCGTTATTCATTAATGTAAAAATAAAAAGATGAAAGCAGCAGGCGCACTATCGTTCTTCTGATTTAGTAAATAAATATTGTGTTATAATGATTAATAAAAGTGTAATAACAGTGCTTAACAATGCGCGGATTAACGTGCTGAAAAATTCACTGAACCTGAACACTTCAATATAAAAAAGAACAACATGATGCACTAGCACCATCACTGATGAATAAATAATAAACCACTGAAATCCGAATTGTTTCACTGAAGGAACCGCTTCCGGATCATACCCATCACGCGGTGCAATAATTTTTAACCAACCCGGACGGAAGTAAGCTACGAGCACACAAGCTGCTGCATGCATTCCGGTTGTATTTGTAAAAAGATCAACAGTGATGCCGGTTGCAAATGCAATAATCAATAAAACCAGACGTGGAGTGCGAATAGGCAACATCAGGATAAATAATACATAGAGAAACGGATTGATGTAGCCACTGATCTCAATATGATTGAGCACCAGCACCTGCACAGCAATGAGGATTATGAAACGAAAAACTATTTTTAATATTTCAATGATCATCCGCCTTATTGTTTGCTTCGAGCGTTCGTTGCTCTTCTTTAAGAATATTATTTATGATATACACATGCGAAAGTTTTTGAAAAGGTGTGCTCAGGTGAACTTCAATATCATGAAAATTTGATCCTGCAGCAACCCGTGAATCGGTTATTCTGCCAATCATAATTCCCGCAGGAAAAATAGATGAGAATGAAGTTGTAACTATTGTATCACCTTTTTGAACAGGCACAGTTTTGTCAATTTCTTTAAGCGATGCAAAAAAGGGTGAGCCGCCTTCCCACACCAGAGAACCAAAAAAATCATTGCGTTTAATCTTTGCACTGATGCGCGCATCTTTATGAAGTAATGACATAACCGTGCAAAAATGTGGGGAGACCTGTTTAACAATTCCTACTATTCCATCACTGCTAATCACTCCCATCTCCGGCTTGATGCCCTGCATGCTTCCTTTATTCAATGTGAGATAATTGTTTCTCCGGTTAACGGAATTATTAATCACTTTGGCAGTGATAAAATTGTATTGCTGATGATTTGTTGAATCAACAATAGTTGTGTGCAGTGTATCATTTTCATAAAGCGCATCTTTCAAAGAATTTCTGAGTCGTGCATTATCCTCTGCAAGTGATGCGTTGTCATCTTTTAAATGAATATATTCTTTCAGATAATTAACTCCTTCCATTGATTTTGCCACCAACGCGTTAGAAGCATTGAAAGCAGAAGCATTCTGGAATTTATTATTTTGTACAAGAAGGTAAAAGCAATAAATTTCAAGAGCAAAAAAAGCAAGTGTAAAATTATTTCGCCAGAGAAGAAGAAAGAGGTTTTTCATTTAGAATGAACTGAAAATAATTCCTCTCGTAAAGGCGCAATGACGTAAAGTTTTTAATGATTGCTTAGTGTCTTTGCGTCTATGCAAGAAAAAGAAATACATCTATGGGATCAGGAACTTGAAGCGGTCAATATTTTTAAGTGCAATACCTGTACCTCTTACAACTGCTCTCAATGGATCTTCAGCAATGTGAACTGGTAATTTGGTTTTCATTGCAATACGTTTATCAAGTCCACGTAATAATGCTCCACCACCGGTCAGGTAAATTCCGGTGCGATAAATATCAGCACTTAATTCAGGAGGAGTTATCTCCAATGCTTTTAAAATAGCTTCTTCAATTTTTGAAATGGATTTATCAAGTGCATGTCCAATCTCCGAATAGCTCACAGTAATTTCCTTTGGAATACCGGTCATCAGATCGCGACCATGCACAGCATAATCAGGAGGAGGATTATCCAACTCAGGCAATGCAGCTCCCACTTCTATTTTTATTCTCTCAGCTGAACGTTCACCAATTAAAATATTATGTTGCCTGCGCATGTAATCCCAAATGTCTGTGGTGAATCCATCACCTGCAACACGGATACTCTGATCGCACACGATTCCACCCAGCGCTATAACTGCAATCTCACTTGTACCACCGCCAATGTCGATAATCATATTTCCCATTGGCTCTTCCACATCAATCCCGATACCGATTGCAGCAGCCATGGGTTCGTGAATGAGATAAACTTCTTTTGCACCTGCATGTTCAGCACTATCGCGAACGGCACGTTTCTCCACCTCGGTAATACCTGAAGGAATGCAAATAACCATACGCAATGAAGGAGTAAAAATCCGGTTACCGGGATTAATCATGCGGATCATTCCCTTTATCATCTGCTCGGCAGCTTCGAAATCAGCAATTACGCCATCCTTTAAAGGCCGAATGGTTTTTATGTTCTCGTGCGTTTTTCCGTGCATCATCATGGCCTGTTTCCCTACAGCAATGATCTTACCCGTGGTGCGATCAATGGCTACTATGGAAGGTTCATCCACCACTACTTTATCGTTATGAATAATTAATGTGTTGGCTGTGCCAAGGTCAATTGCTATTTCCTGCGTGAGAAAATCAAAGAGTCCCATTCTGCGTTTCTTGTTTTTATATTGTTTACTGGATGGAAGATTATACTTAATTTCAGTTACCGGAGCTTGTTCCATTCGCTTTTTATATTCCGCCTTAAAGTAAAATGTTAATCGCCTGCAAAGGTGAGATTATTTGAGCTATTTATTAACGCGCAAATGTTTAAAATGCAATTACTTTAAAACTGTTTTTATCTACTACGGAATTTTTGAATGATTGTTTCATAATAAACCACATAAATAACAGTTGGTTTCAATGTTTAAAATGCCGTACACCGATAAACACCATTGCCATTCCATTACTGTCGCATGCATCGATGGAATCCGCATCTTTTAAGGATCCTCCGGGCTGAACAATCGCTGTTATACCTGCTTTATGCGCAATGTTTACACAATCAGGAAAAGGAAAAAATGCATCCGAAGCCAGCACTGAATTCTGCAGGTCAAATCCAAAATGCCTGGCTTTTTGAATTGCCTGTTCGAGTGCATCAATGCGTGATGTTTGTCCTACACCACTTGCAAGCAACTGTTGATTTTTTGCCAGCACAATTGCATTCGATTTGCTGTGCTTCACAATTTTATTGGCAAAAACCAAATCAGGATATTGGTTTTCTTCAGGAGTTATTTTGGTAACCACTTTCATTTGAGCTTTTGATTCAACAACAGAATCACGCGTTTGTTCCAGCAAACCATTGAGTACACTCCGGTATTGTTGAAGAGGAAAATTAAAATTTTGTTGCTTAAGCAGTATCCGGTTTTTCTTTTCTTTCAAAATGATGAGTGCTTCCTCATCAAACTCAGGAGCAATTAAAACCTCAAAAAACAATTTATTGATTTCTGATGCAATCTCCTTACTTATATTTTGATTGGTAACAATCACACCTCCAAAAGCCGAAACAGGATCAGCGGCTAAAGCACCTTTCCAGGCTTCTATGGGTGATGAATGAGAGCAGACTCCACATGCATTATTATGTTTTATCACTGCAAAAGTAGGTTCGGTGAAATCTGTAATCAAAGCAATACCAGCATCAATGTCTAAAATATTATTGTATGATAATTCTTTGCCATGCAACTGCTCGAGTGCATCTTTCAAGTTGCCATGATAGATGGCTTGTTGGTGTGGATTTTCACCGTAACGCAAGTAGCCTGCCGTTGTTTGTTTTTTTTTAAAAAAAAGTACACAAATTGTTTTTTGTGAAAAATACAAAAAAAGCGGTAAGTGGAGGGGGGAGGTGTGGGGGAATTTTT
>JANLZB010000015.1:0-12544 GCA_031366005.1 Bacteroidota bacterium | reverse complement strand
CGTGATTTTGAAACTGGCGAAAAACTTTTTGAAATAGAAACAGATGGGCAGGAAGAAATAATAGCTCCCGGTGGACGAGGTGGAAAAGGAAATAATTATTTTAAAACGGCTGTTAAGCAATCACCCACATTTGCACAACCTGGTGAATCCGGAAAAGAAGAATGGAAAATTCTGGAGTTAAAAATTCTTGCTGATGTGGGTTTGGTTGGCTTTCCCAATGCAGGTAAATCAACATTGCTTTCAGTAGTATCTGCTGCCAAACCGGAGATTGCCAATTATCCTTTCACAACTTTGGTTCCTAACTTAGGTATTGTTGCTTATCGCGATAATAAAAGTTTTGTGATGGCTGATATACCAGGTATTATTGAAGGAGCGCACGAAGGCAAAGGATTGGGATTGCGTTTTCTTCGTCACATTGAACGAAATTCTGTTTTGCTTTTTATGATTCCTGCCGATACGAAAGACATCCGTGAAGAATACGATATTTTACTCAATGAATTGAAACATCACAACCCTGAATTATTACATAAGCAAAGAGTGATTGCAATCACAAAAAGTGATATGCTGGATAATGAATTGATTGCATCTATGAAAAAAGAAACTCCAAAAGATAAAATGAATGACGGGTCAGAAGTTCCTGTTCTCTTTATCTCATCTGTTGCCAACAAAGGAATAACTGAACTCAAAGATGTTTTATGGAGGATGATGAATGAAACATCTTTTCTTTCCAGGTAATGATTGAGTTTTTATTGCAATGTGACCGTAAAATTTTCAGCCTTATCAATGGCTTTCATGATCCGGTACTTGATAAAGTAATGTACTGGGCAACAGAACGGTTTATCTGGATTCCATTGTATGCATGGCTGATTTACCTCATCATAAAACATCATCGTAAAGAAATCAAATTTATTTTGCCTTCTATCGCCTTCATGATCTTATTGACTGATCAAATTTCTGTTTTTATTAAAAATTTTATCCTCCGGCTGCGACCCTGTCATGATCCATATTTTGCAGATACCATTCATCTTGTAAATAACGAATGTGGAGGTATGTATGGATTTGTTTCTTCTCATGCAACCAATGTAATGGCACTGTCCGTATTTCTTGTTCTACTTTATCCCAATGAATTACGATGGACAAAAATTGAATTATTTGCATGGACCATATTAGTGAGTTATAGCAGAATTTATCTGGGCGCTCATTTTCCCGGTGATGTTTTGGGTGGATGGATACTGGGTAGTCTTACTGCATTGATCACTTATAAAATTTATAGTTTATCAAAGAAAAAGTTCATTCGTTCATGAACCCTTATATACTGGTATTTATTGGTGGCGGTTTAGGCAGTGCCGCAAGATTAGGTATAGGTACCTTAATGTTTCGTTATTTACATTCCACTTTCCCTTACGGAACATTTTGTGTCAATGTTATCAGCTCATTCATTCTTGGTTTACTTACTGCGAGCCTGGTGTTTAAACTTCATGCACAAGGCGAACAACAACGATTGTTAATTGGTGTTGGTTTTTGTGGCGGGCTTAGCACATTCTCTACATTCTCTTTAGAATTACTTAATCTTCTTAAAACAGGAAATTATTTTCTTGCAGGAGTAAATATAGTAGCAAGTGTAGCTGCCTGTTTAATTGCTTTGTGGATCGGAATAATGATTGCAAAGAATTAAGAGCCTGTTTAAATTTTTAAAAAATAGTTTTTTATATATCATCCCTTCGGGATTCTTAACTGTTTGCCTGATCTTTTTATAATCATAACACGTTTTCAGCGTTAAAAAATCCAGAAGGGATGGTATTTTTATAGTTAAATTATTAAAGTTCACAGAGAGAATACCGAAGGGATGATAAATATTCTTTTTGAATTATGAAATTTAAACAGGCTCTAATAATTTTTAAAAAAATTAATTGCAGTCACTTAAAAAATCCGAACCTGCGTAAGTATTTTATGACACGGTATATTTAACTCCCTGCTCTGTCAAAAATTCCTTTATCACCTCCACATGCACACATTGACCCACATGCAGAAATGGTGTGTTGGTAATTCGTTTTGTTTGTGAACCAATATTTACTTCAAAATTTTCAAGATCAAATCCTAAATGCAAGTGCCGTGTTGAGCTTTGCATTCCATACACAATTCCATCCACATCAAACAACGGGCCTCCGCTTTGTCCACGTAAACCGGGAGTACTCATTTCCAGTCCGACAACCTTACCATTAAAAACAAGATGTCTTGTTACGATTCCATCAATTGGAAATATCGGTGAGTTCGGATTTCCCTCACGCGTCCATTCAATATCATCTGCCTGATAATTATAATTAAAATTTGAAAATTCAGGAAATGGAAAACCTAATCTGCACAATGACTTTCCCTGCTTAACCGGTATTTCCGAATTGTAAAAACGAGCATGACCACTATAAAATTTTTTTTGAAATCCTTTAAAGTGTATCCATGCAAGATCATGAACAGGATGCGATTTAATTTCGAATCCGGTAATGTTGTCAAATAAACCCGGGAAAAAATATTTTATCTGAACAATACTTTCTTTTGCAAAACTAAACTGTGCTTCAATTTCAGCAAGATTTGCCAGATGCATTTCATCATTTTTCAATCGGAAACGTGATTGAGTAAATAAAAGATATTGCTGGTTGATTTGTTCAGCTTTGATTAATAACTCAGCAACATGACGACATGTAATTGCATCACCTTCATCATTCACGAAAAACAAAGTAGATGCACCCGGAAAAACTTTATTGCTTCCATAACTACGCATTATGGTATGAATAGGCCGTGTATAATGACTTACTTCTTCAATTGCTTTTACAAACATCTATTTGAATATGATAAAGGGAATTGTTTTCTTTGACGTACGAAATTAGATGAAAGTTTACAGTTTACGGTTTACAGTTGCTGATGCTTAAACCGCAAATTGTAAATCGTAAACTGTAAACTAAAAAAAATGAAACCAGCAGTAAAATATGGATTGATCAGTGGAATAGTTGGAGTACTATTCAATTTAGTGATGTATATCACCGGTATAAACAGAACCAGTTCTATACAAATTATACAATGGTTAACAGTTATTATTCCGGTCGTATTCATGTATTTAGCGATCAAAACTTACCGTGATGAAATCGGTAATGGCTGGATCACTTTCGGCAAAGCTTTTAACCAGGCATTTATTGTTGGAATTGTTGGAGGATTAATAGGCTCAGTCTATCATTTCTTATATCTTAAATTTATTGATCCGACTTACAGTGATTACCTGATACAGGTGCAAGTAGAAAAAATGACTGAGCGAGGAATGAATGATGAGTTAATAGACAAAGCAATGAAACAAATGGAACCCTTTATGACACCAGTTGTACAATTTGGTTTTGCAATTTTCTTTTCACTTTTTATAGCTGCTGTTTTAGGATTGATTATGGCTGGAATAATGAAAAAGCCAAATCCAGAGGAGATTGTTTAGTGCGTCATTGCGAGGAACGAAGCAATCGGCAGCTATGAAACAGATTGCTTCGTTCCTCGCAATGACGATCCTATTTTATTTCTTCAATCGTTTTCTTAATTATCGAACAGCATTCCATCAATTGCTCTTCATTAATAACCAACGGTGGAGCAAATCGAATGATATCACCATGCGTAGGTTTTGCAAGCAAACCGTTTTCTTTCATTGCCAAACAAATTTTCCACGCATCAATACCATCCTCTTCTTTAATCACAATTGCATTGAACAAACCTCTGCCACGAATGGTAGTTATGCGATCACTCTTTATAGTTTGTAATTCTGCTCGGAAAATATCTCCAAGCAAGAGAGAATTATCAGCGAGGTTTTCATCTTCAAGTACACTTAAGGCAGTCATTGCGATTCTACAAGCCAATGGATTTCCTCCATAAGTAGAACCATGTTCGCCAGGTTTTATATTCATCATCACATCGTCATTGGCAAGCACTGCACTCACCGGCATCACTCCTCCTGAAAGTGCTTTACCAAGAATTAAAACATCGGGATGCACATTTTCAAAATCGCAGCACAACATTTTTCCGCAACGGCCTAATCCAGTCTGAATTTCATCAGCAATAAATAAAACATTTGCTACTTTACAAATTGAATATGCGTTTGAAATATATCCTTCATCAGGAACAATCACACCTGCTTCGCCCTGTATTGGTTCAACAATAAATCCTGCAACGTTTTTATCTGCAACAGCTTTTCGCAAAGCATCTAAATCATTGTAAGGAATAATTACATAACCGGGAGTGTAAGGGCCAAACTTTGTGTTTGAATCAGGATCGGTAGAAGCAGAAATTACAGAAATAGTGCGCCCGTGAAAATTACCAGAGCAGAAAATAATTTTTGCTTCGTTATCCGTAATATTCTTTTTTACATATCCCCATCTGCGCGCAAGTTTGATTGCTGTCTCCACAGCTTCAACACCTGAATTGATGGGTAACAATTTATCGTAGCCAAAAAACTCAGTCATAAATTGTTCGTATTCACCAAGCAAATCATTATGAAATGCGCGTGATGTCAATGTAAGTTTTTGCGCCTGGTCAATCAATGAAGCAATGATGCGCGGATGACAATGCCCCTGGTTAACGGCAGAGTAAGCGGAAAGAAAATCATAATAGCGTTTGCCTTCCACGTCCCAGACAAACACACCTTCTCCGCGTGTTAAAACCACTGGTAATGGATGATAATTATGAGCTCCGTATCTTTCTTCAAGCGCAATTGCCTGCTCTGTTGTCATAGTGGAATTTCCTGATTGCATAAAAAATATTTGAATAGCAAAGATAAGAAAACAGCTCTGAAGCTCCTAAGAATTTACACATGCTGATTACGTTTCAATACTTTTGTTGCTCAAAATATAACCGCAAAGAACAGAGCGTTTTTTCGCGAAGAAAAAAGCATAGTTTCCTTTGCGGTTCTCTGCGAAAAACTTTGCGTTCTCTGCGTTAAAAAATATTTAAGTGAAAGGAAAAATTTTAGAACAACTCGAAATAATTGACATTGCTGATGAAGGCAAGTCACTTGCAAAACAAAATGGCTTGGTGATTTTTGTTAAACATGCATTACCCGGTGATGTGGTGGATGTTGTAATTACGAAAAAGAAAAAATCTTATGTTGAAGGAAATGTTGTCAAACGTCATGTGTCATCTCCCTTTCGCGTTGAAGCTTTTTGTAAACACTTTGGAGTTTGTGGGGGATGTAAATGGCAGGATATGGATTATGCTGCTCAGTTACGTTATAAACAAAAACATGTGCTGGATGCAATGCAACGGTTAGGTAAAATAACTGAGCCGGATGTATTACCAATCATCCCATCAGATGAAACAAGATTTTATCGCAACAAACTTGACTATTCTTTTGCTGATAAAAAATGGCTGGCTCCCAAACAATTTTCTGCGGGTGAACTTTTTACTCCGGGCTTAGGATTTCATATTCCAGGCATGTTTGATAAAGTGCTGGATATAGATGAATGCTGGTTACAGCCTGAGCCGAGTAATGCTATTCGTTTAGCAGTGAAGGAATATGCACTACAACATAATTTACCTTTCATGAATATCTGTAACAAAGGCGGATTGCTGCGAAGCCTCATCCTACGTTCTACATTGAAAGGAGACCTGATGGTGATTGTAATGGTGTATGAAAACAATCAACAGCAACTCACTGGTTTGTTAGATCATCTTGCAAACATGTTTCCACAAATTACATCGCTGATGTATGTTATCAATCCAAAGGCAAATGATACAATGCAGGATTTAGAGGTTCAGCTTTACAAGGGCGAACCTTACATCACCGAACAAATGGAAGAACTTCAATTTCGTATTCAACCGAAATCTTTTTTTCAAACCAATCCAAAACAGGCATTGAAACTTTACCAGATTACGCGTGAGTATGCCGCTTTAACAGGAAATGAAATTGTTTACGATCTCTATACAGGAACAGGAACCATTGCAAATTTTGTTGCTCATCAAAGTAAAGAAGTAATTGGTGTTGAATATGTACCTGAAGCAATTGAAGATGCAAAACTTAACTCATCAATAAATAATATTACCAACACGGAGTTTTTTGCAGGTGATATGAAAGATTTACTTACTGAAGAATTCCTTTCACAACATGGTAAACCGGATGTGGTAATTACAGATCCTCCACGATCAGGAATGCATCATGAAGTTGTTGCCAGGCTTTTACATTGCGGAGCAAAACGGATTGTGTACGTAAGTTGTAATCCTGCTACACAGGCACGGGATATTAGTTTGTTAAGTGAAAAATATGAAGTAGTAAAACTTCAGCCGGTGGATATGTTTCCGCATACGGAGCATGTGGAGAATGTGGCGTTGCTTGAGTTAAAGAATTGATCTATTATTATCTGAAAAAGTCTTTAATTGGGTGTGAAATCAAACGTTGTGATCGTGTTTCAATAGCATTTTTTGTGAAATGATTTATTATGGTTATTTCTTACAGGGTATCAGATTAAAAAAACGGATAAGATTTTGTTTGCTACCTGTTGGTAAAAAGGTAACTCATAAGCTTTCTCTTTTCATTTGATGTGGTTTGTTAACTTAACCAGGCTGCTTATTTGTTTTTATTATTGATATTGAGGGATGTGCGCAGTGAATGTTTAATTTATGAGTCTGGCGTGTTAATTCATTTGACATGCCTGTCAATCGGTGCATCTGACAAGTTAATTCGTATGTCGTGTAGCTTAATTGATATGACATGCAGGTTAATTATTTTATCAGTCCTGTCAGTTCTTATATCTGACCAATTAATTCGTATGACATGCAGCTTAATCCGTATGACATGCAGCTTAATTCACATGACATGCATGTCAATCGCGCAAATTGACGATGAAATTCTGAAGATTGACAAGTTGATTCTGAGGATTGGTTGCGTGATGCTGACCAGGTGCTGAAAAATTCAGATTTCTTACATAAGAAATTTAGAAGATGTGCAATTAATTATGAAGGACAATACGCGAATTAAGGTTGATTTTATCACAATGGTTATTTTAAACAGCCTGGTTCATCTTTTCAAACGTGGATTGAAATACTTCCTGTCCGGCTTTGCTCATAGAGTCAGTGAATCCATAAGTGAGTTGCGTTTTGCCTTCTTTCAATTGCTCAAAAATGGATTCTATAAAACCAGCCACAGGAGGAGCATGATCATGCAATCCTTTACCACCCAGATCAGTGTTGAGTGCAGGAGGAACAATTTCTATTACTTCAATGTTTTGCGGTTTGACAAGTTCGCGCAGCGACAACGTGAAGGAATGAAAGAATGCTTTTGTTGCGCTATATACGGGTACTTTAATCAATGGGACAAAGGATAATCCTGAAGTGACATTCAAAATAGTTGTCAGCGATTTCAACTTTAAAAAAAGCGAGGTCAAATGAATGGGAGCTTCTATATTAATTGTAATCTCTTCTTTTGCGCGCTTAAAAAAATCATTATCCGTAATTGACATCCAGTTTTGCATGCCTGCATTATTAATTTGCACATTTAAATCATTGTGTTCTTCTTTTATCCATTTAAACAATGCTTCTCTTTCATCAGCGGATGATAAATCGCAACGCTTTGTGATGACCGAAGGAACCCTGGCAGCAGCTTCCTGTAGCGATGACTCCCTTCTTCCGCAAATGATGACGGTGTTATTGTCTTTCACGAATCTTTCAGCCAGCGCTAACCCAATACCCGATGCCCCGCCTGTAATTAATATTTTGTTATTTGATAGTTTCATTCTGCAAACTTAGATGAATTGGTGCTATCAGGATGAATGATTAAAGCAGTAAGTCGATTTACTTGAGACACACAGTTAAGCTGCCGCGATAGGGGGGGAACTACTATAAAGGAGGAACTATAAAAAAATATTTTTTCGTAAATTTATCAAGGTAAGGTGTAAAGAAATCAGTGGGAAAAAGAGGATAGTATCAATAATCCAATGATTAAAATGCATAATCCAATAGTCAATCTAGATTCATATATCCTGAAGATTTTAATAACATTTATGTCAGCGTGGCAAATTAACGACCTTTACAATATACAAGTCAAGGAAAAACTTTAATTATTAAATTCGGAAATGATAGGCCCGTCATTCAGGCTAAGATTTGAAAACGGTTAGTTCGGGGATAAAATGGAATGTTTAATTATGTTACCACCCGCGATTGCGGGCTTTTTTGTTTTGGTTTATTAGAACCACAAGCCAAGAGGCTTGGGGTAGCAGGGATTGATTGCGAGATGCTGACCAGGTGCTGAAAAATTCAGATTTCTTACATAAGAAATTTAGAAGATGTGCAATATAGTATGAAGCAATATAGTGCTCCTAAACCGCAGAGTCTCGCGAAATAAAAGCGAAGACTCTGCGGCTACTGAGAGCGCTGAATGAATCCGCGCTCTTGTTTTTCTATAACTTACCTTCCATTACTTTACCTGTTCAGCATCCTCTTTTTTAACAGGAACCTTTTTTACCTGGTGCTGCTTCGGCTGTGCATCAATTTCTTTATGCTGCGCCTGCATTTCCCTGGTATCCTGCCGCATATCTTTCCGCGTTGCTTTTATCTCCCCGTTTTCTCTTTCAATGGTATGCATGCTGGCGTGAATTTGCGCATGGTCTTTTTCAATCTTCGCTTTATCCTGTGCAATAGCCGCCTGGTTATTTGCTTTTTGATCGCGGTCTAACTGCGCCTCATCAGCCTTTAACGCTGCCTTCTCATTGCGCAGGTTAGCACGCGCTGCGGCTGCCTCTGCTCCATTTTGCTTAATGTTTGCTTTATCCATCTTTTTATCCTGGCTAATGCTGCTGGCTGGATGTGCAGCTTGTGTTTGTGCTGGCACTGCATTCACCGTTTCTGTTTTGCTGCCCGGCTTTTGACCGAATCCATAGGAGGCAATCATGGTTGCCATCGCTATTAAAATTGTTTTTTTCATCTTATTTATTTGTTTTGTTTCTTCTGTTAATCCTAACAAAAGCAATGCCTGTGAAGGTTTTATTTCGGAATGGAAAATTTTATTCAGTTTAATTTCACCTTTAATTTTTGCATTCTTCATGTGAGCCTGTCACCTAACAGTTAGGATTTCACCTGACAGGTGTTGAAATAATAAACAAACTAGCGTCCAACAGGTGCCTTGCGACCTGCCGGGTGGCGAGATACAAAGATACAAGGCAGTGAAAAAATATTTTTCATAAAGTTATCAAGGTAAGGTCTAAAGAAATCAGTGGGAAAAAGAGGATAGTATTAATAATCCAATAATTAAAATGCATAATCCAATAGTCAATCTAGATTTCATATATCATGAAGATTTTAATAACATTTATTTCAGCGTGGCAAAGTAACGACCTTTACAATATACAAGTCAAGGAAAAACTTTAATTATTTAATTCGGAAATGATAGGCCCGTCATTCAGGCTAAGATTTGAAAACGCTTAGTTCAGGAATAAAATGGAATGTTTCGTTATGTTACCGCCCGCGATTGCAGGCTTTTTTGTTTTGGTTTATTAGAACCACAAGCCAAGAGGCTTGGGGTAGCAGGGATTGATTGCGAGATGCTGACCAGGTGCTGAAAAATTCAGATTTCTTACATAAGAAATTTAGAAGATGTGCAATATAGTATTAAGCAATATAGTGCTCCTAAACCGCAGAGTCTCGCGAAATAAAAGCGAAGACTCTGCGGGTACTGAAGAGTTAGCTAATTACAAAGAATAAAGTTCTAACAACGGAGTAAGCTCTCTACATTCTATTACTATCTCTTTTATTTCTTTACCTGGAATAGGGTTATATACTATTCGATACTCAGCCTGGTGTTTAAGGTGTTCGGGCTTTAACCAGTAGTCATCTTTTGCATAGTAATCGCTTACCTTACCTTCGTATTTACATAACATAGCTACAAAGTTTGGATTTATTAATCTTTGTTTATGCAATTTCATTCCTATGATTTTAGCAAACTGCAAAGGATTATTTATTTTAATACAAGCGTCATAACCACATTTAATCATACTTGCTTTATTTGGAACTTCGGTAGCGCAAAAGGCGTAGGCATTAGCTAATGTAGTGTCTACAATAGCGGAAACGTTATGAAATTCTATTCCTCCTCCTAAAGCTAAATTTGCTCCTAATAATTCTCCTAATGCTCCAGGAAGAGGCGCTCCGTCTCTAAATGTTCCTTCTTCTACTACAGTCTTTCCACTCTTCATTCCTTCTAACGGGTCACCAATCTCTGCATGGTCAAATGTTTTGTAGTATTCAATAGTACCAATTTGTAAACTTCCTTTCTCTAAAAAATCTTTAACGTACTTACTATTCATATACTTATAAATAACTTTTACTTCGTCTGTTTGATTAACTTCCATTATAAATTTAATTAAGTTACAAACTTAGATTAATAAGGATAAAAGAAAAAAGGAGTTAGAAAAATTTAATATACTTTTGTAAGCGAAAACTTAACAACTTAACAAAATGGAAACAATGTTTCATAAGGAAGACGGAATAAGACAAAGTACTTATCAGTTTAAAAATTTCGATGTAAGAGGTTATCATGACGATTTAACTCTCACTATTGAATGCTCAGCGGTTAACTTCTGTAATACATTGGTTAACTGTTTAACCGAACATGGTATTAATTCAGTAGTAGAAGATAATAGGATAACTGTAAAAGAAGTAACAGTATTACCAGATAAGGATAGTAGTGGCTGTTTACGCTTGTATCAGTATAAAAATACGGGGGAAGGGATTACGAATTATATTAAAGGGTATAAAGGCGGCTGGCATTTAGAAGTTATTAAGTCAAAGGAAGTTTATATGGCTTCATACTTTCCTAACGAATTAAATAACCCGAAGTTTATAGAGCCAGGTATTATCTTTAATGTGCCAGCCCCCTCTGCGCTTTAAAAGTTTACTTTATATTTTACTTCTAAGTATTCTTTTAAATCTCTCAGCCCTTTATAAAAATCTTTTATCGTAGTAAAATAAGGATTACTATAATAGATTGTAAGCATGGGAGCGCCTACAATTATATGTGGCTTAACTTTTTGAGCAAGTAACTTTAATAATATTGGAAAGTCATCTTTACGTAATACTCTTATAATGACTCCTTCATATTGAGTAGTAATATTACTATAAGGAGGACTTAATAAAAAAAAAAATTCTCTTTTTATATCAATTGGAAAGAATGGACTCTCTACTAAATCCTTAATTTGTTTTGTAGGAAAGGAAGTATTAAACTTTATCGGTATATCTAATATCTCTTTAATACTTGCCAAATAATCTTCTTTACCAACATCATTAAAATTTATAGCGGCATCTATATTGTTTCCAGAAATATAAATAAAGACTTCGTTTAATTCCTTTATAAAATTCTGTAATAGCTCCTTCTCATTATCGGAGAAAGGCTTCTCTTTCTTTTTAACAAAGTAACCTATTACCATTAAGATAATACCACCTATTACAGTTATTATTATTCCTTCTTTCATACTATCTAAAAAGTAATCTTTGCTTTATCTTCTATGTACTGTTTTAAATCTCTCAGTGCTAAGTAAAGTTCCTTTACAGTTGTTAAATACGGGTGCTTATGGTAGTAGAATATGGTTAAAAATATATCTACTCCCTTACGTTCTTTTACAGGTGAAACGTCTGCTACAGATATTGAAACTACGTCAGTAGCTTATCTGGTTCTATTGTTAATTCGTCTTTTAAGAATGGAAATTTTCTCTTTATATCAGCCGGAAAGAATGGCTCCTTAAACATTTCTTTTATTGTTTTTACAGGAAATGAGTCATTAAATTTAATCGGTTTATCAAATAAACTTTTTATCTCATTAATAGAATTTTCGTTTCCTACTTCTCTAAATGAGAAGTCCGTAGCCTGGTATAAGTTACCTTCTACGTAATAAGATAATAAGAAGCGTAAGTTACTTAGCTCAATAATTAAACGTTTTAGAGCAGCCCTTTCTTCTTCGCTGTACGGCTTCGGCTCAGCTTTAAACCAACCTTTAACTTTATCTATTAAATTAATCCATGTTAATGCGTCAAACATAAGGATGCAAAAATAAAAAAGCTTAGCCGTTAAGCTGAGTTTCTTCTCCTAAGGTATCCAAGATGACAAGGCTGTGTAGCGAACTCGGAAATAGTTTCTTCCTGAATGACATTGTTCGGGATGGACTGGGTGCGTTGAATGGATTGTGCTGCGGGAATAAAATTGTTGTGAGCTATGTGACAAGGTTCTTCCAGAATGACAGCGCGGATGTATTTGCTTTTGAGTGCTATGCAACAGATCGCTTCATACCTCGCAATGACGGGAATTAGTGTGGTTTCAATACGGACTTTGGAGGCACGTTCAGTAGAATTGTTTGTAAAGCGCTGAAAGAGGAAATGTAAGGTTTTTTGTAAAATTAGCTGTATTAGAAGAGGCGTTACAGGGGAAGAATGTTTTGCTAAAAGGGCTGCACTCTGAAAGGATTTGTAATAAAAGATGTAAGATATTTTAAAAATTGATATATCTATTGTTTTGAAACCCAGTTAAACCTCTAAAACCAATTCAGAAT
>JANLZB010000088.1:0-2712 GCA_031366005.1 Bacteroidota bacterium | reverse complement strand
TGATTTTGATAAAATAAATATCCCTTTCGGGGAGATGGATCATATCTATGTGAGTTTTCCGGAAAGTCCCAATAAAGACATAAGTGAAAAAACAGATCTTGCGCGTTTGATTGATAAATTTCAACAGAAAACAAGTGGTTACCAGGATAAGTATGATCCAATGAGCCAATCAAAATACATGGCGCAACTGCGGGAAATTAAACAACCGGAAGAATTGAAACTTTTGCAAACTGCCATTGACATTACCATAGAAGGTTTTATAGAAATGATGAAAGCTGTTGAACCAGGCTTCACTGAATACCAGACGCAGGCAATTGTGGAATATTACATGAAAAAGAATGGATCAGAATATCCGGGTTACCCCTCCATATCGGGAGGCGGAAATAATTCATGTGTGTTACATTATACTTTTAACCGAAAGAAACTAAGTGCAAATGATGTTTTACTAATGGATCTGGGAGCAGAATATCATGGTTACACAGCAGATATAACCAGGACATTACCTGTGAGCGGACATTTTTCACCAGAACAAAAATTAATTTACCAGTTAGTTTACGATGCTCAGCAAGCGGGATTTAAAGAATGCAAACCGGGAAATAAATTCAATGCCCCTAACAACGCAGCACACGAGGTTATAACAAAGGGATTGTTGAAATTGGGAATTATAAAGGATGCGAAAGAAGCTCAGGCATATTATATACATGGTGTCTCACACTATCTTGGACTTGATGTGCATGATGCAGGCACGTATGGAGAATTGAAACTGAATTCAGTGATTACTGTAGAACCTGGCATTTATATTCCTGAAAATGCGCCTTGTGATAAAAAATGGTGGAACATTGGTGTTCGGATTGAAGACGATGTGGCGATCACAGAAAATGGACATAAAGTGATGAGTGAATCATTACCAAGCACTATTGAAGCCATCGAGCAACTGATGAAAGAGGAAAGTCCTTTCACAGGAATAAACAAGAAGTAAATTTTATGATTCCATGAAATTCGGTAACATTCGTATCTGATTCGTTAATTAGTATCCTAACGATAGCATTTGCATTGCTACATTAAAAAATTCTTCTATATTTGCGTCCCGTTTCCAAAAAATATTAACAATGGCAAAGAAAGGCAGCAGAATACAAGTGATAATGGAATGTACTGAACATAAAACCAGTGGCATGCCCGGCACTTCACGGTATATTACCACCAAGAATAAGAAAAACACTCCGGACAGATTGGAATTAAAGAAATACAATCCGATCCTGAAGAAAATGACCGTACATAAAGAAATAAAATAAATTTAGTTTAGAGTTTACGGTTTACAGTTTAGGTTAAATAACCAACAACTGTAAACTGTAAACAGAAAACAGTAAACTCTCAAAACATGGCAAAGAAAGTTGTTGCAACACTTAAATCAGGAAAAGGAAAAGAATTTTCCAAAGTGATAAAAATGATCAAGTCACCTATTACTGGTGCTTACACATTTAAGCAGGAAGTGGTTCATAACGACCACATCAAAGATTTCCTGAAAGAGAAATAATCTATTTATTATGTGAATCGAAATATAGCTTCTTTCGAAAGAAAGAGGCTTTTTTGTTTTCTATGAACAGGAAATCCGGATAATTAATAACTCATAACTCAACACTCAAAATTTTTCCAATGGCGCTGTTCGGTCTTTTTAATAAAGAAAAAAAAGAATCACTCGACAAGGGTTTGGAAAAAACACGCGAAGGGTTTTTTTCAAAACTTACCAAAGCCGTTTTCGGGAAATCAGTAGTTGATGATTCTGTACTTGATAACCTGGAAGAAATTTTAGTTTCGTCAGATGTGGGTGTGGAGACTACATTAAAAATTGTGAACCGTGTGCAGACTCGTGTTGCAAAAGATAAATACAACAGCACATCAGAATTAAATGCAATACTGCGTGATGAAATTTCAGCATTAATGTCTGAAAATAATTCAACCGGATTGAATGATTTTAAGATGCTGGAAGATTTACCTGCACATCCTTATGTGATAATGGTGGTGGGCGTAAATGGAGTTGGCAAAACAACAACCATCGGCAAACTTGCACATCAGTTTAAAAAAGCAGGAAAAAAAGTTATACTTGGTGCAGCAGATACATTTCGTGCAGCAGCCGTTGAGCAGTTGATTGTTTGGAGCAAGCGTGCAGATGTGCCAATCATTAACCAGGGAATGGGAGCAGATCCGGCATCGGTTGCTTATGAAACAGTGGTAGCAGGAAAAGCACAGGGAGCAGATGTAATAATTATAGATACTGCAGGCAGACTTCATAATAAAATCAATTTGATGAATGAGCTTTCCAAAATAAAACGTGTGATGCAGAAAGTAATTCCGGAAGCTCCGCACGAAATATTATTGGTGCTTGATGCGTCAACAGGACAAAATGCAATTGAGCAAGCTCGCCAATTTATTGCAGCAACAGAAGTGAATGCGATGGCGCTGACTAAATTAGATGGGACAGCAAAAGGCGGAGTGGTGATAGGTATAGCAGATCAGTTTAAAATTCCGGTAAAATATATTGGTGTTGGAGAAAAGATTGATGACCTTCAGTTGTTTGATCGTAATGAGTTTGTTGATTCTTTATTTAAGATGAATTGAGTTGTTGAGAATAATAAAAAAATATTTCAGCGATGCTTCGTACCTCAGCATGACAAGTCACGAGAGATTTGTCATGCTTCGTACCTCAGCATGACA
>JANLZB010000032.1:0-4823 GCA_031366005.1 Bacteroidota bacterium | reverse complement strand
GCAGTCCATTTGTTATAACCTGATTGATCAATACGCTGCACAAAAATATCTGACACAGTTTGAGTGGCATCGTTACGGAAATCAGTCCATACAATGATAGCCCCGTTTTTTCCGTCAGAAACAATGCGTGCATCCTGCTGATCATTTGGTTGTATTGACACCGAAGTGTTTATTGAAGAGCTTGCATTCCATTGACAAAAACTATCCGCACTTATCAATATTAATATTGCATTAATAGCAAAATAGAAAGACTTTTTTAATTTCATATTATAGCGTAAGGGAAATTTTTGGGAATGTCAAAGATAAGGCGTTCAGTGGGATTTATTCAAAAAGAAAAACGATTACAACCACCTATGCCGCAAGAATATCATCAACCAAATAAATCAAAAAGGTAAATATATTTTTATAAAAATTATTTAATTAGTTCGATTGAATTTTTCACAAGTGTTAATGCCGGAATGAAATTAGTGCTTCCCAACTGAACAACAAATCCGCCTCTTACTTCATTTTTTTTATCATTAGTGAAAGCAATCCGGTAAAGTCCGGGAATTAGAAATAAAGAGGGTAAGCTTGTTTTATTTTTAATTCTTAACAGTGCATTGTAAAATTTTCCATTGGGCTGAGGAAATAATTCGGAGGAGTCATCATTGAATCCGAGCTGAACCCATTTATAAGCAGAATCGTTTTTAGAAAACGTTTCCGTATTAAAATTTAAAGCACGTTCAATTGCAATCCATGGATCAAAATAATTTGTTTTGTCTTTTTCGTTATCAAAATAATTATCAGATACAAGATCGCCACGATCAGGCATTACCACATACGGCACAGGAGAAATCATACGAACACCTATTTCAGGTATTGTATCTGAAATTCTGAAATATAAATAATATAAATTTTTGCCATTGATTATTTCATCTGGTTTACTTCCTGGTTCAATGTATCCAAAATAAGTAACCACTTTAGCATAGGTTATTTTATAACCTGCTTCCGGATTCTCATAACTAAACTTATCAAGCCGTTGCGAATAAATTTCAGAAGTAAAAAAACATGAAAGGATAATAATAAATACTGCTGCAGAATTTTTCACTCCACTAAGTTACTCTGCAACTTTTACTTTCTCTTTCTTACCTAAGAGTGATTCAATAGCATCAATTAATTGCTTTCCTGTAAAAGGCTTTGTTAAAATTATATCTGCTCTTGTAGAGGTTGTGTTAAGAATATCTTTATCCATACCGGTAACCAGAATAACGGGCGTATCACTGGATATTTGTTTCACCACATCTACTAATTCAAATCCTCCAAGATGAGGTATCATGACATCGCTGATGATGATGTCCCATTTTTTATTTCTTATCATATCTTCAGCATCCACTACATTGTCAATGGTGACAGCATGATAATCATGTTTTTTTAAAATGTTTGAGATGTTTTCTCTGATGTCTTTTTCATCATCAATTACCAGTACGTTTATCATAGTATTCATGTTTTAATTTCTATAAAAGATTAAGTGTAATATTAAATTTAGTTCCCTTTCCCAGTTCAGATTCAACAGAAATGTTGCCTTTGTGAGTGTGAATAATATTATGTGTGGTGGCTAATCCAAGTCCCATGCCGTTTTGTTTGGCAGTAAAGTATGGTTCAAAAATTTTAGCAAGATCTTCTTCGCAAATTCCACAGCCATTGTCTTCAATCGTTATCAGGCATCTTTTGTTTTCACAGCTTGTATTAATTTTTATAACACCTTTATTTTCCTCCACTGCTTCAATGGCATTGATAATAATATTGAGCAGCGCCATGGTAAGTTTTGATTCATCAGCTTCCATTTCTTCGTGATCTCCCTGGTAGGAAGTTTCAAGTGAAATATTTTTTAAAGCTGCACGGTCTTTAGCAAGCGCAATGGTTTTATCCATTATTGACCTGATAGGAATCTTTGCTGATTTAAGTTCCGTTAGTTTGGAGTTTTCCATTAACTCCGTCACCAGGTCATTAATGCGTTTGCTGTTTCTTTTTATAATATCAAAATAGGTTTTACAATCTTCTTCTTTTATTTCTTCGTCCAGTTGTTCAACTGCAAGATTAATATTGGTAAGCGGGTTTCTTACTTCATGTGCAAGCGAGCGGGCAACTCTGCCTGTTACTGCTAATTTTTCAGCAATCATCAAGTCCTGTTCTGCTTTTTTACGTCTTGTCATATCATGCACAATCCCCTGGTAGTAAACATTACCAAACTCATCAATTTTTTGCACGTTGGCCGTGAGGTTACAGAATTTTTTATTGCCATGCTTATCAACCATGGTGACTTCAAAATTTGAATAGGAGCCGGTTTTATTTATTGATTCAATAAAGCGTTGCTGATCATTTTTATTTTCATAGAGATCAGTTGCATTCATATTCAATAACTCTTCACGCGTATATCCGAATAATCTTTCAGCCGATTTATTAATATCAATAATATCTCCTTTTTGATTGGACAGATAAATTACGTCATGTGAGTTTTCAAATATGCTTCTGAATTTTATTTCGCTTGCCTTCAGCCGCTTCAGCATGTGACTTTGCTCTATTGAATAACGTATGCTGCGCTCAAGCTTCTCAGGATCTATTTCATCTTTCACCAGATAATCTGAAGCGCCTAATTCCATTGCTTTCAAATCGGTTTGGTGATTGCCTAAGCCGGTTAATACGATCATAGGAGCATCCACTCCGCTTGCAATAGATTCTTTAATTAAATCAAGCCCGGTTTTTGCACCTAACAGGTAATCAAAAATATAAATATCATGCTCTCTGCTTTTGATCAGCTCAACAGCTTTTTCGTAAGTATTAGCCCATGTGAGTGAATAGGAGTGGAGTTTAATATCATTCAGATATTCTTTGAAGAGAACATAATCATCAGCATCATCCTCCACTAAAAGTACTTTGGTATTCTGCAGCTCAGCCATAAATAAAGTTACACCTCCAGGTTATATGCCTTCATTTTATTATAAAGGGTCTTTCTGTCAATATTCAAAAGTTTTGCAGCCTTGCTTTTATTATAATTTACTTCTTTAAGCACTTTGATAATTAAATCATACTCTGCACCAAGTGCAACTGATTTTAAATCAGGTTTTTCTTCTTTCGGTCTTTCATAATTAACATGAGGTGTGTGCTGCTGCTGTTCAGGTTCTGTTCGCTCCGGTTTTTCTTCGTGCATACCCATGGTGGTACGGCTGAAGTTGGCTATTTCAAAAGGTAATGATTTCGATTCAACAACTGTACCTTCGGTTAATAACGTTGCCCTGCGGATAACATTTTTTATTTCGCGCAAATTGCCATACCATGGATAGCGCAAAAACATTTCTTCCACTTCGGGTGTAAATGATTCAACATTTTTTTCCAGTTCCTGATTAGCAATATTCAAAAAGAATTTTGCGAACATTAACAGGTCATCTTTTCTATCGCGCAGAGCGGGCACTGTGAGATGGAATTCATTGAAACGATGGTATAAATCTTCTCTGAATTTTCCTTTCTTAATTGATTCAGGTATAATCTCGTTGCTTGCTACTATAATCCTAACATCAATGGGAATTTCTTTAGTTCCGCCAATGCGTTTCACTTTTCTTTCCTGCACCACACGCAGTAATGATGATTGAACATCGTAAGGAAGATTGGTAATTTCATCCAGGAAAATGGTTCCTCCGTTGGCCAGTTCAAAATGACCGATCTTGGTTCCCAAAGCACCAGTGAACGATCCTTTTTCATGACCAAACAACTCGCTGCCTGCAAGCTCTTTTGAAATAGCTCCGCAATCCATGGCAATGAATGGCTGCTTGGCACGTTTGCTTTTTTTATGAATGGTTTGTGCAATGGCTTCTTTACCCGCACCACTTTCTCCATAAATAATAACACTGTAATTAGTAGGAGCCACCAGGTCAATTTGCCTTATCAATTCGCGCGATACTGCACTCTTTCCATAAATATATTCATTCTTACCTGAAGTTACTTTAGCCCTTGCCTGTTCTACCTGTTCAGTGGTATTATCATCCTGTGGCTTATCATCCACCATGCGAATAACATCTGCTTTATTTTCAATCGCACGTTTAATAAGTTGTAATGTTTCATCAGGCAGCAAGGGCTTGGCGAGATAATCAAAAGCTCCGAGTTTCATCACATTAACGGCAGTGCGTATGTCGCTGTAACCGGTCATTATTATAAAAGGAACGGTAGGTTCAACTTCTTTAATTTTTTTAAGCACTTCTATTCCATCCATATCACCTAAGCGGTAATCGCATAATACCAGATCAGCAGGATTGGCCGTGAAGGCAGCAATACCCTTGGTTCCATTAGGGGTTAACTCCACCTCGTAACCATTTTTATTGAGGAATTTTTTTAAAAGAAGACTCATATCCATGTCATCTTCAATTATCAGTAGTTTAGTCATATCCGGGGGGCTATAATTATTTTTTCTTTTGCAAATATACAACCAATAGGAGGTGTGGGGATTAATCTACACACTCAAAACATTTCAAAAGAAGGGGAAATGTTGCTCAACCATTGAAATTAAAATTTGTGGAATAAAATCAATTAAAACTTTGTTTGGGGAATGTGATACTCAAAAAAATGTTGAAATCTCTATGGCATGGTTGTTTTAATAATTGTTGCATATCAAAATTTCTCATAGAGGGGGCCGAAAGGCTGAGAAATGGTTTTTCAAATTACGAGTGGCTGTGTTAATAACATAACCACTCGTTTTTCTTTTATACCCATTGGAAAGGTAAGAGGGGAATAAAAAAACCCTGCACCCATTGAAGGGGGCAGGGTAAACTAAGTGAATAAGAAATTATTTTGCG
>JANLZB010000093.1:0-4355 GCA_031366005.1 Bacteroidota bacterium | reverse complement strand
GTGCTCTTAATGATACGGCCATAAAACATCCTGCTTTCAAACAATTCTTCCCAGCTCATTCTTGCACCAAAGTTCTTTCCGTTGTATACTTCATATTTTGCAAAGATGGGTCTCATGTCAGGATAATACACCCAGAACAATTCTGACTCACCAAGGTTTACACCTTGCGAGGTGATAACATTTTTTACAGGAGCAATACCTAAAATCCTCCAGAATAATCTTGAACTTTCTTTATCAAAAATCACTTCTTCCTTAATCCTGAATTTATAAAAAGAATCAAGGTTAACTTCTGCAGTTACATGCTTTGTGCCTGTTACATTACCTAATGAATCATAGATAGGTACATCAACTGTGCCGCCTGATATTTTTTCTGCAACCTGTGAAACAGTTAAAGGAGTAGTGAACCTGTCATCAACAGCATCAAATACAGTTACGCCACCATTATCCTGTCCATCCTGAATCGCTTTAAGTAATATTGAAATGAAACGTTGGTTACCATTGTCTTCATTTGCTGCATATCTAAAAGGCAAATTCATTTTTTCTCTTATGTCGATTTCTCTCCAAAGTTTTTCACGGTAAACAGCATCATCTTCCCGCAAATGCTCGTAAGGCAAGGGGTTCCTATCTTTCACAAGATTTCTTTCGATAGCATCGTTGGAACGCAATGATTTTTTTACAACCGGTATTGGCAAACTATCCACTGTAGGTGGTGGCGCTATCGCCACTGTATCTTTACCTGTAGGCTTAATACTAACCTTTGTTTTGGAATTAGTGGTTTTCTTAGCGGTTGTGCGTTTTTTAACAGTACGCTTTGTTTGTGCCTCACACATATTGGTGGCCATTGCAAAGCAACCGGCCAATAAAAAATATACAAAAAACTTTTTCATCGCATTCATGTGTTTTATATTAATAGAGTATGAACCCCGGTCCCTGTATAACCCTAACAGTTCCATCAGGTCCCTGAACTTTTACATTATCAAATGTTACTGATGTGCCCGGGATACATTTAGCAAACTGACCTTGCAATGCTGCTAAACTACCACCGCTGATTGTTGCTGTTTGCACATTAGAGAAATTAGCACCTGCAAAATAAACAGTTGCACTTATTACACTAAACCTTGCATCAAAATCAAAATTCTCTAATTCTGCCCTGCAGAATTGTTGGTTCTTAAACATTACAGATTGTAACCTGCCTCCTTTACTTGGCCCTACCATAAATACCGGATCAGGAATTCTTTTAACCCTGAACTCGTAAGTGCTTGCTTTGCCATCTGCATTAACTGTTATAGATGATTTACCTACTGAACTTACATTCACGGTAAATTTTCCGGGGCCACCTGCAGGAGTTAAAGTTCCTCCGCTCATGGAAACTTTTGTTTTATCCCAGCCTGTGCCTGATGAAACAGTTATAGGATTTGGAACACCAATATAAAATACATTCATTTTATCAAGCATCACTGCAGCGCCACCTGGTGTACCTACAGTGTATTTAACTGTTTGATGTACGGGTACTGCTTTTCCATCCTCACCGATAAAACTTCCGTTAACTTCTATTGTATGATCCCCTGCACCACTTGCTGTTGTTTTATATTCACCCTGGCCGGCTACCATATTTATAGGACTACCATTAATGGTTATACTGCTTTTTACGCTTGAGCTATAAGCACCAACGCCTGCGGTAACAACTAACTCCTGTCCGGGCATTAAGTAATTAGAATTTTGGCCAACTAAAATATTAGCCTGATCCATGTGAACTTCCACTGCACCAATTTGGTTGTGACAATAAGTTACAACCTGGCTTTCGGCATTCTTTACATTATTCTGAAATTTGCTGAGCATGGTTAAAGCAGCAATTGTCGGTGTCATGTGAAAATATGTTTGCGTAAAATCTCTTTGTAATCCATCCTGAGATTTTGGAGGCGTAACATCAATTGGTAATGTATTTCCAAAAGCTGCTTTTATTGAAGGATCAATATTCAACATTGCTGTTTTGTATTGTGCCAACTTATTTTGTAATTCTTCTCCCTTCTTTTTATTTTCAAATAATCTTGTAGAAGCATCTAAATTATCTTCTCTGAATGATTCCTGTCCATCAACCACTTTAAGCTCTGCTTCTACTTTAAGTTGTTGTTTCAAATCATTAATATAGGTATCTAATTGTGTTGAAAGATTTTTAGCAGTTGTCGCGTTATCATTCCATTTTTTAACCTTATCCTGATTTTGTTTAGGATCACTTAATTTATCTAAAAGAGATTTATACAAAGTATTGTTTGAAGTAGTAATGTTGCCATTAGAATTTTCCAGGCTTGTATTCACTGTTCTAAAGGCATTTATTACCTCGGCAGATACATTCAATGCTAATATTGCTGTTAGCACCAAATACATTATGTTGATCATCTTCTGCCGGGGCTCTCTGGGTAAAGCCATAATATTTAATTTACTGTTTGTTTAGATTTTTGTTTTGGATATCAGTGTTATTATCTTCCCTGCATTGCACTTAGCATGTTACCGTATACCTGGTTTAATTTACCAAGATTGGTTGCCAATGTACCGATCTGCTCTTTAGCTCTAGCTGCATCATCAACGGTATCAACCATAACCTGGCTGGCTTCAGCCATTTTGCCATAAAAGCTGTTAAGCGTTTTAAGATGGTTGTTGCTTTCATTTAATTCAAGCTCATATATAGTATTAAGAGAAGAAAGATTTTTTGTAAGAACCTGTACCTGGCTATGGAAACCTTTGGCACTATCAGCTGCATCATTAAAATGGGTCATAGTATTTGCTGATGTAGTATAAGCATCTCTCAAACTACTCATAGCAGTAGTGGCTTCTTTTGTTTTTGCAGAAAAATCACTTGTAGATTTTACAACATCTCCTACTTCGCCAATGTTAGATACTGTAGTACCCAATTTTTGAAAGTTATCTCCCAGTCTTTTTAAATTAGCCGGAGTAATGTCAGCTTCCATCAACATTTTATCCATTGATTGTAATGCAGGGTTGCCAACAACAGCAACTTCAGCTTCGTCAGGTTGTATATCTTCCTCATGTTTTTTAGGTTTAACCCACTCAACAATTGCATATACTAAAAAGATTGCGGTTTCTGTCCACATACCAACTGTTAGCATTACGTCAGCATAAGACTTGTGGGTTAATTTTGCCCAAGCTGCAAATATGATTACTGCAGCGCCTGCGCTTACAAGTACATCGATGAGGGTTAAAAAAGTTCTTTTTCTGTGAGCCATGATGATAGTTTTTTTAATGTTAGATTTTTTGTTTTCGTTTATTGTTTGGGGTAAAGTAATGGCAATGCCATTATCCTTTTAGATCAAAAGCAGTAAGTGGTGATTAAAAATTCTTTCGAATAAGTAGTATTGAGATTAAAGTATTACTTCCTTCCTTTTTTACCCATTGTTGGTGGTAAATCGATCACAGTTCTAAATCCAATGTAAGATTTTGCTGTGTCCTGGTATTCGTAATTTCTTGTACTTGTTTGCAAAAAGAAAGCAACATCTTTCCAGCTTCCGCCACGAATCACCTTACGCTTCATCCTTGGAGGATCCTGGTCTTTTGCATTCCAGCGTATATCGGGGTTCATATCATGTTGAAAGTTGTAGCCGCCTTCATAATACAGGGACGATGTCCATTCTGAAACATTTCCTGCCATATTATATAAGCCAAAATCATTTGGCCAGTATGCATCTGCTCTCACTGTGTAGAATCCCCCGTCTTCCGGATAATTTCCACGGCCGGGTTTAAAGTTGGCTAAAAGGCAACCCTTTTTATTTCTTAAATAAGGACCACCCCATGGATAAGGAGCCTGTGAACGACCGCCCCTTGCCGCATATTCCCACTCAGCTTCAGTTGGCAAACGGAAAGGAGATTCCGTAGTTCTCTTCTTAGATACCAAAAATGAATTCAGGTAATGGGTTCTCCACTCGCAAAAGGTAGTTGCCTGTTTCCAGGTGATACCCACGGTTGGATAATTTCCAAATGCCGGGTGGCTGTTGTATTGTTTTGCCATTGGTTCATTATAGGAGTAAGAGAAATCCCTCATCCATACCAATGTATCCGGGTAAACCGGGATATCGGTCTTTACAATGAACTGCGAAATGGGCTTGCGTGCATTTTCCCTGCGGGCAGCTTCTTTAAAATCAACCACCTCGGAATGATACACAACTTTATTAGGGTCGATTGCTTTAACACCATACAACCTGTTATCAGGAGTAAGGATCATAGCGTCGATCTTTTCTATAACCGTTCTGTCGCTGTATTTAATCAAACCTGCTTTCTTCCAGTCAATTACCTCAACACCATTGGCATCCGGTTTTACATACGGAGCGCCCAAAAGTTTAGCG
>JANLZB010000035.1:0-34691 GCA_031366005.1 Bacteroidota bacterium | reverse complement strand
ATTTCTTCAGCATCCGTCATCGCCTTATGCTTGATATTACTTTGAAAAAAAAATACAACAGGTTTACATTATCATATCGTCAACGGTTGCAGGCAGAAGTGCGGAATGTAAATTCAAGTGATAATGGACGAGTGCCTGAGTTGTATTCAAGAAATAAAGGAGAAGTAAAATATGATTTGCATAAGAAATATACTCCTTTTTTTTCCTGCGAATGGCGTTACCAGATTAAGGATCCACGCAATGTTGAATCTGACCGAACCTGGCACCGCGTTCGTTATGCTTTAGGCTTTGATTATGAACTTAACAAAAGAAGTACGTTTGGAGTATATTATCTCTTTCAACACGAATGGAATGTTTCTATACCTGAAAACCTTTACATCTTAGGATTAGAATATTCTCTATCGCTATAAATTTCTTATTTACTAAAGAGTAAAAAATATTTTTACCGCGAACTATAAACCAATTTTAAACTCTGTTTATAATTTCCTGCAACAAATTCAAGTACATATAAACCGTCAGCAAGATTTGCTTTTGAAAGATTGAGTGTTGCAATATGATTACCTGAAGGTGTTATTTTTTCCGGGTTATTAATTACCGTTATCTCATTACCAAGCACTGAATAAAGTTTCAATGATACTGATGCAGGTTCAGTCAAACTATATTGAATAGTGACCTCACTGCTGGTAACTGTTGGATAAGCTGACACTATAGGATTATGTGAAGGAAGCACTTCCGGTATTCCCACTGTGAGGAAATGAGCAACTATGGAATCGTTTGTTGTAAGATTAACATTTGATACCACAGTAGTGGCAGATGGATTGAATACCGAACTATCAGCAGACCACATTGCAAATTGATAATTCGGATTTGCTATTCCCTCAAGCTTCATATCCATGCCCCCGAAATAAGTTCCGGTCCAAGGCAATTGTGTATGTGTTAATGAATTTAATTTAACAGCACCCGATCCAACAGGATCAGCATTCACTGTAAGGTTATAAGGACCATTCAGGTTATAACAACTGATCCAACCCGGAACAAGTGCAGTACAACGCTGGTTAATAAAATCACGTAACTGCTGAACATTCGTTTGCCATTCAGTATAGGTTCCATTCCATCGTGCTGCATGCTGCGTCATTTCAGGATCTATCACCGCTACAATACTGTCCAATAGCGGTATCATATTATCACAACTGAATACGGTGTTCCATAAATCAAGCTGGCGCGAAATATAGTATTGATTAAATGCAGGATTCTGACGTAGCTTGTTCAATAAGGTAATATGATCCTGAGGATATGCAAAACTTATACCTTGCGGATCACACGGTGCCGCAGTTGGTGTAGTATTGGGAATTCCTGTATAATTAATATAGAATCCGAAAGTGGCATCATTGTCCCATAAAATATATCCCCATTTCTGATGTGTACCGGTGCTGTCAGTTCCACGCCACCAGCCGGTGTTCCAGTTTAACCAATCAGAACATACAGTAAACATATTAGCAAGCACATAATCAACAAGACTATTAATATCGAGGCGGTCTGTTACATATTGATAGTTTGCCGGAACCGTCATATCATTTGCCAGAATATAATTATGAAGGCTTTGCCAATCAGCAAGTGCAGCATTACCACCATACTGTGCCCAGGTATTACCCCAGGTTTCGATATAATGTAAATGATATTTATCCTGTCCATAATAATAGTTGGTATTATCATGATCATCAGGATTATCTCGAATATCATAAACTCCCCAATAAGCACCATTAAGATATACAACACATTTTGTCATCCTTCTTGTATCCAGGTCTAAGCCTCCTAAAAGCGCTAAGTGATGCACGTACGCATCACGTAAATGGGCGCTTCCTGCATTGCTTGAATGATGGTCAGCAGGATAATTATCATCACCTGCAGCTCTCAAAATAACTCTTTGATATTGATCTCTAGGACTGGTATTAAACAGTACTTCTTCTATTGAATGATTATAACCCATCTCATCGCGTGAAACAAAATCAAGACTTCGCTGGCTGTTAGCCCATGAATCCTGGCCATGCCTGTTAAACTCTCCATAAGTATGCGCAGTTCGCTGCTGTGCTGCATTAAAATATTCAAATGAACCAAATGGGATTAGTGTGCCATTGCCGTTGGCAAGTTGTGTAAGTAATGATCCGGAAATTGAAACCACCGGAAGTGTATGAGTTACGTTTATAAAATAAGTATCGAATTCAATAAAACTGGGCAAAATATCAGGATTTGAACTGATAGTAATAGCTTTTAAAATTGTTGTTGCTGTAATTGCAATAGGCGCTGTATAGGTTGGCGATGTAGCAGTAGGTATTAATCCATCAACTGTATAATGAATAACAGAATTAGGTTCGGTGGTAGTAATTGCGACCGTTAAACCGAAAGCATAAAATCCGGCTGCCCAACTAAATGCGGGTTTATTAGCATAAGCAAGATATGGATAAGATGGGTTATTGGATGCATTTAAAGTAGGTGCAGTAAAAATAGCCCAGGTATTACCTCCATTTGGCACTCTGCCGAAAGAATGGCCAAGCTGCGTTTTTCTGTTTATTTCAATTTCATCAATCCGTGTGCCGCCTGGATCGGACAACACAACCCATTCATGATTTGTTTTAGTTTGCTTTAATGTAAAGTTGGTATGGTAGCTTGTATCAAAAGGTGTAGCGGGATTTATATCAACTACATTTCTGCCTGAAGCCCATATTTTTAAAAATCTGTTTGGAGCTAATACAACAGGAATTGGAAATGCCCATTTCATATTATTCAAAGAGTCATCACTTAAATAATAACCACCAAGATTTACGGAAGTAGTTCCCGCATTATAAAGTTCGATCCAATCATTATAATCATTATGGTTATCTACATATTGGGATAAATTGGAACAGGAAAACTCATTAATGACTACCTGGGCTTTGGCAGCATTACCATGTAATAAGAACAATACATTAATAAATAAAACGAGGGTGAGTAGTGCTTTTTTCATGAGAAGGAATAAGAATTTAAGAATTTAAGAATGTTTTGGGAACGCAAATTAAAGATTTTAAAGCTAACAGTTTGGTATTACTTGAACTTATTCTCATTATAGTGCAAAAACCTATCAGTTTCCCCATTAATAAACCAACCTGATCAAAGCCATCATTTACCATTTGATCAACGAATGTTACACTATACACATTCTTGTTTACAGACGCTTCATCCCAAACATACATTTACATCATCAAATAACAATTCAAAAAACTAATCAAATGAAAACTTCAAACTTACTTCACCAAAATTCCCAACTTGCATTAGGCTTTATTACAATGGCGAGTATATTATTTTCAATGGCAAGCTGCAAAAAAGAAGAACTCCAGCAACCGGCTACTGACGATTCTTCCTCAACAAACATGCGCACAAATCATTTAGTGAGTCCGAATATCCCAATGTCATTTGCATTTATTAGCATCAATCATATTACAATGAGCTCAGCAAAGGCAGATTATAAGGTTACCGTTTCAGCCAATGGAATGGTTACTTATGAAGGAAGAAAAAATGTTTATACACAAAGAACTGTAACATTCAAAGCAACCGAAATTCAATTGAAAACTATCAATAATCTTTACCTTCAGTTCACATCAGCAAATACAACTAATCTCCGGTTAAATGGTCATGATGGATTGCCTGTTATGGATTATGTTGAAACAACCTACTCATCTTCTGATAAAATCTTCCATACATTATATGATTTTGATAATGGTGTGCCCGTAAAATTAATTTCTTTCAGATCCAATATAGAACAAATATTAAATATTGCACGCTTTACAAATTTCTTTGGTCCTCTTCCCGATCCAAATACAGGTAAATTAGTTAATTCCAATTTATGAGTATATAGAGGATTTAAGTTAAGCGCAGATACCCCTGCGCTTTTTTAATTTAAATCAATTGATTTGAATTTGAACAATATGGTTCTACTTTTAAATAATTAATTCAAGACATATTTACTTGCAATGAATTTAAAACCTCCTGCTTTATTGGTTGCGGAAACGTAATAATTAAAAACCTTTTCAATAAAAATGCGCGCATGTCAAGGCATGAGCGCATTTTTAGGAATAACCTTAGCGAACAGATAATTATTCTAATGCAATTTTAATTACTCCTCTCCTATTCCCAATCTCAACCATCAACAGGTAAACCCCCTTTGAAACTCCATTAACATTAAGTTGATAAGTTTGGAATCCTTCCGTCACACTTCTATTTTCTGATAAAATAGTTCTTCCTGTCACATCTATTAACGCAAGAAGCATTGCTTCAGCTTTATCTGCAGTCATACTCAAGTTCAGCTCTTCATAAGCAGGATTTGGATAAACGTAGCAGTTGTTTATAAAACTGTTACTCTCACTGCGCGTGCAAGTGGATATTGTAATACCGTTCTTTATCCGTAAAGCGCTTGTTCCACATGCATTTAATGCTTTCACGGAAATATTGATACCTGATCCCGCTGCACCGAAGGTAATGTCAACATCATTAGTACCCTGATCAGTTATTGTTGCTCCAAAAGGTATCTGCCAGTTATAACTTAATGCTCCATTTACTAATGCAACGGAATAAGGATAGCCGCTGTTTTCACATACAGTTGAAAGTCCGGTAATAAGGCCGGGCATTGCAGGTTTTCCTGTAACACCAAGAGAACGGATAGCTCCTGATCCACAACTGTTGATTCCCTGTACTGTAATATTGCCTGTATTATAGTGGCTGCCAAAATCTACCGCAATACTCAAGGAACCTTGACCAGATTGTATTGTGGTATTGATTGGTGATGTCCATAAATAACTTGTAGCTGTTATTGCACCCGAGGTGGAATAAGAAACATTACTTAAACCGCATATCCCGCTTTTTAGTCCGGTGACTACTGAAGGAATGCCTGGAAGGTTGCGGGAGATAGTTTTATTACGTGCTGCACCACCTCCGCACACGTTAAGTGCTTTTACGCTTACAACACCATTGTCAAACAATCCTGTCACAATAACATAGATCGAATTACTGTTCGGTGATGAGTTAAGATCCAAACCAACTGGAAGTGTCCATTGATATGAAGTTGCCCTTGCTGTAGGTGAAACAGAGTAATTAATAACATCACCGGGACAAACCCTTACAGGGCCAGAAATGGCGCCTGGTGTTGCAGGAACCATTGATTTCAATTCAATAGCTGTGCAAGTACTGCGAATACAACCGCCTGTATTTACTATAACACAAACCTGACCGTTGATTCCTTTATTAAGTGCTGAACCACTACAATTCACCAATAGATTATTGGTACCCTGTCCTGTATTAATAACCATACCTGAGGTGACAGCCCAGTTATAAGAAGCACCGCTGATAACGGGAATACTGTAGGCGATGTTATTATAATTGCCAGGAGTCAGGCAATTGACAGTATATGTTCCTGCAATAGGTCCGGGTGAATCACCGGCTCCTGGTGTATGTGTAACAATGGCTGTTACTGGATCGCAGAAATCATCTGTGCATGAGTTTCCATCATTAATATTGATTGCTGAATGAGATATGTTACCTGTTGCCGGATCACAGGCATCAATAGTACACATATTGCTATCATCAATGTTAACCGGAGTATGAGATATGTTACCATTGGATGATTCACAAACATCAGTAGTGCAACCATCACCATCATCAGTATTAATTGGATTATGTGAAATATTTCCCGTGGATGGATTACAAGCATCAATAGTGCAACCATCACCATCATCAGTAACAACAGGAATGTGTGAAATATTTCCATTTGCAGGATTGCATGCATCCGTGGTGCAGCCGTCACCATCATCAACATTCACTGGAGAATGAGAAATATTTCCAGTGGAAGGATTGCATGCATCGGTAGTACAGCCGTCACTATCATCAACATTAATGGGAATGTGTGAAATGTTTCCATTTGCAGGATTGCACGCATCAGTGGTGCAGCCGTCACTATCATCAACAATAATGGGAAAGTGTGAAATGTTTCCAGTGGAAGGATTGCATGCATCGGTAGTGCAAAAATTTCCATCACTCATATTAACCAGCAAATGTGTTACAGCACCCGTAGTCGCATTACAGGCATCAGTAGTGCATCCATTACCATCATCGGTTACTGACTCATGCACATTAATCCCAACTGTAACACTATCTGAACTGCAAGCATCATTCACAATACAATTATAAATTCCTTTAACAGATGCAATATAAGTTTGCGAAACAGCACCTCCGATAACAGCTCCGTTTTTATACCACTGATAACTTGAACCTCCGGACATACTTAGCATTGTACTTCCGCCCGAGCAATAAAAGTTATTGCCTGAAATCAAACGGTTACAAGTAATAAATATCAATCCTCTTAATACTTCAGGAGTTACACCTACTTGCACATATGCACCACCTGTATCAAGTACACCTATATGAGAATTGATATCACTAATCAGAAATTTACCTCCACCTTTATAAACAGCGCCTGAAGTTTCATCATCACCAATCGAATGAGAAATATTTTGTGCAACGACAAAGCTGGTGTCGAAGCGTTCATATACTACGGGAGCTCTGCCGGACCAATGATACATTCGATTATTTATTGTGCAGTAAGAGATGACTTCACCATCAGCACCGTTGCCAAGAAAATGTACGAGCGTTTTGCCTGCATTGGCAAGATTGATTCTATAAACTGTTTCCGGAACTGTCGCTCCATCACCTGTAACACCAAACAAAGTACCATTTGCATTAAAAGTAATTGAAGCAAAATTATCACCCATATTACCTATCAGTATTACACCTCCGGTTAAAAGATTTAGCTTGCCTAATAACCTGTTGGGTACGCCTGTTTGCTTACATATTATATAAATCTCACCTGTTTGCGGATGAATAGCCAACCCATTGAAACCAGTAAACAAACCACCGGTGTTAGGGATTGGCGGAAGGCTGCGCACTACCTGATAGTTAACTGTATCAAGCACCCACAAACTATCCATTGTTGGAGATACACCCACCATTCTTGTAATCGGTTGTCCATTGGAATTCAATGTACACACTAAAATTAAAAATGCAGATAGAAAATATTTTATCGAATTACTTATTTTTTTTATCTGAATATTGAACTGTTTTTTTTTCATCTTTTTAGCTATTTAATAAGTAATGACAACAATTAATAAATGGCACCCCATTTACAAGTTCTTATCAATTTGCGGAGTTTATATTCCGGCTGCCAGAGGTTTAAAGCATTAAGTTAAGGTTCTAATTTTAGTAAAAATACTATTATTTTACTATTATCTAACACATATAATAATTAAAAAAACTATCAAACATAAGGAGACTCATTAGCGATAAAAGTTTTTTTAAATGATACTGTTAAGTGTAATGATAACGCCTCCACTGAATCATGAACAATTAAAAAAAATTCCGTTACTTTCGCAATCATACAGTGATAATTTTAATTTCCGACCCAAGAGATGTTGAATACAATACTTATAGATGACCAAGAGTTTTGCACTGAAGTGCTTCAGGATATGCTGAAGCAAACGAATGCAGATGTAAAAGTGGTTGCTATTTGTAATTCAGGAAAAGAGGGAATTAAAGCTATTAAGAAGTATGAACCGGATCTTGTGATACTGGATGTAGAAATGCCCGGGATGACAGGTTTTGAAATGCTCCAGGAAATTAAACAACCTGACTTTGAAATAATTTTTACCACAGCATTTGATAAATATTCCATTGAAGCCATCCGATACAGTGCGCTTGATTATCTTTTGAAACCTGTGATACCCCATGAGCTGAAAGCAGCTCTTGAAAAAATGGAACACAAGCAACATAAAAACCTAAACAAACAATTTAAAACACTTTTTCAACATCTGGATGGCAGCAGAAGATCTGTTAATCATGTAGCATTGCCATCAATGGAAGGATTAACATTTGTGAATGTGATTGACATTATCCATTGTGAAAGTGACAGCAACTACACTACTTTATTTTTAAAAACAGGGGAGAAAATGGTGGTGACAAAAACGTTAAAAGATATTGAAGGATTGCTGCATGGGAATAATTTTTACAGAATCCATAATTCACATCTGATAAACATGCACCATATTAAAAAATACGTGAAAGGCAATGCCGGTTATGTTGTGATGAACAATGGTGCTGATATAACTGTAGCACGTAACCGTAAGGAAGATTTTTTAAAACAGTTTGCCCACTTATAGTTTTTATACTTCAACATTTTTTTCTTAGACAAAATTTATTTTGCAAGAGTGATATTTACTTACGATTAATCTTTTTGCATTAATTTTTCAATCACTTTATTTTTTCAGCCAACCACTCATTCGTTACAGCACAATACTCAATTAAGCTAACAGATGCCTGCCTGTGAATATATTTTTGATTCATCAATTCACAAAAAAATTCAACAACATAAAGAACAAACAAAATGAAAACATCTAAATCATTATCCCGCCCATTTGCAAAAGCAATCACTTGCTTAATTTTATTAGTAACCACTTCTTTGTCATTAACAAGCTGCAAGAAAGAAGAACTTGCAAATCCTCAAAGTGCTATAGTAAATGACAGAACAAAAAATCCTGCTGTGAAACCATCGCTACTAAGCAATCCTCAAACAGCAACAGTAAATGACAAAACAAAAAAACCGACAGAGAAACCATTACTATCAGGCAAACCTCAAACTACAATTGAAAATGAGAGAACAAAAAACCCCGCTGTGAAACCATCTCTGCTAAGCAATCCTCAAACTTCCCTTGTAAGTGAACGGCTTATCAATCCTGCCTTGCTTAAATTTATATTCGCTTCAATAAAAATTGATCACTATGCAGCAGCCACATCATTACCTGATTATTCAATAACTGTTTATTCAAATGGTATTGCAACTTATGAAGGAAGAAAAAATGTGAACATTAAAGGCAGCCGCCAGTTTGAAGTATCGTTAGCTGCATTAATTAGAATAAATAATTTAAGCATCCAGTTTGCTTCCATTTCTCAACCAATGAGTGCAACTGCTTCACAGGTTGATGCTCAACCAATGGTGGTGACTACTTACAGGGCGCAGATAAAGGGTCTGATCTGATGTTCAGAGATTACAACAATGGTCAGCCCGTTTGGTTAGTAACCTTTAGAAATGAATTAGAAAAAGCACTCGACCTGTCAGGTTTAATTAATATAAAAGGTGAGATAGTACAGGTAAATCAATAAAAGATATTAAATGCCAGATTGCAATTAAAAAATGTTTAAAAACATAAAAAGCCCGGATAAAATTTAATTTATCCGGGCTTAGTTATGAAGTGGTCGCGAAGGGATTCAAACCCCCAACCTTCTGATCCGTAGTCAGATGCTCTATTCAGTTAAGCTACGCAACCATTTATCAAACGGTTTGATCCGTGATTAACGCGGCAAAAATATATCTTTTATATGAAACAGTAGAAAGTAGAAACCCCTATCTGCTTTCTACTTCCTACTTTCTAATCAATTTCACTATTTCTTATCCTTATCCGGTTTGGCAATCGTTTCTCTCATCTGTGTATCGGCCTGCACATTCTGCATCTTATAATAATCCATCACTCCCAGGTTGCCATTCTTAAAAGCTTCTGCCATAGCTAATGGAAGTTGAGCTTCCGCTTCTTTAACCTTTGCCATTGCTTCCTGTGTTTTAGCTTTCATCTCTTGCTCTAACGCAACTGCCATTGCTCTGCGCTCTTCGGCTTTTGCCTGTGCAACTTTTAAATCAGCACTTGCCTGTTCGGTTTGCAGCTTTGCTCCAATGTTTTCGCCCACATCAATATCAGCAATATCAATAGATAAAATTTCAAATGCCGTACCTGCATCCAGTCCCTTATTCAATACTGTTTTAGAGATCTGATCAGGATTTTCCAAAACAGTTTTATGATCATGTGCCGAACCAATTGTTGTAACAATGCCCTCACCTACCCTGGCAAGTATGGTTTCTTCACCTGCGCCACCCACCAGCTGGTTAATATTGGTTCGTACCGTGACACGTGCACGAACCACCAGCTGAATTCCGTTTTTAGCAACTGCCGAAACTGGTGGTGTGTCAATCACTCTCGGATTTACAGAGAGCTGCACTGCATCAGCCACATCACGACCGGCAAGATCAATAGCAGTTGCCATCTTAAACGTGAGAGGGATATTTGCCTTATCGGCAGATATCAATGCTTTAATAACATTATTTACGTTGCCCCCGGCAAGGTAATGTGTTTCCACATCATTAGTAGTAACATTTAATCCCGCTTTGGTAGAAGTAATCATTGCATTAACAACAATGGATGGCGGTACTTTTCTTAACCGCATCAGTATTAAATTCATAATGCTGATTTTTACATTACTGAATACTGCCGTTATCCAAAGATTGACGGGTATGAAATAAAGGAACATAAAAAGAAAAATGAGAGCTCCTATTACAATGAGAATGGTGATGGGTAGTTGCATATTGATTTATGATTTAAGTTTTATGAATGTTATTTTTAAGATTTTGATTTTACAATAACTTTATCAGGGAGAATATTAATAATGATAACTTCTGAGTTGGCCGTTATCAGTTCTCCGTTTGTTTGTGCTTCCAGTTTTTTATCACCAATCATCACACTTCCCATTGGTCGTAATGCTGACAAGGTGATGGCTGTATCACCAATATTTATATCAACATTATCCAACACATTCATTTTGTTATCACGCAGGCTTGTGGTGAGGGTGAAGCGTTTCCACATTTTTGAACGCAATGCAAAATAAAGTATTAATGTAGTTACAATGCCAGTAGCCACGCTTGCATAAATACCTGCTGCACTTCCATATTTAGTAAATATCCAGCTTAACGAAAACAAAATAAACAAGGCTCCAATGATACCTGCGATAAGGCCGGGAAGAATCAAAATTTCAAGCACCAGTAATGCGATACCAAAAACAATGAGCGCAATTATGTAAACGATCATGGTGATGAAGATAGATTAAACTGAATTAATAAGTTAATCGATAACAAAGAGTGTGTCAGTTGTGCTGCAAAGTAAGTGTACTTTACACTTATAAATTATTTAAAAATTGATTTAAGGAAAAAGGATAATAAAAAAAAACAGTCCTGTTGCCAGAACTGTTTCGCAATGTGTCTCAAGATTTTTCAAGCAGATTACCTGCTAATTATAAAAATTTATGCCAGCCATGAAATTGATTATTAATTTATTTTCTAACGTACTTCCAATTCCTGCCTTTCCCTTCTGTAATCCATTCGATGGATTGTTGTATGCGTTTGTTACGGGTCACTTCTGTTTTGGCTTCGGTAATCCATTCAATGTATTCTTTTTTATGAGAAGGACTGAATGCTTCAAAGTTTTTCTGAGCTGTTTTATTTTTCTTTAAAGCAGCCAGAAAATATTCAGGTGTTTCAATTGGTTTTGATGCAGTTTTCTTAGTTCTACCCGGAAGCTTCACATCATCCTCATTCAGCTTCATTGCTTCTTTAATGTATTCGAGCAATAATTTATCAGCAGGTAAATCTTTCAATGAAGTTATTTTCCCAAGATGTCCCATTGCTTCCTCTGAATTAAAAAGCTTATGCTTATCGTCCATTATTGATGCTTTCCAGAAACCTATAGCACAATGTTGCTTGAAGGCAGCCATGCTGCACATCATATTTCCTTTATAATCAAAATGGGGAAAGCTCCATTTTATCTTTTCTTCCACTTGCGGACAGGCTTTATGCACCAGGTATCGAAAATGTTCTAAAATGGGTTTTGCAAAGTCAGCGGACTTATAAATGTAAAGGTCAACAACTTTAATTTTTTCGGGCATAACTTTTATTTATAGGGCAAAAATAATTTTAGTTTTTAATTATGTTTACATAATTACCATTACTCAAAACTACGCAAGCAATGGACGGGATAATTTATTTCTTCAGACATTTATTCAGCACCAGCGACTGGTCTCCACGCTGGCAACATGGCACCTGGAGCCAATTTCATGGTTGGCTTTACATCATTTCAGATCTTTTAATCTGGGCTTCTTACTTTGCAATACCAATTATACTTTATGTGTTTATACATAAAAGAAGAGAAGATTTACCTTTTGTTCGCATTTTCTGGTTGTTCATTTTATTTCTACTTGCCAGCGGCACCTCGCACTTGGTTGATGCAATGATTTTCTGGTATCCCGCTTTTCGGTTAAATGCTTTAGTATTATCAATTAATGCAGCAATTGCAATTATAGCAGTTCGCGGAATGATCAAAGTTTTACCTGCAGCATTGAGCCTTCGCACCCCAAAACAATTTGAAAAAATAATTAAAGAGCGTACTGAAGATCTGGAACAAAGTAATTTGCACTTAAAGAAATTGAACGATGATATTGACAATTTTGTGTATGCTGCCTCTCATAATCTGAAATCACCAATTAATAATATTGAAGGATTATTACATGTGTTAAAAGAAGAATTAGTAACACCCAATGCAGAGATAAAAGGAATTGTTGATCGTCTTGATTCTTCCATCCTCAGAGTGAAGCAAAGCATTGACAACATCACTGATGTAATAAAGCTGCAGCAAAACCCTTACGATGTTGAGGAAAAACTTTATTTTAAAGATATTGTTAATGAAGTTATAGATGAAAACAGCCAGATCATTCGTATATCACAAGGACACATTGATCTTGACTTACAGCAGCCTGAAATATTTTATTCTAAGCAAGGATTAAAAAGTATTATTTACAATCTGATCACTAATTCATTAAAATATCATGTGCCTGGTAAACCTCCTGAAATAAAAATTAAAACACATAAAGAAAACGCTTCTATTATCCTGGAAGTGAGTGACAACGGACTGGGCATTGACATGGAAAGAAACAAAGACAAATTATTTATTCTCTTTAAGCGCTTTCATAATCATGTGGAAGGAACCGGAATAGGATTGTATATGATTAAAAAACTAATTGAAGAAAAAGAAGGCAGAATTGAAGTGGACAGCGAAGTGAATAAAGGAACAACATTTAAAATTACTTTCAGGCAAGACCATATAAAAGAACAACCTGCCAACTGATGAACCGAATTGAAAAAATCTGGTTCATTAATGCGTTGCTTTTTATTATTATTTTTTTGAGTGTTTCTTATTTCAACCGTTTAGCTGAAGATGATTTTTTATTTCTTGATACAGTTCAACAAAAAGGAATTTGGCAGGCAACACTTGCACATTATAATTCATGGAACACAAGATGGATTGCAATTGTATGGCTGAATGCCTGGTATTGGCTAATAGAAAAAGGATTGCCCGTTTTTATTTTTAACTGGCTTACTTTATTTTTTATGCTCTTCTGTTTTTATGTTTTATTAAATAGGATAAATATTAAACTAAACAAAAACCAAAAATTTTTATACAGCATATTATACTGTATTTATTTTTTCTTTAGCACATTTAATATTCCCGATGCATGGTTCTGGATTAACTCTACAACTATGTATTTATGGAACATAGGTTTTTTATGTTTAGCAATCAGTATTGTTTTAAAAAGAGAAAAGCTTAACGCACTTGATTATTTCGTTCTGTGTTTTTGTGGAATATATATCGGAGGAGCAAGTGAACCTTTGATTATTACAATAATATTTATCACTTCACTTATTTTGGTTTTCAATAAAAGATTAAAAGCGTTTCAAATTTCAAAAAATGCAATTCTGTTATTTTTCTTTTCAATATTACTTTCATTTCTAATTGCGATTAAAGGAACGGGACATTTGGCGAGAAGCAATGCATTACCACACACATCATTTATATTATCATCACTCAAAAGTTTTTATTATTCACTTAAAATTTTAGCCTGGCATTTTCCAAAACATATTATTCCATTTATATTATTCAGCACACCTTTCATTTATTTGGGATACGTAAATGCAGATGAAAAAAAGCAAATTAATATCTGGTCGCTTTACGCAAAAGGGCTTATCGCGATATTTATTCTCACTTATATTAATACACTTCCCATTGTTTATTTAATGGGTGATTACGGCCCTTCACGTGCATGGACATCTATTGCATTTTTCATTTGTTTAATTACAGGATTTCTTTTTTACAGAACAGGTGAGTTTATTAAATCAAAATATTTTAATGAAAAATTATTTGAGATAACGGGTATTATTTCCTTTTGCTTTATGTTGGTGAGCGGAATTTATTATTTACAAATTGCAAATAACTATGCTAAAGTTTATGATGCTAAAAAACCATTTAACGAATTACCTGAAAGTGGTTGGTTGCATTCAGCGAAAGCGGGAAGTACATCGTCCAACTGATTTATAATTTTACTCCATTTGCAACAAACCTGCTCACATCTCCACCATTACGAATAATGTCACGCACAATTGTTGAAGAAACCGGTGCGTACTCAGGTGATGAAAGAATAAAAATGGTTTCAATTTTTGCATCCATTAATGTGTTCATTTGTGCAATTGCTTTTTCAAATTGAAAATCTGTTGATGTGCGCAATCCACGTAAAATAAACTGTGCTCCAATTTTTTTTGCAAAATCCACTGTCAGCTTATCATAAGATTGAACTTCAACGGTGGATAAATCTTTTAATGAATCTTTAATCCATTGCATTCGCTGGTCAATAGTGAACATGGTTTGTTTGGTGGAATTGTTACCGACACCCACCACTATCTTATCAAATAAATTTAAAGAACGATGTAAGATGTCAACATGACCAATAGTGAATGGATCAAATGAACCGGGAAAGAGAGCAATACGTTGCAAGTGAAATTTAGATTTGGATTATGAATTAAATTTTTTTTTGAGATTCCAAATTTAGCTAAAGAGAAGATGCGTATGGTTTCGGTTGATCTGCATCCATCTTCAATTAAATGATTTTTAAAATAAATAGTTAGTTTTGTCCCTCTTAAAAAAATTACTTTCCTTATAATATGAGCCTTAGTAAAATCAAAGAACTTTTGGGTGTACAAGCTGATTCGTTATTGAATCACCAATGCAAAACCGTTAGCAAAGATCAATTGCATATTCCGGGTGCTGATTTTGTTGACCGCATGTTTATCCCAACAAATCGTAATAATAATGTACTGCGTAATTTGCAGTCCATTTATAATCACGGCAGGTTAAGTGGAACCGGTTATGTATCCATTTTACCTGTTGACCAGGGAATTGAACATAGTGCAGGTGCATCCTTTGCTCCCAATCCAATGTTTTTCGATCCGGAAAACATTGTAAAACTTGCTATTGAAGGGGGCTGTAATGCAGTTGCTTCTACTTATGGAGTGCTTGCATCTGTTTCACGTAAGTATGCACACAAAATTCCTTTCATTGTAAAAATTAATCACAATGAGTTTCTTACTTATCCTAATAAATTTGACCAGATCATGTTTGGCACAATAGAAGAAGCATGGAATATGGGTGCTGCTGCTGTAGGTGCAACTATTTATTTTGGATCAGCAGAATCTGGAAGACAGATTGTGGAAGTAGCAGAAGCATTTGCACAAGCGCATAAATTAGGAATGGCAACTGTGCTGTGGTGTTACACACGTAACAATGCATTCAAAAAAGACGGCATTGATTATCACACATCAGCTGATTTAACTGCACAGGCAAATCATCTCGGAGTTACCATTCAGGCTGACATAATCAAACAAAAACTTCCCACAAATAACGGAGGATACACAGCAATTAATTTCGGTAAAACGCATAAAGATGTTTATGAGAAATTAACCACTGATCACCCGATAGATCTTTGCCGTTACCAGGTTGTAAATTGTTACATGGGCCGTGCAGGATTAATTAATTCAGGAGGAGAATCAAAAGGCGCCTCTGACATGGCAGAAGCAGTAACAACCGCAGTAATCAATAAACGTGCAGGCGGACAAGGATTAATTTCCGGACGCAAAGCATTTCAGAAACCTTTCAAAGATGGTATTGCAATGTTAAATGCAATACAAGATGTTTATTTAGAAAAAGAAATTACGATTGCTTAAAAAAGTTTGCAAAAGGCAAATTGCAGTTGGCACTACATTGTGTCAACCATTGCAAACTGCCACTTGCAAATTGTAAACTGAAAAAATGAGTTGGTTTAAACGTGTTAAATCTGGAATCACCACCACCACAGGAGAAAAGAAAGAAACTCCTGAAGGATTATGGTATAAATGTCCTTCCTGCAAGTCAATCATTCCATCAAAAGAGCATGAAGATAATTTGTGGGTATGTGTAAAATGCGGTTATCATGAGCGCATTGGTTCAGAAGAATATTTCGCTATACTTTTTGATGATAATAAGTTTGAAGAATTCAATGCTAATTTAATGTCTGCTGATCAATTTGGTTTTGTTGACACAAAAAAATACAGCGACCGGATTATTGATTCACAAAAAAAGACCGGTTTAAAAGATGCAATAAGAACAGCTTCCGGTAAATTGGAAGGACACCCGATCACTATCGCCTGTATGGATTTTTAATTTATCGGTGGTTCAATGGGATCAGTGATGGGTGAAAAAATTGCACGGGCAATTGATCATTCAATTAAAAATAAAACGCCTTTGTTAATAATTTCCAAATCAGGTGGTGCACGAATGATGGAAGCAGCTTTTTCGTTAATGCAGATGGCAAAAACTGCTGCGAAGCTCACCCAATTATCAGCGGCAAAAATTCCTTATATTTCATTAATGACCGATCCGACAACCGGAGGCGTAACAGCATCTTATGCCATGCTGGGTGATCTGAACATTGCAGAACCTGAAGCATTGATTGGATTTGCCGGTCCACGCGTTGTAAAAGAAACTATTGGAAAAGATTTACCAAAGGGATTTCAAACTGCTGAGTTTGTTCAGGAGCATGGTTTTCTTGACTTTATATTAAAAAGAACAGAGCTGAAACAAAGACTGGCTCAGTTGCTTCTCTTTTTCGAAAATTAATTCAGGTTCGATCATTTCTTTCCAAAATTTACTTACTTTTGCGTTCCTTAAAAAAAATTAAATACTCTTATTACTCATGCAATTAACAGCGGAAAAAAAGAAAGATTACTTTAAAAAGTACGGTAAAACAGAAACGAATACTGGCTCTTCAGAGGCACAGATTGCAATGTTTACTGAGCGGATCAATAGCTTAACAGACCATTTAAAGGATGCCAAGAAGGATTTTTCAACCCAGCGTTCACTTATTAAACTGGTAGGAAAGCGAAGAAGCCTCCTCGACTATCTCCAGAAAACAGAGATCAACCGTTACAGGACGATCATTGCCGAACTGGGAATCAGAAAATAATTTATCAAATTAAAAACAGTGAAGAAGGCAATTTAGAATTGCCTTTTTTACTTTAATAACATCTTAAAAAAATATCCAAAATGTCAGTACCAAAACCAATAATAAAAACTTTTAGCCTTAGTGACGGACGTACAATCAGTCTGGAAACAGGCAAACTTGCTAAACAAGCTCATGGATCAGTAGTGGTTCGCATGGGAGATTGTATGTTACTTGCAACCGTTGTTACATCTCCGACTGCCAAAGAAGGAGTTGATTTTTTACCACTCACAGTTGATTACCAGGAAAAATACGCTGCTGCTGGCCGTTTTCCTGGCGGATTTTTTAAACGCGAAGCACGGTTATCGGAATATGAAATTCTTATTTCAAGATTAGTGGATCGTGCATTGCGCCCGATTTTTCCGAGCGATTATCATGCAGATACTCAGGTAATGATTCAGATGATTTCTGCAGATAAAACAATTATGCCTGATTGTCTTGCTGCATTAGCTGCTTCTGCTGCACTAACCATCAGCAATATTCCTTTTAACGGGCCTATTTCAGAAGTACGTGTTGCGCGCATAGATGGAAAGCACATTGTTAATCCTACAATCCAGGATATTGAGCGTGCCGATATTGACCTGATTGTAGCAGGCACAGCCGCTGATATCTTAATGGTGGAAGGTGAAATGAAAGAAGTGAGTGAAATAGAAATGGCCGAAGCAATTAAAGTTGGTCATGATGCTATTAAAGATCAGTGCAAGGCACAGTTAGAACTTGCTGCTATGATTGGTACTATTTCTAAAATTGAGTATTCTCATGAAACTCACGATGAAGGGCTTCGTGAAAAAGTAAAAGCTGCTACTTATGATAAAGCTTATGCTGTTGCCAAACAAGGAAATCCAAATAAGCAACAACGTAAAGAAGCTTTTGCTGCTGTGCTTGATGAATTTCTTGCTACCATGGATGAACTTGAGTTAATTGAAAAAGCTGAATTGGCTGCTATCTATTATCATGATGTAGAACGGGATGCTGTGCGTAATTTAATACTTGATGAAGGTATGCGTCTGGATGGACGTAAAACAAACGAAATCCGCCCGATATGGAGCGAAGTAGATTATCTTCCATCTGCTCATGGTTCAGCTGTTTTTACACGTGGTGAAACACAATCATTAACTACGGTTACACTTGGAACTAAATTAAACGAACAAATAATTGACGGTGTAATGTTTGAAGGTTACAACCGTTTTATGCTCCATTATAATTTTCCCGGCTTTAGCACTGGTGAAGTAAAACCTAACCGTGGTACCAGCCGCAGAGAAACCGGTCATGGTAACCTCGCGATGCGTTCAATTAAAAAAGTATTACCTGGTGATGATGTAAATCCTTACACGCTTAGGGTTGTTTCTGATATTTTAGAATCCAACGGATCTTCTTCCATGGCTACGGTTTGTGCAAGCAGCCTTGCATTGATGGATGCAGGAGTAAAAATAAAAAGCGCAATCTCCGGTATTGCAATGGGTATGATCAGTGACGGCAAAGGACGTTTCGCTGTTTTAAGTGACATTCTTGGTGATGAAGATCACTTAGGCGATATGGATTTTAAAGTTACCGGTACTGAAAAAGGTATTTGCGCCTGTCAGATGGATTTAAAAGTGGACGGTTTACCTTACGATATTTTATTAAAAGCATTAGAACAAGCAAAGGCAGGCAGGCTTCACATATTAGGTGAGATGAATAAGACACAGGCTCAACCAAATACTGATTACAAACCGCATGCTCCGCGCATCGTTGTAATGCGCATACCAAAAGAGTACATCGGTGCTGTTATTGGACCGGGTGGAAAAATTATTCAGGAGATGCAACGCGAAACGGGTGCCACCATATCTATTGATGAAGTTGGTAACGAAGGTGTGGTAGAAATTGCATCTAACGATAAAAATTCTTTAGATGCTGCTGTAGCAAAAATTTCTGCTATCGTTGCCATTCCGGAAGTAGGTAAAGTATATCAGGGCAAAGTAAAAAGCATAATGGCTTTTGGTGCTTTTGTAGAGTTTATGCCCGGTAAAGATGGATTACTTCACATCTCAGAAATTTCGCACGAAAGACTAAGTACCATGGAAGGCGTTTTAAAAGAAGGTGATAAAATTGAAGTAAAGCTAATTGAGGTTGATAAAAAGACTGGCAAGTTTCGTTTATCACGCAAAGTTTTATTGCCAAAACCTGAAGGTGCAACTGCTGAACAAGGTGGCAGACAAGATCGTCCGCAACATGATGGTGCAAGACCTGAAAGAAAAGCTCCGGCTGAGAACTAAATTTTTTTTTCTCCTCTACTGAATTTGCAGCATTCAAAATCCAGAATCTAAGAATCTTATTAAGGAATTATTTTAAGCTATTAATTCAAGTGTTGAATTAGTGTCTTATCTTTGACCCAGGTTAGGTTGGTTAGAGCGAACTCTCATTTTTCAGGTTCGCTCTTTTTATTTTTAAACTGTTTTTTCGGGAAATGTAATTTGATTAATCAACTCTTAAACAATATTTTTTTATTGAGACTAATTCTAAAATGAAAAACAATACGAAATAGTATAAAATTATTGCTTCACAATTTTAAAGCGTTGTTCTGATTTATTGGAATTGATTATTAAGAAATAAATATCAGGTGGTAATTTCTCTACATTAATTTGAGTATTGAAATGACTATTAATAACTTTCATTTCTGTTTTTTCCATTACTTGTCCCAATGTATTTGTTAAAGTGATTTTGTAATCACCGTCCTTTGAATTGGCGGAAGATATATTCAACTTAAAATTTACAGGATTAGGAAAAATATTAAAATCGCTATTTGATATAACTTCCTCCATCGCATCTTTACAATTAAAAGTTATCATCAGCGATTTTGAGTTACCAGAACCACAGTTATTATTAGCCTTAACTTTTATTTCTCCTGTAGTATTTCCATAATCAACCGATACAGATGTTGAATTAGTAGTAAGCATATTGTTTAATGATGTAACACCATTCGCCTTGATATGAGATCCTGTTGGTCCTGTCCATGTATAAGAATTTGCAGAAGATATTGCTGTGATAGTATAGGTTTTATTATTACTACGCGAGCAAACACTTGAAGGACCTGAAATAGTTGCAGGCGTTGAAGGAATTGTTTTTACAGATAAAGTAACCGGTGTGCTTATACCACACGAATTAGAAGCAGTAACAGATAATGTTCCATTAAAATTTGAAGCAGGAAAATCTATTTTGGCCTTCGCAGTTCCTTGTCCATTTACCACAAAAGCACCTATTGGCGATAAAGTCCAGTTATAAGTAATTCCGCTTACATTGGTAACTGTAAACTGTTTATTGTTCACACTACATAAACCATAAGTAGGTCCACTGATGTTTGATGGAGCAGCAGGAATATTTCTTGCTATTGTCAAATTTCGTTTTGCACTGGTTCCACAACTGTTATTAGCCGCTACACTTAGTGTACCTGATGTTGAAAAATTATTGTTAAACAGAACGGTAATAGCCCTTGAATTATTTCCTGCAGTTATAGTGCATCCGGCAGGCAATGTCCAGATATATTTAGTAGCTCTCGCTACTGAAGTGACGGAATAAGTACGCACATTGCCGGGACAAACTTTCGCATTACCACCAGAAACACTTATCGATCCCGGAACTCCGGGCTTTGACGGACTTACAGTAATATAATCAGCTATTGTTAACGTATCAATTCCGGTAGCATAAGTTGCAACCAATGTTACATTTTTTGAGCCTGATGAATTATATGTTACAGTAGGATTTTGTGATACAGAAGTTAACGGTGAACCTCCGGGAAATTGCCATAATAACGCAATAGGATTTCCTGTGGAATTACTAGAAAACACAACTGAATTTCCGAGACAAAGAGTAGTTGTATTGGCTGAGAAAAGTGCATTGCCTTGCACTCTTTTATCAATGTGAAATGAATAGAATGGCGGTATCCCTACACTACTGTTATTAAATAACCAGGGTCCTTCGTAAACATCTGTTGTTCCCTCATAATAAACCGCTGGCAAATAAGAAATAGTTCTTGCTTTGTCATTTGATACATGAAGTTTTAGTGTATCTCCTGACGAGGAGCCACTAGTTACGGTTATTGTGGTGTCGAAGTAAAAATAATTTTTAAGGTCATACCCGTTAAATGGAACTGGCCAGATTACAGATTGATCAAATATTAATTCAATATCATTGGTGCTTACATATTCCGCTTTTAAAATCCGTGGCGGATAGCTTGATGCGATACCAGATGAGAAATTTCCAAACTCATCACGAAGCATAAAATATAAACGCTGGGCAAGCAACTGATAACCTTGTGTTAAAAAGTGACACCCATCAAAATAAGGAATTCCTGCTGTAGTCATCAATTTAACGTTAGTATAAACGTCAGGTAATGTCCTCAGCGTTTCTCTTATTTGCTGATGATAAAGTTCAGTTGGAGAAATAACGCATCCTGGCCTGGTTTGAATAACAATTATTTTTTCAAGTCCTGGATAATCCATTTCCCACGCATTATGCAGCTGCGCAAAACGATTTGCATATTGTAAATAAGCGGTATCACCGTCAATTTCTCCCTGGTACCAGAATAAAGCTTTTATTTTATTTTCTACATGTGCCTTTTGTGCACGGTAAAGCAATCTCCCGTAAATGGAAGAAAGATTGGAATGATTGATTGAAGGCAGGTGTTGAACAATTCGTGAAGAGGATTGACCTCCGTTTATTATACAAACAGGTACTGCGGCTGTGTCTGCAAGCATTCTGCCTAATCGATGTGCCCAAACACCTATGCTCATGTGACTATTCCCATTTGCTCCGTTTCCCAAACCCCATACAGTATCCGATAATGCATTAGAACTTAAATTACTTTGAGTACCAAAAGACCGAACCCAAAGATTCTGTGGATCCGTACCAGGACCATTCGCAACTGCCTGGGCGTTGCTCTGTCCGTCAATGAGATAAACATCACCACTGCACACACTATCAGCTCTTAGAAAAAGTGTGACAGTATTTTGATTGGACAAATAGAATTTAAAAAGATACTTGCTTTTTTCAGAATGTATAGGGTAATTTATTGCAAAGGGAGCATTGCCTCCGTTAAACATTAACGGTGCCACAGTGCTATCTTTCAGCAAACCGTTTTTATGCATCGTAATTATTACTTTATTATAGCTTGTGCTGGTAACAATTCCTGAAATATTTACAATTGCTGAATCCAGAATATTTCGCGGATAAAGCTGCAAGGAAGTGGGTCTTGAATAAAAAGTGACCTGGCTAAAAACCTTATTACCAAAAAATAAAATTAATGTGAATATACCAGTTAGTATAGCAGCTTTCATATCTACATGTTGCGGGATAATTGTTTTTGGTAAAACGATTTACTGAGAATAATCCTCAAAGTCGTTAAACATTTGGTAAAGGCTATATTTTTTAGGGTAAAAAATTAATATTGATAGGTTAATTTTTTCGATAAATGTTAATTCTACCTAATAACCAAAAATAGAGGAATTAGTTTTCATAATGCAATAAGCAACTCAATCAATGAAACGGAACAGTGGTTGAAACTATTGATTTAATAAAATATTTATTTATTTCTTTTAGTAAGAGTTGTGGTTACACTAAAACTATTAGACCCACCCACAATATGATATTTTGCATAACCATAACTGAAATTAAAACGGTTAATCCGTATTCCAAAACCACCGGTCAAGCCTGATAATCCCATTTTATTTTCAATACCTAATTCTTCTCTTCGTTCAAAATTATAGCCTACACGAAGGTTAAATCCCTTGCTGATCAGAATTTCCGCGTTGATGATAAAATGTCTTAACAATTTATCTGAAAATTTAATTTTCTTTTCGGTTGATTCACCGGTCAAAGGATCAATGGTGGACACATTGGGATTTTTATAAGTAATATTCCATTCATCCAAATGCTGGTAATTAAGTGAAAACCGTAATGGTGCTTTTACCAATTGCTTGCTTATTCCGAGTTGCATCTCATAAGGCAAATTTTCTCTTGGTCCTTGCCGGTATTGATCCAATTGTGTACCAATATTCCGGATAACGGTTGTGAAACACCACAAATGTTTTCTGTTAAAATAAGTTGCTGCAACATCTGCGGCAATTCCTGTTGAGGTGTAAGTTTCAAAATGTGAATAAATTCCCTTTAATGTTGCACCAATAAAAAAAGAACTATCTAATGGGCGTGCCCATGATAAGCCCAAAGCATATTCTGAAGCAGTAAACGACCCGATAACATTTGCTGCATCATCAGTCTGATCAAATGTTCCATAACTAACATAATGAATATTTGCAGCAAACATTCCTAATTTTTTCAACTCATGAGCATACACTACATCACCATATTTTATTCCTGCAAAATAATTTACAAAGCTTAGTCCAAGTTGTTTGTTCATGGAAGGCATTAGTTGAGAAGGATTGCCACTCACCAAAGTAACATCATCAGTTCTTGTTGCAATTGCATTTCCACCTAAAGCAGCAACTCTGGCAGAAGAGTTAAGATTGAGAAATTCAAAAGTATTGTCACCCCCGATTTGAGCAAAAAGAAAATTGCTGATTGATAAAAAAAGAAGTGATAACGTAATTCTTAATGTCATTCAGAAATTTTTTGAGGATTGAATTGATTAACGTAGTTTACAATTGCTTTATTGCTGAATTGTTGAATTGCTAATTCATATTGAATTGTTTCTTGTCTGTCAGATAATCGTACATTTTTAGTTTGCATCAATATTTTAGCAACAAGGCAATAAAACAATTCAACAATTAGTACAGCGGATAACTCTCCATCATAGCATTTACTTCACTTCTTACTTTTGTAATTACTTTCTCATCTTCAGGAGCCATTAAAACTTTATCAAGAAGACTTACCACTTTTTTCATTTGTGATTCTTTTAAACCACGTGTTGTTATGGCTGGTGTGCCAATGCGAATACCGGAAGTAACAAAAGGAGATTTATCATCAAAAGGAACCATGTTTTTATTCAATGTAATATCCGCTTTCACCAATGCGTTTTCCGCAGCTTTTCCTGTAATGTTTTTATTACGAAGATCAATCAGCATGGAATGATTATCAGTTCCTCCTGAAATAATATTGTATCCTTTTTCTTTGAATGCAGCAGCCATTGCTTTTGCATTTTTAACAACCTGAACACAATATTTCAAATAATCATCAGTCAATGCTTCACCAAAGGCAACAGCTTTAGCAGCGATAACATGTTCCAAAGGTCCGCCTTGTGTTCCAGGGAAAACCGCACCATCCATTACTGAAGACATCGGACGTATTTCTCCTTTGGGAGTTTTCAATCCGAAGGGATTTGGAAAATCTTTTCCCATCATAATTATTCCTCCACGCGGACCGCGTAAAGTTTTATGAGTTGTGCTTGTTACAACATGACAATGCGGCAAAGGATCATTTAACAATCCGCGTGCAATTAAACCAGCAGGATGTGCAATGTCAGCCAATAGAAATGCATTGATAGAATCTGCAATACTTCTTAGTCTTTCATAATCCCAATCGCGCGAATAAGAAGAAGCACCACAAATAATGAGCTTTGGTTTTTCCTGTTGTGCCTTTTTTTCAAACACATCATAATCAATCAATCCTGTTTCCTTTTCAACACCATAAAAAGTGGTTTCATATAATTTACCACTGAAATTTACAGGAGAACCATGGGTTAAATGTCCCCCATGCGAAAGGTCAAGCCCCATGATTTTATCACCCGGTTTTAATAATGCAAGCATTACTGCTGCATTGGCTTGTGCTCCACTATGTGGTTGAACATTCGCCCACTCAGCACCAAATAATTCTTTGATTCGGTCTATTGCAAGCTGCTCAACCTGGTCCACCACTTCGCAGCCTCCGTAATATCTTCGTCCGGGCAATCCTTCTGCATACTTATTTGTTAAACAAGAACCCATTGCCTGCATTACTTGCTTGGAAACAAAATTTTCAGAAGCGATTAATTCAAGTCCCTGGCGTTGACGTTTTAATTCTTTGTTGATAAGTTTGAAAACTGTAGTATCTTTTTCCATTGTAGTATCGAGTATCGAGTAGTGAGTATTAAGCTCAGTACTCTAATTTAAATTAAGAGATTTTTGTAAACCGTAAATCATTTTCTGAATTTCCTGAAGTGGATTATTTAACTTGTTAAAATCCGTTTCAGTAATAAAATTTAACTGGGCTGAAATTATGAGTTCTGTTTCAAGTTCAAAAGATGATCCTAATGAAGTACCAAGAAAATTATTAAAGTCTTTTGGAGTTCTCCGTCCTGTACCTTCAGCAATATTTGCAGGAATTGAAACCGCAGCACGTCTCATTTGACTAACCAATCCATATTTCTCTTCCTTAGTAAATCCTTCAGTAAGTTTGTAAATATCGACAGTAAGGTCAATGCTTTTTTGCCAAACTTTTAGTTCTTTAAAATTGTGCATGGTTGTTAAGTTTTTTGAATTGATTTTTTTTGTAGATGTTTTATTTCTTAAATGCGAATTTCTCTACTCGATAATAACTGCTCGATACTAACTACTTGATACTCGCTACTAACTAAAATCAATTTCAGTACTGTCACCAATATTTAAACTCTGGCTTAACCCTTTTAAGTATGCATCACTGCCTACTACACTATGATGCAAGATGGCAGTTTCGAGTTGCGAATATGATCCGATAATTGATTCACGTATAATTGAATGTTTAACAATTGAATTTTCTCCAATGGAAACATTTGGACCAATAATCGAATCAGTGATGTCACAATTTTCAGCGATGCTTACCGGATGAATTATTATGGTATTGGGATAACTATAATTTTTCTTATCAGCTTCAGCATTGCGTTTCAATAAAACTGCATTTGTTTCAAGCAGATTATTTTTTCCTCCGCAGTCAAACCAATTACCCACCTGGAATGTCCCTACCTTTTCTCCCAGTGAAATCATGCGTTGAATACCATTGGTTAAATGAAATTCACCATTGTGACGGATATCATTTTTTATTATATGATCCAGTGCACTCATTAATGTAGTTGCCTTCTTAATCATATACACACCCACCAATGCAAGATTTGATTTTGGTATAACTGGCTTTTCATGTAGCTTGATAATGTTACCTTGCTCATCCACTTCAGCAACTCCAAACTGTCTTGGATCATTCACTTTTTTTATGCCCAACATTGAATGTGAAGATTGCTGTAATGCTTTCAGATCAAAATCAACAATTGTATCACCAAGTGTAATCAGCAATTGATCATCAGCACTTACTTTATCTCGTGCCAGCCACACTGCGTGACCGGTTCCTTCTCTCGGCTCCTGCACAACAAAACTTGTATTCAGTTTCGGATATTTTGTTTTTGCATACTCTTCTATTTTATCACCCAGATAACCAATGATAAAAATAAAATCGTTATATCCACTTTCAACTAAATGATCTATTATGTGAGAGAGAATGGGCTTGCCTGCAACAGGAACAAGTGCTTTTGGTTGAGTATGTGTATGTGGGCGCAGTTTGCTCCCGATCCCGGCAACGGGTATAATTATTTTCATTTCGAAGGGCGTAAAAATAATCGGAAAAGGTCAACGAAAGCAAAAAAGCAAACATGCTATTTTCGTTAATATTGCACGTTTTATAAATGAAAAACCGGGTAACAGAGCTTTTTAATATTGAATATCCAATCATTCAGGCAGGAATGATCTGGTGCAGTGGATGGCGATTGGCTTCAGCTGTGAGTAATGCTGGAGGATTGGGAATTATTGGTTCCGGCTCTATGTATCCTGAAATTTTAAGAGAGCACATTCAGAAATGTAAAGCAGCAACAACAAAATCTTTTGCTGTAAATATTCCATTGCTTTACGCAGATATTGATAAACAAATGCAGGTGGTGGTTGATGAAGGTATGAAAATTGTTTTTACATCCGCGGGAAATCCTGCTACGTGGACATCACATTTAAAACAACACGGAATTACCGTTGTGCATGTTATCGCTAATACAAAATTTGCACGCAAAGCACAAGATGCCGGTGTAGATGCAGTAGTTGCTGAAGGATTTGAGGCAGGTGGTCATAACGGAAGAGAAGAAACAACAACCATGTGTTTAATTCCTGTTATCCGCGATGTTGTTACTATTCCTTTGATAGCAGCCGGAGGAATTGGCAGCGGTAAGGCAATGGCGGCAGCATTTGCTCTCGGAGCTGAAGGAGTGCAGATAGGTTCACGGTTTGTTGCAACACCTGAATCATCAGGACACGAAAATTTTAAACAACGCATCATCAATTCATCAGAAGGAGATACCATTCTCACATTAAAACAATTAACTCCGGTGCGAATGATAAAAAATAAATTTTATGCTGAAGTTGCAGAAGCAGAAGCCCGCGGTGCAAGTCCTGATGAATTGAAAACTTTGTTAGGACGAGCGCGTTCCAAGAAAGGTATGTTTGAAGGAAACTTAGACGAAGGTGAATTAGAAATAGGGCAAGTGTCAGCGACAGTAAAGAAAATTATGCCGGCTGCTGAAGTGGTGAAAGAAATATGGGAGGAGTTTTTGGAAACAAGAAAAAAGATGTGTGAAGGATTGTGATGTAACCAAGTAAAGCTTGATGTCTAACTTTGTTTAATTTTACAATAAATTAAGAATTGAGTGAATTATGAAAGCAATAAATATTACCGCTTATACAGAAGACAGTGAAAAAATTAATGCAATAAAAGCAGTGCTCAAAGCGATGAAAATAAAATTTGAAATATTCAAAACCAAGCCTTATGATCCTGCCTTTATTGAGATGGTTCAAAATGCGGAGGAACAGGTAAAAAAAGGAAAGTCAAAAAAAATTGCTCCTGGTGAATTGAATAAAATATGGAAATAATTATTTCCGAAACAGCCTTGGAACATATCAGCTATTGGAAGAAAACCAACAATAAAAAAGTGCAGCAAAGGATTAAACAACTAACCTATGCAATCCTGAATAATCCATTCCAGGGAATTGGCAAACCTGAGCCACTTAAATATCAGTTAGCAGGTAAATGGTCACGCAGAATCGACAATGAAAATCGTTTTGTTTACAAAATCGAAAACGACATCTTAATTATTCTGTCGTTAAAAGGACATTATTGATACTTGACACTTTACGTTATTTACAAAACACTATTCGAAAGAGTTAAAGAATTTTATGATACAATTTGAAAAATTTAAACTGGATAATGGATTAACGGTAATCGTTCACGAAGACCACTCCACTCCATTAGTAGCGGTAAACATTTTATATAAAGTTGGTGCTCGTGATGAAGATGAAAACAAAACCGGATTCGCTCATTTGTTTGAGCATTTAATGTTTGGTGGCTCCGAAAATATTCCTAATTATGATGATCCGTTGCAACGTGCAGGAGGTGAGAATAATGCATTTACTAATAATGATTTCACTAATTATTATCTGACAATTCCAGCTGAAAATTTAGAAACTGCATTCTGGTTAGAGTCTGATCGTATGTTAAATCTTGCCTTCTCAGAAAAAAGTTTAGAGGTTCAGCGTCATGTAGTGGTGGAAGAATTTAAGCAACGTTATTTAAATCAACCTTACGGTGATGTGTGGTTGCTGCTTCGTCCGCTTGCATACAAAATACATCCTTATAAATGGTCAACTATCGGCAAAGAAATATCACATGTTGAAAAGGCAACACTGGATGATGTGAAATCATTTTTCAAAAAATATTACGCACCCAATAATGCCATTTTATGTGTTTCAGGTAATTGCAATTTAAAGCAGGTAAAGGATTTATGTGATAAATGGTTTGCGCCAATTCCTGCCGCGGATATTCCAGTAAGAAATCTTCCGCAAGAACCGGCACAAACACAACTCCGCGAATTAAAAGTGGAAAAAGATGTTCCATACGATCAGCTTTATAAAACATGGCATTGCTGTTCGCGAAGTGATGCTGATTTTTATGCAACCGATCTTTTATCTGATGTTTTATCGAGAGGAAAATCATCTATTATGTATCAGCAGTTAGTAAAAGAAAAAAAGTTGTTTACTGATGTAGGTGCTTATATGCTGGGCGAATTGGATAAAAGTTTAATAGTGGTGGAAGGTAAATTAGTGAAAGGAATTAAGATAAAAGATGCCGAAGATGGAATTGCTGAGGTGCTTGAAAAAATTAAAAGTGATGTAAATCCAGAGGATCTTCAGAAAGTAAAAAATAAAATTGAATCAGGTTTAGTATTTGCTGAAATGAATATCGCTAACAAAGCGCTCAACCTCTCTTATTTTGAAATGCTTGGTGATGCGCAAATTGCCAATCAACAAGCCGAGTTATACAATGCCGTAACACCTGAAAACATTATTACCATCGCCAAAGAAATTATTACAGATCAAAATTGTTCAACGCTTTATTACTGCTCAAAAAATTAATATGCTCATTAGAAATATATCTCCGCTTTTACAGCAACCCGAAAAAATTATCATTCCTGAACCGGAAAAAATTATTTTAAAAAATGGCATTCCTCTTTATATCATTAACCAGGGAACACAGGAAGTTTGCAAAATAGAATTTTTATTTGCCGGTGGTAGTTTGTTTGAGTCAAACCCTTTAGTGGCTGCCGCAGTTAATGAGTTGATTGATGAAGGAACAAAGAATAAATCATCGGCACAGATTGCAGAAATTTTTGATTATTACGGAGCTTATCTTCAAACGGAATGTACTGCTGACTGGGCTTCGGTGAGTTTATTTTCACTCAATAAATTTTTAGATCCCACCATCCAATTATTACAAGAAGTAATTGAAGAAGCTTCTTTTCCTGAAAATGAATTAGAAACATTTATCACGCAAGGTAAGCAGCGTTTATCAGTCAGTTTAGAGAAAGTTGATTATCTCGCACGCAAACATTTTGCAAAAATGTTATTTGGAGATCATGCTTATGGTTATTTTAAAAACCTGAATGATTATGATACTTTAAACCAGGAAAAATTATCGGTATTTTATCAGCAGTTTTATAAACGAGAAGTCAAGGCGATTATCATTTCCGGCAGGTTTGATAAAGAAGATGAAAATAAGTTATTAACTAAACTGGAGTTGTTTGACTTAAAACCCGCTGATCCTGATTTTTCAAAACTGCCCTCCCCTGCTCCATATCTTATGCAGAATGTACATATCGAAAAAGAAGATGCAGTTCAAAATGCTATTCGCATCGGTTGTCCTACCATCAATCGCCTTCATCCTGACTATCCGAAATTAACTGTCTTAAATACCATTCTGGGTGGTTACTTCGGTTCAAGGTTGATGAGTAATATACGTGAGGATAAGGGCTACACTTATGGTATCGGATCCGGTGTGGCTTCCATGCAGCAGATCGGATATTTTTATATCGCTACAGAAGTAGGAGCTGATGTTTGTAATGATGCCGTAAAAGAGATTTATAAAGAGATTGAACAATTACAGCAAAACCTTGTTCCTGATGATGAGCTTAACCTGGTTCGCAGCTATCTCTTCGGTTCTTTTCAGCGAAGTATTGATGGTCCTTTTGCCCTTGCTGATCGTTTTAAAAGCATCTTAACTTACGGATTAGACAATGAATATTTTTACAGATATTTAGAATGTGTGAGGACAATTTTACCGGAGGATTTAAGGCAACTTGCAGAAAAATATTTTACTGTTTCAGTTATGACACAGGTTACTGCGGGAAAAGAGATTTAGTCTTTTAAATTCCCCTGATCACTTATAGTTTTTTTTTTCAGGCAACCTTTTAGTAAAAAACTACGTCATAAATGTTAATTGCATTGTTAATACACACTTAACAAACAATCATATTTTTTTGTAAGTTTGAACATCTAAAAACAGAATCACAAAATGAAGCGATTATTACTATTATTAATCCTTGCATTATCATTATGCCTGCCTCAATCCGTGCAGGCAAGTCACATTAAAGGAGGCGAAATTACCTGGGAATGTCTTGGCAACGGACAGTTTGTCTTTTACCTGAAAATTTACAGGGACTGTAATGGTATCCCTTTTACAGGTGGTACGCAACCCATAAATGTATTAGGCCATCCAACCGTTACAACTATTAATTGTAATCAAGTTTCATTTATTGATATTACACCAACCGGCTGTACTAGTAGTTGCAATAATCCAAATGGATTTGCAGGTGCAACCCAGGAGTATGTTGGCAAATCAAATCCTATAACCTTAACTGGTACTCCGCCTGCTGCTACAGGTTGGATTTTTTATTGGGATAATGAATGTTGCAGAAATACGCCTTATATCAATATTAATGGAGGAGCTAATATGGTTTTACGATCTGTTATGTATCCTTTTAATGCGGGGGCGGGTAATCTAAATACTAATCCTTGTTATGATTCATCCCCTCGCTTTACAGAGCGTCCTACATCATTTATTTGCACTGGATATCAATATACCTATAATCCAGTAGCAGTTGATAAAGAATTAGATTCATTAGTGTATTCCTTCGGAGCACCCTTTGATAATGGGTTTCCAGGAAACGGTTTGGGTAGTGCATTAACTTTTGCTTCTCCCACTTATAGTGTTACAAGCCCACTTCCTGGAAATGTTACTATGAATCCTTCTAGTGGTGAAATGACTTTATTTCCAATAACTGGATCAGTTACCCAGGGAAATTATGTTGTTGTTACAAAAGTAACTGCTTATAGATGCAATCAAAAAATTGCAGAGGTAAATAGAGAAATTCAAATTACGCTCACTTCCAGTGGATGCTCTAATGTAATTCATTCTGATGGTAGTTTTGGCGCAAACAATCCTCCACAGGTTAATCCTGCACCATTTATTGATCCTTCAACAGGATTTTATACTTCATACAGAGATACTGTATCAGCAGGAGATACGGTGAGGTTCACATTAAATGTAACTGAATTTGAACAAAATTTTGGGCCTCCTTCAACTTCTCAACAATTCTTTTTTAATACACAAGGATCTGAATTTGATACTAATTCAACAGCTCCTTATGTTAATTGTGAACGTCCTCCGTGTGCGTATTTAGATGCCCCAACCCCCGCAGGACCATTTACTTTAGGAAAACAGTTGAAATTCACCTGGCCTACATCTTGCGCTCATCGCGGGGGAGGACAAGTTGGACTATGTGGTACCCTCTCAAATGCTTATCAATTTGTAATACAAGTTAAGGATGATGGATGTCCTGCACCTGCTATTAATAGTATTACAATAACAATTGTTATAAAGGAACCAGACACTCTTGCTCCACCAGATTTCCGATGTGCCTCGGTTGATTCAGCAGGTGATGTTACATTAAGTTGGCTTAAGCCCTGGCCTATTGATTCCTTCGGCAGCTTTTACAGTTATGAAATTTATCGAGCTGCAAATCGCAACGGGCCATATACTTTAATTGACAGTGTATTAAATTATAATCAACTATCCTATACTGATAATCTGATTGATGCGCAGCAACAACCCTATTTCTATTACATGCTTACCAAGTGCGGATGCGATAGCAATACACTTTCAAAATCATCTGACACACTTGAAACGATTGACCTTAATGCATCACTTGCTGGTAATACAGTAACATTAAACTGGAATCACATGGTGCAAAATCTGTCAACCAATTTTCCGCCACACGCTTTTCCGAAGTATTATGTACATAAAAAAAGTCTCGCAACAGGCACCTGGCTTTTGGTTGATTCAACTGTTACCACAAATACTTTACAGGATGTGTTAGCCCTTGGTTGCACTGATACTATTGTTTACCGGGTTTATGTGCAGGATAGCAGCAGTTGTCTCTCTTTGTCCTCATTGGATACGGTGTGGACTTCAGGCACGCCTCCTGCTCCACCCTTACTAAGATGCATTTCAGTAATACCTGCTTCTGGAGGTAATATACAATTGCAATGGATAAAACCTTTACCGGCAGATACAGGTCAGGATTTTGGCGGATATTTTATTTACCTTGCAAACGCTATCGGTGGCCCTTATTCACTTCGCGATAGTGTGCTTAGCTATTCAGCTACTTCCTGGACAGACAATACAGCTAATGCTTACGCTGCTACACAATTTTATTTTATAAAAACACGCGACAACTGCGGCATGACTTATTCCGTTGCCTCTGATACTTTACGACCAATTATTCTTTCAGTGAATCAGATTGGAGGTAATGCTGTGTTAACATGGAATGCTCCACATACTCCTCCATTCTCTTCTTATCTCGCTTATAAGATTTATAAAGAAAACCTACCGCATGGATCCGGATACACACTGCTAACATCAATAGCTAACAACGCTCCGCTTTCTTACAATGATCCTGTTTCTGTTTGTGCTGATTCTTTAAATTATTACATCACTCTCGATGACAATTCTGTTACTTGTACTATGACATCTACCTATGATGGTGATTCATTGCTTAGCGCAACACCTGTTATTGATCCTCCCAATTTGCGTTGTGTAAGTGTAGCTACCAATGGTGATGTTACATTGACATGGATATCTGCGGTGAATACAAGTAATTATTTTGATAAATATGAAATTTATCACGCAACAAATATTGCAGGACCGTATTCAGTAGTAGGCACAGTACTTACAAAATCCAATACTACATTTATTCATACATGTGGTTGTGGAAATAGCGCTCCTCAATACTATTATGTTAAAACCAAAGCAGGTTGTGATGCTTCTACAATTCAAACTTCAGCAGCTTCTGTTACGCTTGCCTCTATTTATCTCACCACTTCCAATGCAACGCTTGGTAGCGCCACTTTAAACTGGACTGCTTTGCCACTGTTACCTTCATCAGGAAATTACATCACTAATTCAAATTATAATCTTCCTGGTAACAGCTGGTCATCTTTTGGAGCAGGAACAACATCTTTAAGCGCTACTCAAAATATTGTTGATTGTAATATTCCTCTGCAACATCAGATTACTGTAACTGATATTACTGGTAGCTGTACTTCGCAATCCAATATTGCTTCCAATACCTTTACCTACATAGGCCATGTGGTTGATAATCCTGATTTGCGTTGTGTAAGTGTACTACCAAATGGAAATGTACAATTGACATGGCTGGCTCCAACTAATGGAAATGTCAATTTTAATGAATATGAAATCTGGAGAGATGGCTCGTTGCTGGATTCAGTATCTGTATTTGGCGATACTGTTTTCACAGATGTTAGTGTGAATGCAAACAGTGCATCTCATTCTTACTATGTGATTTCTCAATCAGGTTGTTCAGGACAAGTAAATAGTATTTCTTCGATCAATACACTTAATACCATTCATCTTACTACTATAGATGCAAGTCCAACATCTGCTATCGGTATTGCCCAGTTAAACTGGAATGCTTTGCCACTGTTACTTTCATCAGGTAATTATAACACGCTTTCAAATTATAATTCTGCTTCATTGGTGTCATTTGGATCTAC
>JANLZB010000026.1:0-65788 GCA_031366005.1 Bacteroidota bacterium | reverse complement strand
CTCTTAATAATCCTATTAATACTTACTATTTGCAGCCACGTACTCAATTAATTTATTCCACTCTGCATTCTGCAATGCTTTCAGGTAAAGGTAGGCTTCTCTTCGCGCAATTTTCTGTGCATTGATTTGAGTGATGTTCATCTGAAAATTCTTTGCTTTTAACAATTCTATCCATGACTTTCCATCTATCTGGATTTCCATTTTAATCATATCGCGAAAAGGAATTTCTGATAGGGCAGAATCGTTTACAAAAATTATAACTGAGACCGGTGCATAGCTGATAACATTATCTGTTTTTTTCCAGATTTCTTTTACCATCACTTTGGTAATATTCCATTTCTTCTCCAGGTGTGTGATTATTTGATCTCCGCCAAGATTATAAAGCACTTCCTTGTTTTCTGCTAAATAATTTTGAATGGCATTGATAAACTGTTTGGAAGCGACCATTTTTTTATTGTCAATGCTGTTCTGAAAGTCTATTTCATAAGTCACCATTTTCTGTGGTGTTTCCACCGAGGTAAAATAGGTAGGGTTAAATTTGTTTCCGCCAATAAAATTTTCTTTTATGTGTTGAGATTCGCTAACTCCTTTTACAACCTCACCACCAAACTGCAGGATATTATAAACATATTCTTTGGTATTAATATAATTCAGGATGCTTGCATTGAAGTTACCGTTGGCGTTGGTGTTTACCCGCGCACTCAGAAAAGCATCCTGCACATCTTTGTAATCCACATAACCATAACTTACATCTTCACCTGCTTTATTTTTTGTATTAAAGGAAAATCCCTGTGTTACGGAACTCAGCGTTTTAGCACTCGCACTCCAGTATTCATAAATAAAAATAATTTCCTGATCGGTGAATCGCGTTCCCGATGATTTTTCAATCTCCTGTAGAGTCGAACCGGTGATCTGAATTTCCTTAGCTGGAGAATCCCAGAGTTTAGTGCGGCTACTTAGGATTTCATTATAAACAATTCGTGTAAGTTCCTCTACAAAATTGCAACCTAAAGTATCGGATTGTTCGCTTCGTACTACGCGCAGCAGCACTGGTGTTTGAGCTATTGAATCAAACATTCCTAAGCAAAACAATACAAGAAACAGGGGCTTAAGGGCGAACCTCATCTGGTGACAAAGTTATTGAGTAATTGAGTTGTTATAGTAATTGGTTTAAGCGTATGGAGTTGAATAGGTTGATTGCTAACTGTCAAGTGTAAAACTGTAAACCGTAAACTCTATTTTTGCGCCTCTTTTAAAAAATATGAGTTACCAGGCGGAAATAGAAAAGCGGAGAACATTTGCAATCATCAGTCATCCTGATGCAGGGAAAACTACACTCACTGAAAAGTTTTTATTATTTGGCGGAGCCATACAAACAGCAGGCGCAGTAAAATCAAATAAGATAAAGAAAACTGCTACCAGCGATTTTATGGAGATTGAACGCCAGCGTGGAATTTCTGTTGCAACTTCAGTAATGAATTTTGAATATCGCGATAAGCTGATCACTCTGCTTGATACTCCCGGTCACAAAGATTTTGCTGAGGATACTTACAGGACTTTGACGGCAGTTGACAGTGTTATCCTGGTGATTGATTGCCAGAAGGGAGTGGAGGAACAAACCTACAAGCTGATGGAAGTTTGCCGCATGCGCGATACACCTGTAATCATTTTTGTTAATAAGATGGATCGTGAAGGTCAATATCCCTTTGACTTGTTGGATGAACTGGAAAATAAATTGAAAATCAAAGTCCGTCCATTGAGCTGGCCCATCAGCATCGGAAGTACATTTAAAGGCGTTTATAATTTATTTGATCAGAGTGTGTATGCATTTACTCCCGGCACTGATAAAAAACCTGAAGGAGTCCACATCACCAGCATTGATGATCCGCAGATTGATAAACTTGCCGGCCAATATGCAGAACAGCTGCGTGAAGATGTGCATTTGATAGAAGGTGTTTATGATCCTTTTAACCGCGAAGATTATTTAGCGGCCCGTGTGGCTCCTGTTTTTTTTGGAAGTGCTATCAATAATTTTGGTGTCAGGGAAATGCTCGACACATTTATCAAGATTGCTCCTGCTCCGGGTAACCGTCCTTCTGATGCAGGCATCATTCACTCAACAGATAAAAACTTTACAGGATTTGTTTTTAAGATTCACGCAAACCTTGACCCTCGTCATCGAGACCGCATTGCATTTATTCGCATTTGTTCAGGACGTTTTGAACGCAATAAATTTTATCATCACGTAAGGTTAGATAAAGATTTAAGGTTTACCAATCCGGCTTCTTTTATGGCTCAGACAAAGAGTATTGTTGAAGAAGCGTTTCCCGGTGATGTGATCGGTTTATATGATTCAGGAAATTTTAAGATTGGAGATACATTGACTGAAGGAGATGATATCCACTTTCAGGGAATTCCCAGTTTCTCTCCGGAGATTTTTAAGGAGTTGGTAAACACTGATCCGATGAAGACAAAACAGTTAGAGAAAGGAGTGAGCCAGCTGACTGATGAAGGGGTTGCACAGTTGTTTACTCAATACGGAGGAAACAGAAAGATTATAGGAACCGTGGGAGAACTGCAGTTCGATGTAATTCAATATCGCCTTGAGCATGAGTACGGAGCAAAGAGCCGTTTCAATATGATGAATGTTTATAAGGCTTGCTGGATCACCTCAACTGATAAAGATAAGCTGGAAGATTTTGTAAAGTTCCGCCAGCACCAGGTGGCAACTGATAAAGATGGAAACCTTGTTTACTTAGCCGACAGCCAGTGGATGCTCGATCAGATGATTAAAAACTATCCGGAAGTACAGTTTCATTTTACGAGTGAGTTTAAGCGGGCTGCGCTGGTGTGATGGTTACCAATTAACGAATCAGTAACGAATGATACGAATCAACAAATCTGGTTTGATAGTTACCAATTATAGAATCAGTGACGAATGATACAACTAACGAATCTGTTAAGAGACCGCATTCGTTGTATTCGTAATTCATTCGTTAATTGGTAACCAGTCCGTAAATTTGCAAGTAATGAAATCCATTGCTCTTCTCTTTGCATTTGTACTGTGTTTTGTAAAATCACAAATTGCCAATGCTCAGATTCCTACAACATGCTTTGAGATACAAAGTATCCTGGTGGCTGCATGCGGAACCAATGCAGGTGGGTTAGAAGGAGAAAATGAGATGGTGCGTTTTATCACAGGGCCGAATGCACTCAACACATCCAATCTTAATGTCAACTGGCCCAATGGCGGAAACCTGTGGCTTGGCGTTATACAGAATGCAACAACAGCTGCAAAAGTCGCTACGATTAATTCAACCATTATTCACTGCGGTTATGTGAGAGAACCTGTGGGCGGAATATTACCTCCCGGAAGTACAGTCATTCTTGTCACCAGTACCAATATGAATCCAACTTATAATTCATTTGCAAACCTGAGTGATACCATCTATATGATTTTTCAAACGGCAGGAAATACCTCCGGTCATTTTAAAAATTATGGAACTACACCTCCGCTTACCAGAACCTTAAGCATGAATTTCGGTAGTGGATGCAGTGACGCTGTTACTTATCGTATAGATAATCTCCTTGATCAAAGCGGGCAACCCGGAAGCGGTGAAGGAGCAACAGTGGTATATAATTTTGCAGGAGTTGCTACTTATACCAATCCGGGTTGCCAGGCTCCTTTCAGTCCGCTAAATGCAACGCTGTCATCAAACCCTTCAAATATCTGTGCTGGAGATTTAATAAATCTTAACGCAACAATCAATAATAATAATTACACTTCTTTTTTCTGGAGTGGGGGAGCAGGTGTTTATGGAAATACATCATCATTAAATACAACTTATCAAACCAGTAATTCTTTTAGTGGCATTGATCATCTCCAGTTTGGAATTATTGATTTCTGTGGCGATACTTTTTACTCACCACTTGATTTATCTATTAGCACAGGAAATAGTGTTACAATCACCTCAGGCGGAAGCAGTACTTTCTGTGAAGGAAATACGTTGACGCTCACTGCTCAGGTCATCGGAATATTGCAATCCACTTTTCAATGGTCAACCGGAGCAAATACTAATTCCATTGTGGTTGATACCACCAATACTTACACTGTGACAGCCACCAATATTTGCGGATCAAGTACCGCATCACAATCGGTAACTGAAGTGCCCAATACACCTGTTACAATTACAGCAAGCAGTGCAACCACATTTTGCAATGGAGGTTCTGTTACGTTGTCAGCAAGCGGAGGTGGTCCTTATGCATGGTCAACAGGTGCTGTTGCAAATAGTATTGTGGTGTATAACACATCCGTTGTTTCTGTCACCGGCAATCCTGTGTGCGGAAGCAATACAGCACAGCAAACAATTACAGTTATCAATCCTCCAATCGCAACAATAAACGGCAACACAGTAATTTGTCCCGACCATGATGTAGATTTAACAGCATCAGGTGGTGATAATTATCAATGGTCATCAGGTGAAACAACGGCTGGGATAACAGTTAACATTGAAGGAGATTACATTGTTACTGCTACTAATCTTTGTGGTTCTGATACCGAGAGTGTTGATCTTATTCAAAGCACACTTTCAGTAAGTTTTATTGCTGATACATTGAGTGGAGCAGCACCTTTACCAGTTACCTTTATCAGCAACATCAGCAATGCAAATACTTATCAGTGGAACTTTGGTGATGGAGGTTTTTCATCCGAGATAAACCCTACTCATATCTTCTCAAGCGGTGGTTTATATACAGTTATTTTAAGTGTTGAAGATCAGAATGGTTGCACTGCTACTTACAGTGAAGATATAAGCGTAATTGATGAGACAGGAATCTTTGCTCCTGCTGCTTTTACACCTGATGGCGATGGTTTAAACGATCTTTTTATTATCAAAGGAGCAGGCATTACAAGTCTCACCACCATCATCTATAACCGATGGGGACAAGCCATCAACAGTTATCATAAATTAAGCGATGGCTGGAACGGAAACGATACCAATAATCAACCTGAACCCGAAGGTATCTATGGTTACCTTGCTTACGTCAGTTTAACAAATGGTGATACAAAAAAGCTGAGAGGAAGTGTGTTGTTATTAAGGTAAAAGACAATCCCTGACAGGGTTTTAAACCCTGTCAGGGGTAAGAAGAGGATAAGTTGAAATTATTAAGTTTGCTCTATGCAGATCATTGAAAAGCTGTTTCCTGGAAAATTCTATCATATATATAACCGCGGAAATAATCGTGAAAACATTTTTATAGAGCAAAGAAATTACAATTATTTTCTTGAACAATGGCAGAAACATGTTTCATTGGTTTCAGATACTTATGCTTATTGTCTCATGAAAAATCATTTTCATTTTTTGGTTCGTATTCATGATGCAATGGAAATATCTAAACTGATAGAAACACTGAATACCCCTGTTAGGGTTCATAACCCTGACAGGGGTGAAAACCAGATTCAAAATTGTGACACAGTTATAATAAACACTGATGCAGATGCAATCATAAAACGGATCAGTAAAAATTTCTCAAATCATTTTAATGCTTACAGCCAAGCATTTAATATTGCTTTTAACAGGACGGGTAAACTGTTTGAAACTCCGTTTGAGCGCAAACCTGTTAACAATGAATATTATTTTAAGCAATTGGTTTATTACATTCATTCCAATCCGCAGAAACATGGCTTTACAGATGATTTCCGAACCTGGGAACACTCCAGCTATAATAGCTTGTTAAGTGACAAATCAACAAAACTTCAGCGCGAAACAGTTATTAGTTGGTTTAACGGAAGAGAAGATTTTAAGCAAAGTCATCAATTAAATAATTACAATGAGAGAAATATTAAGGTATTAATTGAAAATGATGATTGAAATTTATCTTAATCCAGTCCTCCACCCCTGACAGGGTTTTAAAACCCTGTCAGGGGTAAAGGGGTAAAACGAACTTCAGTCATTATCATCTGAAGAATTTTTATTCGGATCACTAAAATCTTTTATAGCTTCATAATTAGGTTGAAGAATGTAGTTGCCTTTTTTATCAATACATCCCCACTTCCCGTTTGATTTAACAAAAGCAAATCCTTCTTTAAAACTTCTGGCACCTTCATAAGCAGGTTGTACAACTATATTTCCGGTCTTATCAATAAACCCCCATCTTTTTCCAAATTTTACTCTTCCAAGTCCATCCGAAAAATCACCGGCTCCATCATAAACTGCTTTGATTACAAACTTTCCTGTTTTATCAATGTAACCCCATTTGTCGCCATCCTTCACTCTGGCAAGTCCTTCTGAGAAGGACTCAGCTCCCGTGAGTGTTGGCTGCACTATATAAGTTCCTTTGGTATCAATATAACCCCATTTGCCAAATTCTTTAACCTGCGCAATTCCTTCGCTAAAGTCGCGGGCATTTTCATACTTGGGTTCAATAGCAAATTTACCGGTGCCATCAATATATCCCCATTTGGGGCCTATTCTCACTGCCGCTAATTTGTTTTGGGCTGATAGATTGTTAAAGATGCATAATGCCAATACTGCAATAATTAGTTTTTTCATCAATCGTTTTTTTTGTTGGGCATAAATGTAAAAACAAAATTTTGTTTAGGAAATCAGGTGATGAAATAAGGTGAATTTTATCTGTAATGGTTGCTAGCATAGAATAATTTCTTCTCCACACGCAAAACCACATTACCCGGAATATTTTATTCAATTTGTGATTTGCTTTACGATGATGGATAACGCAATTTTAATGTAATTTTGAGCTATGCAATCTCTTAAACAAACAAGTATTGAAATCATAAAGAATCTGCCAGAGAGCAGTTCGCTGGAAGAAATAATGTATAAACTTAATCTTACAGCACAGGTAATGGAAGGGTTGCAAGATGAACAAACCGGAAAAACAATCTCTACAGAAGAGTTGCTTAAAAAGATTGATAAGTGGCACCCAAAATAAACTGGTCGGACAAGGCAGTTGCCAACCTGAATCATATTTACAGTTTTATTTCTTTTGATTCTGAAGTTTATGCCAAACGGTTTGTCAAATCATTGGTAACTGCAGCAGAAGTACAACTAAAAAAATATCCTTTAATCGGGAGACTCGTTCCAGAATTTCAAAATACACAATTAAGTTATTTAAGGGAGGTGATTTATAAAGGATATCGTATAATTTATAATCCTGCATCAGATGAAAAAATTACAATCGTAGCTGTTGTAAGCGGAAGAATGGATTTACCCGCTACCATTCAAGCTGATTGGGAAATTCAATAATACCATAATGTTTGGTATGATTATTTCCTTCATTAAGTTAAACCAAAAAAAATCACTTTACATGAAAAACCACTCTACCCGTAAATTTTTTTTGAGCATTGTATTTTGCTTTGCGCTGATGAGTGCAAGGGCGCAGTATGTGACCATACCTGATACCAATTTTGTGAATTGGATAAAGGCGAACATTAATCCTACATGTATGAATGGGAATCAGATGGATACTACTTGCAGTACCATTATAAATACTCAGTATATTGATTGCTCCAATTCTAATATTTATGATTTAACAGGAATTCAATATTTTAAAAGGTTACTTCAAATACGCTGCTGGAATAATTTCCTAGTTACATTACCAGTTTTACCGGATTCACTAACTGATTTAGATTGTGGTTATAATCAAATATCATCACTTCCTACTTTACCTGATCAGCTAATATATCTTGAATGTCAGGACAATGTATTGACATCATTAGTTCCATTACCAGCCTCATTAACTTATCTTTATTGTCCCGGTAATCAACTTACCTCATTACCAAATTTACCTTCCTCTTTAACAGTTCTAATTTGCGACCAAAATCAACTACTCTCATTACCATTTCTTCCAATTACATTACAAGAATTATGGTGTCAATTTAACCAATTATCTTCCCTACCTGTTTTACCTTCTCTTACGAGTTTAAGATGTGGCTACAATCAACTTTCTTCATTACCAAATTTACAAAATTCACTCACTGAACTAATCTGTTATCAAAATCAATTAACAAATTTGCCCGCTTTACCTGCTTCATTAACTGTTATGGGTTGCAGTGGTAATCAATTGACATCGTTACCCGCTCTGCCTTCTTCATTAACGGATATGGATTGCAGTGGTAATCAACTTACTTCACTTCCCTCATTACCTTCTTCGTTATATTCTCTTCATTGCAGCAGTAATCTACTAACTTCACTGCCGACATTGCCAAGTGGATTAATTTATTTTTGGTGCAGTTTCAATCAATTGACTGCATTACCCCCTTTACCCGGAGCAATGCAAGAGCTCTGGATGAATGATAATCCGAATCTTATTTGTTTACCACCAATTAATTATATATATACTTTTCGGTGGGCAAATACTGGAATTACCTGTTTGCCAAATTCTATAAACATCGGCTATTATGCCCTTCCACCAATTACAAATACACCACTCTGTGCTTTTTCAAATCCAAATAACTGTCCGGTTTACTGGAGTATAAGTGGTAAAACTTTTACTGATACAAGTGGAAATTGTTTAGCAGATACTAATGAGGTTTTATTGAGAAACTTAAAAGTGAAATTATATAGCGGTGGAATTCTAAAGCAACAAGCATTTAGCAACGATTTAGGTCAATATGCTTTTACTGCTGATACGGGAAATTATGTTTATGCAATTGATACCACATCATTGCCATTAGATGTAGTATGTCCTATCTCTTTTTCTTTCTCAACGTATCTCACCAACGGCAATCCACAGAATCCTGATAAAGATTTTAGTTTGGAGTGTAAAGCTGGATTTGATATTGGGGTTAGTAGCGTGTTGAGAAAATCAGGAAGATTTCGCCCAGGCAATTATGCAACAGTAAATGTCTTAGCCGGAGATATAAGCAATCATTATAATTTACATTGTGCAACAGGAATCACCGGCACAGTAACAGTTGTTGTTAATGGTCCTGCAAGTTTTATCAACGCAACGTCCGGAGCATTAACTCCGGTTGTTAATGGAGACACATTAATTTATTCCATTACAGATTTCGGTTCAGTAAACTTTCAAAATGATTTCAGCTTTATTGTACAAACAGATACCACTGCACAAGTAGGCGACCAGGTTTGTTTTGATGTAACCGTAACTCCGCTGGCATGGGATAATAACACAGCCAATAATTTTTATAATCATTGTTTTACAGTTACAAATAGTTTTGATCCAAATGAAAAAGAAGTAAGCCCTTCCGGTTCTATTGATACTAGTCAACACTGGCTTACTTACACCATTTATTTTCAAAACACGGGTAATGATACTACACTGCATGTTTATGTTTTAGATACCCTCGACAATGCCATTGATGAAAGCAGCATTCAGTTGCTTGCTTACAGTCATGAGCCTTTAGTGCAGGTGATGGGTAATATTGTTAAATTTAATTTTCCCAATATTAATTTACCTGATAGCACTACGGATGAACCAAACAGTCATGGTTATGTGCAGTATAAAGTGAGAATAAAAAATACTGCCCCGGTGGGTACTATCATTCATAACACCGGCTATATCTATTTTGATTTCAATAGTCCGGTGGTAACTAATACTACGTTTAATCAGATTGATATTATTACAGGCCTCACCCCCGGCACCTCTCCAAAGGAGAGGGGTGTGGTCGCGGACATTTATCCGAACCCGGTTAGAAGTGGAGGTGAATTGAAAATTGTTTTTAATGCTTCCAATGCAAAGCAGGCATCACTAAATATTTTTGATATGAACGGGAGAAAAGTTTTTATGCAATCCATTAATTCTTCTCCCCAAACACAAAGTGTTCGCTTACCGTTTTTGGCAATGGGAATTTATCAGTGTGTGATTGATTACGGAAATGGCATGAGTCGTAATAAGCTGGTGATTGCAGGAAAATAGTGGATTTTAATTAAATCCTAAATCCTAAATCTCCAAATCCTAAATTCTTATAACTGCTCAATTGTTATTTTTGAAACCTCTTATGATTCTAAAGGATTCATTTACCATTCCACATCTTATTGAATTTAATTCCATTGGTTCTTCCGAGTTGGGTTATATCACAGTGGCTGAATATCAAAAGAGTATTCCGTTTGAAATAAAAAGAGTTTACTGGACTTATTACACTCCTCACGAGGTGATAAGAGGCGGACATGCACACAAGGCATTAAGACAAATCATTATAGCTGTTTCAGGTTCCATTGAGTTTAATATTGAAAGCCAAACCGGAGAAAAATTCTTTTTTAAATTAGAACAACCAAAACATGGATTGTTTATTCCTGAAATGTGCTGGAGAACGATACGGTTTTCACACAATGCTGTACTCTTATGCCTTGCATCACGCGAATATGAGGAGAGTGATTATATACGCGAGTATGAACATTTTAAAATTCAATAGCAGGTCGTTTCCAAATCATCAGCAGATTTCCAAATAAGAAGTAAATGAAAAAAATTGTGATTGCAGGTGCAGGCGGAGCTCCATCTGAAGGAGTAATTCTTTCGCTCATAAGGGCAGGAGGAGGGGAAGAAATAATCGGCATGGGAAGTGAAGTATTTGATCTCGCACTTTCATCAGCTCATAAAAAATACCATGTTCCTTATTGTTATGATGCAGCTTACGAAAGTGCTTTGTTAAAACTGTTGTCAAAAGAAAAACCTGATTTGATACATTTTCAGAATGATGCGGAGGTTTATTCTGCTTCGTTACTGCGTGAAAAAATTCTGGCTGCAGGTGTTAAGCTTTACATGCCCACTCATAATGTTATTGAAACATGTATTAATAAACATAAGTCGTACGAAGTATGGAAAGCGCATGGAATTAAAGTGCCTGAAAATATTTTAATTCATAATGTTGATGACCTTGCAAGAGCATTTGAGAATTTAGGAGATGCTAATGGAATGATATGGCTGCGTGTTGTTACTACAGGTGCCGGTGGAAAAGGCGCACTGCCAACCAATGATTTTGAATTTGCAAAAAGATGGATTGATCACTTTAAAGGCTGGGGTGAATTTGCTGCAGCACAAATGTTAACGTCTGATACTGTTACATGGCTTTCAATATGGTTTGAAGGTGAATTAGTCGTTGCGCAAACCAGAAAAAGAAAAGGTTGGACACATGGTAACCGTACTTTGTCAGGAGTAACCGGTGTTACCAAAACCGGTGAAACATATAGCTCTGAAACCGTTGACCGTATTGCATTGGATACGATACGTTCGATAGATACAAAGCCACATGGAATTTATGGTGTTGATATGACTTATAGTAAAGAGGGAATTCCTAATCCGACAGAAATTAATATTTCAAGATTTTTTACTACCATCTTATTTTTTACTGAAGCAGGATTAAATATGCCTGAAATTTTTAAGGACATTATTTTATACAATAAATTTCCCCTTTTAGATAAGAAGATTAATCCTTTGCCTGATGGTTTATTGTGGTGCAGAGGAATGGATAAAACTCCACGGCTGACTACTGAAAATGAATTGAGCAAAGAAATCCTTATAGCCTGACCTATGGGATATGTGTTGATTACTGGAGGAAATGGTTTTATAGGAAAAAATTTCTTGTCCTATCTTAATGAGATTCAATCGCCCTTACGGGATAAAATAGTTTTATTAACTTCTTCTTCATCTGATAAAAAATATCCTGTTATCGAACATAAAAATTATTCGTTCAGCCGCAATGATTTTTTTCAAAAGGGATTTGACACGATTGATATTGTTTTGCATATAGGAGCGTACACTCCCAAAAACGCTGCTGATGCTGCCAATGTAGAACTCAATACTTCAAATATTTTTAACACTTTACATCTTATTGAAAATCTCCCATCCATTCCTGAAAAAATTATTTTCACAAGCACGCTTGACATTTATCAGAAAACCATTGGAGTGATTAGCGAAGAAACTCCCGAGCATCCGGCAACAATTTACGGATGGTCAAAATTGTATTGTGAAAAACTACTTTTGCAATGGTGTGAAAAACAAAATGTGCTGCTGCAAATTTTACGGTTGGGTCACATCTATGGCAGTGGAGAAGAAAATTATAAAAAGCTGATTCCCGAAACCATAAAAAAAGTTCTTAAAGAAGAAGCGCCTGTCATTTATTCAGATGGAAATGAAAAGAGAAGTTTTCTCCATGTAAAAGATTGTGCAAGGGCTATTCATAACAGTTTTAATCTTGAAACATATCCCGGTCCGGTAAATATTGTTTCAGCAAATGCAATGTCGGTTAAGGATGTGGTGAATAAAATAATTGAAGTTTCAGGAAAGAAAATAAGACCGGAAATATTAGGACAACAAACTGTGACAACTGATTATATTTTTGATAATTCGAAAATGAAAAAGTTTCTTGGTGATGAAGAGATAACATTTAAGGACGGAATAGCAAATGAATATGATTATTTATCTCAACTTTTATAAAATTAATTTAGTGCTTGCATGAAAGAAAACTGCGGAATATTTAGTCAAAGAGATTTTTTAAAACATCACGCTAAATGTGATCAATAGATTAATAGAATAATAAAACTATGAAACTCAATTATATTTCCCTCACAGCTAAAGAGTTTTACCATGCCTAAAATTTCTTTTATTATTCCCTGTTATTTCAATGAGCAGAATATTCCGATAACAACAAAGGAGCTTTTGAATAATGAATCGTTGTTTCCTCCCGATGTAGTTTTTGAATATGTTTTTATTGATGATGGATCTAAAGACAATACTTATGCTGAGCTGTTGAAATTTCACAGCGCTTATCCCTCTAAAGTAAAAATCATCAAGCTTGCAGGTAATGTGGGTTCTTATAATGCCATACTTGCCGGCATGACTTACGCCACAGGTGATTGTAATGTTATTCTTGCTGCAGACTTACAAGATCCGCCTGACATGGTTCCCAAGATGTATGAGTACTGGCAGAAAGGAATCAAATTTGTGATTGCAAACCGCACTGACAGGGAAGAAAGTTTCGGTCAAAAAATATTTTCAAACACTTATCATAAGCTGATAAAAAAACTGGCTTTAAAAAATGTTCCGCCCGGTGGATTCGATCTGGTTTTATTTGACCAACAATTACGTGATGAAGTGGTAAAGATCAACGAGAAAAACACCAATACTATTTACCTGCTTTCATGGCTTGATTATGACTTCGTAAATATTCCTTATACGAGAAAGAAAAGAGAGGTTGGGATATCGCGGTGGACACTTAAAAAGAAAATAAAACTTTTTATTGATTCATTTGTTTCCTTTTCCTTTTTTCCCATCCGTGCAATTTCTGTGATAGGATTAGCATTAGGCATCATCGCATTCCTTTATGGAATATTTGTGCTGTTCGCCAAGTTATTCGGCTTAGTTCCTATCAGTGGTTGGACAAGTATGATGGTTGTGTTGTTGATTGTTTCCTCATTTCAGATGATAGCATTGGGCATTATCGGTGAATATGTGTGGAGAGGATTAGATGCAGCGCGTGGACGACCAAACTTTGTTGTTGACAAAATAATAGAGTCAGAAAATAAACAATGAATAAAAAAACTGCTTTTGTCATTGCCGTTTTCTCCACACTGAATGCATTTTTTTTTAATGAGTATAATTTATCACTATTCAGAAAAGCAGACGCATCAAATAACACGCGTTCACTTGTTTTAAATGAAACGGTATTCTCTCCTGATGATGAATATTATATTTCGCCTGTTGAAAATTACCTCGCTGGCAAAGGATGGAAACGTTCTCCCGCTGTAGGTAATGGAGATTATTTCAGAAGGGTTCCGGGTTATTCTCTTGTCTATCTCGTGTTTGCTAAACTTTACGGGCATCAAACAGCACATCATTTAATAAAATATTTTCAACTTATTCTTTTTGGTGTTTCTGTTTATTGTTTTTGTTTTATTGTGTTCTCAATAACAAAACAAAAATTATTAACCATAATATTTTCATTGTTGTTTGGTCTGGTTCCTTTTTTCAGCGGTTGGGTATATTATACAATGACGGAAGCCATCACTCCTACATTAATGGTATTTTATGTTTTTTATTTGTTGCGTGCTTATCATCAAAATGATGAGAAGAAAAAACTGTTGAATTATGTAGCTGCTTCTTTTTTTCTTGGATATATTATTTTAACAAGGCCTTACACCGGTATTGCAGGGCTTATGATTGCTGCCATTGTAATCAATGATTATTATTTGAAAAGAGAATCAAAAAGTTTTTTGCTTTTATTGAAGAAGACAGCAATAATCAGTATGCTTCCGTTATTAATGATAAGCACATGGACCATTCGTAATTATATTTTAACATCAGAGTTTGTGCCGCTGGAAAAAGCATTTCATCCACAATCCCTTGACCGTATGAAACCGGAGTTTAACGGGATGGTAAGCTTCGCCAAATGCTGGGGTGAAGACGGTTCCTATTTTAATACCTATGAGCAACCCTTGTATTACAGAGCAATTTCCGGTGATACAAGTTTTACTTATGTGGAGCAGGTATTGAACTCATGGCCAAAAAATATTATTGATGAATTCGGCTATCAGCGTTTGTATAATATTGTAAAGGAACATCAGCGGGTGGCATTCATGCAAAAAAAATATTATGATAAAAATATAGCGATGCCAGATCAGTATTCACCTGAGCAAATTAAACTTCAGCAACAATATAACGAGTTGATAAATGAATACAAGCAAAAGCATTTTTTTAGTTATTGGATTAAAACACCATTGATTTATCTTAAGCGTATGGTAGTGCATTCTAATTCTTCAAACATTGCTTTTTTTCAAAAAAACAGGGATAACAGAATAATTAATTTGATAAGATACAAGCTGGCGTTGCTTCATATTATTATTTACTCCTGCCTTTTCTTTAATCTTTTTTTTATGAAAAATGATCTGAATAAAACATTATTTGTTTACACACCTCTTTTGTTTGTTTTGTTTTTCACTGTCATTCACAGGGAGATTGAGCAACGGTATATGTTACCCATTCTTCCGGTGATGCTTATGGGTGTTACCTTCACTTATCAAATTATTATTTCATCAAAACAAAAAACACAATTGAATCAATTACCTTGAGTAGGCGGTGAGATATTGTGTAAACAGAGAAGGTAAATTAAATTAATTTTGAAATCTGATTTTCCCACTCACATCAAATTACTAAAACAAAATAAGCAGACTGGTTCTATGATTAATGTAACAAAAACTTTTCTACCCGAATTAACTGCTTATGAATTTTATTTAAAAAAAATATGGGAGAAAGGATGGATCACAAATAACGGTGATTGTGTGGTTGAACTGGAGAAGCAGTTGAAATCCTATCTTAACGTTCCTCATTTATGGTTTTGCAACAACGGAACTATTGTTTTACAATTTGCGATAAGAGCTTTAAAACTCAAAGGAGAAATTATTACCACTCCCTTTAGTTACGTTGCTACTATCTCATCAATATTATGGGAATATTGCACACCCGTTTTTGTGGATGTTGATAATGAAACCTTCACGATCAATCCCGCTCTCATAGAAAAAAATATTACAGAACGGACTACCGGAATACTGGCTACGCATGTGTATGGTAATCCTTGTGATGTGGATGCTATAAAAATAATTGCAGAGCGAAATAATCTGAAAATTATTTATGATGCTGCACATGCTTTTGGTGTTGAATACAAAGGCACAAACATTTGCAATTACGGAGATATTTCAACATTGAGCTTTCATGCAACCAAACTTTTTCATACGGTGGAGGGTGGTGCTATTGTAACAAAGGATGCAGCACTTGCAAAAAGTATCTATCTGATGCGACAGTTTGGTCATATTGGTGATGAGCATTTTACTTTGGGTATCAATGGCAAAGTATCCGAATTTCATGCAGCGATGGGTTTGTGCATTTTACCGCAAATGGAAGTTATTATTCAGGAGCGAAAAGAAATCTGTAATTATTATGATGAGCTATTAGACAACAATCAAATTCAAAAACTTAAAATACGTCCGCACACAAAATATAACTATGCTTATTATCCCATACTCATAAAAGATGAAAAAACGCTGGATCGTGTGGTAGATAAATTAACACAAAACGAGATTATACCTCGAAGGTATTTTTATCCATCCCTCAATACGTTACCTTATCTTAAACAACATTATCCTTGTCCGGTTAGTGAAGATATAAGTAGAAGGGTTTTATCGCTTCCGTTGTATTCTGGTTTAGAAAAGATAGATGTTGAAAGAATTTCTTCTGTTATTTTAAAGGCAATCTGACAAACATTGTTTTGTAACCTGTAAAAAATTAATTTCATTATTCGCATGCATATTTATATCACGAATTTAAAATGGAGTAAAGAGAGAAGATTGCACATGGAGAAGCAATTGAAAGGAACAAAACTTTCTTATGAGTTTTTTGATTGCGTGGTGGGTGCTGATCTGACAACGGAGGAGCTTGCAGAAAAATGCAATATGGGTGAGATTAAAAGACTGAATGAAAAAGCAGGTGTTGAATGGTTTAACAAAGGAATTATTGGTTGCACGCTAACCTGTCAGAATATGTTTAGGGATATGCTCGCTAAGGATTTAGATTACATGATGCTGTTAGAAGATGATACTGTTATCCCTGATAATCTGAACGAGATATTGGAATATACAGAGGCACAGCTGCGGCAAGGTGACATGGTTTTGCTTTACTGGAAAGCATGGAATCCACTTGAGTTGAAAGAACCGGCTATCCGTACACCGTTTGGATTTAATTATTACATCCCGCAAAATTATCAGGTGCTCACGGGAGGAAATGCCTGGATAATGTCGCGGGAAGTGGTGAAAAAAATGCTGGCTTTAAATGTTCCCATAAACACCACACCTGATAACTGGAAATATTTTTATGATAATAAAGCTATTGACCGTCTTCTTTGTGCTTATCCAATCGTGGTGAATGCAGCCAATTTTAAATCAACTATGCATAAAGGAAAGTTTGTATGGCTGCGTAAAATGGTTGACCGTTATAAAATATTTCCTGTTTATCAATACCTGAATTATAAGCGGAACAAAAAACTGAGCAAAGCGCACGAAGCAGTTTTTGTAAATCAAAACAGTTAAACATACGTTCAATTCTTTCTGTGGTTGTGTTTTAAAAACTAATTATTGATTGCCTTTTATGGATTTGAAAAACTCACCTGCGTGATATCTTGTCGGAGTAATATTTTTTTCATCCCTATAAACAAGATGGCGGAATATATCCACTCTGGCTGACGGTTCTGGCAACCGCGAAGAATCTTCTTCAGGAAATGCTTTATGTCTCATTTCTGTTTTTATTCCGCCCGGATCTATGATAAAAACCTGGATGTCTCGTGGTTTAAGTTCCTCCGCAAGCACCTGGCTGAATCCTTCCAGAGCAAATTTAGAAGCAGCATAAGCTCCCCACTGTGGGCGTCCTGTAATACCAAGTCCTGAACTCACATTAATAATTTTGCCGCCATCAATTATTGAAGGAAGCAAAAGTTTTGTTAAATAAAAAATAGAATGAATATTGATTGTAAACACATCCTGCCATTCTTTAAGATTATAATCTTTGATGGAAACACGACTGCCTAATACTCCCGCATTATTAATCAGAATATCAATTGTTTTAATTTGTGAATTAAGCAAAGTTGCTGCCTGTTCAATACTTTGAAAATTCATAAAATCAATACTGATATTTTTAACTAAAGGTAAATCGGAAGGAGTACGTGATAAATTAATTACTGAGTTACCATCTTCACTGAAGGTTTTTGCCAAGGCATATCCTAATCCTTTGCTTGCACCGGTTATTACTATATTTTTCACAGTTTACCTTTGGTATTTATAGTCAAGTTTTTTTTCAATTCATCAATGTCTTCATATTGCACAACAAGCTCATTCCAATATCTGAGAATGCAAACCGGATTTGCTTCAAGTTTTATTTTCTCCTGCTTCAATAAATAATTACAAATAAAAAGTGGCTCATTAAATCCTGCGAGTGTTCGTGATGCAGTAGTACCTGAACAGCGTGCGTTAATTTCAAAGATAAAATATTCATTTCCTCGCTTGCGCAGTTGAATGTTACATGCACCAAATGGTTGTAATGCTTCCACAACATTTGATACATATATCTCTAAATTCTTATCGTTTTCCACAAATGCTTTATAAGTATCTCCATCTCTTAAAATCCTTCTCATAATAATTACACCATGCAGTTGATCAATAAATACGGAGCCACATGTGTATTCATCTCCTTCAATATATTCCTGCAGTACATAATTATCAACTTCAATATGTTCTAAAATATCAGCACACTCTTTCACTGAGTTAACTCTGTAAGTTCCTATTGAACGTGCTCCGCCTTTTTTCATTTTTAAAATTCCCGGATATTGAAATTCTTTGTACGCTGAAGGAAGCACTGTTACCGGAGCTGCGAAACCTTTTGCTTTTAAGAATTCAGCAGTTAACAATTTATCATCTGCAATTTCTATTACGGAGGGATCACTTACAATTACACGTGTTCCTGTTTGTTGGTAAATCTGTTTTTTATATTGAGCCAAAACTGACAGTTCACGATCAAGACCGGGAAATAAAATTGCACAATTTTCTTTTTTACATATCTCAATAATACGCGCTATGTATTTCTCTTCATTTTTAGCATATTCACCTAAGTAAGAATGACCTGTTGTAAAGAGCCCGGTTGCAAGAGGATCACCATCAATTTTCACAAGTTCATAGTCCGTATTTTGCAAAGATTTTACAATGCTTTGTCCTACACCACCACCAACACCTGTTATTGCAATTTTAAACATTTTTTATTCTCTGACTTTTGTATAATAATTAATAAGTTCATCAGCATATCCAAGCGATTTCATATCGCGTACCAAAGGTTCAATGCTTAAGTAGCGGCTTTGAAATTTAACCGTTTCTGTTTTAGTAAAAAGAACAGCGTATTGAATTATATTTAGATTACTCCTGTTTTGTCCTAATGAACCCGGATTAATAATAAAATTATTTTCCTTGAATTTAGCATATTGAACGTGAGAATGACCGATAAAAAATTTCCCTTTTATTTCTATGGAAGTTTCAGGATAAATGTATTTGTTTTCCAATGTGTGAATAAAGCGATAATTATTTATGGTGATTTCCTGAGGCAATTGACTTATGTATGAAAGTAATTGCTGATTAAATGCAGGATAAGTCTGCTCATAAAATTTATTAACCAATGGCGGGCAATCATTCAATTTATTTTTGTCCATAAAAATATCTTCATGATTACCACGAACAGAAATAACATTATTTGTTTTTAAAAATTCAAGACATTCATTACTATAAGGCGCATAATTCACTGAATCACCCAAACAAATAAACTGATCAGCGCTTTCTCTTTTAAATAATTCTTCAAGCGCATAAATATTTCCGTGAACATCACTGAACACAATTATTTTTTCAGGCTCCATCAAATTGACTTTGAAGTTTTATACTACCTACATTTTTTTCTGTCATTGCTGGATTAGAATTTAAGCTCCAAAAGTAAGTTTTCTATTATGCTTAAGCTCGTCTCTCTGAAAAATCTTAATATGTACAAATGATGATGTTACTTTTTAAATAATTTAACTAACGGGGCAGTGTTGCCTGAAGATCAGAATAAGAAATACTTCTACCTAGATCTTTTGGTGAGAGCAGGTAATTTAAACCGCTCGAATATTCTTTAACACCGGAAGTTAAATAAGTCAATCCATCTTTGGTAAAATCATACACAAAATAATTATGGCTGTTAAGCATCGCATCAATATATTTTATTTTTTCCTCCTCATGAAAAAGCTCACAAAGAATGTAAGGTCTGCTTTGCTTCAACACATTTTCAAGGCCCTTAAATACGGGAAGTTCATAATTCTCAACATCAATTTTTATTAATTCAATCTGCTTTAATTTTTCATTCGCACTGAATGCATCAATGGAAGTTTGTTCAACTTCTATCTGTTTCCATCTAATATCACCTTCATACATCATAGCGCTGAAACTTTTATCAACTGATCCAACATCTATTATTCTGTAGTCGTCCGGGATATTAAATTTAACTGTTGACTCTATATTGCCAACGGCTTTATTAATCAGCTTTATGTTTTTTATTTTGTTCAGATTGATATTTATTTCCAGTCGTTTAAAATTGGAGGGATGAGGTTCAAAAGAAAATATAGTTGCGGAAGAGTTGCTCTTAGCGGCAATTATACTGTATATTCCGGTGTGTGTTCCTATATCTAAAATGTTTCTTGAATGTTTGGCCAACAGTGAAAAAACAAACATTTCATTTTTCTCTACATGCGAATGATTATAAAATAAGCCATCTACAACTCCATCATCACAATCTGAATACATTAAAAATTTTATTCCTAAAAACTCAACAGATATATTTCCTTTCACCGGCCACCATCTAATAAATTTTGAATTTAGATTAGGAGAAAATCTGGAAATAAAAAATAATGAATGACGTATGATAAAGTTGACTCGGTAATTCTGGCGTAAGCGAATCAACAGTTTTTTTATCATAGATGTAATATATTTTACTTAACGGTTAGCACCAGTTAAAATGTTATGTAATTATTTGCAGAGCGTTTAAGATTTTCAGAACAATACTAAAGCTTTAATTATAATGCATGATGAGCAAATATAAAGTTTAGGTTGTAATGACTTAAAATGCAATCGTGATGTTATTGCAAGTATATATCAGTTTTATTTTTACTGAATCGGATTAACAATCATCAAATCACAGTTGATGTTTTCTCACGCTATTGAACTAATTTTACGCTGATACAGAATAATGAAAAGTCAATTAGACGGCATTAAAGACCTTTTAAGCAAGTGCGGTACCGAAGAGATTAAAACTTTTAATGCTTACCTGTGCGCTTTTGATCCCGGTTCAGGCAAGTACCGAAGTAAGTCGCTGCATCTGCTTGAGTTGCTGAGAAAAAAACCTTTCCTTGATGAAGAACATCTATGTATAAAAATTTATGGCAATTATGACACAAAAAGTAAACAGTCTTTCAAGCGTTTATTAAGCCGGTTTAAAGGCAAGCTTTATGAGTGCCTGACACTTGATGTAAATATTTACCGTGAAGGTAAATTCACCGAGCTAACGCAGTATCGTGCTGAAATATTAAAAATTACTCTTTACAATTCAGTGTTACGTGGTAAAGTTGACAATCGTGAATTTCTGAAAATGGTGGAGCGTGGAATTACGCTTGCAAAAAAATATGAATTGTATCATGAGTTGATTAATCTGTTGAGTATAAAAAATCACTTTCTCCGTATCCTGACAAAGTTCGACCGGCTGAAAAAGATTGATGATGAGATAGAGTTTTATATGAATAGTCAACGTGCTATTCAACGTGCAACGGATTGGCATCATATGCTTATTTTAAATGCTGGAGCAAAAGCAGGTGGTTATTCTAACTTCAGTGATTTTGAAAGAGCCATTGAAGAAATGAAAAAGGATTTTGAGCTTTATAAAGCAGCCAACATCAAATATTTTTTGTTGATTATTCAGATGGAATATGCTCATAAAATGCACGACTATGAACTGGCAGAGAGGATATCGAATGAACAGATTGAATTGTATAAGTTATCACCGGCAGTTTATTTAAAAGTGCGACTTGCCTCAGCATATTTAAATCTTGGTAACAATCAAATGTTTTTATACAAGTTTAATGATGCGATTAACAACATACGCAAATCCTATCCTTTTTATCAGAATCAACCGTTTAATCTCGGTATTGCAAAGGAGATTGAATTTTATCTGCATTTCTATGCGGGTAATTTAAATGAAGCTGAAACATTAATCAGGCAATTAATTAATGCGACAGGCAGCACTTCTTTCCAGGCTGACAAAAGAAGTTTTCTGTTGGCAAATGTGTTGGTGCTGAAAAAACAAAACAGAGAAGCGCATCGTTTGTTGCAGGATACCAAAGAAATTGAAAAAGATAAAGAAGGATGGAATTTAGGTATCCGCATTTTATCAATCATAAATCAGCTTGAAGGAGAAAAACTGGACCTGGCAGATATGAATATTGAAAGTATGCGAAAACATATATCGCGAACTGCCAAATTAAAAGCGGTGCGAAAACGGGATGTAATCATTTTAAAATTGCTCACGAGGTTAGGCCGCTATGCTTTTAATTTTAAATATGTATATAAAATATATAAAGCGCAATTTGATTTGCTTGCTTCTGATGATCCTGAATATCGCTGGGAGATGAAAACCCATGAGATGATAATCTTTAACCGTTGGTTTAAAGCAAAGGCAACGGGTAAGCAGTATGAGTATAAACTGCAGACACCTGCTGTGGAATTTTCAGAAGAAAAGATTTTAAAAAAATCCGTTTGACAACATTTATAAATCAATTAATTCTCCGAACTTTAATGTGTGATATAATAAATGTTAGAATAAATAATTGCTTATGCCTTTTTATTTAAGTTGTATGCAGCAAAGAAAACGCTGTATGAATATAGTTTTCCTGATACTATTTTTTTTTCATCATCATTCTTTCACTCAGATTCCTGTTATTAAACCTGATGAATCACTTGATGTTCTTGAATTTCCGAAAGGATATTTATTAGGAACAAATAATTACTCAAATTGCGCAAAATCTATTGATCAGCTCAGAGCCTATCCTGCTCCACGGTTTATGCCTGGTGTGGAGATGCTCCGCAATATGAATTGGGTTAAGAGCATGTGGATGGCGGATATTATTAATCATAATGTGTTGCAACCGAATAATCAATATAAAATAAAAGATGCTATTGCTATTCAAAATGAATTGGCAGAAAACTGGAACTACTATTATAATTTCAATGAAAACATTGGTGGTGGATATGCTAAACTGAATGATAAGTCATCTATGGTGAATGCTGCTTTTATTGATGACATCAATACTTCAGGAAAGGATTATCCATTGGCTTGTATCACATATCGCAGAGGATTGGACATCACTACCGTTAAAACAAAAGATCGTGATTATACCCAATGTCAAAATTTTCTGGCTGCTAAAGGAGTTCAACGTTGTTTGATTGTTTCTCAAAAACTGGAGAATGACAATCCTGAACCACCATGTACCTATCCATCTGGTTCGGTATATCCGCGTGATGAGAATGGAAATATAATCAGTCCTGGTAAAAGTTCGCCTAACAGCTGGTCGCCATTAGAAAACAACAGAAAAATTTATTTAGGTGATGCGATGGCATTGGAAACAGCTTTTGATAAATTTCTAAATAGCGGACAGTTTCATCTTTCATCAGCTGCAAAGCAAAGAATCGCTATGATTAGCGAGGATAATGAAGTGGCAGTGCATTATGGACCTAAACCTGATGGAAGATGCAGGTTAGAGGACGATAAAATAATTTTTAAAGCAGCGCAGGCAGCACCATATAAGGGCGATTTTGAATTGTACCAATCTGTAGCAAAAAAAAATATTGATAATGATTATCGTGATTATATTCTTAATTCAAAAATTCTGAATCTGCCATCCTCAGTCAATTTTCTCAATTATGGTGTTAATGGATTTGGAGCAGGACATCTTTATCAGCAAACCAGGGAAACGCAAAAGTTAATTAATGGCAATGTATATTCTACTCCTGATTTATATGTAAACAGACCTCAACTATGGGGAGACATGAATGTAGGAGCAAACCATGGTTGGCAGTGGTTCGCGGTTGCACGCTATAAAGAGATTTATGATGATAGTCATGGACATGCATTCAATGATAAATGGTGTGCGCCTTATGTGAGTGCAGGATACAATACAAACGCTGAACTAAGTATGAGACCGGGTCAATACCTCGGCTTTTTGAAAGCTGTTGTATTGCAGGGAGCTGGATTTTTTCATCCGTTTATGGAAAACAATATTAAGCAGGGAAATGCTTTTTGCTGGCAGGTAGCAATACCTATTTATGCGCAGGCAATTGGATCTCGGCTTTATCATTTTTTGGAATACGGAAAATCAATGTTTGGAGATATGCCTGTAAAAGGAAAGAAATTAGGTAAATCTATGCCATCATTCAGGTTTAATTCAGGAGATGAAAATCATTTAATTGTGGTGCGTCAGGATGAAGATGAGGTTAAACATGTTCCGGTTAACCGGTATGCAATTGTAGGATCTATTATGAAAAATTCAAATAGTATAAATGATTCTCCATTGTCCGCCAATGCAACTTTTACATTGAATAAACAACAACTCACTATGCCTATCCGCAGGCAGGGTAGCACTTATATTTATGATTATACTGAGAAGAATAATGTAGTTTTTTATCAGTTGGACAAATGGCATCAGTATGAGCATCCGGATTATTGGACAAGGAATATTGAGTTTGAAGCAGAAGTGTTTGATAATGCAAGATCCAGTGATGACTGGAAGATTAAATCAGAAGGAGTGGTTGTTTCCGGAACACGTGTGGATTTATCCAATGTGACTTCTTATATTCATTTTAACAAAATACCTGCTTCTCCTTTGGTTTATATTGTACAGCCGCGAAATGATGGTGCTAAGAATGATTATTCTCTATTTATCAGAGTTAGATCATCAGCTACAGGTAATATTACTTTTACTTTGAAAGGCGGGAAAGGCAAAGAAATTACGAATCAACTTAATAATGTGAATTCAAAATCATGGGCATGGTATGAGGTAACACCTGGAAGAACAACTTTTTCAGACTTAAGTGATAATGATGTACACTATGAGTTACAGCTTTTACCGGGAAATACAAGTATTGAAATTGATGCTATCAGGCTCGAAGTTTCAAAATTTTAAAACCTGTAAATGGGAAGTTTGGAAGTTGTAAAATAAAAAGGGCGAACCTGAAAAATGTATGTTCGCCCTAACCAACCTAACCTGAGTCAAAATTACATCTAAAAATCAATTACGCGCATTGTGTTTGTCATTGTAATAACTACAGATAACAACTTTTTTTATATTGTAAATGAATAACATACAAAATTTAGTTTTTAATAGGTCATTAATGGTTAATTAAACTTGCTATTAAATGGTCAAAGGAAACATAAAAATGAAAAAACAAAAAAAGCAGCGCCCTCTTTAACGCTGCTTCCTACTGTACCTAATTTCATTTGAAAAAAATGTTTTAGGATCTAAAAAACAGCTCAATAATAATTTATGCAAATGCATAATATCAGAATTTGTTTTTTGTTTATCAACAGTTAATTGTCAATTATTAAGCCACGCATTTAATCACTTTCAATCTTTGTGTTGCCTTTAAGTTTTAAGTTTAAAGAATAACAATAAGAAGTAAAAAATATCCGGACAAGCCATACCTGCCATCCTTTTTGAGCCCTAAGTCATCATTGACAAACAACATTCATCCAGATAAAAATAGTTTTTTGATTTTAAATTCATTTCATTCTGTAATTCATTTTAACTGCATCCTTCTGTTAAAAACTTTTTGAAATGCAAATAGAAGAAACGCTGATTAAACAATATAATCTTTCATTTTTTCAAAAAAAAATCAGAGTAGGGGATTAGTCGCTATCTTAAAACTTTATTTTGATTTAGGATGCATTGCAAGCCAGGTGAGAGCAGCACCACATGAACCAATACACGGTGCAATAAGATAAATCCACAACATGTTTAAATTTCCTGATAGAATTGCCGGAGCTAAACTTCTTGCAGGATTCATAGAAGCACCTGTGACAGGTCCCATTGACATTGCTTCAAGCAAAATGGTGGATCCTATTGCAATCCCTGCCAATACACCAACTTCTTTAGAGCGTTGTGATACATTTATTATTACCATCATCAAAAAATAAGTAAGAATTATTTCAATGATGAATGATTGCATTGCACTTCCCGCTGGCATTGTAGTACCAAGGTTAATATTAGCTGGAAAGAGAAAATGGAGGATAAAAGATGCAGTAAAAGCTCCGGCAATCTGCGCAATTATATAAGGCATCACTTCTTTTTTATCCATTCTGTCAGCCACAGCAAAACCCAATGTGACAGCAGGGTTAATATGCGCACCTGATATATCTCCAAAGGCATATATCATGGAGAGAATTATAAGTCCGAATGAGATGGCAATACCAACATGACCAAGTGCTCCACCAGTTTGTTCATTAACTATTATGGCGCCTGTTCCAAAAAATACTAGTCCGAATGTACCTATGAATTCTGCAATATATTTTCGCAATTGAGTTGTTTTAAGCAGGTGTCAAAATTAACATCAGAGTAACTTTACTTAAACTGAAAAACCTTAAACACTTTTACCGCCTCATCAGGATTTATAGTTACCGTATCTTCTGCCTTGCCTGCTTTAGCATGACGAAGTGAAATTTTATATGTTCCTGCAGGTAAGGCAACATCAAAGGTTCCGCTGGCCTCGTTAGTTTGTGCATTAATAATTGTCTCTCCAGAGGTGGCGTTGGTGATGGTAACAAAAGCGCTTTTTGCAACTATTCCAGCAGAGGTTATTCCTGTTCCATGCAGCAATGCATACCGTGTTGATGTAATAGGCTTAGCTAAATACACTTTGTAAATATCGTAGTCACCAAGTCCGCTATCTCTCACCGCACTTAAATAGAGTGTGCTGCCATCAGGATTAATTGCAATACCGACATCATCATAAACAGAGTTGAGCGGAAAACCTATATTTTCTGCCTTGCCAAACCCTTCTGCAGGATTATTCATCACTGCTTTAAAAATATCATAGCCACCCATACTGTTAAATCCTTTAGAGCTGAAGAACAATGTTTTTCCATCTACCCACAAGTATGGGCAATCCTCATCTTCTTTGGTATTAATATTATCCCCTAATCGTTCAGGCTTACTCCAGGGGGTTTGTTCAGTGCGTGTGCACCGATAAATATCTTTTCCTGTTTTGCTTCCTTCTGATTCACCAGCAAAATAAAGTGTGAGTCCGTCAGGCGACATGCATGCTCCGGTTTCTGCTGATTTGGTAACAAACTGCTTGCCGGGAGAAACCGGTTTATCCCATTGTTTTCCTTTTACCTGTGCGATCATAAGGTCTCCGCTTGTTTCCGGTCCTTCGCGATAAATAAGCATACGGTCAGCATTCTGATTAACAAACATGCACTCTTCATAAAATGGTGTGTTAATATTTGTTCCTGCATTTTTTGCTTTGCTTCGTGCTGAGTCAGTTTGTGTAAAAAAATAAATGTCTGATGGAATCTCTCCGAAATCATCCACTAAACCTCCACTGTTTCCTTTTCTCTTGGAGCTGAAGTACACCACAGAATCATTTGCACTTATCACTGGCCGGTAATCAGCATTTGGTGAATTAATAGCCTTACCCATATTTTCAAAAGTAGCATCTATAGGATGACCGGTGAGTTCCTTGGCTTCTGTTGCCCACTTCACCCACAAATCAAATTTAAGTTTAGAGTCAACAGTACCATGTTTTTCCACACGGTATTTTTCATAGGTCTCTAATGCTTTGTCAAATAACCCCGCATAAAAATACGCACGGCCCAAATCAAACTGAGCATCCTTGGGAATGTTTTTGCTGTTAGCGTTCACCACATATTCCATCAAAGGCACTGCTTTATGTTTTGCGGTGTTGGTAAACATATAAATAAGCGATAATTTATAATTGTAATCAACATCCTTTGGGTCAGTCAATACAAGGCGTTCAAAAACTGGTTGCGCCTGAGTGTAGTTCATTGCTTTGAAAAGTGCAGCGGCTTCTTTTTTTGCATCTCCCTCTTCATCCTTGCTATAAGGTTTTATTGGTTGTGGTTTTTTTTGCGAAAAAGCCAGCAGCGTTATACAAATAAATAAAATTGTCAGCCAGGAGTTACGTTTCATTGTTTGATAAAATTTATCAGGCGAAATTAAAATAAAACAGGTAAGGTTTTCAGCTTATTTATCATGTGCGATGATGCCTTTGTTTCCATTGATACGATCCTCTCAAAACCCCTGCTAATAAAGCAAGCAAATAAAACGGATAAGCTATTCCAAAGGCAGCGAACCGTATTTTGTTAACACTGACATTAAAAAATTTACCTGCATTGGAAAGGAAGAAATAATCTGCAATGATTTTCACCATTAAATAAACAGGCAATAAATAAAACAGATTTGCATCACAGATACCAACTAACAATAGAACGAAAGGAAAAACATTCACCAGAAAAATAAATCCTCCTATTGCTTTAATATAGTTGTTATCATAATGCTTTGTTTTTGAAATCCATCTTGTGCGTTGATGTAAAAAATCTTTTATTGTAGGTGAAACATTTGTAATAACAATTGATTGTTCTGATTTCAGAAAATGTATTTTCCCCGGAAATTTTTTGTGCATCTTCATCATCAGGAAAGTGTCATCACCTGAAGCAATATTTAAATTAGCCTCAAAGTCGTTTACATCATAAAATGCGTTTTTAGTAAATGCAAGATTTGCTCCGCTGCAAAGCAAAGGTTTGTTTAAAAAAAGAGATGCTGCTCCACTTGCCTGCAAACTCAGGTAATCAAAGGTTTGAAATTGCTGCATGAATGAATTATCTCCTTTCATTATAACAGATCCGCTTATCATTGCCGGCTTGTATAAATTAAAATAAGATGCAATACTTTTCAGCCATTCACTTGCGTGGATGCAATCAGCATCGGTGGTAATAATTAATTCACCTTTAGCAATATCAATGGCTCTTTTAATTGCTTCTTTTTTTGAAGATGATTCTCCGGGTTTTGCTTGGATAACAATTCCGTTATCAACCTGATGCTTTAAAAAAAAATCTTTGGCAATATTTATTGTGTTATCACTTGAATGATCATCACTGATAATTATTTCGTACAAATCTTTGGGATAGTCCTGTTGTAACAAAGAGTTCAAAAGATTTACAATAACATAAGCTTCATTTCTTACAGCAATAATTACTGAGAGTTTAATTGTTGCATATTTTTCTCCGGGATTAAAAACAGGTATCTTATTCCATGCTGTATTCCATTTAAAAATCAAAACACAATAGGTGCATAATATAAGCGATGTTAAAAGCAGAATTCCTGTTATCATTTTTCTGACGAATTATTCCATCTGATATAAACTGAACAAAGCGCACCTATCACAGCCGGTATTGCAAGATTGATTAACCACAATAAAAACGAAGCAACCAGAATGGAAGTATCATGAGCATGATTCGCACTAAAAAGATTAAGATTAACAGATCCGCGAATTCCCAATTCACCCAAAGCTACACTCGGAATAATACTGGTTAACAAAAATGAAACTGCTATGTTGGTGACCATATTGTTGAAAGGCATATCAATTCCACAAATCTTTAATAGCATATAAAACTGGAATGCAAATACGAGATAACGCATCGCAGAAAGCACATAGACCAATGCTAATTTTTGTTTTGAAAATTTTTCAAGGACTCTAAATCGGTCCTCATATCTTGCTAAGAATTTAAAATGTTTTAGTTTTTGCATCCATGCAGTCACGTTAAATAGAATAAAATAACTAAGGATTAAAATAAAAAAGATTAATGTTTTATTGATAAAGTTTAATGATTCCGGTAACGAATAAAACACGAGTGCAGTTAATCCAACCTGAATGGTAATGGTGAATTGACAAATACTTCCGATAAAAGTAAGCAGTGAACCTTGCACGCGCTGCTTTGGATGAAGATGCATCACTCTTCCTAAAAATTCTCCTGAACGGTTTGGTGAATATAAACTCAATGTTATACCTGTCAATACTGCTCTTAGCGATTTAAGTAAGGTAATTTTTTCTACTTCTTCAATTAATATTTTCCATTTCAACGACTCAATCGTCCAGTTAAAAATCATTAATACCATTAAAAGAAAAAGAATTTCTGTTTTTGAATTGCTCTGACTCAGCGTTAAACGAATATTTTCCAGGCTGATGCTTTCAGCTCTGGAAGTAATATGAAATACAACATACAGAATAGAACCTATAGCAACAATCCATTTTAAAAATAAAAACCATTTCGCGTTTAGAAAGCGTTGCATAAGTAATTAACAGTTCAATATTAGTTTTAATTTTTGTTTCAATAATAACTGCTTTAGCCAACACTTATATTTGCTGCGTGACTGCTGAACGAATTATTTTAGGTATTGATCCCGGAACTAATATCATGGGTTATGGTTTGATCAGTACCCATAATCGTGAGATAACATTGATAGCTGCCGGTGTTATAAACCTTGAAAAAATTAAAGATCATTTTCTAAAGCTTCAGCATATTTTTGATAAAACAGTGTCACTCATTGAGCAATATCATCCTGATGAGCTCGCAATTGAAGAACCGTTTTTTGGAAAAAATGTACAAAGCATGTTGAAACTCGGCCGTGCACAAGGTGTTGCAATTTCAGCTGCTTTGCACAGGCAATTACCTGTATTTGGTTATTCACCCAGAAAAATTAAACAGTCAGTTACCGGTCGTGGAAACGCTTCTAAAGAACAGGTGGCTGCTATGTTGCAAATTACTCTGAAATTTGAAAATACTTCACGCTATTTAGATGCAACAGATGGATTAGCTGCTGCTGTCTGTCATTTTTATCAAAATGGAAAACCAAGCTCAACCGGAAAATCCGTTAACGGTTGGAAATCTTTTTTAAGCGCCAATCCTGAAAGAATAGGATAATTTAATTGGAGTTAATTCTACTATAAATCTCCCAACTGCGGACGTATCACAATTTCTTCCACCGTTGCCTGAGTGGAAAGTTGTGTGGCAGCATACACCAGCTTTGCAATATCATCTGCCTGCATTATACGATCTGCTTCTACACTTCCTTTCCATGAATCAGTGTAAACAGCTCCGGGAATTATATCAGTAACTTTAATTCCGTGAGGCATTAATTCATAACGAAGATTTTTTGAAAATCCAATCAGCGCAAATTTGCTGATACTATAGGAACCACCATGAGGATATGCCTGCAAACCTGCTATTGAAGCAAGATTAAAAATATGTCCTTTTTTTTCATTCATCATTGCAGGTAAAAATGCTCTTGTAAGATGATAAGCACTGTATAAATTGGTTTCCATCGTGTGTTCTAATACACCATCTTCTTCTTCTGAAATACTACCCGGCATAAATGTTCCTGCATTATTTACAATCACATCAATAGATTTAGTTTGATTCATTACCCATGCTGCAAATTCAATTGCATTTTTTTTCTTTGACAGATCAGTTGCTTTTGAATTGATGGAAACAGAAGGATATTTTTCTTTTAATTCTTTAACAGTGTTCTTTAAAATATCTTCTGTCATTGAACATAAAAACAATGAATATCCATTTGCTGCAAATATTTCAGCAATCGCTTTTCCAATTCCTCTTGATGCACCTGTAATTACGGCATTCATAATATCTGTTTTACAATTTATTGATTGGTAAAGAAAAACAAAAACTGTTTATGTATCTGCCAAAGTTTCTACATTTGAAGGATGAAAAAATTATTAACTGGTAAGTGTGTTTTCTTTATAATGCTGCTCGCTCTCTCCTTTAATATTTTAAAAGCTCAGGACGAAATACTACCTGTTAAACCTAAGATACCTTTTCGGGAGCGGATTTTTACAGGAGGTAATCTTGGATTGCAATTCGGATCGGTTACTTATGTTGATGTATCGCCAAAGGTGGGTTATAAAATTACTGATCGTGCTGCAGCAGGTATTGGTGCTACTTATATTTATATCAGCGATAAAAGAGTGAAGGGTTATGAATACAATACTGACATCTACGGAGGACGTGTTTTTAGTCAGTATCAGGTGCTGGAAAATGTGATGGCATACAGCGAATTTGAAGTACTGAATGCTGAAGTGCAAAATGAATTTTATCCGTTTGATCTTAGTCGTAAAAACATTAGCAGTTTTTTAGTTGGCGGAGGTTATGTTCAGGCAATTGGCCAGCGGAGCAATGCAGTTATACTTGTGCTGTGGAATTTATTGGAAAGCCGTTATTCCATTTACCAGAATCCTGTTATCAGAATCGGTTTTAACATCGGATTTTAGTAATTTATATTTAGTAATTATTTTTTATGCTTAAAGTTGTAATTAAATTATTGAAATGCTTTTGTAAAAAATTCTTTTGAAAAAATATTTTATTCATTTTATTGTATGAGCCGACTCAAATCTGTTTCACGAGTTCAAATTATTTTTCTGCTTGCTTCTGTTTTTCTTCTGACTCTCTCCATCATTTCTTTTAATCGTATTAAAGACCTGGTTCAATCAGCAGCATTGTTAAATCACTCTTATGTTGTTAAACTGGAATTAGAAAAAATTTATGTTGATTTAAGAGATGCCGGAACAAATCAGCGCGGATATACACTTGCACGTGATTCAGTATTTGCACGAAACTTTAACTCTTCACTCAGGCGGATTGAAATGCGGTTTCACAATCTTGATTCGTTATTAAAAGATAATTCTGTCCAAAGAAAAAATGTTGAAGTGCTTCAAGGTTTGTTTACCCAGCGCATCCGTTATTTAAAAAAATCCATCCATGATTTAAGGGCGGGAGATATGACCAAAGAAAATTGGTTGGCAGCAAAAATGCAAATGGACCTTGTGAGAGCCCACATTGATAATATGCTGGTGGAAGAAGACCGGTTATTGAGAGAACGTAACCAGGATGTAACAAGAGATCAGTTTATCACCCCATTATTAACCATTGTACTAATTGCTTCATGCATCCTCATATTAATTGCCGCTTATTTTAAAATTATTGATGATTTAAAAATGGCACGCAACCTTCAGCAACAATTAGTAAACAGAACCACAGAGCTTGAAAAAAACAATGTGGAATTATCAGCGCAGAAAACTTTTATAGAAACAATATTTGATTCCTCGATTGATAGCATAAGTGTATTTGATAAAGAATTAAGTTACCTCACACTTAACAAAAAGGCGGAAGAAGTAATTGGTATTAAAAAAGAAAAAATTGTTGGCAAACGTATAGAAGAAATTTTTCCGAAGATAATCAGCATGGAATCCTATTCTGATCTTCAAAAAGCATTAAAAGGAGAAGCAATTCATCACACACGGTATCACTCATTACTCAATGATAGATACTATGAAAACTTTTTTGTGCCATTGAGAAACAATGGCGAAATAACAGGTGTGGTTACGCTTGTACATGATATTACCAACCTTGTAGAAACTACCGAAGCGCTGAAATTAAAAAATGAAGAGCTGGAAGAACGAACAAATTTTGTGGAAACTATTTTTAATTCGTCAGTAGATATTATAATGGTACTTAATACAGACTTTTGCTACATTGCAATGAATAAAAAAGCACAGGAAGCATACGCTCCATTAGGTAATGTTATAGGCAAAAATATGTTTGAGGTTAATCCTGAATTAAAAAATCCGGAAACAGAAGTTATCTTTCAAAGAGTACTTAATGGAGAAATTGTTCATGTGAATAAATTCAAATCGCTGCTCTATGATAAATATTACGAAAACGATTATATACCCTTAAAAAAGAAAGGTGAAGTGTATGCGGTGATGCTGGTTGTACACGACATTACAGAAAATATTAAAGCTGCTGACAAACTAAATGAGGCAAGCGAAAGACTTAAAAAAAGTGAAGAGCGCTATCACAGGATGGTGGCTGAAGTAGAAGATTATGCAATTTTATTTTTAAACAGAGAGGGAGTTATTGAAAACTGGAATATAGGTGCTGAGAAAATTCAGGGATATAAAGCTCACGAGATTACGGGAAATCATTTTTCGGTTTTTTATACGATAGATGATCTCAAAAATAAATTACCTCAAAAGCTCATAGATGAAGCTTTGAATAACGGCAGGGCTACACAGGAAGGATGGAGAGTGCGTAAGGACGGAAGCCGTTTTTGGGGAAGTGTTGTAATAACAGCTTTGCACAACGACCAGAATGACATCATTGGTTTTTCAAAGGTTACACGTGACCTCACAGAGCGTAAAATGGCGGAAGAAAATTTAAAAGCAGCAGCTGTCCAGCTTGAAAAACAAAACACAGAACTTGCACAAAAAAATGCGGAGCTCACACAGTTTGCTTATGTATCCAGTCATGACCTTCAGGAACCTTTGCGCAAAATTCAAACATTTGCTTCCCGTATTGTAGAAAGAGAAAATGAAAACCTGTCATCTTATGTAAGAGATTATCTTGAGAGGATTGAATCAGCTGCTGAGCGCATGCAAACTTTAATTGAAGATCTGCTTACTTATTCACGTACTAACTCATCCGAAAGAATTTTTGAATTGACAGATCTTAATATGCTGGTGCAGGAAGTAATTACGGAACTCAGTGAACAGATTTCGGAGAAAAATGCAATCATTAATCTTCAACCATTGCCATCCATAAAAATTATTGCCTTTCAATTTCATCAGTTACTTACCAATCTGATAAATAACGCACTAAAGTTTACGAGGGAAAATCAACAGCCGCTAATTACAATTACATCTGCTATTATTAAAGGCGAAGAAATAAAAGAATTAGTTGAAGATCATAAAAGAAATTATTTCCATTTCATTATAAAAGATAATGGAATTGGTTTTGAACCCGAGTACAGTAAAAAGATTTTTGATGTTTTTCAACGTCTCCATGGCAGGCATGAATATAAAGGTACCGGAATTGGATTAGCAATTTGCAAAAGGATTGTTGAAAATCATAATGGAGTTATTACAGCCGAAGGAGCCCTTGGTGAAGGTGCTGTTTTTAATATTTATATTCCTGTGTGATTAATAACTTAATTGCAGTTAATCAACCTGTTTTAATCGCTTTTCAATGAGACTAAGCAACGGAGAAGTAAACATTGTTGAAATAATTGCCATCAGCGTTAAAGCGGTAAAAAGTGTTTGTGATAAAATGCCCATTTCGTAACCGAGGTTAAGCACTACTAATTCCATTAATCCTCGTGTATTCATCAGCACTCCAATGCTTAATGATTCCTTCCAGCTTTTACCTAATATACGTGCAGGCAAAACGCATCCTCCTATTTTTCCTGCAAAAGCAATCAATAAAATAACAAGTAACAATAATAACGATGCAGGATTGGTGAGTAAATTTATTTGAGTACGTAAACCGGTTATCACAAAAAATAAAGGCAGTAACAGCATGGTGGTAATAATTTCAATTTTGCCTGTGAGTTTTTCACGAATGTTATCGCGATCAGGTATAATAATACCTGCAATGAAAGAACCAAACAACGCATGAATACCTGAAAGCTCTGTAGCATAAGCAAAGAGAAACAGTAAAATAATTACCAGTGAAAAAGAAGCTTTTCTCAAAGGATCATGTTTGTTAAAATATTTTTTCCAGAACGGCTTTACAAAATATCTGGACGCAATTAAAATTGCTGCAAGTGCAAGTAATAAATAAACAGGTTGCATCAGCGAACTGTGATTGACAATAGCCACCACTAATGCAAGCACTATCCATGCAATTACATCAATAACAGCGGCAATGGAAGTTGCTAAAACACCCAATGGAGTATTGGTGATGTTACGCTCTTTTAATATCCGTACTAAAACCGGAAAAGCAGTAACACTCATGGCAATGCCTGTAAATAAAACAAAACTTAAAGTAGAAGTATTAGTGGTGAGATCAGGATTATTAGAGATACAAAATGCAAATCCGCAACCAAGAATAAACGGAATAATAATTCCTGATAAACTTATAGAAATGGTTTCTTTTGCAAGTCCACGCAAAGTTTCGTGATTGAAATCCATTCCCACCACAAACATGAATAATATTAAACCCAACTGGCTAAGCTGCTGCAAAGTCCCCAATGATTCAATTGGAAAAACAAAATGCCATGCATCCGGAAAAAATAATCCGAAGAAGGAGGGACCTAATACTATTCCTGCAATGATTTCACCAATTACAGTGGGCTGATTTATTTTTTTAAAAAGTATTCCTAATAGTCTTACCGTAAAAATGATAATGATCAATTGCAAAAGAAAAACGGCAACGGGAGTCTGATGCATTAAATTCATATTGGACAAATATAAAGGAATGATAAAAATTTATATTCCTTTTAACACGACTACAAATGCTTTGCAAAGCAATAAACACAATTTGTATTTTTGTGTGTGCCCAAATTGTTTATAATACAGAAGTTTATCTTTTTATTATTCTCAGTGGATATAAATGAAATTAGAAAACACATTCATGTTGAAATTCGCAAAGGGCATTAACGAACGTTGGCGAAATTTTGGTCAGAAGCCAAAGTTGAAATGTTTGATAAAGGTAATTTGACAGACAAATAAATTAAACAAGCGGAAAAACTGATTCATGAAAATTACGAGCTACTTATTATGCAGATAGAACGATTTTTCAAAGGTGAAATAATAACAACTATAAAAAAATAATAATGGAAGGATTTATAAATACCAAACCGGTGATTAAACGGATTGCGTTTGAAAAAAAAGGACGATTTGAATTGTATCTGAAAGACGGACGTATTATTTCTGTACCCCTTACAATGTTTCCTGCCATAAAAAAACTAAATGCTTTACAACGTAAAAAATGGTATGTGCTTGACGATGCAGGTTTTTCTTTTGATGATTGTAATGAAGTATATCATCTTGAACAGGTGCTGGGTCGGTATGAAAACTATCGCTATTCCTTAACAGCGTAGGATAAATAAATATATTGCTTTTCAGCTTTTAGATTAAGATCCTGTTTAAATTTTTAAAAAATAGTTTTTTATATATCATCCCTTCGGGATTCTTAACTGTTTGCTTGATCTTTTTATAATCATAACACGCTTTCAGCGTTAAAAAATCCCGAAGGGATGATATTTTTATAGTTAAATAAGTAAAGTTCACAGAGAAAATCCTGAAGGGATGATATAATATTCTTTTTGAATTAGGAAATTTAAACAGGCTCTAAATTTCCTGACAAGATCCCAAATCATTTATCAAAAATCTTTTAATTCCATGTATCTCATGTGTCTGAGTATCCATGTTTTTTTTCTGGAGATATAAGCGTTAGGTTTTGATGCTGACCATTTTAATGGATTAGGTAAAATTGCTGCTATAGCTGCAGCTTCCGCATTGCTTAAGTTTTTTGCAGGCTTGTGAAAATAATATTGTGAAGCAGCTTCAGCACCGTATATGCCGGGACCCATTTCAATTACGTTGAGATACATCTGCATGATACGTTCTTTGCTCCAGAAAATTTCTATAAGGAAAGTGAAATAAACTTCAAAGCCTTTTCGTATCCATGAACGAACCGGAAACAGAAAAACATTTTTTGCTGTTTGCTGACTGATGGTACTTGCTCCTTTTGTTTTACGACCCTTGTGACGTTCATTATATTTCTGTGCTTTTTCAATGGCTTGCAAATCAAAACCAAAGTGTTCTTCAAACTTCTGATCTTCTGCAGTGATAACTGCCAATGGCAAACTCGGAGAAATATTTTGTAACGAAACCCAGTCTTTCTCCATCTTGAAATTTTTTCCATCCATTTTCTGTTCCACTAATCGTTGCAACATAAGTGGAGTAAATGGTGGAGGAATAAATCTTAATAAGATAACAGATAAAATGCTGATGCCAAGAAACCACAAAAAGAATTTCAATAAAAACTTTAGAATCTTTGTCAACATGTCCATACGCAAATAGAACACAGATGACACTGATAGTTAAGATTATCACGGATTTGATTTGTGCAAATCCTCATTATCCGTTTCATCAGTGTTCTATGAAATTTTCATTTTATCAGCAATCGCATTTTGATATTTCTGCTGATATTCTGAAACACTGCCATAAGAAACATTGTCAATTAAAATTTCTCCTGATGTCACCTCACCAAGATTTATAAAATCCACATCATTATCAGAAATCATTTCAACAAATTCATCCAGGTTATCAGCATTCACAGAAACCACAATCCTGCTCTGCGCTTCACCAAACAGGAATGCATCTTTTCTTATATCCTCATCCGTATCAATAGAAAACCCTAACTTATTTGGCATTGCTGATTCTAACAAAGTAATAAACAAACCGCCATCAGATACATCGTGAGCTGATGAAATCAATCCGGCTTTGATTAAGTTTTTAACAAACTGTTGCAATGCAAATTCTTCGTCAATATTAAAATAGGGTGCAGGTGAATTACGAACTCTTTTGAAAGAATACAGATATTCGGAAGAAGCAATATCATTCTGAGATTTTCCCAGTAAGAAAATGGAATTGCCTTTTTCTTTAAAATTCAATGTCATCAAATTGTTTTTATCAGCAATTATTCCAACCATTCCGATTGTTGGTGTTGGAAAAACAGGCACTTCTCCGTTTTCTGTTTTTGATTGATTGTAAAAACTAACATTACCTCCTGTAACAGGTGTTTTAAATAGTGTGCATGCTTTACTCATTCCTTTTATTGCATGAACAAACTGCCAATACACTTCAGGATTATATGGATTGCCAAAATTTAAACAATTGGTAACAGCAGAAGGCTCACCACCGGCACACACAATATTACGTGCAGCTTCAGCTACAGCAATTGCACAGCCGGTTTCAGGATCACCATATACATAACGTGAGTTGCAATCAACTGTTAATGCAAGTGCTTTATCTGTTCCGCGCACTTCAACTATTCCTGCATCGCTTGGACGATTGGTAGTCATTGTTAAAGTTCCAACCATACTGTCATACTGATTATACACCCAGCGTTTGGATGCAATGTTAGGATGAGATACAAGGTGGTTGATTGCTTCATGCAGATCAGTTACATCATCCACATCATCAATTTTAAAAGCACGATTTTTTTGTATGTAAGAAGGCTCCGTGTACTCGCGATGATAAATTGGAGCACCACCACCTAACACCAATGATTCAGCCGGAACATTAGCTACCATTTCATCATGCATATAAAAATGTAAATGCTCACCTTCGGTCACTTCGCCAATTTGTGTGCAGTTAAGTTCCCATTTTTCAAAAATATCCTGTATTTGTTTTTCCTGTCCTTTCTTTACTACCACCAGCATTCGTTCCTGGGATTCGCTGAGCAGAATTTCCCAGTCTTTCATATTCTTCTGACGTGTTGGAACACGATCCAAAAATATTTTCATTCCGTGTTTTCCCTTGGCTGACATTTCGGAAGTAGAACAGATTATCCCTGCTGCTCCCATATCCTGCATTCCTATTACTGCACCGGTTTTAATTATTTCAAGTGTGGCTTCCAGCAATAATTTTTCCATAAAGGGATCACCTACCTGAACAGAAGGTAAATCTTCGTGCGAATCTTTGTGCAAATCACCCGAAGCAAAAGTGGCACCATGAATTCCATCTTTACCTGTTGCTGAACCCACAATATAAACGGGATTGCCTGCACCGTAGGAAATTGCCGAGACAGTTTCTCCTTCTCGAACTATACCCACTGACATGGCATTCACGAGAATATTTACATTGAATGAATCATCAAAAAACACTTCACCGCCAACGGTTGGTATTCCAAATGCATTGCCATAGTCACCAATACCCTTCACTACTCCGCGTATTAATCGCTTGGTATGTTCTCTCTCAATATTTCCAAAACGCAGTGAATTCAACTGTGCAATAGGGCGCGCACCCATGGTAAAAATATCGCGGTTAATTCCTCCAACACCTGTTGCAGCACCCTGGTAAGGTTCAATAGCGGATGGATGATTATGGGATTCAATTTTAAAAGCACAGGCTAATCCATCACCAATAGCAACCAAACCCGCATTTTCTTCTCCTGCTTTTGCAAGCATGTGTGGTCCTTCTTTGGGTAGCGTTTTTAACCACACGATTGAATTTTTGTAAGAGCAATGTTCACTCCACATCACAGAATAAATACTTAGTTCAGTAAAATTGGGCGTGCGGCCAAGCACTTCACCTATTTTATCAAATTCTTCTTGTAGTAATCCTAATTTGGATGCGGTATCATAACTGACTGATTGCGCTTCTGCTGTTGTACTCATGAGTCAAAAAATGTTTGCAGCAAAAATAATTAATAGCGCTCAACCTTGACAAAGTTTAAATCCTGTCAGGGTTTTTTATTAGGTTTGGCAGCATGTTAACTGAAGTATTTTTAAGTTTGGGTTATATAGCAGTTTGCCTGCTGTTGATTAACAAACTAAAATTTTTCAGACATGAAATAGTTTCTACAAAAACTTTTCAGTTAATTTTTATTTTAAAATTAGTTGCAGGATTTGCTTTGTTTATTATTTACACACGTTTCTATCCTGATCGCAAGTTTGCTGATATCTTTCGCTATTATGACGACAGTAAAATAATGTATGATTCATGGTATAAACATCCTTATGATTTTTTCAGGATGTTAACGGGTTTTCATGCAGCTGATAAAGATCTGCATCCCTATTACGATAGCATGTTAAACTGGTATAACAGCGAAATGGTTTTTAATGACAGCCGTACCATGATAAGATTGAATGCTGTAATGCGGTTTTTTTCTTTGAACACCTATTATCCTCATGCTGTATTTATGTGTTTCTTATCCTTTACGGGGTTAACTGCGCTATTTAAAATTTTTAGTGATGAAGTAAAAAATAAAAATTATGAATTGATATTTGGCGTTTACCTTCTTCCTTCTGTTATGCTTTGGAGCAGTGGTGTTATCAAAGAAGCATTTCTTTTATTTTCCATTGGTATGCTCTTATATTATTTGAAAAAAGTCAGCCGGCATAATCCTGATAAATGGAAAAATATTTTAGCACTATTGTTTTTTATTTTTTGTGTTCTCAATATTAAGTCCTACATATTGTTTGCAATGTTACCCGGCTTACTGGCTTATGCATGGACAACACATTCTTCTTCTCTTTCCTTTTTTAAATTTATAGTAGTCCATGCTTTTTATTTTTTAGCACTGTTTAACTTCTCTCATTTTTTTACTCATCATCCTGTTCCCGAATTGCTTAAAAACAAGCAAAAAGAATTTTATACTGTTGCAAATCGAGAACATGCACAAAGCATTATTGCGTTACCTGTTCTTAATTCAGCATGGAAAAGAATGATACGTTCTGTGCCTGCTGCTTTTGCAATTACTTTATTTCGTCCTCATCTTTTTGAAGCACGAAATATTATGATACTGTTTGCAGCAATTGAAAATGCATTAATCATCTTATTAATATTATTTGCAGTTTTGGGTTTTGATAAAAATCAGTTGACAAAAGCTCCTCCCATATTTTTTCTTGCAATATTTTTTGTTTTAATTATGTATTGTCTGATTGGTTTGGTTACACCAATTCTTGGAGCAATAGTGCGTTATAAAGTGCCGGCACTTCCGTTTTTAATTTTAATACTGATAACAATCTATAATAGGGATACTTTTAAAAACAGAATGGCTGCAATCATTCCTTTTAAAAAGTCATGAAATGGTTTTTAGTTGTTTGTTATTTTATTCTGTTATGTGTTTTCATTAAAAAAAATCAGTTATTCAAAACAGTATTTCCAAGTTATGCTTTTCTGATAGTCATCTTTTTATTAAAATTTTTATGCGGATTATTAGTAGGATGGATCTATGGTTCGTATTATCATTCGGGAGATACATTTGCTTACCTACACGATGTTAATGTATTGCAAAAATTATTGTTTGAACATCCTATTCAATATTTAAAAATTATTTCAGCAATTGATTCAAACGATCCTGCATTGCATCAGGTTTATAATAAACTTTATGTTTGGTTTGATGGAGGTTACAATACTTTCTACAATGATAACCAGACTTTGATTCGCATAAATTCACTTTTCCGGATTTTTTCTTTTGGTTTTTATGAAGTACATGTGCTCTTTATGAGTTTTATCAGCTTATGCGGATTGATGATGATATTTCGTGTTGCTTCATTTTATTCTCAACAAAAACGAAAACTAATTGCACTTGCAATTTTTTGCGTACCTTCTGTTTTATTATGGGGATCAGGATTAATGAAGGAACCATTACAATTATTTTCTATGGGATTTGTGTTATGGCGATTTCATTTGTTAAATAATAAGCTTACTACAAAAAATATTTTCTTATTTATTATTTCATTCGCTCTTTTATTTTTTACCCGTAACTATATTCTATTGCTTTTTATTCCCGGACTCATTGCATGGTGCATTTACCCGCGATACAAAAATTTATATTGCACATTGCTGTTTACCGTTTGTTATTGTGTAGCAATCACTATTGGATTTCAGTTAAGAAAAGTTTTTCCGCAATTTGATATTGCACAATTGTTATACGATAAACAAATTATATACTGGAAAAATGCTGTGTATTATCATGCTAACAGTTTAATTAATCGCGTTCCTTTTGCTCCTTCATCGGTTAGCGTTATTAAACGAAGTCCTGAAGCGTTTTGGTTAACACTTTCTCAACCTTATTTATGGGAATGTAAAAACCCATTGTATTATTTTTCTGCACTTGAAAATATCTTATTCATTGTTCTTTTTGTTTGGATGATTTTAAAATTAGATCGAATTACATTAAAGTATAATCCGGTGTTTGCATTCAGCCTTTGCTTTTGTATTGCTTTGTTTATTGTTATCGGTTTAACAACTCCTGTTGTGGGATCAATTGTTCGTTATAAAGTCCCAGGGTTATTGTTTATGGGTATTGCAATTGTTATAGGGAAAAAAGTTGATAAGAAAGTTTCAGGTTGAAAGTCTAAAGTTCAAGATGCCTCGGTGTCGTTGTTGGAGTTTTCTCCAACAATCCCTTTAGGAAGCTAGTTGTTTTAGAAAACTCCAACAACGGCTGCAACGGACAACACCAAAAGCAAATCTGAACGCCTATTCCATTTTTTCTGTTTTCTTTGTAAAAGAAATTCTTCCCCTCTTATGAGTCTTCTACGAAAGAAAACTGTTCACTCAATATTAAAGCAGGTTGAAAAAGATGATGCTGACGGAGTGCATAAAATGCATAAGCATCTTGGCGTTCGCGACCTAACCGCATTTGGTATTGCAGCCATTGTTGGAGCTGGTATTTTCAGTACGATAGGTCAGGCAAGCGCTGACGGTGGACCAGGAGTAATTTTTCTTTTCATTTTTACTGCCATTGCCTGTAGCTTTGCCGCATTTTGTTATGCAGAATTTGCAAGCATGGTTCCTGTGTCAGGGAGTGCATATACTTATTCTTATGTTGCGTTTGGTGAATTGTTTGCGTGGATTATAGGTTGGGCATTAATCATGGAATACGGCATTGGAAATATTACTGTTGCCATTTCATGGAGTGATTATTTTACAGGATTGCTGGATAGCATGAACATCCATATTCCGCAATGGCTGCAGATGGATTACCTAACAGCCAGCAAAGGATTTAAGGAAGCAAGCATACTTATGCACAGCGGAAAAGATTTTTCTAATCTGCCATCATCACTGCAAAATTCATTTAAAGCATGGACAACATCACCTTCCATCGGACCATTGCATATTGTTACTGATTTACCTGCATTGTGTATTATTATTATTATCACAGCGCTTGTTTATCGCGGAATAAAAGAATCACGCAACGCAAGTAATTTAATGGTGGTTGTTAAATTATCCATCGTATTATTGGTAATTGCAGTAGGAGCTTTTTATGTAAACACTGACAACTGGCATCCTTTTACACCACACGGTATCGGAGGTATCCTGAAAGGCGTTTCCGCAGTGTTTTTTGCTTACATCGGCTTTGATGCAATATCCACTACAGCTGAGGAATGTAAAAATCCACAGCGTGATTTGCCGAGAGGAATGATGTGGTCCATCATTATCTGTACTATTCTTTATGTATTGATTGCATTGGTTCTTACAGGAATGGTTAAGTATGATAAATTAGCGGTAGGTGATCCATTAGCATTTGTGTTTGGAGAATTGAATTTAAAATGGATGAGTGCAATCATTGGTGTGAGTGCAATTTTTGCAATGGCAAGTGTGTTGTTGGTTTTTCAATTAGGTCAGCCAAGAATATGGATGAGCATGAGCCGTGATGGATTGTTGCCGAAAATATTTTCAAAGATTCATCCTAAGTACCGTACTCCTTCTTTTTCAACTATTGTTACAGGATTTCTTGTTGCAATCCCCTCATTATTTTTGAATCTCACCATCGTTACAGACTTATGCAGTATCGGAACTTTGTTTGCTTTTGTACTTGTGTGTGGCGGAGTTTTAATGCTGCAAAATAAAACTGATATTCCAAGAGGAAAATTTAAAACACCTTATATCAATGGAAAATTAATTGTACCTGCATTGTTTATCCTTACGTTGGTTCTTGCATTTAATTATAAAAGTCAGGAAACAAAATCTTTTATTTTTAATTCTCCTGTCACCGTACCCAAAACAGATTTTATCAGTGGCCTGGAGAAGAATGAAGTGGATGCAGTAAAAAATTATGTGGTGCAAACTGACAACCTTAATCTTAAGATTGCTAATAATGATCTTGATGCATACCTTGGGCGGATGAGTGATGATACGTACTCAAAATTTCTTGCATCAATTCCTGTCAATGAGGAGAAAAAAGTAGAGCGTGGATGGGATCTTTTCAAACATAAAATACCGATGTGGATTTTTATTATGGTCTGTATTGTACTTACTATTCTTTCAGTAACGCAAAATCTTTCACTCATTCCTGTACTTGGAGTGGTAAGTTGTCTTTATATGATGGCGCAAATTGAATTAAAAAACTGGATTGGATTTACCATCTGGCTTTTCATTGGCTTAGCTATTTATTTTTCTTATGGATATCGTAACAGTAAATTAAACCTGAACAAAACAACAAATATTTGATATGGGAATTGTATTAATCACAGGAGCCACGGCAGGATTCGGTAAAGCAATCGCAATAAAATTTGCAGCGCATGGATACGATGTGATTCTTAACGGAAGAAGAAGGGATCGCCTGGCAGCACTTGAAGAAGAAATAAAAAAAACTTTTGAAACAAAGGTCTTCACACTTCCTTTTGATGTGCGCAAACGCAACGAAGTGGAAACTGCTTTAAACTCGCTTCCGCACGAATGGAAAAAAATTGATGTCTTAGTGAATAATGCAGGCCTTGCTCAAGGTCTTTCCACCATACAGGAAGGTGATGTGGATGATTGGGATGTAATGATTGATACCAACGTGAAGGGATTGCTGTATGTTTCAAAAGTTGTAATGCCATGGATGATAGAGCAGAATAAAGGTCACATCATAAACATTGGATCAATAGCAGGAAAAGAAGCTTATCATCGTGGCAATATTTATTGCGCTACAAAATTTGCTGTGGATGCCATTTCAAAATCTATGCGCATTGATTTGTTGCCACATGGAATTAAAGTGACAGCAATAAATCCCGGTGCTGCTGAAACTGAATTTTCACTCGTGCGTTTTAAAGGAGATGCTGACCGTGCAAAAACTCCTTATCTGGGTTATGATCCCTTACAGGCTGAAGATATTGCGGAGGTTGTTTATTTCGCGGCAAGCCGTCCACCGCATGTTGTGCTGAATGATATTGTAATAACTCCGTTGGCACAGGCGAATACTTCTTACCTGATAAAAAAAGAACATAAATAGTTTATAGATGCCATTGCCATCAACAAAAACAAGTTGGAAGCAATGGATCATTGTTTTGTTTGTTTTTGCTCCTGTGCTTTTTATTAATGTGAGCTCTTCTCATGATTGGGGTGATGATTTTGCACAGTATATCTTACAGGCAAAATGCATTGTGGAAGGAAACCCACAAACTACTTATGCGATAGTTGATAAAGAATATTATCCTGTATTAGGTCCTCCCACACGCCCTGTTGGATTACCACTATTGTTAGCACCGTTTTATTATTTTTTTGGAAACAATATGTTTGTTTTTTCATGTTTAATGTCAGCATGTTATTATGTGATGGCATTGCTTGTATTCCGGTTTTTACGACAGATAATTTCATTTCTTCCTTCACTATTGTGGGCATGCACCATGATTTACAATCCTCAGTTTCTTCAGTTAAAACTTGCAATACTTTCTGATTTTCCGTTTATCATTTTGCTTTTTTTATTTTTTGATGTTGTCAAACGATCCTTATCAACAAAACAAGTTATTCTCCTCAGCATTTTAACAGGACTTATGATTTCATTCAGATTGATTGCTGTGTTAATCATTCCTGTTTATTTTTTATTCTGGTTTACCAATAAATCTAACAGGAGAAATATCACAAATTTTATCAGGCAACCATTGTTATTTTCTATATTATCTATTGTAATTTTTCTTACGCTGAATTTTATTTTCTTACGAAACACGATTGAAAGCTGGAACTCCTATTCTTTTATTTCCGCATTAATTGATCATACCCGCTTACTTGATACCATACATTATTACACTTTTGTTTATACATTAATTTATGAACAGGAAATCTGGGGATTTGCAAATCTCCTGCTGAAATCATTCATGGTTGTGATTGCATGTATTGGTTTTATTATCAGTCTCCGAAGAAAAATAAATGCAGAGGATTGGTTTTTTCTCATTTACCTCGGTACAATGTTTATGTATCCATCCAATTCGGCTGCAATTCGTTTTTTGATGCCTGTTTTTCCAATGCTATTGTTATACCAGATAGAAGGATTGAAAAGTATCCAGCTGCCTTCGTATAAATTAAACAGTTTCAAAATTTATATTATTCCGATCATTCTGTTGTTGACTTATAAAATTAATCTGCAAAATATTTTTCAGAAGCAAGGCCAAATTCAGGAAGGACCTTATAAACCCACTGTCGTTTCTGCTTTTGAATTTATTAAAACCACTTTGCCAAAAGAAAAAATGTATGCTTTCACGAAACATCATGCGTTTATGCTTTACGCTGACAGGCGTTGTGTTCCAGCACGCGATAATCTTTCTTTATTGCAATTAAAAAAAATGCTGAGTAAATATCAGGTAAAGTATTTGCTTTATGTTGAAAAAGTATCAGGAGAAAATATTCTTCAATTGGTTCAAGCTGAATCATTCCATTACAAACTTATTTGGCAAAATAAAAAATGTAAAATATTTGAACTTTTATGAAAACAAAAAGTTGTATTAAAATAATGAGAGATGCTTCGTACCCCGGCATGACAAAGATCATACTCGCTTGGTATGCTGAGGTACGAGACATCTCTCTTCACTGGCTTGTTGCCGCCCTAACGTTTTTATATTCCTGCAATATGACGAATACCAAAATTGCAGATACTATTTACTACAATGGAACAGTTTACACCGTTGACAGTAATTTTTCTGTTGTACAAGCATTTGCTGTGAGAGAAGGAAAAATTATTGCAACAGGAAGTAGTGTAGAGATACAAAAATTTGAAGCAAAAGAAAAAGTTGACCTGCATGGTAAATATGTTTATCCGGGGTTTATTGATGCACATTCTCATTTTTATCAATATTCAACTGATCTGTTAAGCTGTAATGTTTATGGAACAAAGTCTTTTCCTGAAGTAATTGAAAAAGTAAAATCTTTTTCGCAAACAAATAAATTCAGTTGGATTATTGGCAGAGGATGGGATCAAAATGATTGGAATGATAAAAACTTTCCGGATAAAACTTTGTTGGATAATTTGTTTCCTATCACACCTGTGTATTTAACGCGTGTAGATGGTCATGCTGTTTTAGTAAATCAAAAAGCATTGGATATTGCAGGAATAAATGCTCAAACTGTTATTCCTGGTGGCGTAGTTGAATTAAAAAATAATAAGCCGACCGGAATTATTATTGATAACGCTGTGGATAGTATGCGCAAACATGTTCCTCCATTCAGCAAACAATTAAAAACGGAAGCATTATTACAAGGACAAAAAAATTGTTTTTCAGTTGGCCTGACTACTGTCTGTGATGCAGGCCTTGATCGTGATAGCATAGAGATATTGGATTCATTACAAAAAGCAAATCGCTTAAAAATCAGACTTTATGTAATGACTATTTATAATGATGTAAATAAAAATTATTATTTCAGGAATGGGAAATACAAAACAGATCGTTTAAATATTTGTTCATTTAAAATTTATGGTGATGGTGCTCTTGGCTCACGTGGTGCGTGTCTGCTACAACCATATAGTGATAAACCATTCTATTACGGTACCATGCTTCACGATGTTAATTATTTAAAAACTGCTGCTAAAGAAATTTATGATCACGGATTCCAGCTATGCACACATGCCATTGGTGATTCTGCAAATCGTTTAATGTTGAATATTTATGGAGAAGTATTAAAAGGAAAAAATGACAGGCGCTGGAGAATAGAACATTGCCAGGTGGTGAACGAAAATGATTTTGATTTGTTTGGAAAATATTCCATCATCCCATCCGTGCAACCTACACATGCCACGTCAGATATGTATTGGGCAGAAGAACGTTTGGGAAAAGAAAGAATAATAGATGCGTATGCATATCAACAATTGCTGAAGCAAAATAATTTTATTGCAACCGGAAGCGATTTTCCTGTTGAAGACATTAATCCTCTATTCGGGTTTTATGCAGCAGTTGTTCGTAAGGATCAGAAAAATTTTCCAGCTGATGGATTTCAAACTTCCAATGCATTATCACGTGAAGAAGCATTAAGAGGAATGACAATATGGGCAGCATACGCATCTTTTGAAGAAAAAGAAAAAGGCAGTTTAGAGAAAGGAAAGTTTGCTGACTTTGTAATTCTTGATGATGATATTATGAAATGCTCTTCAGAAAAAATATTTGGTGTTAAAGTTTTATCAACCTATATAAATGGTGAGCAGGTTTACAAACGGCAATAAAAAAAGCTGCATGATGATTGCAGCTTTTCTAATGTCAAAATCAAATAATTATTTATGGCATTGTCTGAATCCTGTCAAGCAACAACATTGTTTGCTTATAATCATTATTGTATAGCTTGGCTACTTCAACAGCATGGTTGGCATATTTCAATGCCTGTTCTTTATTACCAAGCATAACATTAATAGAAGCCAGAAGATGATTTCCTTTATATAAATCTGCTATGCTAACTGATTTCATTGCCCATTGTTCGGCTTGCGCTAACACTTCTTTATCAGAATAAAAATGATCGTAATAAACCTGTGCAACTTCTATGAGTCTGCGAAAATCATCCATAGCATACTGCTCAACAAATTTTTTACCAGCCACTTTATAACCGTCCCAGTCTGATTTCATTTTTAATTTATTCAGATCTGCATAAGCCACAATTTTTGGTGCTATATCAAGATTCTTGGTGTTAAGCACTTGTCTTTTTGCTGCCTCAAATCCAACAGAGTCCAGCCGCTGAACATAACCAGTCAGGTATGAATTATATAAATTGATAAGTTTATTGTTGATACTGTCCGCAGTATATTTTGCTTCAAATTCTTTTTTGTGAGCAAGTATTCTTTGCATTATGGTTAAAGTAGGATCTTTAATTATATCATAAATAATCCTCCAGTTGTTTGCATTTGTAAAATCAGCATCAGATTGTTTTTTTAGATAGTCATCAATCATAAGTTGTGCATCCATACCTGCAATTTCCTGCATCCTGAAATAAAATTGCACCTCGGCAGGAGTTGCCGTTGCTGAATCATACCTGTTTTTATAATAACGCATCTGGCGTCTTGGATCAAGTGCTTCTCTTCCAAGTTCCAAAAAAGGTTGTTTATATCTGCGGCCTGCAGCACGGTGAATTAGTTCTCCATTGGAATCATAAAAAAGAAAAGTTGGGAATGTATGACTCTTGATTGTTTTATTAATCTCTTTGCCTTCTTTTTCCATATCTATTTTAAGACACACAAAATTGGCATTGTAAAAATCACCTACCTCCTTATCAATATACACACTGTCTTTCATATACATGCAGTAGTGACACCAATCTGCAAAGCCATGAATAAATACTTTTTTGTTTTCTGCTTTGGCAGCAACAATTGCTTGTTCTAATGTAAGCGAACGGAATTTAATCCCGGTCTTATCATCATTTTCTGCTGTTGCTTTTGTAAAAGACTGAGCAATAAACAGGAAGCTGATTATTACAATTTTTAGATAAGAGAAGGATTTTTTCATTGAGTAATTTTATTTTTTAAGAGTATAAATTTACGTTGTTTAGTGTATTAAGGCTATGAATTAAATATGAAGCAAAGGTAGAAAATTGATAAAGGTTATTATTAACCGGACAACAGCAAATTACAAAATTCAATTTACTTTGTTGCGAACCACATCATTCCTTTTGCCAGGGCAAACGCAAAAAATTGTAATTGCTCCTGTTTTACATCTGTTTCACCGGTAATAGAGGTTCTGAAACGATCCCACAAAGCCTCAGGTGAATCAGGGGTTGGGATGCAATAGTATTCAGGTGAACCACGCATTTTTGAGTAAACTATTACAACGGCACAGGGCCTGTTTTCTCCATCGCGGTATAATCCTTTAAATTCAGCTTTGCGTTCGCCATATTCAAAGGTCTGCAAATCATTAATCTTATATCCTTTTTTAATTTCCACTTTCATCTGCAAATACATTTTATATCCTGCCAGTCCGATATTGTATTCTTCAGCAGTAGTGGGAGCAATGCTTTGTCCTTTTATAAAACCAACGGTAAGCAGCAGTAAAAATAGAAGTTTTATTTTTTTCATAATGAGAGGGAATAGCTAAAGCGCAAAGTTAATTTAATTTGAATTTTTTTTGATGAATGAAGGGTTAAGAATGTCTGTACTATTATTAATGAATAGCAGTTTTAACTTTGCTCCAGCTTTTTAATTGCCAGGTGATAATGCCGGTACATACATGATTCAGGTTAATATCATAAACTTCAACATTTAATTCTTTTAACATAGCATCTGTATTTTGCAGTTTGCTGTTTATTTCGTTCTGCAAATTTTTATCGGCCTGAAATTGTGCTGCTACTTTTGATTTTGCCTGGTAGTGATAAATCATATGTATATCTTTTAAAATAATCCTGTATTTATCAGCAGATAAAAACCTGACAAGGCTAAGACCGGAAACATATTCGCACAATGTTGCAAGGGCACACGCATGCATTCCATTGATATGATTTTTGTTTGACCGGATAAAAGGTAATTCCATTGTGATTCCATCATTACTAATTTCTTTTATCCGGATTTTATGTGGAGAATTAAAAGGAATTTTAAACCACAAACCACAATTTAACAACCAGCTGTAAAAAGATGAATGTTGTGCTTTTAAAAAATATTTTTCAAGGTTAATTGCCATTTATAAGAATGATTAGGTAATTGTGGTAATTAAGGTAATTGATAACATAATTGTAAATTTCATTCGTGATGTATTGGGATTGTATTCGCAGATGTTATTAGTAACATTAGTAACTGATTTGTTAATTAGTAACCAGTCCATTTAATTCTTTCATCGATAACTCCATTTCATTTTCGAGTTGATCAATAATTGTTTCACAGGTAAGTATTTCGTGAATCATCTCTACACTTTGACCTGCACACCATAAATTATTATAGTTACCCGGCTTCACAGCATCTTCTAATTTTTTCATGCCTCTTATCTGTACAAGCATCTTAAAATATTTTTTTGTCCGTGGACTATTGCTCATCATTCTTTCAAGCCAATTCTGTTTATAGCCTATTTTTTTTGCATAAGGGGTATCAATAATTGTACATGGCGTTCCTGAAATTCTGTCGGTAAGTACAATGTCTTCCATCCCTGAATTTACAACCGCTTGTTTATACGCATCACTTACAGGCGCTTCATTGCTTGCGATAAAACGTGTGCCGATGCTTACCCCTGCAGCTCCCAATGCCAGCATGGAAATAATTGAAGCACCTGTTGCAATTCCTCCTGCAGCAATTACCGGTGTGCCGGGAAAATGTGCATGAAGTGTAGGTACAAGTATGGAATTTGGATAAGGTCCTGCGTGACCGCCTGCACCCTGACTCACTGCTATAAATCCATCACATCCGTTATCAAACGCTTTTTTTGCATGAGTGATATTTGTTACATCACAAAAAACTTTAGCACCGTAACCATGAGCTATCTTAATAACTTCTGAAGGATTTCCTAAGCTGGTTATGTAAAACGGTACTTCACCATCAGCGCATATCTTCAAATGCTTTTGATAAAGCGGATTGGTTTTTTGCACAATGAGGTTTACACCAAAGCTTCCCTGTATAATTTGATGTGAAGCGCGATAATTATTAAGTGATTCAATAGTTGTCTTCAATTCATCATCCTTCCGATAGTTAAGCGTTGGAAAAGCACCCATTATCCCTTTTCGCAAAGCAGCTTTCATCATCTCCTCATTGCTGACCAGGAACATAGGCGCCATCACTATAGGTAAACGCAGGTTAAACATGCGTGTAAAAGAATTTTCTATCTGCATAAAGTGATTACCTCAAATGATTTATTTTTATTTGCGAGAATAATACCTTTTTAAATTTCATGAAACATGATATTTCATCTTCAAAAACCCCTGTCCCCTAAAAGGGAACAGTTGCGCGTGAAGTTCCCATTTAGGGGTGAGGGGTGATCGTGGCAAATAACATTATTATTTTAAGAAATTTAAATTGGCTCTAAAACTACATAAATTAAAATCAGCACGTGATAATAGAAGAATTAAGATTGTTCGATTTACTTGAACACGTAAAAGATAATTTTCAGAAACCGGATCTTTTTTCTGCCAAAGAAAATGGAATCTGGAAGCATTACACTACAATGGAAATTTATGACAACGCATACAATTTCGCTTATGGTTTGCTTCAATCCGGTTTACAAAAAGGTGATAAGATTGCAACCCTTAGCAACAATCGCCCTGAATGGAACGTGGTGGATTTAGGAATGATGATGGCAGGAGCAATTCATGTTCCGGTTTATCCAACTATCAGTAATGATGATCTAACTTTTATTTTAAAAGATGCGGAGATCAAATATATTTTTGTTTCAAGCAACGAACTGTGGAATAAAGTGCAGCAATGTTTAACCGGTATTACTACAGTGAACGCAGTTTATTCTTTTGACAAACTTGATCAGCGCCCGCATTGGTCATCTGTTATTGAACTTGGAAAAAATCATATTGAAGAAATAAAACTAACGGAAATTAAATCATCCATTCATCCACATGATCTTGCAACACTGCTTTATACTTCAGGCACCACTGGTACTCCAAAAGGTGTAATGCTTTCGCATAATAATATTATCTCGCAAATTAAAAGTGCTCAGCATCTTTGTCCCGTTGGCAAGGAGGGAAGGGCACTGAGTTTTCTTCCGCTCAATCATGTATATGAACGCGTACTTTCTTACGTCTATATGTTCAAAGGTGTTTCCATTTATTATGCTGAAAGCATTGAGAAAGTTTCGGATAATTTAAAAGAAGTGCATCCTGATATTTTTGGTTGCGTACCACGCCTGTTCGAAAAGGTGTACGATCGCATTGTGGCAAAAGGCAGCGAGCTGAAAGGAATAAAGAAAAATCTTTTCTTCTGGGCATTGAATTTAGGTTTGAAGTACGAAACCAACGGTGCAAATGGTTGGTGGTATGAACAACAATTGAAATTAGCAAACAGACTAATTTTTAATAAATGGAGAGAAGCGCTTGGAGGAAACGTGAAAGTTGCCATTTCAGGAGGTGCTGCATTGCAGCCACGATTGGCGAGAGTGTTTTGGGCGGCACAGATTCCGGTGCTCGAAGGTTATGGATTAACGGAAACAAGCCCTGTAATTGCAGTTAATTCCTTGCTTCCGAACGGGCTGCGGTTTGGCACTGTTGGAAAGGTGTTGAATGACGTAATGGTAAAGACTGCGGAAGATGGAGAGATACTTTGCAAGGGGCCTAATGTGATGTTAGGGTATTTTAAACGGCCTGACTTAACCGCTGAAGTAATTGATAATGAAGGATGGTTTCACACCGGAGATATAGGTGTGATGGAAGAGGGTGTGTATCTCAAAATAACGGATCGTAAAAAAGAAATATTTAAAACATCCGGAGGAAAATACATCACACCACAACTCATAGAAAACAAATTAAAAGAATCACGTTTCATTGAGCAGAGCATGATCATTGGTGAAAACCAGAAGTTTGCAGCGGCATTAATAGTTCCTGCATTTCCGTTTTTAAAAGAATGGTGCGAAAGAAAAGGAATCACATGGATGAACAACGAAGAAATGATTCAATCAAAGGAAATTCGGGATCGTATAAAGGAAGAAATTGAGGCGATAAATAAATCCCTTGCCAATTACGAGACGATAAAAAAATTTGAATTGCTTCCGCGCGAATGGAGTATTGACCGCGGTGAGATGACACCTAAGCTTAGCTTAAAACGTAAAGTTATTTTAGAAGAGAATAAAGGGTTGTTGGATAAGATATTTAACTTGAGTATCAGCTAAAATAAATAGCCCCGCATTGCTCTGATGCGGGGCTAAAAAAAATAATAATTGACTTTTTTTAATTATTTACTGTTTGCTTTGACTTAACCTGTGAGGCAGGTACGATGAAAGCCTGCATATCGAATCGCCTGGTTATTGATTTCCCTTTTTTGAAACGAAATGGAGCAAACTCTTTGCTGATGGTGTCAACAGTTACCGTTACCGTTTGCGTGAGCGGTTCATTTTTCTTTGTTTTTGTATATGGAAGCCCATCCAATAAACAGTAGCCGTTAGCATCCGTGACACCCTTAAAAGTAGTGTTTGTAAGTGCAACTATTGCATTGGCAACAGGCGATTCACCATTGAACACCGTGGCACGGAGCTGCGTAGATACATGATTGGGTTTTAACTTGCGGTTAGCGCGATACTCGTTGTAGTAATTTATAGTTGCAGGGTTGTTGAGAAAATTAAGAGCCATACCATCCGCCTGCTCAGTAAGAATTTGAACAGAATCACGAATAAGCTTTTGGATTTCCTCATTTTTACTTTTGCGATGGGCAATACCATTGTTTGCGCTGCTTAATATATCTTTTAATGCAGTATTGCTTGCCTGCCATTGCTGCACCAGGTTAGCCGTGATGTTATAATCTGTTAATTTAGGAATGAGCGGGGTGATAATTGTAATTGCATTTTGTGTGAGAGCAACCAGGTTTTCAAATTTCATCCGCAATAAAGATGATCTTGTCACCAGCATTTTTTCGGCAAGCCCCTGGTCGTTAACTTTAATGGAATATGCATAAACAGAACGCATGATGGGAGCGCTGATTTTGGCGAGTTCTTTACGCGCCTTTTGTTTCTGTTTCGCTAAGCCGGTGATGGAAGTGGCAATATCTGCTTTGACAGTGTCAATGGTTTGCAGGTTTACTTTAAGGGTTTGCATCAGTGCAGCCCATGCAAGCATAGATTGAGTGATGGCGTTATTTGCCGAAGCAAACACAAATACTACTACTGATCTCAGCATCCCTGTGCTGGTGGTTCCGAAATGGGTCTTTGCAGTGTCTTTCATTTTTAGAATTTTTAGCGGCACGAATGCCTGATTTAGCTATGTTGAACGAGGATAAATCAGATAGGTTACAAAAAATTTAAAATACTTGAGAAAATCTTACACCTTTTCACTTAAAAAATGGCTTCAAGAGTGAAAGCGCTAAAACGAATTGATTATTATCAATAACAAAAGGGGCTTGCAACGCAAATAGTTGACCATGCAAGGCAAATAGCAGAGCATGCAATGTAAATAGTTGACCACGCAAGGCAAATAGCTGGCTATGATCGAAAATGAAAACGACTTACAGCACAAATAGTGAGCATTGCTTACAAATAGTTGACTGTGCTGCGCAAATAGTTGGCTATGATTGAAAACGAATTTGACTTGCAGAAAAAGGAAAACGATGTGTTAGGAAAATGGCTAACCATGATTGAAAGCAAAAGTAGTTTGATTGAAAATGAAAGTGCAGCGAGAGTAAAAAACATGATGGTGTTTAGTAACAAATGCGGTGTGATTAAAAATGAAAGGGCTATGATAGGAAATGAAAGGAGCGCGATTGAAATGATTAATTTAGCGCAGTGTCCCTAAAAAGGATACACTGCGAATACTGAAAATAACTTTGCCAAAGTTTTAAACTTTGGCAAAGTTGAACAGCCTCTAATTGCTAACTTCGCTACAAATAATTTGCCGCGAATAACTTTGCCAAAGTTTAAAACTTTGGCAAAGTTGAATATCAAACGAAATAAAAATGATTGACTATTACCCAGCATTGGAGCCCGGTAAGTATTATCATATTTTTAATCATGCAGCAGGTAAATTAAATCTTTTTGCATCAGATAAAAACTACCACTATTTTCTCGAAAAATATGCTTTGCATCTGAATGAGAGGGTAAATACGTATGCTTATTGCCTGCTGCCAAATCATTTTCATTTTTTAATTCAAATTAAAGAAACACCAAACGATGTTGATAAACAACTATATATTAAATCAACCTCCAAAAAATTCTCCAATCTTTTCAGTGCCTACTCTCAGGCGTTTAACAAACAACAAAATTCTTTTGGAAATCTTTTTATGAAACGTTTTAAGCGAAAGCAAATAACGGATGAGGAATATTTTAAAGAAGTTGTTTTTTATATTCATCGAAATCCTGTTCATCATGGATTGGTTAAGCAACCTGATGATTGGAAGTATTCATCATGGCACTCGTTAATATCAACGAAACCTACCAGAATTTTGCGTGATGAGGTGATTCAACGCTTTGATACGATCGAAAATTTTACAACGTGGCATCAACAGCAATCGAATGAAAAATCAGCTTTAGAAATGGAATTCCTATGAATATAATTTGCCGCGAATAACTTTGCCAAAGTTTAAAACTTTGGCAAAGTTGAACTGCGATGATTTCTCAGATCGAATACTGCCCCAGTAATATAACAGGGTTCTCTAAAAATCCTTTCAGCGTATTTAAAAACTTTGCTCCGGTTACACCATCCACCACACGATGATCGCAACTGAGGGTTACTTTCATTACTTGTCCGGGTTGCACTGTTCCGTTCTTCACAACAGGAATTTGTTTGATGGCACTCACAGCAAGAATGCATGCATCGGGTGTGTTGATGATGGCTGTAAATTCTTCGATGTTAAACATTCCTAAATTGGAAATAGTAAATGTGTTGCCTTCCCAATCCTGGGGCTGCAGTTTTTTATCTTTTGCTTTCTGTGCAAATGTTTTTACTTCACCATTTATCTGTGACAATGTTTTTTGATCAGCAAAACGAACTACCGGAACAAGCAATCCTTCATCAACAGCAACCGCCACACCAATATGAATATGATGATTGATGCGGATGCGATCTCCTAACCATGAAGAATTTACTGCGGGATGTTGCTGCAGCGAAGCAGCAACTGCTTTAATTACAAAATCATTAAAAGAAATTTTTGCCTGTGCAACGGCATTGATGCTTTCACGCGCTTTCACACATTCGTCCATATCAATATCCATGGTGAGATAAAAATGCGGAGCGGTAAATTTACTTTCCGAAAGCCTACGTGCTATGGTTTTCCGCATTTGAGAAACAGGAACTTCTTCAAAGCTTTCTTTTGCATTCTGCAGATTCATTTGCGAAGCAACAAATCCTGATGGCTTAAACCAGTCAATATCACGTTTCACAATTCTTCCATGCTCACCCGTTCCTTTCAGCATGGTTAAATCAATTCCTTTATCACCTGCTAATTTTTTTGCAAGTGGTGATGCTTTTACTCTTCCGTCAGCATCTTCGGAGTTTTGAGTTTTGAGTTTTGAGTTTTGAGTTTCGTTTATTACAGGAGCAGCACTTTGAGTTACCGGTTCAGGTTTTGTTACTTCTGCTACTGGCTTTTCCGCAGTTGCCGCTTTCTTTTCTTCTGTAGGTGCTGCCGTGGTTTTCTTTTGTTCTTCTTCAAGCAATGGTTTGTAATCTTCTCCTGCTTTACCAAGTATGGCAAGAATACTATCAACAGGTGCAGTTTTTCCTTCTTCTATACCACGATAAAGGAGTGTGCCTTCCTGATATGATTCAAATTCCATTGTGGCTTTGTCAGTTTCAATCTCTGCAACCAGTTCGCCATTTTTAATAAAGTCACCAACATTCTTATGCCACTTTACAAGTACACCTTCGGTCATTGTATCACTCATTTTGGGCATTCGTACAACTTCGGCCATTTTTTTATTAGTTATGAGTTTTGAGTTATGAATTTTACTAGTTATGAGTTATGAATTATGAGTTATGAGTTATGAATTAATGCACTTTTTGCACTTAACTCATTTGCTTGTGAAGTTTTAATTATAGAAGTTAGAATATTAATTAGTTCGTCAGCTTTTTTTAAATAGTCAGTATAATCTGCCCTCACTAATTTACTTTCATTTAAAAGTCTTAACCAATATTTGGTTTCCCTTGCTTCTTTTGAAGCGATAGTCATTTTATGAATAAAATCTTTTTTACTTGCTCCTGCAGATGCTTCTTCCACATTTGCTCCGATGCTTGTTCCAGATCTCAATAACTGCTTAGATAAAATGAATTCTTTATTTTCTGTTAAATGTTTATACAATTGTATTATCACTAAAGCAAATTCAAATGACTTTTTCTGAATAATGCTTTCTTGTTTCATGCTTTAGAAATTTTGAGCTATGAGTTATAATTTTTGAGTTATGAATTTTGAGTTATGAGTTCAAATACATTCCTGAGATTAACAACTCATAATTCAAAATTCATAACTCAAAACTATTCTATTATATACGGATAATCAGTCTGCACATAAACATCTTTATACAATTCTGATGGATCAGGATAGGGTGATTCTTCTGCAAACTTTACACTGTCATCCACAATTTCCATTACACGTTTCATTATAATTTCCAGTTCATCTTCTGTTGCAAGTTTGTTATCAGTAATTGTTTTCTTAACAATTTCAACAGGGTCTTTTGCTTTATATGTTTCTACTTCATCTTTGCTCCTGTACTTTGCCGGATCACTCATGGAATGACCACGAAAACGATAAGTTTTAATTTCTAAAAACGTGGGACCATTTTTTGCACGTGCATGATCCATTGCCATCTGCATTGCTTCATGCACTGCTTCCACACTCATACCATCCACAGGATAAGAAGGCATGTCGTAAGCCAAACCTAATTTATAAAGATCAGTAACGTTACTTGTGCGTTCAACAGATGTTCCCATTGCATACGCATTGTTCTCAACAATATAAATCACAGGAAGCTTCCAGGTCATTGCCATATTCATTGCTTCATGAAACGCACCCTGACGCACTGCGCCATCACCCATATAACACACACACACACGATCAGTTCCGTTATATTGTTCTGCGAAAGCAATACCAGCTCCAAGTGGAATCTGCCCTCCCACAATTCCATGACCTCCAAAAAAACGGTGGGGCTTGCTGAACATGTGCATGGAACCTCCTTTTCCTTTTGAACAACCGGTAGCTTTGGCAAATAACTCAGCCATCACCTCACGTGCAGAAATTCCTTTACCTAAAGCATGAGCATGATCGCGGTAAGCTGTAATCATTGCATCATCATCCCGTATCACACTCATTGCGCCTGCAACTACTGCCTCCTGACCAATATATAAATGACAAAAACCTTTTATCTTCTGCATGCCATACAACTGACCTGCACGTTCTTCAAACTTGCGCATCAAAAGCATGTCCTCATACCACTTTAAATATGTTGGGGTACTGTATTTCAATTTACTCTTTATTTTATTCTTTACTGGCGTTTCCATAGGGGCAAAAATAGTACATGAATAGTTATGAATATTGAGTTATGAATCGAATAAATAGTTATGAATTTTGAATTATGAGTTATGAATTAAATAAATTAAAATAAATTCCTGGAAAACCCCAACTCATTACTCATAACTCAAAACTCATAACTCATAAAATGTTATCTGCATTAAACATAAAAGGCAACAGTTGGTTTACGCTATGAGAAATAATGTATTTGCCATTCTCTGCTTCCATAATCAGGCGGATTTTATGATGATAGCGATGTTCATATTCTGCCATCACCTGCCTGCAATCTCCGCAAGGGCTTACAGGTTGAGAATGACCTTTTAAATTTTCAGAATAAGCATGAATGGCAACTGTTTTAATTTTTACTCCCGGATTATGTGCGCCTGCTGCAAACAATGCAACACGCTCAGCACAAAGTCCGGAGGGATAGGCTGCGTTTTCCTGATTATTTCCTTTTACAATAGTTCCGTTTTCTAACAGCACCGCTGCTCCTACATGAAACTTTGAATAGGGTGCATAAGCATCATCAGCAGCAGTTTGTGCTTCACGCATCAATCGCTGGTCTGCTTCAGGCAGTTCATCAAAGTTTGCATACTCTTCAAAATCATTGGTATGATGTATCGTCCTCATAATTCGTTTAGTTTCGCCTTTGTTTGTCCTGTAAAAATAGATGATTTCAACTGCAATAATAATTTAGCGTGAGGAGAAATATTAAATGGCTTTTGCTGTTGCTGCTATTATGCCTTCCATTATTATGGCTAAATGTGAAGGACAGTGTTTACTGGCATGATGATTTTGCCTCTTACATTCACCAGGCGCAAAATATCTGTGAAGGGAAACCACAGGGCGAGATCGGTTTTATTTTTAATCCGCATTATTTTATGGGACCACCTGCTTATCCTGTCGGATTTCCATTATTACTTGCACCGGTGTATGCAATTTTCGGTCATAATATTTATGTGTATTTATTGGTGATGAGTATTTTTTTGATTTTGTTTTCATCGGTTATGTTTATTTTTTTAAGCTCGCGAATGAAACCATTGTATGCATTTATTTTTTGTGTAATTATTGCTTACAATCCCAACACGCTTTTATTGAAAGGAGAAATTATGTGTGATATACTACTTGCATTTTTTATTTTATTAGCAATTGTGTGTTATGAACGATGGAAAAATGAGGAATCAATTATTTATGCAGTGATACTTGCTGTGATAAATGGTTGGCTGATTTCAATTAAAGGGACAGGTATTGCAGTGTGCGCTACTATATTTTTAACAATGAGTTTTCAGTTTATTCAGAAACGATCAAGACTTTTCAAACAAGGTTTTGTTTTTCGAAATTCAATGATCATGATTTTTGGTGGTATTGCAATTTATTTTTTACTGAATAATATATTGTTTCCTGTACCGCGCGGAGGATTGTTATTATTTATTTCAGTTTCCAAAAGCGGTGATTATCTCACTACATTTTTAAATAACCTGGATAATTACGTTACACAGTTTTATAATTTTTTTAATCCTGAGTCAGGTGAATGGCAATCAGCAGGACACATTACTGCTGCAGTTATGCTTTCTTTTACAGTGATCGGATTTTTTCTCCGTATCAAAAAGAAAATTGATTTACGTGATAAAGTATTTATACTTTTTATTTTGATAATACTTTTCTATCCGCATCAGGCGGGTATCCGTTTTGTTTTTCCGATACTTCCTTTTGCATGTTATTATATTTATCTAACGGTACAAAAATTATTTGCTGATATCAAATGGAAAATCGCAACAGGAGTTTTATTGGCATTGATTATTTTTCTGCAGTATAAACCTGGTATTGATCAACTAATTGAAGAACGTTTTGAAATTGTAAATGGCCCTCAGCGCATTGAAGCACGTGAGGCAATCAATTATATCCGTCTGCATACAGATTCAAATTCCATTTTCGATTTCAGGCGTCCAAGAGCTTTGGCGCTTTACACGAATCGTAAATCGTGTTGTAATTTTCCATGGGATAATCCTTATGATGCATTGGCAAATATTGACAGCATGCAGGTGAATTATTGTATGACTAATAATAGTGATGTGAATCCTGCGTTGGACTCACTCATTAAAATAAACCCCATCCTTTTTAAAAAAATATGGTTCAATAATCAGTTTGCAATTTATAAATTCAGATGATAACTCTTATGTAACAAAAAATATTCTTTCTATAGTCCAGTATCCCGCAATCAATGCAATAGCAATTGACATTGGATAAACCACGCGTTTCCGATACCATGCTTCTTTGCTGAACCATATTCCGATTAATAAATAAGCAACCAATATCACTGCGATTTGACCCAACTCCACTCCGATATTAAAAGAAATGAGTGAAGTGTAAAAGGCATTACGGGGTAAACCAATTTCATTTAATGCATTTGCAAAACCCATCCCGTGTATTAGGCCAAATAAAAACACAATTATATAACGTGATGGTTTTAATTCTCCAATAAAAATATTTTCAAGCGCTACAAATACAATAGAGATGGCAATGATAGGTTCAATAATATTTGCAGAAGTGGAGATGGTGCCACGCATTGATAAAATTAATGTTACAGTATGTGCAACGGTAAAGGTAGTAGCTTGCAAAGCCACTGATTTTAACTTTGGTTCTAATAAAAATAAGCACAGTACAAAAAGAATATGATCAATTCCGAAAGGGAGAATATGCTGAAAGCCCAACATTAGATAGAATGAAAAAACATCACTTGCAGGTTTTAATTCCATGCTGTAATTAACCGTATGTGCAAATAGCTGTGTGCTTGAAAGTAAAAGTAAAACCGGAAGGAAATATTTTAAACCACGACTCATTTATTTAAGCGCTGCTAAAGTTGGTGCAATAAATTTTTCATTAACATGTTGATTTACTTTCATTGCATTTTTAAAATAAGATGCAGCTATAAGCGGATGATTATTTTTTTGGAAGATCAGGCCGGCTTTATATAATAGTTCAGCATTTTTTGATTTGGTATTTAATGCATGCAGCATATAATATTGCGCTTCGCGATACATTTTCCTCTGATAACAACACCATGACAATGTTTCGTTCACATCAATATTTTTTGGTCTTCGTGAATACTCAATGGAAGCACTATTGTAAGCAAGATCATATTCATGCATTACTAAAAAAAGTTGTGCTAACTCACGATCAATATTATGTCCTATTCCATTTTCTTCACTGGTTGGATGCTGATGTTTGATTAACATGTCTTTTGCAGTAGCAAATTCTTTTGCTGATTGAGTTGGCTGATTCATTGTTGCTAAAATTTCTCCCAACTCCTGGTGATAAGCATAATCATTTTGTGATTCTATAGCTTCATTATAAAATTCAATTGCTTTTGAATAATCTTTTTTCAGTTTTGAAATTCTTGCAAGTCCGGCCAAGGCAGGTGCGTAGTGTTCACGATGAATTAATGATGCTGAATATAATTGTTCAGCCTTGTCAGTATTACCTGTAAGTTCATTCAGTTTACCAAGATATACACGAGCCCATTCTGTTTGTTCAAGACCAGGTATGTTTGAATGTAGTGCCAGCTCCATTGCTTCTTTTGCGCCATCATAATTTCCAAAAATTTCGCGCAAGTAGGAAATACGTGAATAAGAACGGATATCAGGTCGTAAGCTCACCATTTTATCTGCGGCTTTAATAGCTTCCTCGTAATTGCCTAACTCCACATTTGCATCACACAACACTCCATAGATGTATGCGCTGTGAGGATTAATCTTAACTGCTTTTTTACAGGTTTCCAATGCATCGGTAAACTGATGTGCAGTTGCCTGTAGTGTTGCTTTACAACTCAGCGCTTCAAAATGCGATTCATCTTTTTTCAAAACTTCATTCACTAACTGGTAAGCAAGCGCATCATAATATCCGTGATCTCCTGTAATACGCGCTTCCTGCATATATGCCTGTGCAAGTTTTATTTTCGATTCTGTGTGTCCAGGATTTCTGCGGATATCATCCTGTAGTGATTCTATGGCTTCTTTGGTATTTAGCCATTCGCTGTTATTAGAAATTGTTCCTTTACGATCGTGAAGTTGCAGAGCAGGAGGTTGCGGTTTTCTTGTAATAATTATTGCAGCAATCAAAGAAAGAAAAACTGTAATCAATAAGTAATATTTTTTCATCTGTAATGTGGTTTAGATGATATACGGTAAAGCCGTGGATTTGGATTTAATAATCTATCTGTTTTTTAATTTTTTGTTGATACTAAAAAAAACTGACACATAAAGGTTAATCAACTATTATAAATCCTTCTCCAAAATTCCAAAAATCACAGAGTCAAGATATTTACCATTGTATAAAAAATTCGCCCGCAGATAAGCTTCTTTCTTAAAATTACATTTCTCCAAAACCTTAAGCGATTTAGTGTTTAATGGATTTACATCTGCCATTATGCTGTGAAGTTCCATTTGTTTAAAACCAAATCGAACTATAGTATCAATAGCTTCTTTCATTAAACCTTTTCCCCAGTAAGCTGGTTTTAATGCGTAGCCAATTTCTCCGCGGTTATGTTCTTTGTCAATCCTCCACAATCCAAGATAACCTGCTATTTTCAAATCAGTTTTTTGAATAAGCACCCAACTGATTCCTGTCTGATCTTTGAAAGCGTTTTTAACTATTTCAATAAACTTCAATACATCCTCGTTGGTTTGCGCAGGTTGACGATCCAGAAATTGATATATCTGTGGATCAGAACGCATCTTAAGAATTTCTTCGGGAGCAGTTTCCGCAAGATCATGAAACAATAATCGTGATGATTCCAATTGAGGAAAAGTATTAAATACGGATTGGTTCATGATCACAAAGATGTTGACCTTTTAAATTTTATCATTTAAAAAATCTTTGTTAAAAAATGCTTATGCTTTAACCAGATAAAGATCCTTTAGCTTTTCCACTGCGTAATCAATCTCTTCTTTTTTATTGAATTTACTGAATGAAAAACGCACTGCAGGACGGTCAGGATTAGCTCCGATACCTGTTAATACATGAGAACCAATTTCACTGCCTGATGAACAGGCGCTCCCACCGGAAACCGCCACTCCGGCAATATCAAGATTGAAAAGTAACATTTCGCTAATGTCAGTAGGAGGGAAACAAGTATTTAAAACAGTATAAAGACTATTTTCATTTATCTCTCCGTTAAAATCAACATCAGGTATTGAAGATTTTAATTTTTCAATCATATAGTTTTTTAAACCGCTGATGTATTTAATATCCTCATCCATATTTTGATAAGACAGCTCCAATGCTTTTGCTAAACCAATAATACCATAAACATTTTCCGTTCCGCCACGCATGTTTCTCTCCTGCGCACCTCCGGTTATCAAAGGTTTTATTTTTATACGATTGTTAATGTAAATAAATCCTACTCCTTTCGGGCCATGAAATTTATGCGCAGCACAAGTAATAAAATCAACTTGTAATTGAGAAAGATCATGTGGAAAATGGCCCATTGTCTGCACTGTGTCAGAATGAAAAACTGCATCGTACTTGCGGCAAATTTCTCCCACTTTTTTAAGTGGTAATAAAGTTCCTATTTCATTATTTGCTTGCATTAATGAAACCAGTGAACGTTCATTGTTTTTCAGCAGTTGTTCAAGATCATACAAATCAACATTGCCTTTGTTATCTAATTTAACAAGACTTAGTTTAATTAAACCCTGTGACGCCAAATCTTCTAAAGTATGCAACACTGCATGATGTTCAATCGGTGAGCTTACTGCATGTTTGATGTTGAGATCGTGGATGCTGCAACGGATAGCCATGTTGTTGGCTTCTGTTCCGCCAGAGGTAAAAAATATTTCTGATGGTGAGGTCTTCAGCAACTTCGCAACGCGCTTCCGCGCATTCTCAATAGCCGATCTTACTTCTCTTCCATAAGCGTGAATGGAAGAAGGATTGCCAAACTGGTTTTTCATCATTGCAACCATCTCATCAATCACTTCAGTGTGAAGAGGAGTGGTAGCTGCGTTGTCAAGATAAACTTTCATGTTATTACAGTTTACAGTTTACAGTTTACGGTTTACGGTTTACAGTTGCTGACGCACGAAACTGTAAACCGTAAACCGTAAACCAAATTTAAGCTTTTGCCATCATTTTACTAAGGATATCTTTTATATCCATGATAATTTTTTCAGCGTGATTTTCTGCTGTTGTCATTGAGGTGCTTTGAGAATAGATTCTGATAATAGGTTCTGTATTTGACTTGCTTAAGTGAACCCATTCTTTATCAAATTCAATCTTCACTCCGTCAATGGTGTTAACAGGTTGCTTCTTG
>JANLZB010000014.1:0-4434 GCA_031366005.1 Bacteroidota bacterium | reverse complement strand
TTAATTACAAACGGATAATTAGTAAATTGATTATTGCAACTGTTAACTGCGTGAATACAATTGGTAATCCATGTAAAATGTATTTGATGACCAAGTTGATACGGACCACCAGGTGTATTAAAATTAAGCTGTGCACAGGGAGGACGCATGCAATTGATAAATGGCGCTACAGAACCGGAGTCAAAAGCAGCTCCTTTTACATCAATCCAGAAATTTTGCGGATTAGCGCAGGTAGGTAATTGAAACTCAAAATCAGTTACGTTTAAAGTAAATTGAACAGTATCACCTGCATCAATAGTATCTGCAAAAGATGTATATAAACCTGTGTTGGGATCAATAAAAGGAGCAGGACTGATATCAGGAGGATTGTTTTGAGTATTGCCCGCACCGTTACATGCTCCTGAACATCCTGTGCTGGTTAAAACTGTCTGCATTTCACGAAATACAGAGGCAATTTTAATTCCACAGCGGTAACTATCAACCCGTGTTACCAAAGCAAAGTTTCCTTGCGGTGTGCCCGCAGGAGGAAAAACATTGAATTCTCCTGTGGTAGAATTAATAGTTGGATTACCAGGCATTGGAGAGATAACTGAGTAAGGAGAATTAAAGGTCATTGGGCCAAAAGGTGATCCACTACCATTACTTCCAAGAGGATAATCAAAACCATAACTCAGCGAATCAAAATCCTGATCAAAAGCAAGGGCATTATATGTGAGCGGGTAACCTGTGCAAATTAAAGATTGCGGTGATATTGTGAACTGAGGAGAAGAATCAAAACATGGATTTGCATTTCCCAGAGGAGGATAGGGATACATAATGGAGCGTAATACCATTTGTGCTCCGCCATTAATATTATCAACCATATTTCTGCAACACTCATTATCCCAATAAAAAATCCAGCCTGTTGGAGGCGGAGTTCCATTTAAGGTTATAGGATTTGATTTAAAAATCAATTCTTCTATACTAGGAAATCCACCGGGATTATTGCAACTAATTCCACAACCAGAAGGTGTTAAATCATTATCTGCAAAAAGCAAAAGTGGAATATGTGGGAAGGTCGTCACGGTCGATCTTAATTCCTGAGTTAAACCTAATGGAATGCTATTGCAATCACGATAAAACTTTAAATAAAAAACATATTGTCCGTTGCCATTGCACTCCCAGTTAATTTCTCCACCTTTAAGGTGAGATGCAGTACTTGAAAAACTAAACAAGAAAATAAATAATAGTGAGATGTTGATAATTGTTTTCATCATGATGCTTGTCTGAGTTTATAATATGGAATAAAGATATAATTATTGAAGCGATAAGGTATTGAATAACATGACATGATAATTATAATAAGGGTTGCATCAACTAATTTAAGTTATCGTTTCTTTCTCTTTTCAACTTTATAATTTAACTGTGGGTGCTTTTATTATATTTTAAATGTTAGAATTTGATTTAGTAGGTTGTATCATAGAATTTTTACATTCGTGCGGGTAACACTGCATAATAATGAAAAAAATTCCTTTACTTAAATTGCAATTACTTCTTCTCTTCTCTGTAATAAGTTCGTTTGCAGGTGCACAAAATATGGCTGCAGGTGTGAAATCAAATGGAGCATGGGGAATTATGCGCAAAGACCTGACATGGGTTGTTGAACCTGATTTCGACAGGTTTTGGCACGACAGGATGGTAGTAGTAGGGGATGATCCGGGACTCAAAATTATTTGTAGCTACCATGAAGGAATGGCTCGTACAAGGCGGGGAGGTAAATGGGGATTTTTTAACAAAGAAGGGAAACAAGTTGTAAAGTGCAGCTTCAACGAAGAATATGATTTCAGCGATTCGCTGTCTGCCGTAAAAAAATTAAATGACTGGGGATTTATAGATAAAGAGGGAAATTTTGTGATAGAAACTTTATATGATGAAGCACAATCATTTTATAATGGCATAGCCGCGGTGAAGGTGAAAAAGAAATGGGGTTTTATTAATAAACGTGGAGAATGGATGATACCAGCGGAGTACAAAGAGACGCGGAAATTCTCGGGTTCGTTTGCTGCAGTAGAATATAAAGGAAAGTGGGGATATATCAATAAGGACAACAACTGGATTATTCAACCTCAATTCAGAGAAGCTTATAGTTTTAACAATGGTTCTGCAAGAGTTAAAACAGAAACTGGTTGGGGAATGATTGATACCTCAGGGAGTTTTATCATATCTCCTGATTATGAAAAACTATATCCATTAGAAGATGATGTTGCCCGTGTGCGCCTTGCCGAAGGATGGGCCTATGTGGATATTAAAGGAAAGCTGATTACTCCGCTTTTTCAGAATGCTGAAGACTTTTCAGATGGCGCAGCACGTGTGAGAAAAAAATTATGGGGATATATAAAGAATAATGGATCATGGTTGATTGAACCTAAGTTTGACTATGCAGAGGATTTTATAAATGGAATTGCACGTGTAAGACTCAACAACAGTGCTGATTTGTCACTCAACCATGAAGGAGACTGGAAATACATTGATAAAAAAGGAAACTTTCTTTTTGAAAACCTGAATATTGCAAAAGGAGAAGATTTTCATAACGGGTTTGCCCGTGTAAAAATTAATGGCAGTTGGGGATACATAAATGAAAAAGGAGAACTCGTTATTAAACCACAATTTGCCGGATGCTTTGATTTTATGGAGGTGGAGTAATTCACTTATATAAGCGAATCAAAACCTCTATATAACAACTACAGGTTGAAATGCATTTTCACTGGAATAGTGCAGACTTATTTCATTTAGCGTATCACAGATTTCATCATAGCTTGAAGACATTACAAGCTTCATACGATACTCTTTAAAATGATCGAGTCCTTTAAAATAATTGGAATAGTGCCTGCGCATTTCTAATATGCCAACGATGTTTCCTTTCCATGCAATGGATTTATCAAGATGTGTTTTGCAGACTTCCACGCGCTGCTGTATATCAGGCGGAGGCAACACCTCGCCCGTTTTTATAAAATGTTTGATCTCATTAAATATCCAGGGGTTGCCAATGGAAGCCCTGCCGATCATTACTCCATCCACACCATAAATATTTTTCATTTCGAGCGCTCTTGCAGGTGAATCTACATCTCCATTACCAAAATTCGGGATATGTATGCGTGGATTGTTTTTAACAGCGCCAATGAGTTCCCAGTCAGCTCCTCCTTTGTACATCTGTGCACGTGTGCGTCCGTGTATGCTTAACGCCTGTATGCCTACATCCTGCAATCGCTCTGCAACTTCCACAATGTTTTTTGTGTTGTCATCCCAACCTAAACGTGTCTTAACAGTTACAGGACGGTTGGCAATTTTTACGATTTCAGCAGTCATTGAAACCATCTTAGGTATATCCTGCAACAAGGCAGCACCTGCTCCTTTGCATGCCACAGCTTTTACAGGACATCCGTAATTAATATCAATTAAATCAGGATTTGCCTGATCGGCAATAATGCCTGCTTCGCGCATACTATCAATATCACTTCCAAAAAGCTGGATGCCAATGGGACGTTCATATTCAAAAATGTCAAGCTTTTGCACACTTTTAGCAGCATCACGGATAAGCCCTTCACTACTGATGAATTCCGTGTACATGAGATCAGCACCATTTTGCTTGCATACATATCGGAAAGGCGGATCGCTTACATCCTCCATAGGAGCGAGCAAAAGCGGAAAATCGCTGAGCTGTATGTTGCCAATCTTTACCATTTAAAAAATTAATATAAACTACTATTTTATCTTCGCACAAATTTACTGGAAAATGATGTTTCGCGGATTGCTTGCCCACCGTTCACCTTACCGGAAGTTGCTGGTTTTAGTGGGCTTTGCACTGTTTTTTGTGGTGATTTTTACGCTCCTGGGCGGATTGTTTAGTTCCATGTTTTATGGAGTGAATCCATTAAGCAATCCCGCTATTATGAATGACACTGAGAATCCGCAGGTAATTAATACGCTTAAGTTAATGCAGGCATTTTCTGCTATCGGGCTATTTATAATTCCAGTTATTGCAGCAGCAGTTTTGTTTGACGTAAATTATCTGGCGTGGTTAAAACTAAATTCACGCGTTGCATGGATTACTGTTTTTTTGGTGATAATAACAATTGTTTTTTCAGGTCCGCTCATCAACTGGATGAATGAACTAAATCAGCATTTAACATTGCCATCCGCATTAAAAAGTATTGAGGAATGGATGAGGAATGCAGAAGACCGTGCTACAGAATTGACAAAAGTATTTTTAGAAACTTCCAGTTATTCAGGACTCGCAGTTAACCTGTTTGTTATTGCATTGTTACCCGCTATTGGTGAAGAATTATTATTCAGAGGAGCGATGCAACGGTTAATGATTGATTTAACAAAAAACAAGCATGCAGGAATTATTCTTTCAGCGATTGCTTTTAGTGCATTGCACATGCAGTTTTATGG
>JANLZB010000082.1:0-18513 GCA_031366005.1 Bacteroidota bacterium | reverse complement strand
TAAATAATATAGACGTAATACATTTCATAAAAAGAAAGAGCGATGATTTCTCACCGCTCTCGCTCCCCCTCCTGCCCCGATAGCTATCGGGGTCGAACCAGGGATTTAAATTCTAAAAAAATTCATTTGTCTTTATATTTTAACACAAGATGCTTAATCATTTCCGGGTATTTCTTAAGATTCTCAATGTATGTTTTTGATTTCATCATCTTAATATGCTTTTCAATTAAATATGCCTGCCTGCTTTCAAGGTTTTCTATGACCAGATACACTTGCCATGGTTTACCGCTCATGGAATACGAATTCTCATAAATTCCATTATTATGTTCCAAAAGTCTTTTTTCGGTATTGTCAGTAGTACCAATATAAAATCGGTTGAGTTTGATTAACTAAATAATATAGACGTAATACATTTCATAAAAAGAAAGAGCGATGATTTCTCACCGCTCTCGCTCCCCCTCCTGGACTCGAACCAGGGACCCCATGATTAACAGTCATGTGCTCTAACCAGCTGAGCTAAGGAGGAATAAATCCTCTTTGAAATATCTCCGATGCTGAATTACCGGAGAATAATATTTTTCTTAACTCAATCCGTCTTGACAACAGCCAGGACTAGAACACGTGTAATCACGCATTGTTTAATGGGAGGGCAAAAATAAATTTTTATTTCAATAAACTGCACCATGAGCGAAAATTTTTCCGTTTTAGTCCAGTATTTCATTCATCAGTGCTGAGTATTGTTTATAGCTTTGCGGGCTTTAACTTTAAACTTGAAACTTAAACATTAAACTTCCCACATGAGCCTTCTTGTAATCGGTACTGTAGCTTTTGATGCTATCGAAACTCCTTTTGGAAAAACAGATAAAATAATAGGTGGTGCAGCTACTTATATTGGTGTTTCCGCTTCTTATTTTATAGACAAAATAAACCTGGTGTCGGTTGTAGGAGAGGATTTCCCAAAACAAACTATTTCTCAATTGCAAAACATGGGAATTAATACGGACGGTCTGCAGATAAAAACAGGTGAAAAAACTTTTTTCTGGTCAGGTAAATATCACACGGACATGAATACGCGCGACACCTTGGCTACTGAACTGAATGTATTAAGCACTTTTGATCCTGTTATTCCGGACGCTTACCAGAATTGTGAATACCTGATGGTGGGCAACCTGATGCCGAGCATTCAGAAAAAAGTGATTGAGCGTTTGCATAAACGTCCGAAACTAATTGTGATGGATACCATGAATTTTTGGATGGAAACAGCAATGGAAGATTTGTTGGAAACAATAAAACTGGTAGATGTGCTTACTATCAATGATGAAGAGGCGCGTCAATTAACCGGAGAATTTTCCCTGGTTAAGGCTGCCAGGAAAATTTTAACGATGGGACCAAAATATCTCATTATTAAAAAAGGAGAACATGGAGCATTGTTGTTTCATGAAAAGAATGTATTCTTCGCTCCTGCACTGCCGTTGGAAGAGGTTTTTGATCCTACAGGTGCAGGAGATACTTTTGCAGGAGGATTTATCGGATATCTGAGCAGCATGAATAATATTTCTTTTGAAAGTATGAAACGTGCGGTGATTTATGGTTCTGCAATGGCTTCGTTTTGTGTAGAGAAATTTGGATTGGAGCGCATCATTGATCTGAATGAAACAGAAGTGGATCAACGTGTACAGGAATTTATTGATCTCGTTCAGTTTGATATTACACTAGTGTAATTTTTATGGTGGGGGTTTTTCTAATGCAAAGGCGCAAAGACGCTAAGCAAATAAATATAGTTGATAAATTCTTTGCGTCTTTGCGTTAAATCAATTTAACTACTCATTATGCCGGAATACAAAGGAGCTATAAAAAGTAAATTACCCAAGGCAGGTACAACCATTTTTGCAATCATGAGCGGACTTGCCAATGAAACAGGCGCAATAAATCTCAGCCAGGGGTTTCCAAATTTTGATGTTTCTCCTGAATTGATTAAGCTCATCAATAAGTACATGAAGGATGGCTTCAATCAATATGCACCGATGCAGGGTGTGATGAAGTTGCGTGAGCGTATTTCAGAAAAAATGAATGCGCTTTATTCTGCCACTTATCATCCTGAAAAAGAAATTACCATTACTGCAGGTGGAACACAGGCATTATATACTGCGATAACCTCCATCATTCATGAACGTGATGAAGTAATAGTGTTTGAACCTGCCTATGACAGTTATGTGCCGGCTATTGAATTATCAGGTGGTATTCCGATTCATGTGCATTTACAAGCTCCTGATTTTCGTATCAACTGGAATGAAGTAAAAAAACTGATCAACCAGCGGACACGCATGATTATCATTAACACACCGCATAATCCAACAGGCAGCATTCTCACTGCAAAGGATATGCAGCAGTTGGAAAAAATAACTGCCAGCACTGATATAATTATTTTGAGTGATGAAGTGTATGAGCATATAATTTTTGATGGATATGAACACCAAAGCATAGCACGTTATCCTAAATTAGCTGAACGCAGTTTTATTGTTTACTCGTTTGGTAAAACTTATCATGCTACCGGATGGAAGATGGGCTATTGCCTGGCTCCTGAAAAGTTAATGAGTGAGTTCAGAAAGGTTCACCAGTTTGAAGTTTTCTCTGTAAACACACCATTGCAACATGCATTGGCTGAACACATGAAGGATGCAAAAAATTACTCGGGCTTAAATAATTTCTATCAGCAGAAGCGTGATTATTTTTTAGAATTAATTGCAGGTTCAAAGTTTAAACCGCTTCCATGTTCAGGCTCTTATTTTCAATTGTTGGATTATAGTAAGATCACCAAAGAGAAAGACACTGATTATGCAATACGTTTAACAAAAGAAGCGGGGATTGCATCCATTCCTGTTTCTGTTTTTTATAATGTGCCGGTTGATAATAAAGTATTACGTTTTTGTTTTGCGAAAGATAATGCAACATTGGAGAAAGCAGCAGAGAAGCTAAGAGCGGTGAAATAATATCCGTTTCCTCATTGCGAAGTACTTTAAATAACTTTGTTTTCTAAACGATATCTATGGCTTCACCAAAAAATCTTCACATAACATTAGTGCAAACTTCGTTGCATTGGGAACAACCAATAAAAAATCTGAATCAGTTTTCTAAAATATTGAGTGCATTAAAAAGAAATGAGACAGATTTAATTGTATTGCCTGAAATGTTTAACACAGGTTTCAGCATGAATGCTTCTGCATTAGCGGAGAAGCCGGAAGGATTAACAATGCAGTGGATGGCAGAAGTTGCTCACGCATTAAGCAGTGCTGTCTGCGGAAGCCTGATCATCACAGAAAAGACTAAATTTCACAATCGTTTTATCTGGATGAATGTGGATGGGAGTTATGAGCAATATGACAAACGGCATTTATTCAGAATGGGAAAAGAGAACGGTGTTTTCACTGCAGGCACTGAAAGTGTGTTGATCAATCACAAAGGATGGAATATTTGTCCGCTGGTATGTTATGATCTTCGTTTTCCAGTTTGGAGCCGCAATCAGTTAGATCAAAATGGAAATGCTGATTTTGATTTATTACTTTATGTTGCTAACTGGCCTGCGGTACGTAGCCACGCATGGAACCAGTTGTTAATTGCACGCGCTATAGAAAATCAATCTTATGTTGCAGCAGTTAATCGTGTAGGTAAAGATGGTAATGGAATGGATCATAATGGAGAAAGTGTAGTATTAGATCCTCTTGGAAAACCAATCAGTAAATTGAAACGAAATAAAAAAGGAATTGAAACAGTGGAGTTGTCTTATAAGGAACTTACTAAGTATCGGTCTGCGTTTCCTGTGATGATGGATGCAGATAGATTTAAAATAATCTGACAACTGTTGCTGAAATAGTAAATTTAAATACTGCATTATTTGCTCTTTATTGGAATTTACTTTTCCATTCTTACAGGCAATCTTCCGGGAGTATAAGGAGCTTTACTTTGTTCAAGAGCAATTTCTACTTTCTTAATCTCTGTATCAATTGATTTTATTTCTTCCATCACTTTTTCAAATTGTTTAGAAGCTATTTCATAGGAACTGATAGATGTTTGTGTTGGAGCAGCTGTGGTTGTCCACAGTGAACCTTGTATGGCACCAATGCGTCCTTTGATAGATGGAGCAACTTCAAACTCACGCTTTACAAGAGTGGCGTCACCATTCATTTTTGTATCAACAACAATCAATCTTTTTTCAATTGCATATACCTGGCCGGTTAATTCCTGCAAACCTGAAGGCGCATCAATAAGTGCGGTTTTAATGTACTTGATTTTATTAACCAATTCTGTTCTGTAATTATCCGCTGCTGCAGTAACTCTTCTTAGCTCACTCACTTTGCTACTGAACTCTTCCACTATTTTTCTATCAACAGCAGGCAGTGTTGCGTTGTTTAAAAGTTTGGTAATAAAGGGCTGCGAAGTTACCAGCTCAGTTAGTTTACCATCTTCAAACTTGCTCATGGAGATATTATATGTTCCGGGTAATGCAAGATAACCCAATTCAGGTTGATCATATGGATTTGTTGGATCAGGTGTTTTAAATTCAACAGGTCCTGATGCGGCATAGCGGAAGTTCCATGTGATTCGTTGTATTCCTTTTTTAGCTGCTGTTTTTAATTTGCGAATAACATCTCCTTTTGAATCTGTAATTGTAAATAATAAATAAGGCTCAGGTTGATTGTCCTCTAACCGAAGAGAATCGAATGTTGGATAATAGACAGGCGATCCATCTTTAACTTTTGTTTTTTCAATCTCCTGTCTTTTTTCTTTTATCGTTTTAATATCATCCTTAAGATAATAAGTAAACACTGCACCCACCGGAGGATTTGGCGTTGAATAAAAACTTTCTCCCTGGAATCCTTTTAACGGTGCACCAATTTTTCTCGATTCAATAAACATCCATGAATCTTTAACAGGTAAAATCAATGCTTCTTTTTTAAGGTCTTCGGGCTTGAACGTGCGCAATGGAGAATAATCATCAAGCACATAAAATCCTCTTCCGAAAGTTGCAAGCACCAAATCATTTTCGCGTTGCTGAATCGCAATATCACGAACAGCAACTGTTGGTAAACCTCCTTTCAGTTGAATCCATTGTCTTCCTGCATCCACGGTAAAGTAAACACCAAATTCAGTTCCTGCAAAAAGCAAGTGAGGATTCACGTGATCTTCTGCCACTGTATAAACACTTCCTCTTAGTGGAAGATTGCCACTGATAGATGTCCATGTTTTTCCACCATCAATACTTTTAAATAAATAAGGTTTGAAATCGCCATAACGGTGATGATTAAAGGCAGCATAGAAAGTATTTTTATCATGTTGTGATCCAATGATCTGGTTTACATAAGTGTGATCAGGCACTCCGGGAAAATGATCAATGCGCGACCAGCTTTTCCCACCATCATTTGTAATTTGAATCAACCCATCATCAGTGCCAACCAGTAAATTATTTTCATCAAAATAATTTTCAGCTATGGTAACCAGCTGTCCGTAAAAATCGGTAGATTGATTTTTTGCAACTGCATCTACACTCCATACTTTTCCCATTATTGGCAATTTGTTCCGGTCAAGCTGTCTTGAAAGATCACCACTTATAACGGTCCATGAATTACCGCGGTCATCACTGCGGAATAATTTATTTGCTCCAAAATATAACCGGGTGTGTTTGTGTGTTGAAACCAGCAGTGGTGAATCCCAGTTCCATCTTAACGCAGAATCATTTTCTCCTTCCACAGGTTTAATGTCAACAGATTCTCCACTCTTGCGATCATAACGACCAAGGCCTCCATACTGTGATTGGGCATACACAATATTCGGATCATCGGGATCAACCTGCGATTCAAAACCATCTCCTTCCTGCGTAACAAACCAATCGGCATTGGTGATTCCATTGGCGCTGATTGTTCTTGCCGGTCCACCCAGTGATTGGTTATCCTGTGTGCCTCCATAAACAAAATAGAACGGTGAACTGTTATCCACAGCAACTTTATAAAACTGCGTTACAGGAAGGTTTGCTTTGAATTGCCAGTTAGCTCCGAAGTCGTATGTTTCATAAACACCGCCATCACATCCCACCAGTAAATGTTGCGTATCATCAGGATCAATCCATAATGCATGATTATCCACGTGCTTGTGTTTCTCACCAATCTTCTTAAATGTTTTTCCTCCATCCAATGAAACATTCACCCAGAAATCCATATAAAAAACTTTGTTCACATCTTTAGGATCACAAAATATTTCCTGGTAATAATTTCCTGCTGTTGTGTTGTCACTCATTTTTTCCCACGTTGCTCCGCGATTTGTTGAACGAAACACTCCACCTTTCTTAGCGGTAGCTTCAACAATAGCATACACATAATCAGGATTAACCGGTGAAATGGCAAGCCCTATTCTTCCTTTATCACCATCCGGCAAACCTGTTTTCAAAGTATCCCATGTTGTTCCGCCATCAATACTCTTATAAATATTTGATTCAGGACCACCGCTTATATAAGCAAACACCTGTCTTCTTCGCTGGTGTGCACACGCATACAACACGTTACTGTTTCGCGGATCAATATGTATTTCATTAAAGCCGGTATTTTCACTTACTGATAAAATGTGTTTCCATGTTTTTCCTCCATCAATAGTTTTATAAATACCACGGTCACTACCTTCTTTCCAAAGAGGACCATAAGCTGCTACATAAACAACATCAGTATTTTTCGGATCAATTGCAATCATACCTGTATGTTCAGAATTTTTCAATCCCATGTTTTTCCAACTCTTGCCACCGTCAACAGATTTATATACTCCATCACCATAAGCAACACTTCGCTGGTTATTATTCTCACCTGAGCCAACCCATACTACGTTTGTGTTAGTCGGATCAATACGAACGCAACCGATGGAGTATGAACCTTCATTATCAAAAACGGGATCATAAGTAATTCCAGCATTGCTTGTTTTCCATACACCACCGCAAGCAGCAGCAACAAAATATTCTTTTTTATTCGTAGGATTTACTGCAAAATCAACCACACGTCCTGAAGTAACCGCAGGACCAATGCTGCGAAAGCTGAGACCTTTAAATGTTTCGGCTTTGAGCGAATCACTTTTTTCCTGTACGGATTTAAGTTTTTTCTGGCTGTAACATAGGCTTGAAATAAGAAGTGCTGCTGTTAAAAATAGTTTTGTATTGAATGATTTTTTCATAAGACGTAAATTAAAAGATAAACTTTTGAGAGTTAACAAATCTAAGTAAATTGAAATAGAGAAAATATAAGTTCGACAGAGGTATGAAACCCCCTGACCAATTATACAACATGCAACGACAAAAAAATAAAATAATCACAATCAGAATTAAATTATACAGCATCAGGGTGGCACATACTTTTAATTAAGATTACTAAAAAAAATATAAACTATGGATAAGCTCGAATTAAAAGGCAAGTGGAACGAAATGAAAGGCAAAGTGAAACAAGCACATGCTGACCTCACCGATGATGATCTACGTTATGAAGAAGGAAAGGATGACGAACTGGTAGGACGCATCCAGCAAAAGCTGGGTAAAACCCGGGATGAAGTGATCACCTGGCTCAAGTCATTGGGATAAGGATTGCAGTTTAACTCTAACTGTTCAACTCATTTTAAGGTTTATTTTTTTCATCCTTCTTTAATTGTTTTCTCATAAATAAATCTGCGGTGGATTGTTTTTTTATTGTTTCACATAGATTTTTTGAGATTTTATTTGCCTGATCACATCTCAAAAGTTTAGGGACATAGGTTTTAAATTTTCTTCATTTGAGATAAGGGAAAAAAATTACATTTGTATTTTCCCATTGATTGTATAAATTAACCTTAATACATCATTATTCAAATGAAAAAAACAATCCTTACTTCCCTTCTTATTATTTCTTGCATCGCGTTGTTAACACATTGCACACAAAACAAAGTTGAAAATGCTGACACCAATTCTACGAATCACCCGGGTGACAGTACCGCAGCTCAACTCATGTCCAATCAGAGTGAAATTGACCGAGGTCGTTATCTGGTAGCTCTTTGTGTATGTGATGATTGTCATTCACCAAAAATTATGACAGCTGAAGGCCCGGTTGTTGATTCAACAAGAAGATTGTCAGGTCATCCGGCTGACAGTAAACTGCCTGAAATTAAACAGAGTGAACTTGCCCCCGGTAAATGGGTTATGGGCGCGCAGGACCTGACCGCATGGACGGGCCTGTGGGGAGTTTCATTTCCTGTAAACCTCACTCCTGATAACGAGACAGGCACTGGTGCATGGACACCTGAATTGTTCATAAAAATAATGCGTACTGGTAAGTTTATGGGTATTGAATCAGGACGCACATTGTTACCTCCTATGCCTTGGCAGAATTACAGGCAAATGACCGATGAAGACCTGAGAGCTATATTTACTTACCTCAAATCATTACCACCAATATCGAATAAAGTGCCTGACCCATTGCCTCCTCCTGATATGAAAAAAAGTTAACCAGTTGATGCTGATAAATTCTTTTATTAGATAAGCTAAGTTTTAAATCTTGGCTTATCTAATAAATGGAAATGGAATTCTGTAATCAATTCAAAGGAGTCTGTTTACTTTCTGGTTAATCGTAATCAAATAAAAAATCAATTTTCAATCTTGCTATCCGTTGATTATTACTCCGGAAAGTAAACTAATTATATTCGCAGGATTATCGAAAGCAAATGCTTTAAATTAAATCCTGCAAAATGATTAATCTTAAAAATATACGCGAATACGAGAACCTTCATATAGTATTATGGTTATTAAAAGATACCTGCTGGGTAATGCTATGGAAAACGGGAGGGGTAATTATGATAATACCTACTATCAGTGTTGCATTGCACATCACCTGGCTAAGTCGTAAAAATACCGGAGAATTTTTACATAATCTTGCTGTTAGTTTTTGGATTATGGCTAATTCAATATGGATGATCGGGGAGTTTTTTTACGATGATACTTTACGCCCTTTAGCAACCCTCTTTTTTGCTGCAGGGATAATATCTGTTGCGATTTATTATCTAATAGTGCTGCCACGAAAAAGAATTTTAGTAAAATAATATTTATGAATTCAAACACTTGGTTTTACTTTTATTAAGTAAGGCAACGTGAAGAAATATAATCCTCAACAGGACAGTATTTCACAGGCTAATCACCTTTCACTTGGAGAAAAATTGTATGAAGTTTGGGATGGTCAATTATCAGTGGTTTAGTTCCTGAAATTGTTTTATCAATAAACTTTATCCTGTTCTCCGTAATTGGATGCGAGCTTAAAAATTCCGGTACGATATCAACATATTTTGCCTGAAGCCGTTTGAACAGTTTAGACATACCCTTTGGATTAATTTTATTGGCAACAAGCATTTTTAAACCTTCAGCATCAGCTTCATGCTCAAAATTTCGCGAATAAGTTAACGACTGCAACGTGTGAATATTATCTCCTATAACAGCCATAATTCCATTCACATCGCTAAGCACAGCAGAGAGAAAAAAATATCCTGCAAGATTTCGGCACATCATCTTCATCGAATGGCGGTTGTTTACATGTGCTACTTCATGACCTATCAGTGCGGCCAATTCATCATAGTCCATCATTAGCTCAATGATCCCTGTAAAAACAATTATGTTGCCGTCAGGAAGAGCAAAAGCATTTACTGTTTTTGACCGAACCACAGTAAACTTTATCTCTTTAGTATTATTTAAATTAAGTTGTGAAGCAAATTGTTTTAGCGCTTTGGTTTTTACAGAATCAATACTTGTATAATCTATATATCGTTCAAAAAAAGCAGTGCCTATACTATTGTCATAACTATCGGGAATAAAAACTACAGCTCTTTCGGCAATCCATGGAAGCAGCAGAACATAACCAATTCCTATAGCTGCAAGAATACATATTGCAATAATTGCATGTGTACGAAAACCTAAATCTAAAAGCCGGTGATAAAATCCTGTAAGTCTTTTTTCTCTCCTGATTTTTTTAAGTTGCAGAATAAATTCCGGATCGCTAATTTTTATTGACTGTAGTTGCTTTCCAGCAGATGACCTTATTTCTACATTAGATCCTGTTTGTTCAACAAGTATTTCATCTAATTTCCAACTTAGGTTTTCGGAAATAATATTAAAGACAATCGAAGAGTTTTCTTTATCCAGTATTATTTCCAGTGATTGAGGGCTGGATGAAAGACCGTCATAAAAAACTCCTTTTGTCTTTTGCATCAGGTTACTAAATCAAGATTAAGCATATCCCCCACATCTTCACCAGTTGCATCGGTGTAAACGTCTTCAGTTTGTGCAAGTGAATCAAGGTCAATATCGCCTTCCATCTCAATTTTGTTCATTAAAAAATTCATGCTTCTGGTCACCACCCATGCATAACCAATACCAAGTGTAAATACAAGAATAAGTAGGTTTACCATTATTAAATTAAAAAAATCTCCTGCTGTTGCAGTGGATTTAAATTTTATTTCATTTCCATCTTTCTCTGCACTGAGATTATTTATATAATATCCGAAAAGGTTTTTCTGCCACCAGAAAATATAAATCCCAAGGGTAATGATAGAAAGGAAATAACCTTTAAGATTAAGTACAAAATAATCTGCACCCTTTCCTTTATAATTTAACGACATATTTCCAAGCCGTACGTTGCCCAACAGGTACTTACGAAGGTTTATTGACAGCCATGCACCGTAAATACCAAAAGTTATAACTGTAAAGAAAATCCATTTAAAAAAATTAATGAACAGTTCCTTTCGGTTCCCCCTGTATCCAAAGCGTATCCCGCGCCATGATGTTCTTGACATTCTGTAACGGTAAGAGCCATGAATCGCAATGGGAATAATACCAAGTATTGCAGCATACAAAAAAAGGATAGCAGCCACTGGCATGCGCATGGATATCAGCCAAAAGAAAATTCCATAAACAACTATAAATAGAATAATAGCTTTAATAAAACCTTTAAACATTTCTTTTCCTGTACCGTGAAATGCAAACCGGTCATCATTAAGTGACGTAGCACCGTACAAATATTTTAACTGATTGGCTTTAGCCCAAGGGTAATAGATACCAAGCGTAATTGCTGTAAGCAACCAGTTAACAATAACAATTCCGAAGTACTCGCTTCCGCTTCCATCAAAGCTAAGCTTGTACTCCTTTTTTTCTGAAGTATTTAATGTTTCCATAGAGAGTAAGGGGTTGTGGGATTAATTGAGGCGGTAAATGTATTCTTTTTTGATTACAAGAATAATAACAAGCAATGTGGTTTGTACTATAAATGGATATTGATAGGGTATAAACAATTATTAGAATCCAATCAACTTGAATTTACGGTATCACCCAATATCCAGAGAAAAATAAATAGCTGCATCAACACAATTTTTACCCCTTTCAAAAAGTTTTAAACAAAAAGTGGTAGGAAGTGGTAAATTGTGGTAAAATTTGATTTACCTTAGCCCCGATAATGAAAAGTGCAATGATTTTAAGAGTGAGAAACCTGCAACTCATAACTCATAACTCATAACTCAACATGTCATCCTTTCTCGGAGAATTTGATTGCAAGCTGGATCCCAAAGGGAGATTGATGATGCCTGCAACTCTTCGGAAACAACTGTCACCCGAAGCCCAGGAAAAATTTGTTATTAACCGCGGCTTTGAAAAATGCCTGGTGCTTTACCCGATGAACGAGTGGCAAAAAATAAGTGCCGATGTAAATGAGCTGAATGAGTTTGTGAAGAAGAACCGCGAGTTTGTACGCTACTTCCATCGTGGTGCAACAGAACTGGAGATGGATAACACCGGCAGGATATTGTTACCTAAACGACTGCTTGAGTTTGCCGGCATTGATAAAGACCTGGTGTTAGCTGCACGCAACAATAAGATTGAACTATGGGCACCGGATCAATATGAAACATTGTTTAACGATGCGCCTGACGGGTATGAAACATTGGCTGAGGATGTGATGGGCAAGAACAGGATTAATAAATCAAACGGCACCGGTGAAGTATCATGAGCCAGTCTTGTTGCAGGAGTGCATTGAAGCGCTCAACATTAAACCCAACGGCATTTATGCAGATGCTACTTACGGGGGAGGGGGACATACTAAAGAAATTTTAAAGCACTTGAAAAACGGAAAAGTAATCGGTTTCGATCACGATGCAGATGTTACAGCAAACGCGGTGGCTGACCAACGGTTTACGCTGGTGCGAGATAATTTCCGCAATATGCTGCAACATCTGGAGGAACTGAATGCACTTCCGCTGGATGGCTTGCTTGCCGACCTTGGCATTTCCTCTCATCAGATTGACGAACCTGTCCGCGGTTTCTCTACACGCTTTGAAGCATCATTAGATATGCGTATGAATCAAAATGATAAGCTGACAGCAGCACAGGTTGTTAATACTTATTCAGAAAAAGAACTGACAACGGTTTTCTCTGCTTTTGGAGAAATAAGAAACTCAAAAACACTTGCTGCTGCTATTGTGAATGCAAGAAATAAAAAAGCCATAGAAACCATTGATGAACTCAAGCAAGCGATTGCTAATTGTGTTTCGAAAGACAAACAACATCAATATCACGCACAAGTATTCCAGGCATTACGAATAGAAGTCAACGATGAGTTGGGTGCTTTACGCGAATTGCTTTCACAGTGTCCTCAATTGATAAAGAAAGGAGGAAGATTAGTTGTGATTTCATATCACTCGCTGGAGGATAGATTAGTTAAGAATTTTATTGTTACGGGAAATGTGGAGGGCGAGCTCAAGAAGGATTTATTCGGTAACACATTGAATGTGTCTTTTAAAGCAATCAGTAAGAAACCGATTACACCTACGGAAGAAGAATTAAAACGGAATACAAGAAGTCGCAGCGCGAAGTTGCGAGTTGCAGAAAGAGTATAAAGTATAGAGTTGAAAGCAGAATAAAATGAATCGAATAAAAGAACCCAAAGCACCGGAGCCGGTTATTGAGAAGGCAAAACCATCAAAGCAAAACAAACGCGCACGAAGGTTTATCAAAGCGCTCAATGTGTTCGGTTACCTTGATAAAAAAGCGATACTGCAAATAATGCCATTTATGTTTTTCCTTACGGGAATAGCAGTGCTGTACATCGCAAACAGTTATGTGGCAGAGCGCACCATTCGTGATATTGATAAAACAAACAAGGAAATAAAAGAGATGCGCGCAGAATACATTAGTGCAAAAACAGAGTTGATGGTTAAGAGTAAACAAACGGAAGTAGCGGCATCGCTTGAACCGTATGGAATTAAAGAATCAATGATGGCTCCTAAAAAGATAGTGGTTAGGGGAGTAGAAAACAGAAAATAGTTTTAAAATAGAGTTGCAGCAGCAGTATACAGGAAAAAATTATAACCATATCTTAAAAAACTGTAAACCGTAAACCGTAAACTAAGCAATGCCTGAAAATAAAAAAGACATACTCTGGAGAATTTATCTCGTGAACATCGGGTTTATACTCTTTGGTGCTGCTATTGTTTTTCGTGTAGGACAGTTGCAGTTTGGCGAGGGTGCTTACTGGAAAGCTAAAGCAGATAGTTTAACAATACGTTATGTTAGCATTGAACCATCACGCGGAAATATTTATGCTGCCGATGGTAGCTTGCTTGCAACATCCCTTCCACGTTATGATGTACATATTGATTTGAATGCACCGGGAATTGATAAGACAATGTTCAATGATAAAGTGGATTCACTTTCTTTTTCTCTTTCAAAACTTTTTAAAGATAAAACCCCAAACGAATACAAACGCATTTTAAAACAGGCGCGTAAAGAGGGTGACCGCTATTTTTTATTGAAACGAAATATCAGTTACAATGAACAAAAAGCATTGTACAAATTACCATTGTTTAGGTTAGGCAGATATAAAGGCGGATTGATCGTTGATCAGTTAAGCAAGAGAGAAAAACCATTTAAGACACTGGCATCACGCACAGTTGGTTTTAAAGTGGACAATAAAAAAGTTACTCCTGTTGGTATTGAAGGCTCCTTTGATAAATACCTGCAAGGTGTAGAGGGAAAGCGATTGATGCAAAAATTATCAGGCAATGTGTGGAAGCCCGTAAACAATGAAAACGAAGTGGAGCCAATGGATGGAAGCGATGTAATTACCACTATAGATTTGAATTTGCAGGACGTAGCTGAAAATGCATTGCAAAGTCAGTTGATTGAACACAATGCAGATATGGGTTGTGCCGTGCTGATGGAAGTTGCAACAGGACATATTAAAGCAATTGCCAATCTGAAGCGGAACAACTTTGGTGCCTACTACGAAGATTATAACTATGCAATTGGTCAGAGCACTGAGCCGGGATCAACTTTCAAGCTGGCTTCAATGATGGCTGCAATGGAAGATGGTTATGTGGATCTTGATGAGGATGTGGATGTTCAGCATGGAAGGATTTCCTATACAAACGGAGTGATACTGCGTGATGCACACGAAGGAGAGAGCCACATGACTATGTTGCATGCGTTTGCAACATCAAGTAATGTGGGAATATCAAAAATCATTACCAAATATTATTCACGCAATCCGCAATCATTTATTGACCGCTTGCATAAGTTACATATTGGCGATCCGCTTGGAGTACAGATTGAAGGTGAAAGTGCCATTCGTTTAAAAGACACACATGATAAAGCCTGGAGTCATATTTCATTACCATACATCTCCATTGGTTATGAAACGCGACTGACACCGCTTCAACTGCTTACTTTTTATAATGCTGTTGCCAATAATGGTAAGATGGTGCAACCGCTTTTTGTAAAAGAGGTACGTAATAAAGGAGTGCTTGTTAAATCATTTAAAACAAAAGTTCTTTCTGATTCTATTTGCTCCAGGTCAACTCTTGCAAAAGCAAAATTATTATTAGAAGAGGTGGTGAAGAGTGGTACTGCATCGCACATCAAACATGCGCAATACACTATTGCCGGTAAAACAGGAACTGCAGTGATTGCTCAAGGTACGGGAGGATACAATGATGGACAAGGTAAGAAATACCAGGCATCATTCTGTGGTTATTTTCCTGCTGACAAACCGCGTTACAGTTGCATCGTTGTGGTGTATGCTCCGGGCAATGATGTTTATTACGGTGCATCAGTTGCGTGTCCCGTGTTTAAAGAAATTGCTGATAAGGTTTATGCACTGAACATTGATATGCACGATGAACTGAAACAATTTCCAGACTCCACGTATGCGGGATTGCCAAAACAAAAAGCAGGAAATTTAAAACAACTTGCCACGGTAAATCACAAATTAATGTTGCCTGTCGAAACGAATGAAACTGGTTGGGTTAATTCAAACAAAAAAGAAATTGAAATAAAAGATAATACTGTTCCGGATGTGAAAGGAATGGGTTTGCGTGATGCCATTTATTTATTGGAAGAACAAGGTTTGATGGTGAAGCCTGTAGGAAGAGGAACTGTTACACGCCAATCAATTAATGCCGGTGCGAAAGCAGTGCGCGGTCAACAAATAATAATTGAGTTAAGCTGATGAATTTGCTCCGCGATTTATTATACAAAACCGGAATCGAAGAAGTAATCGGTTCAACGAACATTGCAATTGCAGCAGTGTGTTTTGATTCGCGCAAAGCAAATCAGGATTGTTTATTTGTTGCAGTTCGCGGAACGCAATCAGACGGACACGCATACATTGAACAAGTAATTGCGAATGGTGCGATTGCAATTGTATGCGAAGAGCTACCAAAACAAAAATCAGAAGCAGTTACTTATATCAAAGTAAAAAACAGTGCAATTGCTTTAGGATTTATCAGCAGTAATTTTTATGATAATCCTTCGCAGCAATTAAAATTGATTGGCATAACAGGCACGAACGGCAAAACAACCACAGCTACTTTGTTGTATCATTTATTCCGCAACTTAAATTATTCATGCGGATTGCTTTCGACAGTTGAGAATTTAATTAACGATAAAATTGTTCCTGCAACGCACACCACTCCTGACCCTGTTCAACTCAATGCATTGTTAAAACAAATGCTTGACAGTGGTTGTACGCATTGTTTTATGGAAGTGAGTTCTCACGCTGTTGCGCAACATCGCATCAGTGGTTTGCATTTTGAAGGTGGCGTTTTCACCAACATCACACGCGACCATTTGGATTATCACAAAACATTTGATGAATACATAAAAGCCAAGAAAGGTTTTTTTGATGTGTTGAGCAACACTGCTTTTGCATTGGTAAATATTGATGATAAGAATGCAGGCATCATGGTGCAGAATACCAAAGCCAAAGTGAAAACATTTTCGCTAAAGAGCATGAGTGATTTCAAAGCACGTGTGATGGAAAATAATTTTTCGGGCTTGCTTTTAAATATTGATGGACATGATGTGTATTGCAAATTGATTGGAAGTTTCAACGCATATAATTTATTAGGCGTGTATGCAACTGCAGTGCTGATGGGATTAGATAAATTAGAAGTATTAACCGAACTCAGCAAACTCACTCCGCCTGAAGGGAGATTTGAATACATCGTTTCAGAAAATAAAGTAACGGGCATTGTTGATTATGCACACACGCCTGATGCGTTGCAAAATGTTTTGAAAACAATTAACGACATCCGAACAAAGAATGAAAAAGTAATAACTGTAATTGGTTGTGGTGGTGATAGAGATGCAGGCAAACGTCCGCAGATGGCAGCCATTGCTTGTGAGTACAGCGACAAAGTAATTTTTACTTCTGATAATCCGCGCAGCGAAAATCCTGAAACCATTATTGAACAAATGAAACAAGGAGTGCCTGCACAACATTTCAAAAAAGCAATGGCAATCACGGATAGAAAGGAAGCGGTGAAGGTTGCCGTGAACCTTGCTCAAGAAGGCGACATTATTCTGCTTGCAGGAAAAGGTCACGAGAAATATCAGGAAATTAAAGGAGTGAAATATCCTTTCGATGATAAACAAGTGTTAGAAGAAACATTATCCATTCACAACTGATGCTCTATTACTTATTTGAATATTTAGACAAGCACACCAACCTTCCGGGAATGGGAGCGTTTCATTACATCTCCACGCGAGCTGCACTTTCAATCATCACTTCTTTATTCATCACCGTAATTCTTGGTAAACGCATCATCAATTTTTTATTGAAGCTGCAAGTTGGTGAAACCATTCGTGATTTAGGATTGGAAGGACAAGCAAAAAAGCAAGGCACACCAACAATGGGAGGATTGATTATTCTCTCTGCGATTTTGATTCCAACATTATTATTTACCAAACTCGACAATGTGTATATCGTTATCATGATCATTTGCACAATATGGTTGGGCGTGATTGGTTTCATTGATGATTATATAAAAGTTTTTAAGAAAGATAAAGAGGGCTTACGTGCAAAATCAAAACTCGTTGGACAAGTTGGTTTGGGAATTATACTTGGTTGCATTCTTTATTTCAATCCTTATGTTGTTGTGCGTGAACGGGTGGAACATCATAAAATAGTAGTGGATGGAACGACTAATTTAATTGATGATGTAAAAGATTCAGAGAACGCATTGTTCAGTGGTGATAATGTAAAGTCAACAATAACAACGATTCCTTTTTTAAAGAACAACGAGTTTGATTATGCAGTGTTAGCAAACTGGGCTGGTGAAAACAAAAAATATTTATTCCCGATTATTTTCATTCTCATCATTACACTTATTGTAACTGCAGTATCCAACGGTGCAAATATTACGGATGGAATTGATGGACTTGCAACGGGAACATCAGCCATCATCGGAACTACTCTTGCAGTGTTCGCTTATGTTTCGGGTAACACCGTATTTGCAAATTATCTCAACATCATGTACATACCAAACGCAGGTGAGTTGATGGTTTTCATGAGTGCGTTTGTTGGAGCATGTGTGGGTTTCTTGTGGTACAACGCATATCCCGCACAAGTGTTTATGGGTGATACAGGTTCGCTTGCGTTGGGTGGAATTATTGCTGCATTTGCAATCTGCATTCGTAAAGAATTAATGATACCGGTGATATGCGGAATCTTTTTAGTAGAAAATCTTTCGGTGATAATGCAAGTGAGTTATTTCAAATACACAAGGAAAAAATTTGGTGAAGGAAGAAGAATATTTAAGATGTCGCCCTTGCATCATCACTATCAAAAATCAGGTTATCACGAATCTAAAATTGTAACACGGTTTTGGATTATTGGAATTATGCTGGCGATACTTAGTGTAGTAACATTAAAACTTAGATAAGAAAATGAGTCGTCATTTAAAATCAGTATATCGTCATTCAGGAGGAAACTTGTCAAATAGTAGTACATAAGGTTTGAGTTGTAGGGAAGCCCTTGCAGAGAACAATGGCTCGCTGCAACAACTGTGTTACGTTAACAACTGTCCCTACTGCTATATGACAAGTTTCCTCCTGAATGACGTAGAGTTTAAGAATAAAAAATAAAAAATGTCTGCCAAAAAATTAGTAATCCTCGGTGCTGCTGAAAGCGGTATTGGTGCTGCTAT
>JANLZB010000074.1:0-52886 GCA_031366005.1 Bacteroidota bacterium | reverse complement strand
TTTTTAGAATTTAAATCCCTGGTTCGACCCCGATAGCTATCGGGGCAGGAGGGGGAGCGAGAGCGGTGAGAAATCATCGCTCTTTCTTTTTATGAAATGTATTACGTCTATATTATTTATTCAATCAAACTCAACCGATTTTATATTGGTACTACTGACAATACCGAAAAAAGACTTTTGGAACATAATAATGGAATTTATGAGAATTCGTATTCCATGAGAGGTAAGCCATGGCAATTGTATCTCATCATAGATACTCTTGAAAGCAGGCAGGCGTATTTAGTTGAAAAGCACATTAAGAGGATGAAATCAAAAACCTACATTGATAAATCATCGCTCTTTCTTTTTAGTACCAATCTAAACAACCGCAGATTGAATACTACCTTCAAAAAACTTTAATATTTTAAAAAGAAAATACTGAATCTGAAACAAGTGAATGAAAGTTAGTTTTCCTATTAAATTATTAAGTTAACAAGCTGTCTTATTTTTGACCATTCTTATGATTCGCAGATTTTTTCTTTTTGTATTTCTTCTTGCAAGTATTGTATGCAACTCATATGCACAAATTACAGATACTACACTCTATCTTCTACCTGTAACTATCAGTAGCACAAAATCAGATTTGCAGCAAACAACATCGCATACGGAGTTGCTCGACACTTCTTCTTATTCACGATTAACCTCTTCTTCCATTGCTGATTTACTCAATCGCGAATCGGGTTTGTTTGTTAAATCGTATGGAGCAGGTGCATTGGCAACTGTATCATTGCGCGGAAGTGCAGCAGCACACACAGCAGTTTACTGGAATGGTTTTAACATTCAAAGTCCTATGCACGGTGTTGCAGATTTATCACTCATTCCTGCTTTTCTTACTGATAATATTAAGTTGCAGTATGGAGGCAATGGACCTTTGGGCGGAAGTGGTTCGCTGGGAGGAGCCATTCATTTAAAACAAAGTAATATTTACAACAATGGATTAAGTGTTGAGTTGTTGAGCACTGCCGGAAGTTTTAATCACTTTCGTGAGGGAGTTGCACTTGGTTACGGTGGAAAAAAATTTACAAACCAAACACGTTATTATCATGAGCAATCAAAAAATAATTTTCCCTTTCGTAGAGAATTTGATTTTGATAAAATAATTGTGCATCAGAAACATGCTGCATATTATACAAATGGTTTTTCGCAGGATAATACATTTCAAACGGGTAATCATCAATTTGGCATTCATGCTTTTTATATTCAAAGCTTCAAAGAAATTCCTCCGTTGATGAATGCAACAATCAGCACCGCTGAACAGGAGGATCGCAATGCACACATCTCTGCAAACTGGCAATTGAACAAAAAACTTTTCACATTTAATTTACATGCAGGTTATCTAACAGAACAATTGAATTATAATGATTCGATAACAAAGCTTACAGCAAAAAGTAATTCGATGACTGCACTTGTTGAAGCCAGTATTTTTTTTCACCTCTTTAAAAATCATGAATTGACATTCAGCATAAATGGAAATGAAACCAAAGCGCGTGCTGACGGTTATGAGTTTTATAAATACCGCGATCAGTTGACTCCATCAGGATCTTATCTTTTTAAATTGAGGAAACGTATTTCTATTCTCTTAGGCATAAGCAAGGAATTAGCACAAGGAAATGAGCTTCCGTTTTTACCTTCTGCAGGAATTAATTATTTATTTAAAAATTATTTTTCTGTTAAGGCAAACGCAGCTTTTGTTTATCGCTTGCCAACTTTAAATGATTTATACTGGCAACCCGGAGGTAATCAAAATCTGAAGTCGGAAAAAGGTTTTGTATCGGATGCTTCGCTAAATTTTTTATTGAATAGAAACAATATTGATATAGAGTTGAAAACCGGTGTATTTAACAACAAAATAAATAACTGGATTATATGGTTGCCCGGTGAAAATCAAATATGGTCACCGGATAATGTCAACAGAGTTTGGTCACGTGGATTAGAAGTATCTGGACAACTTGCGTATACTTTTAATAAAATTACATTTCGCTGTAAAGCAAACTATGAATATGTTTTATCTACCAATGAGAAAGTGCGTAACGATGCAATGGCTTCGCTTGACAAACAATTAATTTACACTCCACGTATTCAATCCAAAATTATTTCATCAATAATATTTCATGGTTATGAATTGCATTATAATCATTCGTACACAAGCTATCGTTATGTCACTTCTGATAATAATCAATTTCTTACTCCATATACAGTAGCAGAACTGGGTTTGCTAAAAACATTTTCATTAAAACATATTTTATTACAATGGAATTTTACAGTTGAAAATGTGTGGGATGAAAATTATCAGATGATTGCTTTTTATGCCATGCCAGGCAGACACTATGAAACAGGAATTTTATTGAAGTATAATCAAAAATAAAATCAACTTAATTTATCCGCCAACAATTTCATCTCTAAGCGAGGTGAGATTTTTTCATAAAGTATATTATAAACTGCAGAACAAATGGGCATGTTTACTTTATATTGATTGTTAATTTGCTGAATACATTTGGAAGCATAATATCCTTCTGCAATCATATTCATTTCAAGCTGTGCTGATTTAACAGAGTATCCTTTACCAATCATACTTCCGAAAGTCCTGTTACGGCTGAATTGAGAATAAGCTGTAACCAATAAATCTCCGAGATAAGCAGAATCATTAATGTCACGCTTAATTGGATGAACAGCATCAACAAATCTTTTTATCTCCTGTATCGCATTTGAAATCAACACTGCCTGAAAATTATCTCCATACCCTAAACCGTGATAAATGCCACTTGCAATGGAAACAATATTTTTTAAAACGGCAGAATATTCTGTTCCGTAAATATCATCTGACACAGATGTTTTAATATAACGGCAGTTAAGCATGGATGCAAGTGAGGAAGCATTTGCTGTATTTTGAGAGGCAATAGTTAAGTATGAAAGTTTTTCCATCGCCACTTCTTCTGCATGGCAAGGACCTGTGATCACACCAATATTTTCAATCGGCAGTTGATATGTTCGGTTTATAAATTCTCCAACGATTAAATTATGCTCAGGCACAATCCCTTTGATTGCAGAAAAAATATTTTTTTGTTCAAATGCATTTCCAGTAATTCCTTGTAACGAAGACATTAAAAATGCAGCCGGCACAGCCAGTATAATAATTGATGATTCTTTAACAGCATTAGCAATTACAGAAGTGGGCTTTATTTTATTCAAATCCAATTCCACATCACTTAAATAATTAGGGTTGTGATGATATTTATTAATGAATTCAACAGCATCACCATTGCGAAGCCACCAATGAATATTCACTGCATTGTTCGATAAAATTTTAATGAGTGCGGTTGCCCAGCTTCCTCCACCAATCACAGCAACTGTTTGCATACGTTTATTTTATGGCAACGAATTTAGCCACTGATTGAACAGATGGGTTCAATTTCATCTTTTAATTCATACAATCATAATCTCAGTTATTATTTATTAGTTTCGCATCTCAACCCTTAAACATCAATATCTCATGAAAATCTTAAAACGAATTCTAATTGTTTTAGTAGTAATTATCGCAGTGTTACTGGTGGTATCGTTATTCCTACCATCTAAAATGCGTGTAGAGCGCAGTATGATCATTAATGCCCCAACAGAAATTGTGTTTGATCAGGTTAACAATTTGCATAACTGGGAAGCTTGGTCTCCTTGGAGAAAAATGGAACCTGAAGCACAGATAACTTATAATGATATTCCTTCAGGCAACGGTGCAAGCTTTAGCTGGGTGGGTAAGAAAACTGGTGAGGGTTCTTTAACGATTACTGAAAGTGTGCCGAATGAAAAAATTGTGACTGCACTTGATTTCAAAGGACAGGGGCAATCCGTTGGAGGTTTTGATTTTAATAAGGAAGGTAACGGAGTAAAAGTAAACTGGTACATGAACATGGAAAGTAAAAACCCTTTCATGAAATACATGAGTATGATTATGAAAAGCATGATGAAAGATCAGTTTAATGAGGGCTTGAAGGGTATTAAGCAAATTTCAGAAAGCATGCCTAAGCAACCTGAACCAATGCCGGCAACCACTGACACAATTCCTCATCAATAATTAAAGTATTCTTATGAAGGCACTGAAAATAATTTTTATTTGTGTGATTGTTATCGTAGTTGGCTATGTCGCAGTTTGTGAGTCATGTAGAAAAAACATGGCTCTTTTTTATTTTTGAATGGTAATGTGTTACAACTATTCCTTTCTGTAATTTGATGACCAGCTTTTTATTTTCATTCCTATCACACCAAAAATTGCTTCTTTAAAAATACTTCCACTCATTTTTGATTTTCCCTCGGCACGGTCAGTAAAAATGATAGGAACTTCCACCACTTTGAAACCCAGTTTCCATGCAGCAAATTTCATTTCAATCTGAAAAGCATAACCCGTAAAAGTTATTTTATTGAGATCAATTGTTTCAAGCACTTTGCGTGTATAACATTTAAAACCAGCAGTTGTATCCTGGATGGGCATGCCGGTAATCATGCGCACATAAATGGAAGCGAAATAACTCATGATGATTCTGCCTATAGGCCAGTTAACCACGTTTACACCAGTGATGTAACGCGAACCAATACTTACATCAGCACCTTCATCATGACAGGCTTTGTATAAGCTCATTAAATCTTTCGGACTATGAGAAAAGTCAGCATCCATTTCAAAAATATATTGATAATCCCGTTGAAGTGCCCACTGAAAACCGTGAATATACGCTGTACCTAATCCGAGTTTACCTGCACGTTCCTCTATATAAAGACGATCATGAAATTCATTCATTAATGACTTTACGATGGAGGCGGTTCCGTCAACGGAATTATCATCCACAATAAGAATATTAAAAGATTGCGGAAGAGAAAAAACAGCGCGAATTATCTTCTCAATGTTTTCTTTCTCGTTGTATGTGGGGATGATAACAAGGCTGTCAATCACAAATTCAAAAATTACTTTGCAAAAGTAGCGTTTAAGATACAGTGAATATTAAATTGTAACAAAACAAAAAAAACCGTCATGAAAAATCCATCACGGTTTTTTTATTTCTATTTAAGAAATGTTTTTAAATTGCTTACGGATGAATCACTTCAATTCTTTTTACTGTTGATTGTTTATCATCCTTCACCGTTAAAAAGTAAATTCCTTTTGAAAGTCTGGCAGATGAAATAACAAGTTCGTTCCTGCTATTGCTTTCATCAACTGCCTCGTGATAAACGGTTTTGCCTAACTGATCGGTAAGCGTTACAGAAATATTTTTCATATCAGGAGTGTTAAACCGTACATGAATATTTTCATTGGCAGGATTGGGATAGATGGAAAATTGTTCTACCGCAATTTCCTGAATACCTATCGGAACATTAATAACATTAACTACCAGATCAGAAGCGGAAGATTTTGGCGGCACCCCATTGTCAGTTCCTGTAAACTGTACTGCATTATAACCAAGGTTGGTTACCTGCCCCAGAAAACGAAGTACAATACTGGCTGTATTACCAGTTGTGTTGCTTACTACCGATACACCCGATGGTGCATTTGTGATATAACTGATGGTAGTTATTTGACCTGCTTCAGGTGAGAGATAATCCGCATCAAGAAATATTGAATCACCCACATAAATTGTGACTGTATCACAAATTTCGGAAGCATGAATAATGGGTGCAATGTTTATTGCTGAATCGCAAACATTAAAATAAAAGTATTGGTTATCCAATGCATCTATGCCGTCATTACTACCAAATGGTCCGTCATAAGCAGCGCCCGGCTGATCAAATAATCCAAGCTGCAGATAATTTGTTCCATCACCTTTATTTACTCCCGCAGTTGCCGGTGTGCCTCCAAAACCATTGATTCCTCCTGATGCACTTCCTGTAGTCCATTGCATATCACGATAACAAAATGAAATATTATTTCCATGAGGAATGACTTCACTTAACCCATTTGAAATAATCAATTGATAAGAATTTAATTTATCAGCCATCGTATTAAAATAACCCACACTGTCCCATTGAATGATGAGGTATTGAGGTGTCAATTTATAATATACAAGACCGCTTGTAAGATTACGTGTATCAACATCCGACCATAAGGGAGCAATCATTTCATATTGTATATTTGGAAAAGGTGTTGCTGTGTAAGTCGAGAATGCGGAACCAATTGAAATATTTCCATTGTTATTAATAAAAACATTATTAACCGGACTATTATAAAAGCAGAAGGAAAAAGGAAGAACTATCGTATCACTTGAGTAATCATCATTCCGGTAATCAGGAGGTAAAGCCAGCACTCCATCAAATGGAACAATCTGCCATGACGTATCGCGCTGAATCCAGCAGTCGCAATTTCCACCGGTTTGAACACGGTTAAGTGGTGAAGTTATTTTTAAAGGATTTTTAATATTAGATTCATAATGTACAAACTGTTCATTGCCGGTGAGCTTACCTTGTTCCTTTAACTCGTTATACTTTAGTGCATCCAGAATTTTTTTATCCTGCTGTGCGTTTATCTTTAAAGGATTCAGCCAAAGCATTACCAGCATACAGCAGATCATTCTGGTTAATGTAAAATTTTTGAGAGGGTAAATTTTTGTTTTCATTTGGTTAATTTATTTTATTAATAATGGAGTTGAATTTAATTCCTATAAAAGAAAGAGACTGCGTGAAAGTACAAATTGTATTCGCATCTTTAACAGGAGGCTAAAAAATGGGTAATTTATAATCATTTCTGAAAGCAGTATTGATAAGAAAAAAAAGCGAAGATTTTACAAACCTAATCACTCATACAGCAACTGACAATTGCTGCAATAAAAAGTTCTGCGATTGGTTTTACCAAGATGTTTTTTAACTAAAGGGATATCACATCTTACACAATATTTTTTGGTGTGTGCAAGCCAGTGTTTTTTTAATACAAATTCTTTTTTCCATTTATAAAAATCGAAGCTGTAATTGCGTGCTTCATCAATCAGGGCTTTAAGTTTCTTTGGAGGCAATGCTCCTGCCCTGCTCAGTGGATGAACGTGTATCCTGTAAAGCACTTCATTTTTTATAATATTTCCCACACCGGCAAAAATATTTTGATCAAGCAAGGCATCGCAAACAAGCATATCCGGATTTGCTTTTAATTTTTTTCGTGCTGCAGCTGCATTCCAGTTTTCGCTCATCACATCTGCACTCCAGTCATACACTTCATTTAAATTGTCTTCAATAATTTTTATAGCACAGGAATACAAATTCAGCTCTCCGTTTTTAAACGTAAGGCTTAAGCGCGGTTTCATTTCTCTTTGTTCATTTATGCGATAAGTACCAAAGAGCAGAAAATGCACACGCACCGAAAAATCTTTAAAGCAGATGAGAAAATGTTTGCCCCAGCTTTTAAAATCTTCTACTTTTTTATTTAATAACCGCTGCTGATCAATCTTGCTATTTCCACTAACTGTAAGAATCTTTTTTTTATTAAAAGACTTTACAGCTTCTTTTAGTATTACAATGGAAGGACCTTCGGGCACAATCTAACTTTATTAAAAAAATCTGCCAGCAAGTTGTTTTCTCATCCGTAATCCAGGTATAAATCAAGAAGAAAGCGATTCCGGATAAGGTTAAGTTTTCCAATGAATGAACCCATTGCAGGGCTACGAGGTATATTGCCACGAATAAAACCAATTGTCACTAATTGGTTTGGATATCAAAAAGCGGTATGTTAAATCTTGAAAAATTAGTAGCTAAAAATGACAAGAAGTGTTTGTGTTAATTCTTGAAATTAGTGGCAAAAAATTAGACATAAGCCTGCAATCAAACTGCGCGGAATTCTTTTATTAAGATTATTTTATCCGCTGCGTTTAGGTAAGTTTGCCCCTTATGCATCAAATTTTTGTTGAAAAATTAAAAAACGGCCTTCATGTTTTATATGATCATAATCCTGCAGGTGAAGTAACGCATTGCGCTTTGATGATTCGTGCCGGAACGCGTGATGAACCCGGAGGAAAAGAAGGACTTGCTCATTTTATTGAACATACATTATTTAAAGGAACACGCAAACGGAAGGCTTTCCATATTCTTAATCATCTTGAAACAGTAGGTGGCGAACTGAATGCATACACCACCAAAGAAGAAACCTGCCTGCATGCTTCTGTAATGAATCAACACCTCGAACGGGCTGCTGAACTCATCTCGGATATTGCTTTTAATGCCAGCTTTCCTGATAAAGAATTGCAAAAGGAAAAAGATGTGATCATTGATGAGATTCATGCATATGAGGACACTCCTTATGAGCAGATTTATGATGATTTTGAAACCTTTGTATTCAGAGGACATTCAATGGGTCATCCAATTCTGGGTACTATTGAATCAGTACAAAACTTCAGGCGAAATGATATCATTAATTATATAAGACAACACTACCTGGCTGGCCAAATGGTATTTGTAGTGAGTGGAAATGCCGGCAAAGAAAAAGTGATGCGTGTTGCGGAAAAATATTTTTCAAAAAATATTTTTCCAAAGAATAGTATAAGGAGAAAAAAATTTAAGCCATTAAAACCAACGCAGAAAACAATTATAAAATCCATCAACCAGGTTCATCATATCATGGGTTGCCCGGCTTATAGTCTTACAAATAACTTACGTTATGAATTAATATTACTCAACAACATACTAGGTGGTCCGGGAATGAACTCAAAACTGAATTTAAACATCCGCGAAAAGTATGGTTATACTTACTCTATTGAGTCCGGATATCATGCCCACAGCGATTCAGGTTTGTTTCATATTTATTTTGCCACTGATGAAAAGAATTTTAAAAAAGTTCTAACACTGGTAGAAAAAGAGTTGCAAAAAATAATTATGCAACCTCTGAGTGAAAGGCAGCTGGCTCAATATAAAAGACAACTCATTGGTCAGATAACAATGGCGCAGGAACATAAAGTTAATCTTATGCTTGGCATGGCGCGCAGTCTTTTAAATTTTAAAAAAGTTTTATCATTGAATGAAGTATCACAAAGAATTGAAAGCATCACAATGAAAAACTTTATGAAGGTTGCTAACGAAATATTGTTCACTAAAAATTATTCATCACTCACTTATGTGCCCGGCAAAAGGAATTTATAAAAACCTTGTATAACTAAATTGAATTAAGACACGCGTTTAGTTTAATCCGGAATTATATTTGTAAAAATTAATACCCGTTTACACACCCACTCAGTATGAAAAAAATATTTACGCTTACTATTATTGCACTTGCAAGTTGTTTCAATGCATGGTCACAATGTGTTCCCAACAACAGCTCCTTAAATTTTAACGGAACATCCTCTTATGCAAATATCCCTGTTAATCCCCTGCTGGTACTCACCAATCACATAACCATTGAAGCATGGATTAATTCAGCTGCGTGGACCGTTGGACCAACACCATCAGGAAACTCCATTGTATGCCATCATGGCTGGCAGTATGGCGAGCAGGGTTATGTGTTGCGCGCTGGAACCACAGCTACTAACGGGCAACTCTCTTTTAATTTTGCCGGTATTGATACCAACGGAGCTTATACAAGCTGGCAAGAAGTAATAAGCACCACCTATCTGAATTTAAATACCTGGTATCATGTAGCAGGCACTTTTGATGGCGACACACTTAAATGTTACATCAATGGTAACCTGGCAGGCACTACCCCTTTTAAGGGAACCATCAGAGATTCTTCCGCTTACGATTTAAAAATTGGACGTCTTGCATATACTGGCATCGGACAGGATCGTTTCTTTAATGGTAAGATGGACGAAGTACGCATCTGGAACCGTGCTTTGTCACAAATAGAAATACAGGCAAATATGAATAACCATATTAACCCCGCTATTCAAACCGGGTTAGTGGGTTACTGGCGTTTTAACGATGCAACCGGAACCACCATTGCTGATTCGAGTGGCAATAATATGAATGGTATATTAACCAGCACCACGTGGAGCACATCGGTGCCGTTTAATATCCCTACGGCTAATCTTTTTTACTTCTCAGGGCAATTATCTGTTACGCCAGCAGCAGTACATTATCAATGGTATTTGAATGGATCACCGCATGTGAATGACACACTTCAATCATTAACTCCCACACAAAATGGGCAGTATTACGTGGTAGTTACCGGCAACAATGGATGCACCGTTGCTTCAGGCACGGTAACCGTTACCAATGTGGGTGTTGAAGAATATGATGCATCCACTCAATTTACTATTCTCCAAAACCCGGTAAGTGATATAGCAACTATTCAATTAAATGAAATATTGCTTGCAGATAAAATTGGTCTTTATGATATAAACGGAAAATACATTGCCGCTTTTACCAACAGCGCACCAAATACTTATTCCTTATCGTGCAGCATTTGTGTAAGGAAAATGATGATTGCGCGGGAGTGATTGAATTTTGTTTTGTTGTTTAATTATTTTCAAATAAAAACTTATTCGACAATCATTTTAATCACTCTGCTTTCAACACCTTTCGTTACAAGCTTAATAAAATAAATCCCAGAAGGCAAATCTTTCCTTTCAATTTCAATTTCATGTTGCTCAGGTTTTGAAATAATTTGAACTTGTTTTCCGATTATATTGTAAATAAGTATAACGCTCGCACTTAAATCCGTTTCTTCCGGTATTGTTAAAGTTGTTGCTGTGCTGAATGGATTTGGATGCAATTGCAATTCAACTCTTGCATCGTTCATTAATCGCGGGCAGTTGTTAATGGTGACTGACTTTGAAAAATAAGAAGAAGCAGCACAGGCATTTGACCACCTCACTTTTACATCTGCCGTAGAAGGTGTTGTACCGAAATTAATATAAACCGAGTTAGTGCCTTGCCCTGACGCAATAACAGCTCCTGAAGGTGCAATCCAATTGAATCCCGTTATACCTGCACCGGTGTAAGTTGAATACTGAACATTCTGTGCGCTGTCGCAAACTGATGAAGGACCATTGATCACATATGGTGCATTAAATTTTGCATATACCGTAATGCTTCTCTCTGCGCTGCTTCCGCATGCCCAGTTTGATTTTACATAAACCTTTCCCGTAATTCCAGTTGTATACAGAATTGCAGTGGAAGGATAATAGGTTGTATAAGGTGCTGTTGATCCATTTATAGTTGCTCCCGGAACTGTTGTGCGCCATGTATAGCTTATGGCATCAGTTACAGGACTGATAGAGTAATATCCATACTTGTTGCAATTGCCATAAACATCCCCCCAAATCGGAGCCGGTGCAGCCGGACCATTACTGTTGATCCTCAATTTGCGTTGGGCACTCATACCTTTACAGTTAACGGATTGCACCCGCAAAGTATCACCCGAAAAAGCATTATCAAATTTTACCACCACCATCGTGTCTGTTGTTTGCAAAGTAGTGTATGAACCATTCACGCTTGCTCCCGGTGGCGGTGCCCATAAGTAATAATCGGCATTGATTATTTTTTTGATGGAATAAATTCTGCTTTGTCTGCACACATTCGTTGCTCCGGTAATTGTTCCCGGTTGTATAACTGATGTGCGAAGAATAGTTGATTGGCATGATGCCATTCCGGTGCCGCAAACATTTGTTCCTGCCACACAAATATTTCCTGCTGCTGCATTGGATGAATAGGAAACAGTGATGTTGTTTGTTCCTTGTCCCGATGTAATGCTAGCACCTGTAGGTAATGTCCAGTTGTAAGTTATTCCTGAAAGAGGAGAAACGGAATAAATATTTCCTGAAGAAGAACGACAAAAACCTGATTCGCCTGTTACCGGTGAAAGTGCCGGAGTTTTATTTGCAACTACATTGATTGTATTTGAAGTCAAAGTAGTTTGCAGGCAGGTGTTGGAAATCTCACAGGTATATGCTCCGGTTTCAGTTGCAATTAAATTGCCGTTAACATTTAATGCGACACCATTCTTTTTCCAGGTAAAAGAATTGATTGTTCCGGTGATAGTTGCAGATATTAAAACATTGCTGTTGCAAAAAGTTGATGGACCATTTGCTGTAATGCTGATTGTGGGTGTTACATTGGCTAAGAGCCCCACGCTGCTAGTAGTAAAACTTCCGCACGATGCCGTTATCACACACGTATAATACCCTGCCGCAGTTGCAGAATAAGCAGTGTTGGTTGCTCCTGAAATATCAGTACCGTTCAACTTCCATTGATAAGCGTAACCCGGTGTTGACAAATAATCAGGATAAAACGAATCATTGTTTTTTAGTTTCAGCAGCACATTGCCACCGCTGCATATTATGTATGATGAAGGAATAATAGAATGTGCAGGAAGGCTTGTGGTTTTATTAACTCTGATAGCATAACTGTAAGAAGTAGTGCAACCGATAGCAGAAGTCTGAACACGGTAGGTGCCTGAGTCAGGAGCATTGTAAGTTTGTTGCGTTGCTCCTGCAATGTCAACACCATTCACCTGCCATTGATAAGTGGTGGGATAAAAACTGGGGCGGGCAATTAACGTAGCTTGTCCTCCGGTGCAGATGGAGAGTGGTGTAACAGCATACAAATTGGAAAGAACTGAAGCGCTCACGCTAATGTAAATGGTATTGGAATAGATGGTGCCGCACGAAGTGTTTTCCGCTACAGAAAACCATGCGCCTGAATAAATATTGATTGCATTAAAAACATAGCTGGAAGAAGTAGCTCCTGAAATTGCACTTCCGTTCTTGTACCATTGATAAGTAATTCCTGCTCCTGTATTTGCCTGCAGCGTTGCAGACTTTCCCTGGCAAAGAGAAAAGTCCGTGGAAGGAGTGAAAGTGGCATTGCATGATTGTACACAATCCAGGCGTATGTTTTTTATAGTGGTGCCAACATTAGAAGCGCCATCAAAATAAATCAGATAAGAAGTACCCGCAGTGAGCGGACCAAAAGCAAGTGATTGTGGAAACTGATTCAGCGCACCAATGCAATTCCATCCGCTGCTGTCGCATGTACCGAATGGTTTGTAGTAAGTAGAAATGGCGTTGCCGGTATAGTAAGAGCCTGAATAATTAGTGAGCCGATGCATTCCTGTTTGTGTGGGAGTGAAGCGATATACTGTTTCGGTAGAATTATTTGCATAATAAGAACCGCATGAGGTTGTCCAGTTGCCTGAATCATCAGAAAGCCAATGTGTGTATGTGAGTGTTGAACCGCACGTGAGAACAGGCGCATTGGCGCAATCAATACCTGTACGGAACGTAAATGCTTTTACATTATCAGTAAAAATAGTTCCGCAAGAAGAGCGCAGATAAACATCATATTGCGTGTAAGGCGATAAGCCGGTGATGGTGTATGGAGAAGTTACATTCACGATCATTGTTCCATTGCCTATACCTCCTGTTCCCGGAATAAAACCAACAGGACCATACTCAAGATAAACTGGATTGGGACATGGGCAATCGAAACTAATTACTGCAGAATTTGCAGTGGTTGCACCGAGCAAAAAGTTTTTCGCATTAGCGCAATTGATTGTCACATCAAAATTGAAATTAATATTTGCAATATCGGGGAAGGCGAGCAAATTATAGCTCTTATTGCTATTTAAATTTTTCATATCGAAGGTTAATTCGTTAGTAGTATTATAAACAAATTGCAAATTATCCGGTACGTTATAATATTTTAAATCGCACGTATCTGATGACTCCCGGAAAAGAATTCCACCTGCATCCCAGGTAGTAGAAATGTATCCTTCATAAGTTCCGTTAGCAGGAGGAGTAAACTTTGCAATACTTTCCTCTCCATGAATGGGATAGTTACCATTATTCCATTCACCGGGAGGAAATATCTGATCACCTGCATAACCGGAAGGATACATTTGCAACGTACTTCCTAAGGCACTATAATCTTGCTGAGGACATGGCGGAGTAGAAAATGAATAGCGAAGGCTGTTTGTTCCATAAGTACCATAGCTGTAACAATCCCCACGGATAAATAAATCATACCACGTGGAAGACTGTAAATACAAATCATCAGAATGAGTAATTGCTCCATTCACTCCCGGAGCCGCACCAGTGCCGGGAGTAAATCCATAAGGACCATATTCAACAATATGCGAATACCATAAAGGCTGATAATCCACATGTGCATGAGAAGGAGAAATAGAAGTCACTGCAATGTTTGAATAGGATGAGCAGCCGCAATCAAGCTTAACATTTGAAAATCCTGCACCATTGATTGTATTTGCTTTTTGTAAAATAAAATAAGCTGTGCCCCCAGTAAGCATGAAATTGAATGTGGAATTGGTGGAAGGATTAGAAGAACCAATGCAGTCCCATAAATAAGGAGTGCAGCCATAGCTCACCGGTTTAAAATACCAGGTGGAAGGTGTGCCGGTTGCATTTAAGGTAAGCGTGAATTTTCCTGTAACAGAAGGAGTGAAGCTGTAAAATCTTTCTCTGCCCTCAGCAGCACAATCCAGGTTCCATGCACCCGCTCCCGAAGGCACAGCGTTATAAGGGTTCCAGCTATCACAGGTAACAGCTGTTGGAGATGAACAATCAAAAAAACTATAAACAGATTTCTTTGGCGTATTGGCGCTCCATACAGTCCCGCACTGTTTTCTTAAATAAAAATCATACGTAGTGGAGGGAGTAACTCCAATACTTGTTCCTGTATGTGCATTAGTGGTATAAGTCCATATTGTTCCTCCTGTTCCGGGACTTGCATTAGTGCCGGGAGTAAAACCGGCAAGACCATATTCAAGATAATAAGAAACAGTGCTATGGGAGGAATCAAACACCATGACTGAAATATTGGTATTGCTCGTTGCGTATAAATGTTCAATGTATTGCCCTGAACATTGCGCAGCGCATTTTTTATTAAAACCATAAATAATAACAACAGCTAAGCCGATGAGCCTGTAAATGTTTTTCATGAGAGAGGTTTTTGAGTGATGATGGTTTTTAGTTTCTCCTGCAAAACAAAAACCATGCTGCAAATTACGGCATACAATGCAGAGTTAAGAATAGAAAATGCAGAATTAAAAAAAATAAAAAAAACCTTTACTCTTTCACCACCTTCCCTTTCACACTCCTCGCGATAGCTATCGGGATTTCATTACCTTTTATCTCTACAATATAAATACCACTGGTGAGCGTGCTGATGTCTATTACTGCTTTGGTATTGAAGGGCTGCTGCAGTAATACCCTGCCGGTGATGTCGTAAAGAAGTAAAGTAGCGGAGGAGAATGCGGGGGCGTTGATGGTACAATGATTTTTGCCCCAAACTGATAGGAGGTTATTGCAATCTATTCATCAGTTGTTACAAACTGATGTAAGTTTATTGCAATCTATTCATAAGTTGTTACAAACTGATGTAAGTTTATTGCATTCTATTCATCGGTTGTAATAAACTGATGTAGGTTTACCGCATTCTATTCATCGGTTGTAATAAACTGATATAAGTTTATGGCAATCTATTCATCGGTTGTTACAAACTAGTGTAAGGTGATGGCAATGTATTCAAACAAAAGAGCATTGTATGTAAACAAAGAGCTAAAATAAAGGGAGTATGAATGAATAATAAGCCAATCCTATAAAAAAATTACGGTTTACATTGCCTGTTAAAAGCAAACGTAAACCGTAAACGAATAAATTGTAAACTATTTTATGCCTGAGCCGTTGGTCCTCCGAAGTTCATCGGTATTCCAACACCTTCAGTTTGTTTTATTACACCATGCACCGTTTCAAACTTGCCGATGTTATCCTGCAGTGCAGAAAGCAAACGCTTTGCATGCTGAGGAGTTAACACAATACGTGCTTTAACTTTCGCCTTAGGCACACCCGGCATCACCTTCACAAAGTCAACCACAAACTCTGAGTTGCTGTGCGTAATGATGGCAAGGTTACTATATATACCTTCTGCAATGTCTTCAGAAAGCTCGATATTCAGTTGCTGATTTTGATCTTTGTTATCCATTTTCTTAAAGTTTGCAGTCTTCAGTCTCCAGTCCACAGTTTTGCCAACTGCCGACTGAAGACTGCTGACTTATTTTATACTTCTTCTTCTTCTTCAATTTTCTTACTTGCCATCAGCAGATCATACTCTTCCTGCGAACCAACGATGAGTTTTTCGTACTCACGTAAGCCGGTTCCTGCCGGAATCAAATGTCCTACGATAACATTTTCTTTCAATCCACCGAGATGATCAACCTTACCATTAATTGCAGCCTCGTTAAGCACTTTGGTAGTTTCCTGGAAGGAAGCAGCCGAAATCCAGCTCTTGGTATGCAATGATGCCTGGGTTATTCCCTGTAACAACGGAGATGAAGTGGCTGGTAAAGCATCACGTGCATCCACCAGTTTCATGTCTTTACGTTTCAGCTGAGAGTTTTCATCGCGTAATCTGCGCAGCGTAATTATTTGTCCTGGCTTAAAGCTTGGCGAATCACCCGGATCAACCACCACTTTCTTATCAATGATGGTATCGTTTTCTTCCATAAAGTCAATACGGTTCACGGCTTCTCTTTCGAGGAAACGCGTGTCACCCGGATCTTCGATGATTACCTTACGCATCATCTGGCGAACGATGGTTTCAAAGTGCTTGTCGTTAATCTTCACACCCTGCAAACGGTAAACTTCCTGTATCTCATTCACCAGGTATTCCTGAACCATGGTAGGTCCTTTGATGCTGAGGATATCACTTGGCGTGATAGCACCGTCAGACAAAGGGAAACCTGCACGGATAAAGTCATTATCCTGCACAAGGATATGCTTGCTCAATGGAACAAGATATTTTTTAACCTCTCCATCTCTGGTAGTAACCACTATTTCACGGTTACCACGTTTGATACCGCCATAGCTAACCTCTCCATCAATTTCGGAAACAACAGCAGGGTTAGATGGATTACGTGCTTCAAATAATTCCGTTACACGTGGAAGACCACCTGTGATATCACTGGTGCGTCCCATAGTACGCGGAATCTTAACAAGTATTTCTCCTACTTCAATTTTATCTGAATCATTGACTACAATATGAGCACCTACAGGAATATTGTAAGCTTTCAATACTTCTTTACCGGAAACAATTTTGATAGCAGGATTTTTTGTTTTATCACGGCTGTCAATAACTACTTTTTCTTTAAAGCCGGTTTGCTCATCGCTTTCCTCTTTAAATGTAACACCTTCTTCAATGTGTTCGTAAGCAATCTTACCCGACATCTCTGAAATAATTACTGCGTTATATGGATCCCACTCACAGATGAGTGTTCCTTTTTCAATTTTACTACCATCTCTCACAAACAAATGCGCTCCATAAGGAATATTGTTTGACTGAAGAACAGCTTTTGTATTCGGATCCATTATCCTCACCTCACCGGAACGGCCAATCACAACTTCTGTTTCCTGACCTTTCTTTCCATGACGGATGGTACGTACTTCTTCAAATTCAAGTGTGCCGCTGAACTTAGCTTCTAACTTCGATTCTGTTGCTCCCTTGGAAGCCACACCACCCACGTGGAAGGTACGAAGTGTAAGCTGCGTTCCAGGCTCACCGATGGATTGTGCTGCAATAACTCCTACAGCTTCACCGCGTTGAACCATTCTGCCTGTTGAAAGGTTACGTCCGTAACATTTGCTGCAAACACCTTTTTTGGATTCACAGGTTAACACCGTGCGTATTTCAACTGTTTCAATTGGTGACTCTTCTATTGTCTGCGCAATTGCTTCATTGATTTCAGCACCGGATCTCACAATCAGCTCTGCTGTCTGCGGATGATAGATATCATGCAAAGAAACACGGCCAAGAATACGGTCATATAAACTTTCAACAACCTCTTCCTGGTTCTTCAAAGCAGTTTCAGCAAGACCACGCAAAGTTCCGCAGTCTTCATCAGTAATGATTACATCCTGTGCAACATCCACTAACCTACGTGTCAGGTAACCCGCATCAGCAGTCTTCAAAGCTGTATCAGCAAGACCTTTACGCGCACCGTGAGTAGAAATAAAGTACTCAAGAATGGATAAACCTTCTTTAAAGTTGGAGAGAATAGGATTTTCAATAATCTCACCACCTGACTGACCGCCTTTTTGCGGCTTCGCCATCAATCCCCTCATACCACCTAACTGGCGGATCTGTTCCTTACTACCACGCGCTCCTGAATCAAGCATCATATACACCGCGTTGAAGCCTTGCTTATCATTCGATAACTGCTTCATTAAAGTCTCAGTAATCTTAGAGTTTGTGCGGCTCCAGATGTCAATGATCTGGTTGTAACGTTCGTTGTTGGTGATGAAACCCATATTATAGTTACTCATCACTTCCTCCACTTCTTCATTGGCTTTATTAACGAACTTTTCCTTCTCTACCGGAATAATTACATCGTTCAGGTTGAAGGATAATCCTCCTCTGAAAGCCATGCGGAAACCGAGGTCTTTAATATCATCAAGGAACCGTGCTGTTTCAGCTATTCCTGTTTCTTTTAATACATTACCAATAATTTCGCGAAGTGATTTTTTTGTCAGCAATTCATTGATGAATCCAACACGGTGCGGAACTACTTCATTTACAAGAACACGACCTACTGTGGTTTCAATGATCTTATTAACCAATTTTCCATCTTCCTTAACATAAGCTTTTACATTAATAAAAGCATGTAAGTCAACACGTTTTTCATTGTATGCAATGATTACTTCTTCTGCTGAGTAAAAAGTATATCCTTCACCTTTTACAGGAAGTTCTTTGGTAGATTTCTTTCCTTTGGTCGTATAATATAATCCAAGCACCATGTCCTGTGAAGGAACAGTGATAGGTGCACCATTTGCAGGGTTCAGAATATTATGTGATGCAAGCATTAGCATTTGCGCTTCAAGGATTGCCGCGTTTCCAAGTGGAACGTGAACAGCCATCTGGTCACCGTCAAAGTCAGCGTTGAAGGCAGTACACACTAATGGGTGCAACTGGATTGCTTTTCCTTCAATCAACTTTGGCTGAAATGCCTGGATACCTAATCTATGAAGTGTAGGAGCACGATTCAATAATACAGGATGTCCTTTCAAAACATTTTCCAGAATATCCCAAACGATAGCGTCCTTGCGATCAACAATTTTCTTAGCTGATTTAACCGTCTTAACTATTCCACGCTCAATCATTTTGCGAATGATAAACGGCTTGAATAATTCAGCAGCCATATCTTTTGGCAAACCGCACTCATGCAGTTTCATATCAGGGCCTACAACAATTACTGAACGGGCAGAATAATCAACACGCTTACCTAATAAGTTCTGACGGAAACGACCTTGCTTTCCTTTCAATGAATCAGAAAGTGATTTCAATGCACGGTTTGATTCTGTTTTAACAGCATTCACTTTACGTGAATTATCAAACAATGAATCAACTGATTCCTGCAACATCCTTTTCTCGTTACGGAGAATTACATCAGGAGCTTTGATCTCTAACAAACGCTTTAAACGATTGTTGCGAATAATCACCCTGCGATATAAATCATTCAAATCCGAAGTAGCAAAACGGCCTCCATCCAATGGAACGAGTGGACGTAATTCAGGTGGAATAACAGGAACTACTTTAACGATCATCCACTCCGGACGATTTTCAATATGATCATTCGCCTGGCGAAAAGCTTCTACAACCTGTAAGCGTTTTAAAGCTTCGTTTTTACGTTGCTGAGAAGTTTCTGTATTTGCCTGGTGACGGAGTTTGTAAGATAATTCATCAAGATTCAATCTTGATAATAATTCATACAACGCCTCAGCACCCATCTTAGCAATAAATTTATTCGGGTCTTTATCGTCAAGATGAGAATTATCTTTTGGAATTGTATCCAGGATATTCAGATATTCCTCTTCTGTTAAGAAATCAAGATAGTTAATACCATCTGCTTCTTTAACACCTGCATTAATTACCACATAACGCTCATAATAAATGATGAGGTCAAGTTTCTTTGTTGGTAATCCTAATAGATAACCAATCTTGTTTGGTAAAGAACGGAAGTACCAGATATGCGCAACAGGAACAGTCAATTGAATGTGTCCCATGCGTTCTCTGCGCACTTTCTTTTCTGTTACCTCCACACCGCAGCGATCGCAAACAATGCCTTTGTAACGGATACGCTTATATTTTCCGCAATGACATTCCCAATCCTTAACAGGACCGAAAATACGCTCGCAGAATAAACCGTCACGCTCAGGTTTATAAGTACGATAGTTGATCGTTTCAGGCTTTAACACCTCACCACTCGATTGCTCAAGAATGTTTTCAGGTGACGCAAGACTGATCGTGATCTTGGTGAAATTACTTTTGAGTTTATGCTCTTTTTTAGCCGCCATTTTTTTGATTTACGGTTTTAAATTTTTCTTTTTTTACTTGATACTAATTACTCGATACCTGATGCCATTAATCAAGACTTACTTTCAGACACAATCCTCTCAATTCATGTAACAATACATTGAAGGATTCCGGTATTCCGGGTTGTGGCATATTGTCGCCTTTAACGATTGACTCGTATGCTTTAGCACGTCCAAGAACATCATCACTCTTTACAGTGAGTAATTCCTGGAGAATGTTTGCAGCACCAAACGCTTCAATTGCCCAAACCTCCATCTCACCAAAACGCTGACCTCCGAATTGTGCTTTACCGCCCAATGGTTGTTGTGTAATAAGTGAGTAGGGTCCGATAGAACGCGCATGCATCTTATCATCCACCATGTGACCTAATTTCAGCATGTAAATAATTCCAACAGTTGCAGGCTGATCGAATTTATCACCTGTACCGCCATCAGTAAGGTAAGTACTACCAAAGTTTTCTATACCTGCTTTTGTAAGATGCTTATCAATATCTTCAAGAGTAGCTCCATCGAAAATGGGAGTTGCAAATTTTACTCCGAGTTTCTGACCAGCCCATGCGAGAACGGTTTCGTAAATCTGTCCAAGGTTCATTCGCGATGGTACTCCAAGTGGATTCAAAACAATATCAACCGGAGTTCCGTCCTCAAGATAAGGCATGTCTTCATCACGAACAATCTTAGCAACAATACCTTTGTTACCGTGACGGCCTGCCATTTTATCGCCTACCTTCAGCTTACGTTTCTTAGCAATATAAACTTTTGCCATCTGCATTATACCTGTTGGCAATTCATCACCAATCTGTATAGCAAACTTTCTGCGTTTAAATCCAGCAAGCAATTCATTATGTTTTGTGTTGTAGTTATTCAACAACGTCATAATCTGCTCGTTGGTTTCTTTATCTGTTGTCCATTTATTTGGATTGATATTCTGGTAATCCAGTTCTGCCAAAGCTTTTTGGGTAAACTTGGTTCCTTTTGGAACAACAGCTTCTTTATAAACATTGATAACTCCCTGTGAAGTTTTTCCGCTAACCAAAGTAAAGAGCTTCTCTACCAGTTTATGCTTTAACTCAACGATTGCTTTATCCTGTTCTGCATCAATTTTCGCCAGACCTACTTTATCATCTCCTTTAGAATTCTTATCCTTAATAGCTCTTGAAAAAAGTTTCTTTGCAATTACAATTCCTTTTACAGATGGTGGAACTTTCAATGATGCATCTTTAACATCACCAGCCTTATCACCAAAGATTGCACGTAATAACTTCTCTTCCGGTGAAGGATCAGTTTCTCCTTTCGGAGTAATTTTTCCAATAAGAATATCACCTTCCACAACTTCTGCACCGATGCGGATTAAACCGTTTTCATCCAATTCTCGTGTTGCTTCTTCACTAACGTTAGGAATATCAGCAGTTAGTTCTTCTAAACCACGCTTGGTATCACGTACCTCTAAACTGTATTCATCAATGTGAAGTGAAGTAAAAATATCTTCACGCACAACGCGCTCAGAAATTACAATAGCATCTTCAAAGTTATATCCCTTCCAGGGCATGAAAGCTACTTTGAGATTGCGTCCTAAAGCAAGTTCGCCACCTTGTGTTGCATAACCTTCACATAACACCTGTCCTGCTTTTACCTTATCACCTTTTTTAACAATCGGCTTTAAGTTTATACAAGTATTTTGATTTGTCTTTTGATATTTAATAAGATTATATACTTTCAGATCATCCTCAAATGAAATAAGTTTCTCCTCTTCGTTGCGAACATTACGGATACGAATTTCAGTGGCGTCAACATATTCAACAACTCCGTTGAATTCAGCATTCACAAGTACGCGTGAATCACGCACCACATGACCTTCAAGACCTGTTCCTACAATCGGAGCTTCAGGACGGATCAATGGTACTGCCTGGCGCTGCATGTTTGATCCCATTAATGCACGGTTTGCATCATCATGCTCAAGAAAAGGAATCAACGAAGCAGCAATTGACGCAATCTGGTTAGGAGCAACATCCATGAGGTGTAATCCTCCAGGTTCAACAATCGGGAAATCACCTTCGAATCGTGCTTTAACACGATGATCGGTAAAGTTTCCGTTATCATCAACCTTGGCGTTAGCCTGGGCAATCACCTTGGTATCTTCTTCTTCCGCAGTTAAGTAAATAACAGAACCCTGAGTATCAACTTTTCCATTTGTCACATGACGATATGGAGTGGAAATGAAACCAAGCTGGTTAATCTTTGCATAAACACAAAGCGAAGAAATCAACCCAATGTTTGGTCCTTCAGGTGTTTCGATAGTGCAAAGACGTCCGTAATGTGTATAATGTACGTCACGTACTTCGAAACCTGCACGCTCACGACTTAAACCTCCGGGTCCAAGGGCAGACAACCTGCGTTTGTGAGTGATCTCTGCCAAAGGATTCGTTTGATCCATAAACTGGCTGAGCTGATTTGTTCCAAAAAATGAATTAATTACTGACGATAAAGTTTTTGCATTGATCAGATCAGCAGGAGTGAAAACCTCGTTATCGCGAACATTCATACGCTCACGGATAGTACGCGCCATACGAGCCAGACCAACTCCAAACTGAGAGTATAATTGCTCACCCACGGTACGAACCCTTCTGTTACTCAAGTGATCAATATCATCAACTATTGTTCTGCTATTAATAAGCATGATCAGATATTTGATGATCTCGATAATATCTTCTTTAGTAAGAACTTTAACATTATCAGGTGTGTTCAGTTTCAATTTGCGATTGATACGGAAACGACCTACTTCTCCTAAATCATAACGTTTATCAGAGAAAAACAATTTGTCGATGATACCACGTGCTGTCTCTTCATCTGGTGGTTCAGCATTACGCAACTGGCGATAAATGTGTTCAACCGCTTCTTTCTCACTGTTAGAAGTATCTTTCTGTAAAGTATTATATATAATAGCGTAATCATTGCTGTTTGCATCTTCTTTATGCAGGATTACAGATTTCACACCTGCATCCACTATCATATCAATATGCTCATCCTGAAGAAAAACTTCACGCTCAAGCAGTACTTCGTTACGTTCAATCGAAACTACTTCTCCGGTATCCTCATCCACAAAATCTTCAACCCATGTTTTTAAAACACGTGCTGCTAACTTGCGACCTACCACTTTCTTTAATCCGGCTTTGCTCACTTTCACTTCGTCAGCCAAACCAAAAATCTCAAGAATGTCCTTATCACTTTGGTAACCTATCGCACGAAGCAAAGTAGTAACCGGGAATTTTTTCTTACGGTCAATATAAGCATACATCACACTGTTGATATCTGTTGCAAACTCAATCCATGATCCTTTGAAAGGAATAACACGCGCTGAATACAATTTGGTACCATTAGCATGGCGGCTGCTACCAAAAAATACTCCTGGCGATCGGTGCAACTGGCTTACGATAACACGTTCAGCCCCATTAATTACAAAAGTGCCTTTAGGTGTCATATATGGGATAGTGCCCAAATAAACATCCTGAACGATGGTTTCAAAATCCTCATGCTCAGGGTCAGTACAATAAAGTTTTAGCTTTGCTTTGAGCGGAACGCTGTGGGTTAATCCACGCTCGATACACTCTTCGATGCTATAGCGTGGAGGATCAACGAAATAATCCAGAAACTCCAATACGAAATTGTTACGTGAATCGGAGATGGGAAAATTTTCGCTAAATACTTTAAACAAACCCTCTTGTGAACGATTTTCACTGGTGGTTTGCAACTGGAAGAAATCGCGAAAGCTCTTCAGTTGTATGTCAAGAAAATCAGGATAATCAATTGGATGCTTTTGTGAAGCAAAATTGATGCGATTGCCTGTTGTTTTCTCTGTTACGCTGCTTGTTTTTGTGCTCAAGGTCTGTAATTTTTAATTTTTAACATTTAATTTTTTTAAGGCATCAGGGCGAAAAACGGGGCATTCAGCAAAGTGCTAAAGCCGTAAAATGAACCGGAGAGGAGGTGCTTTGATTGGTAGCATGGCAATGCCAAAAGCGCTGATAGAAAGATTTGCGCGAGTGAATTTATTGTGTTTCAAGAAGAAATTATTTTTAATGATGCCTACACTACCCCTCATAAAAAGGAGTGCAAAAATAAGCAATTAAAGCAAATCAGCAACAAGTTATTAACAAATTTTATAACACCTTATACCTGAGGTGTTTCAGTGCTATAAAAAACCTTATGAAATAAGTACTGGTTTATTTAAGTTAAATCCCAATTCTATCCATTAGTAATTTGAGTGATTCATTAAATTTCCAATCTTTCTCTATTTGCTGATGTTTAATTTCATTGTTCCGTTTATAAAACAAAGTGTAAAAAACAAACGATTCATGGGCATCTGTAGCATCATAACGCATACGTCCCCATTTGGCGTTATAAAAGAAAAGGGAATCGTCTCCTTGGGGTTCCACAAAATAATTTCCATCAGCAAACCATTGCATGTTCTGCATGGCTTCGCAATCAAAATTTTTAATACTGTTCAAATTGCGCTTAAAACCAACCCATTTAATTGGTATTTCTGTTTTTATATATGAATATTCAGCAATGTAAAACATACTGTCAGAATACGCATTTGCACTCCAGAGAATTCCATTTAAAATGGTTGGGGTGGTGTTTAATTCATCGTAGGCAATGTTTTGTTTTTGAAGACTTTCTTTGAATTTGTTATGGACATTCCATTTAATAAAAAAAGTTGCAACCAGGTAAACACAACTAATTGCTACTCCTGTCCAAACCATTTTCCTTTTCAAAGGATTGTTTCGGCTTACAAATAAGCTGATCAAAACGAGTAATAAAAAAGGAATAGTATAAACAGGATCAATAATGCTAAGATTGTTAAATGCAACCTGGTAATTGCTGAATGGAGTAAATATTTTGGTACCATAAGTAGTACAGCAATCAATTGCAACATGTGTTAGCATTCCGACAAGCCAAAACAAATACCATTGATTAAAACTTATTGGTTTTTTACTCCATAGTTTGCTTAACCATGCAATCAACATTGGCAGCAAAACAATCGCCAGCAACGAATGGGTATAACTTCGGTGAAAAATAAAATTCTTAATCTCATCCTTTTCAAAAAAACCATAGGCAACATCAAAATCAGGAATGGTGTTGGCAAGCGCACCGAGCAACATGACTTTGTTACCTAACTTCTTACCTAACATTATTTCACCGATGGCAGCGCCAAGAACGAGGTGGGTTACTGAGTCCATTTGATCATTATTGTCTTATCTCTATTTTGACGGGCAAATATCTACAAATTGACCAATGAATATGAGTGATCATAAAAGTTAAATTGATTACTACATAGAAAGACAACTACACTACTCACTCCTAACCGACTTTCCTTACATTTGCACCCTTTATTTTCAGAGTGAATGAGTAAATATCCAGAGTACGAACAATTGAATTTGCCGAAGCTTGCCGATGAGGTATTGGAGCGCTGGACCGCTGACAATATTTTTGAGAAAAGCATTTCAGCAAGAGTAGGAAGTACCCCTTTTACTTTTTATGAAGGTCCGCCTTCAGCTAATGGTTTGCCCGGTATTCACCATGTGATGGCACGTGCCATAAAGGATATTTTTTGCAGGTATAAAACTCAGAAAGGTTTCCAGGTAAAACGCAAAGGCGGATGGGATACGCATGGATTGCCTATTGAGATAAGTGTAGAGAAAACACTGGGTATTACGAAGGAAGATATCGGCAAAAAAATTTCTATTGAAGATTACAACAAAGCCTGCCGCAAGGAGGTGATGAAATATAAGACTGTATGGGATGATCTCACCCGCAAAATGGGTTATTGGGTGGATCTCGAACATCCATACATCACCTTTGAAAATAATTATATTGAGAGCTGCTGGAATTTACTGAGTGAGCTTTATAAAAAAGATTTGCTTTATAAAGGATATAGCATTCAGCCTTATTCACCTGCTGCAGGAACAGGTTTAAGCTCACACGAATTAAATCAACCTGGTACTTATAAATTAGTAAAAGATACTTCAGCGATTGCACAATTTAAAGTGAAACGAAATGAAAGATCAGCGTTTTTATTTAATGCAAACGAAAACTTTAAACTTCAAACTTTAAACTTTGAACTCCATTTCATCGCCTGGACAACCACTCCCTGGACACTGCCTGCAAATTGTGCTTTGGCTGTTGGCGAAAAAATAAAATATTCATTGATTCAAACTTTTAATCCTTACGCATTTTTACCTGTAACATTAATCCTCGCTACTGATTTAACGGGAAAATATTTTCCTGAAAAAAATTCTGAATTAAAGTTTGAAGAATATCATGGCGGAAATAAAAATATTCCTTTTAAAATTATTGCAGAGTTTACAGGCAAGCAATTGGAAGGCGTTCAGTACGAACAGCTGATGCCTTATGTGAAACCTAAAGGAAAAGCATTTGAAGTGATCATCGGTGATTTCGTAACTACTGAAGATGGAACTGGTGTTGTGCATACTGCTTCGGTTTTTGGTGCTGATGACTTCAGGGTTTGTAATCAAAATAATATTTCTTCCATATTGGTGATGGATGATCCCGATGGATCGGGAAACAAGCCTACACCATTGGTTGACAAGCAAGGGCGTTTTGTAAAAGAAGTAACAGATTTTGCAGGTGAATATGTAAAGGAAGAATATCTGACTGAAGTTGAAAAAGAAAAAGAGAAAGAGAAACAAGGAAGGGATAAATATTTATCTGTTGATGAACGTATCGCAATCAAACTGAAGCAAGAGAATAAAGCTTTTAAAGTTGAGCGTTATGAGCACAGCTATCCGCATTGCTGGAGAACTGATAAACCAATTTTATATTATCCGCTTGATTCATGGTTCATACGTACTACGGCTGTCCGCGACAGGATGATTGAATTAAATAAAACCATCAACTGGAAACCGGAAAGCACGGGAACCGGTCGTGTCGGTAATTGGCTGGAAAATCTTGTTGATTGGAATCTTTCACGTTCTCGCTACTGGGGAATTCCACTACCTATCTGGAGAACAGAAGATGGTAAAGAAGAGAAGTGTATCGGATCCATTGATGAACTCCGTAAAGAAATAGAAGTTGCGATCAAAGCAGGTTTTATGAATGCCAAACATTTAGAACATGTGGATGCTTCAAAACCTGATTTTGATTTACATCGTCCTTATGTGGATGAAATCATTTTGGTTTCTCCTACAGGAAAAAAAATGCAACGCGAGTCGGATTTGATTGATGTGTGGTTTGACAGTGGAGCAATGCCTTATGCACAGTGGCATTATCCATTTGAAAATATTGAAGAGTTTAAAAAAAGTTTTCCTGCTGATTTCATTGCAGAAGGAGTTGACCAGACACGCGGATGGTTTTTTACTTTACATGCAATTGCAGTGATGTTGTTTGACTCCGTTGCTTTTAAAAATGTGATGAGCAATGGACTTGTGCTTGATAAAAATGGCAATAAGATGAGCAAGCGATTGGGCAATGCTGCTGATCCTTTTGAAACATTAGAAAAGTACGGACCTGATCCAACAAGGTGGTATCTCATCAGCAATGCACAACCATGGGACAACCTGAAATTTAACGCGGATGGAATAGGAGAAGTTCAGCGCAAATTCTTTGGAACGCTTTATAACACATATTCTTTCTTTGCTCTTTATGCAAATATTGATGGATTTGCTTATCGCGAAGGAGAAATTCCTGTTGCTAAACGACCGGAAATTGACCGTTGGATTTTATCACAGCTCAACTCTTTAATTAAACAAGTTGATGATTGTTATGCTGATTATGAACCTACAAAAGCAGCACGACTTATACAGGATTTTGTATGTGAGCACCTGAGCAACTGGTATGTGCGTTTGTGCAGAAGGAGATTTTGGAAAGGCGATTATACTGAAGATAAAATTGCTGCTTATCAAACACTTTATACTTGTCTGGATGCTGTTGCTAGATTGATGGCTCCTATTGCGCCTTTTTACGCTGAAGTGCTTTTTCGTGATTTGAACTTAGTTACACAAAAAGACACAAACGAATCTGTTCACATTGCAAAGTTTCCTGATAGTAATTCACAGTTGATTGACGCAGCACTTGAAGAAAGAATGCAGTTAGCACAGGATATTTCTTCAATGGTTTTATCACTTCGCAAAAAAGCAAACATCAGAGTTCGTCAGCCGCTGAATAAAATTTTAATTCCACTGCATGATGAATCGTTCAAAGATAAAATGGAAGCTATCAAACATTTAGTTATGGCGGAAGTGAATGTGGAGAACATCGAATACATCCATAACACTGAAGGTTTATTAAAGAAAAAAGTGAAACCTGATTTTAAAGCGCTCGGACCTAAAGTTGGAGGAAAGATGAAACAATTGATGACATCGGTGGCTGAACTCAATCAAGAACAAATTGCAGAATTGGAAAAAGAAGGAAAACTTTCCTTGCAACTTGGCGATACATATTTTGATCTTACGTTAAGTGATGTTGAGATACTGTCAGAAGATATTCCGGGTTGGCAGGTAACCAATTTGGGCAGGCTGACCGTGGCACTCGACACTACTATTACCCTTGATTTACGCAATAAAGGCATCGCACGTGAATTAGTGAATCGTATTCAGAATATCAGGAAAGACAAGGGTTTCGAGGTTACTGATAAAATTACAGTGAAGATTAAAGGTCCTGATAGTGTCCGGCAATCGGTCAGTAACAATTTAGAGTATATTCGCACCGAAATTTTAGCCACCTCGCTTGAAATGGTCGATCAGATAGACGAAAGCGATGGAATCCCGGTAGAGGTGGACGATGAAATTAAAGTATTAACTTCTGTTAAAAAGAATTGATTATGGCAAGTAAAAAGAAAGCTGCCAAAGCTAAGTCACCTTCTAAGCCCGCAAAAAAAACTTCGGCAAAACCGGCAGGTAAATCATCAGCAAAAAAAGTTGCTAAGGCACGACCAATAGTAAAGGCAAAAAAATCTGCCTCAAAAGCAAATAAGCCTGCAGGTAAAAAAGCAACTCCAAAAAAAGTTGTTAAGCCTGTTAAGAGTTCAGCTAAGAAATCGGTGGCGAAAAAGCCGGTGGCGAAAAAAGTTTTGCCGGTAAAAAAACCTGTAGCAAAAAAACCTCAGGCAACTGCTACTAAGGCTACTGGCACAAAGTCTGTATTAAGCAAACAGAGTTCACAAAAAAATATCCCGAATAAAAATTCAGTAAAACAACAGCAACCACAGGTGGAAAACACGCCTGTTGTTGTTAGAGCAAAACCCCAGATTAAAAGTCCTTACACAGGACAAATGCCCCAGACAAGGAATATGAACATCGAGAAGAACACAGATACAAGAAGCCGTTATAGTGACGCAGAATTAAAAGAATTTAAAGTATTAGTGGAGCGCAAGCTGGAAGATGCACGCGCTGAACTTATAAATCTTAATGCCGCTGTTATCAATGCAAATGAAAACGGCACTGACGATACAGGAGCATCTTTTAAAATGCTTGAAGACGGATCAGACACACTTGCAAAAGAAGAATCAGCACAGCTCGCAATCCGTCAGAAAAAATTTATTGAACAACTGGAAGCTGCTTTACAGCGCATTGACAATAAGACGTATGGCATTTGCCGTGTCACCGGTAAATTAATTGCCAAAGAAAGATTACGCGCTGTTCCACATACCACTCAAAGTATGGAAGCAAAGCTGAAGCAATACCGGGAGTAATTCTTAGTGTACAGTTTACGGTTTACAGTTTACAGTTGGCGCAAAACCTTAAACCTTAAACCGTAAACTGTAAACTGTAAACCTATGAAGCGTCCCTTATTCATCATTGGATTAATACTGCTCATTGACCAGGTCGTAAAAATCTGGATCAAAACGCACATGTTTCTCGGGCAGGAATTTCATATCCTTGATCATTGGTTCATCCTCCATTTTACAGAGAATAATGGAATGGCTTTCGGGATGGAGTTTGGTGGTGATTACGGAAAATTTTTTCTGAGCGCTTTCCGCCTAGTTTTTGTGTGTGGATTAATTTGGTATCTGAACAAGATGGTGAAAGAAAAATCAGATAAGCTTTATATCACTTGTCTTTCATTGATTATTGCAGGAGCTATCGGTAATTTAATTGACAGCACTTTTTACGGATTAATTTTCAGCAGCAGCGATTTTCAGATTGCACAACTGTTTCCTCCGGAAGGTGGTTATGCAGGATGGCTGCATGGCAAAGTGGTTGACATGCTTTATTTCCCTTTGGTGAGAGGACATTTTCCGCAGAGGTTTCCGATTTGGGGAGGAGAAGATTTTGAATTCTTCCGTCCTGTTTTCAATATTGCCGACAGCAGTATTTCAATTGGAGTGGCAATGTGGATTATTTTTCAGAAAAGATTTACAAAGCATCATGAAAGAACAGAAGAGGTTGTGCAAACGGATTCCGTTTAATTATTCTTCTTTAAACGATTCCATTATAGTCAGCGAATAATAACCTTCACCATCCCCGCTGCCGTCATCCAGCAAAGTCCAGATTTCTTTATCACCTGAAGTAAAAAACAAAGTAGCTTTTCCTTCATCAGGACTGTAGTACATTTTCTTTCCACCTCTTTTAATCACTTCACTCAGGTATGTTTTCACAATCTGCCCGAATGTAGGAGCTGTTTTTGCCTTTGCAGGATCATATCCGTAAGAGATAAAAGTTTTTATTCCAGCTTTTATAAAAGATGAATCAAGATAAACAGTTACCTCCACTTCATCCGAATCTTTAAAGCATTCTGCAATAAATGTATTTGGTAATCGCTTAAAAAACGGACTGTCAGTGCAACCTACAGCATCTGTTTTTTGTGCCAAACATAAATTTGCAGACAATAGTATTGTTGTAATCAATAAATAATTTTTCATGGAAGATTTTATTTCTATTATAAAAATATTGCTATTCAAAATTAATCAAAATGAATTGACTCTACTTTTGTTTTCAAATACATTGTTATGTTTCAACAAACAGGCAAATACATAATCGCAGCAGGAGTAATATTGGTTTTAATCGGAATAATATTTAATTTTTTTGGTAACCATCTTAAATTTCCCGGAAGGTCGCCTGGTGATATCAGGATTGAAAAAGAAAATTTTAATTTTTATTTTCCTGTTGTTACATGTATCCTGTTAAGTGTTGTAGTTACGATTGCGCTGTGGCTGATTCGTTTTTTCTCAAGCAAATAAAAATTAAAAACCCATATCTCCGCCATTATCCATTGGCTGCAGATCCTGTTTTTGATTTTTCTTTCGCTGAAAAATATTATTATCCTGCGTGCCGAAACGATAATTAAAAGTCAGCATGGCAACTCTTGACTCACGTTTTCTGAATCCATTAAACACATAACCTTCTCCCCTATTCTCATAAACAAACTTGCGTGTGTTAAAAATATCTGTAACATTTAAACTCAATGATGCTTTGCTTTTCCAGAAATCCTGCTTGATGCCTGCATCCACACCACTCATCATTTGTTTAATGGTGCTTTGCGGCAACCTGTTTGGCGCCATATACATTCCGGTTAATTGAAGCGATGTACTTTTCGCTACACGCATGTTCGCACTCATTCTTGCGTTCCAGCTGGTGGAAGTGCTTTGCAACTCTGCTTCGATGTTGGATGCATTGATTTTATTCTGAAAAACATTAAAGCTTGCCATCACATTTCCCATTTTGCCAAACTGATAACGCAATACAGCTTCTAATCCTGTATTATCTGATGAGCTGAAATTTATCGGCCTTACCAAAGCAACTCCAGTAACAAGATCAACGGTGCGGTAACGCGTGATAAGATTATTTGTATGACGATAGTAAACCGTTGTACTCATGTTCCATTTATTCAATGTGCGCGAATATGCAAGTTCCATTGCGTTGATATACTCAGCTTTCAACTCAGGATTACCTGAACGCAGGTTCAATGAATCGCTGTAATCAACAAACGGATTTAGTGATTGTGTGTTTGGACGGTTGACTCTTCTGCTGAAGCTAAGTTGCATTTCGTTGACAGTTTTGAAAGTATATTTCAGCGCGGCACTAGGAAACAAATCAAAATAATTATTATCGAAAGTTGTTCCCTTAATTCTTGATTCGCCTTTTGTTAGTGATTGCTCCGTACGCAAACCTGCATTGTAATCCCAGCTTTTTATTTTTCCTCCGTATTGCAGATAGGCAGCGTAAACCTGTTCGTTGTAAATAAAATGATCAGTACGCAATGAGTCACGGAGATAAGAATTGCTTATTGAGTAGTAAGTAAATGCATCCTGTTGATTATCGTTGTTGCGGAAAGTCAATTTCGCACCTGTTTCAATTTTGCTGTTTGAAAACGGATGGATAAAATCAATCTGAGAAACAGAAGTAATAAAATCCTGTTTGGTTTTATTCGTCTGATAAGGATAACCACCTATATCAAAAGAACTGCTGGTGTATTCATTATTTTCATCGCGCATGCTGTTGCTGAAGTTAGTGCTTGCATTTAACTCCTGTTTAGAATTACGGAATGCTCGTTTAAAATCTAAATTTCCTTCCACCGTTTGATTCGGCTCTTTACTCCAATTGAATCTTGCTATTTGCGGTATCGAATCATTGAAAAAAAAATAGTTCTGATTTTCATTTTTCAATTCATCACGCTGGCTGTAAGAACCAGCAATAGATAAAGTGTTGTAGTTATCAAGAAAAAAATCTGATCCCAGTTTTGCAGTATGAAAAACGTTTTGCTGATTAGAACTGCTTTCACTTGAATAAGAATTATTGGTTTGTGAAGTATATTGCTGCAAACCACCTCCGGTAAACTTCCGCTGTTCAGAACGATAAGAATAGTTAGCAAAAACATTGATGTGAGATGTACGGTTGTTTAATGAAATTGCTGCATTGTATTTATCATTGGTGCCTGCACCCACAGCAACATTTCCATTCAACCCTTTTAGTTTTTCTTTTTTGGTTTTGATGTTGATGATACCAGCCATTCCTTCCGCATCATACTTTGCCGAAGGATTAGTAACAATTTCAATCTGCTCAATTGCACTTGCAGGAAGTTGCTGCAATATTGCCTGACGGTTTGCTCCTGTTAACCCAGAAGGCTTTCCATCAATAAACACAGTAACATTAGTGCTTCCACGCAAAGCAACATTTCCGTCTATATCAACAGTAACGGATGGAATATTTTGCAAAACGTCAGTGGCAGTTCCTCCGGTATTTACAATATTTTTATCAAGGTTGTAAACTTTTTTATCAATGCTGTTGGTGTATTCACTCTTCTCCGCAGTTACTTCAACTTCTTTCAGTCTTTCGGCATTTAATGTAATTTTAATTATACCCAAATCCTGCATCATGTTTTGTGGATTGATAATGAAAGGTTGTGTATCAAAAGTTTTATAACCAATAAAAGAAATCCGCATTTTGAATTTACCGAAAGGCAAATCTTCTACCTGAAATTTTCCTTTTCCATCAGTCAATGCTCCACCCGCCATTGCGGAATCACGAACACTTAACACACTGATTGTGGCAAATTCTACAGGTTGATTTGTAGTTGCATCATGAATAACGCCAAATACTTTTCCAATCTTCGGCATGTTGCGAAGTGAAGAATCTGGTTTCATTCTCCCCTGTGTTTCAACGGGAGTTTGTGCTTTCGCAGAAAAACTTATTATAAAAAGAAAAATAAAAATTGTTTTGTGCATTAAGACTTTGACTTTATAATTTGTTTTGGTTTAAATTAAGAGAGATCGGTCATTGCGAGGTACGAAGCAATCTGCTGCTATGAAACAGATTGCTTCGTTCCTCGCAATGACGAAACACTTTTTTACCTTCTTTGTTTATACAATGCAATTTTAGTTTTTATATAAACTGCAAGATCATAAGCAGACAATGACTTCAGCAGATCATCATTGAAGTTGCTGTAATCAATAAACATATCAAACTCAGAAGGACTTAAACTGATAACGCTGTTACGATAATAGAAGAACAATAATTCATGCAATAAACTTTTGCGTTTATCATTATCCATCATCTCAGCAACTTTACGTTTGCTTCTTTCTTTCTTGCTAAACTCTTCATACAATGCGCTGATCGGACTTTGAAATGCCTGCGAACCTTTCATCATATAATCACTCTTATTATATCCTAATCGCTGAATATCTTTCATCACTGAGTCAGCGGGACGTGTTTCCATTATTGTCACTTCTTTTAACTGGTATGCTTCGCGAAACAACATTACATTAAAAGTGTAATTAATTTTTGGAATTGAATCAGCAAAACAAATTTTACGGATATGATAACCAAATGCCCTGAATATAATTGTATCTATTTGCCGGATGTTTAAAATAAACGTGCCATCAGCATCAGTAAAAATCCCTTGCTGCGTTCTGGCATTTGCAACCATCACATTGGGCAAACCAATTTTAGTGTTAGCTGCATCCACAACTTTACCATTTAACTGAATAGTATTTTGCGCTTGTAAAAAAGGAGAAAGGCAGAAAATAAAAATTAATAAGAATAAATAGTTTAAATGCTTCAAATGGTTTTCAGATTATTTCTGCCACTGTAAAGTTACTTCCACAAATTAACACAAGATCATTGGCATTCGCTTCTTTCTTTGCAGCATTAAATGCATTCTTTACTGAAGGGAAAACTTTTCCTTTCAGATTATATTGTGCAGCTTGCATAGCAAGTTGTTCTGCAGCCAATGCTCGCGGAATATTTGCATTGCAGAAATAATAAGATGCCTTTCTGGGTAAAAGATTTAATATTTTATTAATCGCCTTATCATTTACCATTCCCAAAACTAGATGTAATTTCTTGTATTGGATTTTACGTATTTGTTTAATCACTTCTTTAATACCCTCTTCATTGTGAGCAGTATCCGCAATCACAAGAGGATTGTAAGATAGGGTTTGCCAACGCCCCATCAAACCTGTTGATTGTTTTACTGCACTTAGTCCTTTATACAACTCCTTCTCAGTAAAAGGAAAATGTTTGTGAAGTAAAGTAAGTGACATCAAAACTGTCCGGATATTTTTCACCTGATAGTCACCGGTTAAATCAAGCTTTAGTTTTTCAAGGGTATTTTTATTGTTAAATGAAAAATTAATCCATTTGTTTTTTATTCTGACATCCAGGTACATGTACTCAGCAAAAGGTTTGTCGTTTTTACGCTTAACAACACTTAATTCTTTATCAGCAAAAAAAATGGGTGAGCTTGTGCTATCAGCTTTTTTTAAAAAAACTTTTTCTGTTTCAGGATGTGTTTCACCAATTATCACCCAAACATGTTTTTTTATAATGCCTGCCTTTTCTTCTGCAATTTTTTTTAATGTTTTGCCGAGAAGATTAGTGTGATCATAACTGATATTTGTGATGACAGAAAGCAAAGGTGTAATCACATTTGTTGAATCCAATCTACCTCCTAATCCTGTTTCAATTACTGCTACATCCACTTTTTGATTTCGGAAATAATCAAAAGCAAGCGCTACTGTCCATTCAAAAAAAGAAGGTTGGATTATTTCAAATTCATTTTTATATTTTTCAACAAACTGCGTCACATAATTCTGTGAAATCATTTTACCATTGATACGAATACGCTCTCGAAAATCTTTTAAATGAGGAGAAGTATAAAGCCCGGTTTTATATCCTGCAGCTTGTAATACCGAAGCAAGCATGTGAGAAGTGGAACCTTTACCATTGGTTCCCGCAATATGAATTGACTTGAAAGAGTTCTCCGGATGATTTAGTAAATCACAAAGTGCATGTGTATTATCTAAATTGGCTTTGTAAGCTGCTGCACCAATGCGGTGAAACATTGGAAGAGCTGCATAGAGATAATCAAGTGTTTGTTTATAGTTCATTGACGCTGACAGTCATTCAGGAGGAAACTATTTAGGAGTACGCAAAGGTGTTATCTAAATTTAGCTTATTTAATTTCAAAACTAAATGTAATAAATTGCATAAAAGGATTTATTGTTTTAATTAACTCTAATTTTTTATCATGAGATAAGTCTTTAATTTCTTTTTCTCTTTCAATTGCAGTTTTTGCATCTGAAAATGTTTCATAGTACAACAATTTGTAGCAATAATATTTTGATGCAAAATGATCTTGCTTACCGCGATTTACATAATGTTGTTTAATTCGGATTTCAAGATCATTGGTCATCCCCGTATATAAAACAGTTTTACGTGGATTGCAAGTAATGTATGTAAAGAAGTTTTGATCTTTAAGCCTGACCATTTGCAGACAAAAATACTTCTATGTTTCAAACCGGGTTTTTACGGATACTCATAAATAGTTTCCTCCTGAATGACTAAACACGAGCGTCTTATTTATGAATGAATATGATATTGTTAAGTTATTTGCTACGTAAAAAACAGAATAGAAAACATAAAAAAATCTTATCTCAGTATGAACACAAAAGTAATTGTCCCATGTTGTTCTTCAACACCTTCAGGGCTATTGCTGAATTTAGTTTTTAATGCTGCTTCTTTTGCTTTGCGAACTAAGTTAGTGCTCGTAGTTGTGGAACCGCGTCCGGGTCCGGTTGCTGTAACCACCGTTCCATATTTATCCACCACAACATCAATAACTACTTTTCCCTGATCCTGTGATGTATCAGTAACTTTTGGAAGCCGCACCATACTTCTTCCGCTTAATGAAAAACTTATTCCGGGAGCACTTCCATCACCCGTACCTGTCCCTGTGCCATTGCCTTCACCGTTTCCATTTCCGCTTCCCGGTTTTCCATATTCATGTGAGAATGGATCACCAGTTGGACTTCCCTGGTCACCAGCTCCATTGGTTGCAGTGCCCTGTGATTTTGAATTACTCGTTTTGCCTTTGTATAATGCACGCGGATCAACGACAGGTTTATATACTTCTACTTTTACTTTTTCAGGAAGCTTTACAACTGGTTTGGTTTCTTTAACCGCTGTTTTTACTTCTTTCTTTTTTTCTTTAACAGGAATAACAGCACTCTCTTCCATATCCTGTGTTGCAATTTTATTCTCTTCCGTTTGAGTAACAGGTTTTACTTTTTCTACAACAGGATCTGTGGTAATGTTTTCCGACATCGGCTGCTCTTCACCCGTTGCTGCATCCACATAACCAATGTTTACAATCACACCTTGACCACCACTTAAAGGAGGAACAGGAGTTGTGAGCACTGCATATAAAAGTATCAGAAAAATAATGGCATGCACCAGCAGGGTAAGTGCCAGAGATTTATTTCTGATTGTAATATCTGATTGCATTTCTTATTGAAGATTGAAGATTGAAGATTGAAGATTTGCTCATGATGGCCATTCTTCAATCTTCAAATCTTAAATAACTATTTTTTATTGGCTTCCGTTGCAAGCACCATTTTTATTTTATTGCGATTACCAATATCGAGCAGATCCACTAAGTTTTGAATTTGTACTGACTTATCCACTTTCAAAATTACAGTAGGCTCTTCTTTATTAGCAATGCTTGCAACGATTGTGGCTTCCAGATTTTCAAAAGAAACTGGTTTATTATCTACATAATATTCCAAATCACTTGAAACAGAAACAGTGATATTTTGCTTGCTCATTGCTTTGCCGCTGTTTGCATTGGGCAATAAAAGTTTCATCACATTCGGGCTAACCAAAGTAGAAGTAATCAGGAAGAACAACAACAGGAAAAACATGATGTCGTTCAACGAAGAAGTGCTCAACTCTGAAGTGAGCTTGTTGCGTCTTCTCAGGTTCATGCTTTCACGGGTTCTTCGAGCAGATCAATAAATTCTACTGCACTTATTTCCATTTTATTTACCACGCGGTCAATCATCACAATCAGGTAATGATAACCGATGTAAGTGAAGATACCAATCATCAAACCTGCAGCACTCGTTATCATCTTTTCATATAAACCACCTGCAATTAATCCGATGCTGATGTTATCTGCCAATGAAATATTGTAAAAGATTTTAATTACTCCGAAGATAGTTCCGAGGAAACCAAACATGGGAGCGATACCGGCAATTGAACCAAGTATTCCTAAATTCTTTTCCATCTTATACAACTCCAGTTTACCAACGTTTTCAATAGCACCTTCAATTTCTTTGATGGGTTTTCCCAAACGCATCAATCCTTTTTCCATCATGCGTGCAACTGGGGTGTTCGTGTTTTTGCACAATGCACGTGCAGCTTCAATGTTTCCATGATGCATGAAATCGCGTATCTGGCTGATGAAGTTCATATCAATTTTACCTGACCTGCGAATGGTGAAATAACGCTCAAAGAAAATATACAAGCCTGCAATGGAAAGAATTGCTATCGGTATCATGATAGGTCCTCCTTTCAATATCAATTCCCACAGCGAAAAAGTGGGCGGAGTAGATGGAGTAGTAACCACAGTTTTAGCAGCCTGGTTCAGTGTGTCCTGAACTGCGGTGCCTGCCTGTTGAATCTGGAGGAGAAGAGACATTATTTGAAGTTATGAGTTTTGAGTTTTGAGTTATGAATTATGAATTGTACAATTACCCTAAGAGTAACTTAACCCTCAAAAGTAGATGCCAAGCACCTTACCTTTCCATAATTACAGATTGCATTGCTAACAGTGAAGTGTTAATAGCCTTGATTTAAAAGCATGAACGAAAAAGAATCTCAGATTAGTATAAACTAGTTTTTAAAAAAGCTATAATGCCTGGATTATTATTTAAACCACTCCGCATACATCACATAATTATTTGCAATGCGTTCATTCAGTTCTTTAAAATGCTCGGGGCTTAGCATTTTTATTTTTTTAGCAGGTACGCCTGCATAAATAGTTCCTGATTCCACTATTGTTTTTTCAAGCACTACTGCTCCGGCAGCTATAACCGAATTTTTTTCTATAACCGCACCATCCATCAAAATGGCTCCCATTCCTATCAGCACATTATCTTCTAAAGTGCAACCATGTATAATTGCATTATGACCAATTGAAACGTTGTTACCAATTACCGTTTTTGCTTTTTGATAAGTGCAATGTATGATGGCACCATCCTGAATGTTTACTCTATTACCGATCGTGATGCTGTTAACATCGCCCCGTATCACTGTGTTGAACCATACGCTGCAATCATCGCCCATCACCACTTCGCCCACAACAGTACAATTGTCAGCCAGAAAACAATTTTTGCCAAACACAGGAGTTATTCCTTTCACCGGTTTTATTAATGCCATGATTTTACGTTTTATCCAGAAACACCGGAACAAATTTGTGGAATATATTCTTCTGCAAGCTTATCTTTGTAGTAATAATATTTCAATGAAAAAATTATTTAATTCATTACTTATTTGTTTTGTCGCAACAGCTTTATTTAATAGCTGTAAAAAGCCGGAAAAATTTTCTGAGATTCCAAACATATCTTTTAAAGAGTTTATTCAGTATAAAAATGTTGCAGGTAAAGATACTTCCGTTGATTTCATATTCACCTTTGAAGATGGTGATGGTGATTTAGGATATTCAGAAAACGAATTTTTTAAATGTAGTGTTCCGCTAAATAATTTATTTATCTATTACGAAGAGAAAAAAGGAAGTGCATACGTACCGAAATTATTCCTGGAGCATATTTATGATGTAGATGATCAGTGTGATACTATAGGGCAACGGGATGACAGTCTTCAGCTTCATTTTCCGAGTAGAATGACTTACATTCAGCCTACAGGATCTGACAAGTCAATTGAAGGAGAAGTTTCCTACCATTTATCACAAAACAATATTCTTTTTCTCAGCAATCAGGGACGATTTAAATTTTACATTATTGACCGTGCCGGGCATCAAAGCAACACAGAATACAGTGCTGAGTTGAACATTACCAAATAAAAATTTTTTAATTTAAGTTAAATACAAATCCATTAGGACCAATTCCAACCTGAGTGGAATCAACCAATGCTCCGTTGTTTTTATATTGAAGAACATAACTGTTAGCTGAAAAACTTCCAATGCTTCCGTAGATATTTTCATTAGAAGGATTAATACCCAATCCATAAAATTCACGGTTAATAAGCGCAGCTCCCGGTAATGTGGCTGCATTAATTTCCATTGAACACACATTGCCTGTGTAAGCACTGCTTCCACGCAAAAAATAAACTTTTGATTTGCTATCATTAATAGCAAGTTTAAGCGGGTGTTCGTACTGCGAAAAATTAAAAGTTGCAATAATTGCATTGGTTGCAGGATCAACTTTAATCAACTTCCCGCCAATATCATCACTTGTGGCTGGTGTAAAATCATGACCTAATGTACCACCGCACAATACCCATAGAAATCCGTTGGCATCCAACTGTAAACTGTTTGGATTTATTCCTGCAATAAAAGTAGTGTCAACTGAATTTGACAGCGTATTAATTATTGTAACTGTACTGTCATTGCCGAAACCACCAACATTTACAACATATACTTTATCGTTGACTTTTATCATTTGTTCAGGGCCATTTCCTCCAGGAATAGTACCGGTAATTGAATTAGTCCCAAGGTTTATTATCTTAATATTATTATCATTCCAGTTACTTACATAAGCAGTACTGCTATTTACTTTAAGAATAAAACGCGGACTTGAAAATCCATTTATCACTCCGATGCTTTTAAAATCATTCATTCTTACAATTTCAATTTTTTGAGAATTGTTTACTACAATATATCCTTTGTTATCAATTATACTCATTGACTGAACCACATCACCTAAAGGCCGGTTATTTACACCAAGAAAAAGATTGATGTTTTTTGTCATTTCGTTTTCGGATATAAATGAAATATCACCGTTGCTTTGCCCAAAGGCACCTTCATTGATCACAAAAACTCCTTTCAATGATGTTGGGATTACACCTGTGTGTTTTTCTTTTTCACATGAAGTAATTAACCACACAACTATGCAGAATACAGAATAAAGTTTAATAGATTTCATATCATCATTTTTTAAAATTGTTATATTCAAATGATGACACAGAAAGAATTTTTTGCGGAATGAAAACCATGACAATGATAAATGCCATTGTTTTGCATGCGCAGCTTTTCCTCCGAAAGCATCATCATGTTATCAATGGCAGGTCTTCTGACTTTCTCTAACCCTGATCCTTCCCATCTAATAATTCAGACAGTGGTTTAAATTTTCAAGGTGTTTTGCTGAGATCACAGCAGCGGGGACTGTTCCGGTATCACACCGGATTCCCTTTTAATGCCGAATATGCGGCAACCATTAAGGTGGTAAATGTAAATTAATTCGGAATGCCGAATAAAGAATGTAGAACTAGTAAAAGTGTTGGTTATACGTAGGGTATTATAGCGCTGCTTTAATGCGTGCTGCTATATCAGAAAGTTGCTCTTGAGTAGGATGTAATTTTGGTTTTGAAAAATTAATATCATTCATTGTATTCAATGGTACTAAATGAATATGTGCATGCGGAACTTCCAGACCAATAACTGCAACTCCTATCCTTTTACAGGGAATAGATTTTTCAATTGCTACTGCAATTTTTCTGGCAAAACTCCATAACTGATTATAAGTATCCGTGTCAAGATCGAAAAGGTAATCCACTTCTTTTTTTGGTATGATTAAAACATGACCATCAATCAATGGATTAATATCTAAAAAAGCAAAGCAATTTTCATCTTCAGCAATTTTATGAGAAGAAATTTCACCTTTCACAATCTTTGTAAAGATGGTTGACATGTTATCTTGAAATATTCAAAACCTCAAACTTAAGCACACCACCTGGTGTAGTTACTTCTGCAAGTTCACCCACTTTTTTACCTAATAAGCCTTTACCAATTGGAGAACTCACTGAAATTTTTCCTGACTTAAGATCGGCCTCATTCTCTGCAACCAATGTATAAGTCATCTCCTGTTTATTGTTTGAATTGCGGATCTTAACTTTTGAAAGCACTGAAACTTTATTAGGATCAAGCTTTGATTGATCAATCAACCGGGCAGTGCTTAGTAATTCTTCCATCTTGGAAATTTTTAATTCCAGATGACCTTGCGCATCCTTTGCCGCATCATACTCAGCATTTTCAGATAAATCACCTTTATCACGGGCTTCAGCAATCTGACGAGAAATATTAGGACGTTCTACAGTTTTAAGCTGTTGAAGTTCTTCCTGCAATTTTTTTAAACCTTCTTCTGTGAGATAAGTGATTTGTGACATTTTGTTTTTTAACGACTTTTAAAAAAGGATAGCGAAAGTAAAAAAATAAAGAAGACCTCACGTATATGAGGTCTTCTTACAAAAGTATTATTAATGATTGTTACAATACAAAACGGGCACCAAACGTGTGTGTGCCATCAAAAGTTTTTGTTGCACGATAAGCATAATCAATACCAAAATATTTACCTGATTTACCTAATGGTAATTGCAAACTAAACCCTGCACTTGGTCCTATTAATGCGCTTATTTCCTCATCTATTATTGCATTTTTATCTTTTTTATCAATGGTGTAAGCACCCCGAATCATTAAAAGATTTTTAAAACCATACTCCAAGCCCAATGCAAACTGATCGCGAATAAATGAGTTAGATGTAAAAGTAATTGCAGGTGTAAAGCGATGGTCTTCTCCCCCTTTAATATCATAAGCAGCACCAATGTTTACTAATGCAGGAAGTTCGAAACGATCTGCCCGTTGCTGTTGCAATACGTTGATGTTATTTGTATAATCATCATTTGAATTTCTGAATGAGAGACCTTCACCATCAAATTTCATTGGAGCACCAACATTGCGTAATGCAATTCCAAATTTGAGGTTATCACGCTCTTTATTAAATCCGGTTACGTATTGAATACCTGCATCAATGGCAATACCCTGAGCTTTAACATCAGCTATTGCTTCAGAAATTATTCTAACTGCAAGACCTCCATGAATACTATTGCTAAACTCTTTAGAATAACCTATCCCAATAGTAAAAAACTGTGGGGTAAACTTTCCATTTCCACCATCAGGAGTATTTTCAGTAGTTCGTTCAATATCTCCGAAATCCAATGACATTACTGAAAGTCCTAAAGCTCCTGATTCGCCTACTTTTTGGGCCAAGCCTAAAGCATTAATCGTTATACCGGATCCTTTAAGCCATTGGCTATGGGCAAATGTTATTTCAGTTCCCTTACAGAAACTTAATCCGCCAACATTATGACTAAGGGCTTCCACATTTTTTACTAGTGCAGAATTTGCTCCTCCCCAGGAACCTGTTCGTGCCCATGGATTAATTAATAATTCGTTGGCACCAGATTGTCCCGCCCTGTCTTCGTTACCAGCCATTATAAAACTGTTAGACAATAGTAATCCTCCAGCTAAAATATACTTAAGTTTGAGAGTACTCATATTTGTTTTTTATAGTTATAAGGTGAGACAATTTAAAATGAGGTAAGATCAAGAGGACGCATAATACCAAACCACTTGATAACTTTTTCACCAAGAGCTCCTGCGTCAACATGAACAATATACACACCACTTGCTATTGGAATACCAGCTGTATTCTTCAGGTTCCAATCCAAAGTAGAAGATAAATTATAATCCTGTCCCGATGTCAATGCCTGACCTTCCGAAACATCCTCTGCCACATCACGCTTAAATTGTCTGATCAAAGTTCCATTGGTAGTATATATTGAAATGGTACAATGACTTGGGAGATTAATAAAACGTATGCGGCTATCCAACTGATCCTCACGTGTTTTTTCATAGCTTGAATAAGCATAATATGGATTAGGTACTACACTTATGTTATCTAAAGCCGATTTTGCAACCTCTACCACATTTTTAGAAGCAGCTATTCCATCAGGAATAGTAAATTCATAATAAGGATTTCCATTGTTCAAAGGTGTCTCACCTATCGATACAAAAGGTGCATAAGATTTAGCAATGCGCAATCTGATCTTAACATCGGTTGGAGGCATATTTCCCTGAAATGCATATTGATCATCACTGATAAGTGGTAATGAAGTCCAGATACAGCTCTTAAAGATTTTTACTTTATTGCCTTGTGATCCTCCCTTGATTAATGAATTTATTTTATTACATCCATCATAATTTGGCAATGAGTCAGCATCAACTTTATTAAAAATATAAATATAATGTCTTCCTCCAAAAATAGTGTCTCCATTACTGTCTCCGATTCTGCTTGTTGGGTTCCATAACATATCATCTCCATTGTCCGAAGTCATTGTGGTATCTTCTGCAAAAGCTATGTTCAATCTTTCACCCGTTTCAATGTTAATTGCATAACCAGGAAACCAACTCATACCATAAGAATCAATATAATCAGCATCATTTGGATCAGAAGAAGGAATTCCATTACCTATAATTCCATCTTTATCTACAGAAGCCCTGAACCTCTTATTGTACTTACTACTTGTAGAAGCAACATCAGTTGATTTTAGAACCACTGAGCGTGACCATTTAGATTTATCTCTGGTAATCACTATATCTACACTATTTAAAGTGGACCAACTGATGGTAGCAGGATTAGTGGGACTAGGATATAATAAGGAATTATTAAACTTAGGACTTCCGGAATTATTTTTATCCGTTAATAGAAAGGGTGCCCATGTTCCACCAATAACATCTTCGTAAACTTCTGCAGGATCACTGCCGGGCATATCAGTTCCTCCACCGGCAACACCGGCTCTTATCCAATCCGATGAATGCAAATTGTCATCATCCACTACTCCGGTCAACCACTGCTTTGATGGATCAGAATAAGTTTTAGTTCCTTCTAAAAATCCGTTAAAAGGAAATCTTTGATAACCGGCATCAGCACCTTTAGAGGCATTAATTGTTAAACCGGTCGCTTCACCTTTTATTTCAAATATTTCTTCATTAGTTACTCCAATTCCAAAAGCACTTCTGTCAATCAGATCAGAAAGATTTCCTGTAAAGAACATGCTCCATTTTGAGGTATCGGCTACTCCATCGAACTTCATAGTATAAGATCCTCCAACAACTTTAAAAGGATCATAAACGGTAAAACGAACAGGCCCGCGTCCTTCCTGGTAAACAGGATGTTTTGCACGATGTAATGTATCAGTTAGAATTTCATTAATTGTTGCCTCCGTTAAATCAAGGATTTTTCCTCCATTACCCTGACCTTCAATTCTGGTGATGAAACCGGGAGTTGCGCCAATAGTTGTGTTTAATACAGTTCCGCCATTATTAAGAAATGGTTTATGAGGAATGCCGGAATAAACTTTAACATTATTACGTCCCTGAACATATGGCTTTGATTGAGTGAATGCAGCATTGTTTAGATCAAATGGCCGGAAATTATTGTATGCATAGGAAACAACCATATAATAATAAGGTTTGTAATTAATCAATGACTGACCCGTGAAGTAATCAATTGTAAGATTTATTGTGTGTACAATTCCTGTGTTTACATTATCTGTTACTTTAACAGGAGTCCATACGTTTAGTGCATTATCAAAATTAAAATTAACAATCTCAATAATATCATTCTGAATATCAATCTGCTGAATTAGCTTGGCTTTTGAAACATCCGTGAGGTCATTAGCACCTACTGTTTTATCTTTTATCTGGTAAACTTTATACCCCTCGAATTTATAGGAACGTTCAGCATCAGTTAATGTAATAAACCCACCTGTATCACCAGGAACCTGAGTGGGTATAACCGGATCAACTTCAAAATAATTTTCAACTTTAGGTCCTTTTGTGTTTTCCAGACTTAAAATAAGTTGTTTATCCATTTCACGAATTGCCAAATCCGGTGCATCGGGACCGTCCAATACTTTAAAGCAGTTATCAAACAATGCCTGAGCTTTACGATCCGCAAGCTTGATAAGATTTACGGATGCTAATGGTCCACCGTTGGAAGTACGTGCCCACACAACTCCTGTTGTAACATAGTTAACAGCACCTGGCCCAAGTGTAAATGTACCCGCAGACTCTAAAAACCGCATATCATTTCCCTGAATACCTGCAGATGACATGGTCCAATCATCTGTGAAAGCCGGATCAGTAGTACCCGGAAACATATAATTACAGGGCAGATCACCTGGCGTGCGACCTTCATGACCATGAGTAATCAATACTCCATCTAACCATTTACCTGATAAATACTGGTAATAATCATCTGTAACTGCAGGGTTTCCGTCAGGAGTATTATTTGTATTTTTATAATATACAAACTTTGACATGATGATTTGCTCGCCTGGTTCATCATAAATAGAATCCAGATCATTGTCAACAAGGTCATTAGGATCAGCCAAAGGTCCCTGGAAGAAATCAATACCCAAAGCCGGAGGATTTAAACCATATCCCCCCGCACTTGCATCATCTTCGGCATCGCTGTTATAAACAAATCCAAGACCTAAACTAACATCACATCCAACATAATCATCAGTGGCATCACCAAGATCAGGATCAGCCCATTGACCCATATAAGTTTGGTTTAAAGTTTCTGAGGACCGGTTAATAATCTGGTATTTATAAAAAGTCATATTATTAATTTCATCAGCCGTTCTGAAGGCAAAAGCCTGTGCCCTTATTTCTATTCCGATTGGATCACTGTTGGTTTCGGTATGTGTATTTCCAACATCATTAAATACCCACCATAATGTATTATCACCAAATAAATAATCGTTGCATATCGGAACACCTGTTGTGTTATCAATAGCATAATTTCCGCTTAAATTGTAATTGGGATAATCTCCTGTAGTATAATCATAAACTCCATCATTATTGGCATCAAAAAAAGGAGCGAGTAATGGAAGCTCATTGTTGGCAACATTACCATTACCCGGCCATTCTTTAATCACATCAGTTACTTCGCCTGTATTTACAAAATTCTCTACTTCAGCTTTTGAGATGTACCAAAATCTGTCAAACTCAGCGCAACGGGTATCCGAAATGCGTGTAGTTCCATTAACCGGATCCTTGCTAATAGGACCAGCCCACATATCATTTGACCCTTGCTGACGGTAGGTTTGGGCGGCTATTTTTAATGCTCCCGAACCATCAAATCCCCCAATCCAGATAGCTCCTGTGTAAAGAGAATTTTTATTACTGCCAATTGGAACTTCATAATAATTAACCTGACCAATGGGATCCCACCACATATCACCACCTGTTAAAATGCGGGCACGCACATTATTAACTCGCAGGTCAAACTGTGCAGTAGTGTTAGGACAATTTCCTGTAGTTATTTTATTTGGCTGACTATATGGTGCGCTTGAACGCATACCTTTGATTTTATCAGCATGGGCAAAACCTGAAGTCAGCAGGATGCCTGTAAGAAGAATAATTTTATAGTTTGTCATTGTTGTAGTTTCTTTAATTATTCAAATTAGAAATTGAACGCAATCCCGATTCTTGTTCTGCGGGGAATACTGTAATTGTTTGGGTTCAAAACTTTAATATTGTATTGATCGATAAAGGCCTGCGGGTCCGTTTGTGCATTAGCATATTGCTGACCTTCTAAAGATTGAATATAACCATCATCATCAGGATTACCTGTAACGCGATACACATTCACTACATTTTTGGTGTTAAACAGATTTTGAATCTGCAAATAAACTTCTATATCGGCAGTTTTTTTGCTTCCTACTTTTACTTCAATCGTTTTATTTATTTTCAAATCAGCTCTGAACTGCCAAGGATTACGAGCTCCATTCAAACCACCTTCTACTGAACGTTGTCCATTACTTTGCCAGCCGATTGCATTTGCTTCCGGAGTGGGACGAGCCTGACTTGTGTAAGGAGTTCCTGAATTAACCTTAAAGGTAAAATTAGCACCAACATTTGCAAAAAACTGTTTCCCAAATAATATTGGTCCATTATAATTTGAGCCGTCTTCGTATCTGTAATCTACAGATGCAACAAAATTATGACGCTGATCAAAGTTCAACGGAAAGATTATTCTTATATCCGGCTGATTTGTTTGCGTTAACTCAAGATTATCATTTGCTCCAGAACCAGTACCATCAGCAAATTGTAAGGTGTAACTTGCACTCAATCTTAGATTTCCTGTTCTGCGCATATCGTATGTAAGTGACAAACCTTTAACTGTACCAAAATCAATATTGTCATATGTAGTGTATCCGTAAGGATATGCAAAGCCAAGGTTTCTTAATTGAACATTATTTTTCATTTCTCTGTAAAATGCAGAAATGGTTAAAGCAGAGCTCTTGCTTAATGTTTGTTTAAATCCTATTTCATAATCAGTGGTTTTCTCTGGCTTCAATGCTCCATTATTAACAATAGGTGCACTTTGCTGAAGTATCAGGAAGTCTAATGGATCCAAACGTAAATTACTGGCTGGCCTTTGGGTTAGAACATCATAGTGAGCGAAGAATAAAGCCTGATCGCTGATAGGAAAAGAAAATGCAACACGTGGCATTATACTGTATTGCGGCTTATAGTCTTCAAAAACTTTGTCAATTTCCCAATCTTTAGTAGCAAAGATGTTAGCTGCATTATCATTGACAGCGGCTGCAAAAATTCTACCTGATGTACTTTGTGAAGCAATAAAATCAGGATTGGATACTATTCTGCCTTCCTTGTCATACCATACATCACCATTCCTGTATCCGATTATTGAAGTATAATCTCCTTCTGTAGCAAGGTAAGGAACATATCCATCTCCTATATTATCGGGTTTGTTTTGTATTCCACCCGGAAGATTACCTACAGTGTATGCTTCACTCATAAGATACTTGTCCTTGAGTTGTTTTTGGTTTGCATCAAAACGATCCACCCTTACTCCTATATTAAAATTTAAATTGTCAATAGCAAATTTGTCCTGGATATATCCAGCCATATACACTGGTTGAAATGCGCCAATCTCACGGGTGTAGATACCATTTTGTTTTTTAGTAAAGAAATCTTTGAACGTTGGATTGCCCGAAAACTTTTTACCGGTGTAATCATATCCATAATACCAGGTTACATAATTATTTATCACCAACTCATCAGCATTAAAGAAAGAGAGAGAAAGTTGATCAGGTGTTAAAGCATCTATATTTACATAGTCATAATTTGATACTCCCAGACTTCTGCGTATTTTTTCATAAAATCCATCAACAGTTTCTCCTTCAAGAGTTGAAGGTGAGTAACCAGATTGATAATTTACATAGGTTTCACCATTAGATCCTTGAGTAAAACTGGAATCACGACTGTTATCAATAGCAATAAAATTACTGTTGGAAAGCTGGCGAGCAAGTGTCCATATACCCCGTGGTCCGATTAAATAACTTTTGTCGGTTACTTGCTCAAATTCAAATCCAAGGGAAATAGCATGATTTTTAATGTCTGCATTTCCACTTAATGTAATGCGATAACTTTCAGAGTTATCATTACGGTAAGTATTACGTGGATTGCCAATATTGTCCCACATACTCCAAACAGTACTTGGAGCATCACCATTGCGCAATCCTCCTGCCCCCTGATAAACCGACAGGTCATTTACAGAATTTTCTCCTGTTAAACCATAAGTCGCTAATTGAGTTGGAGTATAAACACCATTTAAAATACTGGATTGATAAAAAGAAGTAAAATATTGCGCAGCAGTGGAAGTATAATTTGCCGTATAGGGGTTTTCATCACTTGGCGTAAAGGAAAAAGAATTGTTATAACCCGTTTGTCTTAATGTATCACCTGCATCCTGGCGATAACGTCTGGTTCTGTTATTATCAAATTTGCCCACATACCCATAAGCAGTAAGGTTATCTTTTAATTCCGGATCCTGACTGATTACCTGTGATTTTGTGAATTCACCCTGTAAACTGATGTAAACGTTTTTAATTAATGAAGCAGATTTGGATTCCTCACTCCCGCTGCTAAAAGTGGAACCTACCTTTTGAGTAACCCTTGCAAATAGTCTGTAATTGCTTTCAGTGATTAATGGATTTTCTTCAAAATTATACATTGATCTGCGTAAGTAAAAATTAGGGTCAAAATCAGCGTCAAAAGATTTTCTTCCGTTATAATCGTAATTACCACCAAATGTAAAAGTAGTATTAGCTATTGGCTGGTAGTCAAATTTTGCAGTAAACCTATATCCCTTTTGCGCTACGTTATTCCTAACCTTTGATTCTTCAAATGCATCAGCATGATAGTATTCAGGCTTGGAAGTAAAACCATAAGCACCAGCACCGGTAGCCGTGGGATCATTAAAACTAGGAACTATCGGATGGGTTTTTAAATCTTCATACAAATCGCTTTTGAGTCTGTGAAGTTTAATAGCAGATGGATTAGGATCTTTATCAAGCTGCAATTCACCGCTTACAAAGAATCCAAGCAAAGTACGTTTACTGCCATCAGATTGCTTTTTACCAAGAATAGGACCTGATAAGTTTATGGACGCCAGATTATAACCGTATTTATCAAAAAGCTCGGAAGTCACGTATTCAACCCCACCTGCAAATTGCTGAGAAGGTCCCCGTGTAGTTATACTGATTACACCACCAGTAGCATCTCCATATTGTGCAGGCAAGCCTCCTGTAACTACAGTAACTTGGTCCACACCCGCCTGGGCTACGCGTACAGGCGAATTAGCATTATAACGAACACGGACACCATCAATATAATAATCGGTAGCATCAGCGCGTGAACCTCTCACATTCACATCATCACCTTCATCCTGCTGAAGTACTCCTGCAGTAGTAGCAGCAACTGATCGAACATCGCGTGTGGGAGCAGCTTCAATCTCTTCGCGGGTTATTGTTCCACCGGTTGACACATTTCCTTTGTCAATTAAAGGAACTTTATACTCTATCACTTCTACCGGTTTAAGATCAACTGCCTGTTTGGATAAAGCAAGGTCCTGAAAAGTGTTTTTGTCAACTGATACCAGCACATCGTTTACTACGATATCATTATAACCAATAAATTTTACTTTAACTGTGTATTTACCTGCCTGCAAAGGCTTGATTGTAAACACACCGTCAAAATCCGATTGGGCGCCTCCCTTTTGTTGCCCTTCTGACTCAGCAACTACTGTTGCGAAAGGAATGGGTTCCTTGGTGGCTTTGTCAATAATTTTTCCTTTAATAGCTCCTGTTTGCGCGTATGCCCCTAAGCATACAAAAAGAAAAAACGCACATGTTACGTAGATGTTTTTTATCATAGGTGTATTTTATTGTGACTACTGTGTTAATATTCTGTTAATTTTTATCAGGTGGGTAAAAATAGAAAACTTTGATTTGAATTTCCAAATGCATTTTTCTTTTTTACTGAAATGTGACCAGACAACTTTTTGCATAACTATACAGGTCTGAGGATTTCAGAGAGTAAAATTGCCTTACGCCAATCCACATTTCCACCTCTTATTTCATCAATTAAGGAAGGTGATTCAGAAACCTCAGATTGTTGTGCATTGAATGGCTGTTGTTTTAACTCCATTATTTTTTTTGAACCCGTTGCAACCGTTTTATTAACGGGAATTGATGAAACTGCTTTTTTTACTAACGGTAATCTCTTTTGTTTTATAGAAACAGGGACAGCCGGACTTGGATTAATAGGTGAAACAGGTGGCTCTATTGCTTGAGCAATTTTTTTTAGCAGACTTTTTTGTTTTTCAAGAAACTTAAATACAAGCCATGCAATAATTGCAATAACATAAAACAGGGTTTTGAATTCCATGTGCTGAATGAGGTGCGAAAAGTAACTATTTTTTCAACAATAGGTTTATAAATAAATTTTAACCGCTACCTTATTTTTATTTTTGCTCAAATTAAATTACCCGTCATTGCGGAATCTGTTCAAAGTAGCAGATTGCTTCTTACGTAAAATCGTTTGACAATGACAGTCAATATCAAACTATCATGAGATTAAAGTCATTAGAGATTAAAGGATTTAAAAGTTTTGGTGATAAGGTTACCATTCATTTCGATCAGGGTGTTACTTCCATTGTGGGACCAAACGGTTCAGGAAAATCAAATGTGGTGGATGCCATGCGTTGGGTTTTAGGTGAACAGAAAACCAGGATGCTGCGTTCTGAAAAAATGGAGAACATTATTTTCAACGGAACCAAAACTCGCAAAGCTGCCAACCTTGCTGAAGTGAGTTTGACTTTTGAAAACAATAAACAAATTCTTCCGACTGAATATACTTCTGTTTGCATCACACGCAGATTGTTCAGAACAGGAGAAAGCGAATACCTGTTGAATGGAGTTGCATGCAGGTTAAAAGACATTAATGATTTGTTTCTCGATACAGGTATTGGTTCTGATTCTTATGCCATCATAGAATTAAATATGGTAGATGATATTTTAAAAGACAGGAACAATACTATTAAGACATTACTTGAAGAAGCAGCAGGAATCACGAAATATAAAATCCGTAAAAAACAAACTTTTCAGAAGTTAGAAGAAACAGACACTGACCTTAATCGTGTAAACGATTTGCTGTTTGAGATTGAAAAAAGTCTGAAGCAATTAGAATCGCAGGCTAAGAAAACAGATAAATATTATCGTATTAAAGAAGAATACAAAACAATCAGCACTGCTCTTGCACTTTTTAGTTTAAAGTCATATAGCGAGCGATTAACAACACTTAATCAACGCGAAGAAGAACAAGGCAACAGTAAAAATGAATTTGTACAAGAGCTGGAAAACCTTGAACAGGAATTACAAAATTTAAAAC
>JANLZB010000063.1:0-53719 GCA_031366005.1 Bacteroidota bacterium | reverse complement strand
CTTTTTTCTCCGAATCAAGAATCCATCGTATTCAATATTTTTTCTGAAAGCTTCCCAATCATCATTCTTCTCTCCAAGAATTTCAAAGTCCGCTGTAACATCAGATAAATGCTTAGTAATTCCCATTCTGTAAAGTTGTGTTCTTGCTTTTGTACTTCCTGTTGCATAAATCCATGCAGTAGGATATTTATCGGTGAAGGCAAAAATTGTTCCCACAACAGTTGCTAATACTTTTTCACTATCCCCATTGTTAGAAATTACTGTATCATCAATCTCACCTGTTGAATGGTCTTTATCTCCAAACGCAAGATTGTAAATATCTTTAAGGTTAGTGTGTTTGTATTGCACCAGCTTATGAATAAGTCCCTTTCTTCCTTCGCTAATAAACTCAAACGTCTGTAACTTATCGCTTGATGCTAACGGATACTTTGGTAATTTCATTTCTCTGTATCAATGCTAATGACCAATCTCCAATGACAAATAACCTACTTACTAAAAGCCGCTTCCCTCATTGCATCTTCAATCTCCTCCACTTCAATCGGAATATTTGTCATTAAATCAATCGGCTCTTTGGTAGTAATTAAAATATCATTTTCAATTCTTATACCTAATCTTTCTTCAGGAATATAAATGCCGGGTTCGCAGGTGAAAACCATTCCTGCTTTCATCGGTTCGTATTTGTTGCCAATGTCGTGTACGTCTAATCCTAAAAAGTGAGAAGTGCCATGCATGAAATATTTTTTGTAAGCAGGCAGATCAGGATTTTGTTTTGCAATTTCTTCTTTGGTTAACAAACCCAAACCAAGCAATTCCTGCTCCATAATTTTTCCAACTTCTGCATGATATTTTTCAATCGTGTTGCCGGACACTAACATTTTTGTTGCTTGTCGCATCACTCTCAACACCGCATTGTAAACATCGCGTTGCCTGTCAGTAAACTCACCGCTCACCGGCACACAACGTGTTAAATCAGCAGCGTAGTTTGCATACTCTGCACCAAAGTCAAGAAGGATTACATCGCCTGCATTGCATTGCTGGTTGTTGTCAATATAATGCAACACACACGCATTTGCACCCGATGCAACAATGGGAGTGTAAGCATGTCCCGTTGCACGTTTGCGGATAAACTCATGAATAATTTCTGCTTCAATTTCATTTTCCATCACACCCGGTTTCACAAAACGCATCACTCTGCGAAAAGCTTTCTCGGTGATGTCAATTGCTTTCTGCATCAGTTTTATTTCGATGTCGTTTTTTATGGAACGCAATTGCGCCATTATTGCACCGCTTCGTGCAAATGTGTGAGCAGGATAACGGTTCTGCATTTCTTTTGCAAAACGCATTTCGCGATAAGGCACATCACTCAGAAAACGGTCGTTCTCATTGATGTTTACATATACTTGCTGCGCATGGTTCATCAACATCGGAATCACCGTATTAAAATCATCCGTCCAATAAACACTCTGAACACCTGATGCCGCACGTGCTTCATCTTTAGTGAATTTATGTCCTTCCCAAACTGCAATCTTTTCATTGGTCTGTCGCAGAAAAAGCATTTCGCGATTTTGCGGCAGCGGTGCATCAGGAAAAATCACGAGCATGGTTTGTTCCTGGTCAATTCCACTCAGATAAAATAAATCGGAGTTCTGCCTGTAAGTAAAATTGCCGTCACCATTGCGTGGCATTTCATCATTGGCATTAAAAAACGCAATACTTTTTGGTGGAAGCATTGCGATGAAACGTTTGCGGTTGTCTTCGAATAATTGCTTTTCGATTGGAGCGTATCTCATGTTTTTTAATTGTTAATGTTTTTTACAAGAATGATTTTTATTCAGGATTTCACTATTTGATTATTAAATTTTATATCACAGTAAGCTTAAATCGTTTTATACCTGTATCACTTTTTATCACAAGGAAATAAATTCCTTTGGCGTAAGCGTGCATATCAATTGCTGCGGTGTAATTCAATGAAACCTGTACAGCATTTTGCTGAAGCGTTTTTCCCTGCATATCATATATCTGCAAATTTATCTCTTCTCTTTTCAATCCATTCATAACAATATTAAAAATACCGGATGATGGATTAGGATACACAGTGATATTGCCTTCAAATTCATGATCGTTAATACTTACCGTATTTGCAATATTAACATCATCAATTGCCAGATCACTTTGATAGCTGGATCCGGTTATTCCCCTGAATCGAATATTAATAATATCACTTGAGAATGAAGCAAGAGATATAATTGCTTCTTTCCAAATGTTCCCCTGATCACCGGTAATTGTAGGCATCACATCTTTAGTCCAGGTTTCTCCATTATAAACATCAACATGAAGCTCGCCCATATCTACTCCGTACATGTGATACCAGAATGAGAGGACAGGAGTTGTTAATGTAGTAAGGTCAAAGCAGGGTGAAGTGAGCATTGCCGTTTTAAGGAAGCAGTTGGAAGCTTCGAGATACATGTATTTTCCTGTAGCATTACCTGTAGTGTGATCTGCATCAGGTCCTGTAGATGTAGTTGGCGTAGCTCCGTTGTAAGTTCTGAAATCAATATCATCAATCATTCCGTTCTCTTCATTTACCCAACCGTTAACTACGGCACATACTGTTGTCCCACAATTCGCAGCTGTAGGACACGTAGCAAATGAATCAAAGTTTTCAACGAATGGCACAGGAGCATTGGTTCCCGCAATAACGCTAATCGAAGAAGACAAACTATCGTTATTCAAATTCATATCTCCGGTAAGTGAAGACCATGTTACTAAAGTATGATTTCCAATGGAAGAAAGATTTATAGTTGTTGTAAATGCATAGGTCGCTGTAGTGAATGGAGCAATAGTGACACTGTAAGTTTCATTTACCACCGGGCCTCCGTCAAGGGAGTAACTTAAAGGGAAATTTGAAATAGGATTGTGTCCGAAGTTTTTAATATTAATAAATACTGTAACTGCACTATTATCCTGGCACGATTGCAATGATCCTTGTGGTTTTATTGCGATCATTTGTGCATCCAGTGCCAAAGGACAACTAAATGTTCCAGGTTGTTTATTAATAGCAATAGCTCTTCTTCCTCTTTGTCCATTGTTAGCAAGAGCGCTTACGCTGAACCAATATTCATTAGTAGAATTAATCCCTGATACAAAAAATTCATTTGTTGCTGAAGTGCCAATAGGATCCATATATTTTGTTCCCAGTTGATAAACTTCGTATCCACTTGCACCGGGTACAATATCCCAGGTTAAATGAATAGTATCAGTACATGCCCAGTCAACCTGAATGTTTTGAGGAGTTTCAATAATAGTAAAAACAGAATCACTTACATCACTGCTTGTCCCGTTATCAACTCGAATCAAAGTTTTTCCCGTTATAAGAGTAGCAGGTACAAGCCAGTTGAGTTGAAGTGTTGTGCTATTAGCTGTTCCTATAGGAGACCATGTACTTCCATTATCAGTTGAATAAGAAACAGAGAACGTATTCACTCCTTTTGGGCCATCCCAGCGTATCACTTCATTTTGACCAGGTATAAAACCTTCTCCACCATTAGGATATGTTACAATAATTTCATCAGTGCGGAATTCATACACAATGTAATATCGTTGCGCACCTTGTGGCACACTGCTTCCTGTTACTGTGATGGTATAATTTCCGGTAGCCGGAGAGTCAATGGTAACCTGTTCCATGTTATTAAGATTATCAATACCTCGCACTGCAGTGCTTGATAAATTAGCAGCAAGTGGTGTGGGATCAAGTATCCAGGGATTAAAAGTTATTGATGTCGGATCTGTTACTTCGAGTTTTAAATCATTCACTAAATATTGAGAAGATACAGGTGAACCTGCCGGGTCAAGCCAGTACAACATTACTCGCACCTGACGAACATTAGAAGGTATAGTAATTGTGTGGGTATTAACATCACCCTGATCAACGCTATCTAACAAGTAATGGTTATCCTGCATTGTTTTCAACGCACGTAATGCATTCACACGTCCCCAGCCATAAGTATAATCGGGTCCGGGATTGCCGATATCTTCAGCGCTGTTTAATAAACATGCTTTAATAAGAGGTGACTCAGGATTGTTTCCACCGTTCATTTCTTTATAGGCCTGATAAAGTTGTGCGCAAACTCCCGCCATACCAGGACATGCAGCCGAAGTGCCGCCACCAACCTGATAGGTATTGTTCTGATCTGTTGACATCTGGTCAAGTCCATTAGAGCAGATATCAGGTTTGATGCGGCCATCACTTGCCGGTCCATGACTGCTGGTATTATCAAGCACTTCAAACGGACTCAGATTGCCACAGGTAATCACATTTTTCCCTTGCTTGTATCCACCGGTTATAGTTGCCCATGGAAGTCCTGCACCATAACCACAATCGCCAGCTGTTGCTCCGGTGCCATTATTGCCCGCTGAAAATACGAATTCAAGTTGCGGATTATCATGAATAGTCTGATCTCCAAATTCTGAATCAGAAGTATATTCATTACATCCTTGAGAGTAACTGGTAGAAGTGATAACGATGCCAAGTGTATTGTAGTTGTTTACTGAATTCAAGATGTGTGGATAACCATTAATATTAAATACATGCAAATATGCTCCTGTAGCCATGCCACGAATACTTGGATCAAGATTTCCGGCTCCCATCACGATACCGGAGGTCATATCTCCATGCGTGCCCCCGGGGCCTGTACCTACATGATCCGTAACGCGGCCGGTAAAGTCGATATGTGGACCAATTTCTCCATCATCTGCCAAACCTAGAACAACGCCTGTTCCGTCATAATGCATACCGGTGCTGTAATCACTGCTGATAATATTGGAACGATGAAGACTTCGTCCTTTTGTGTCATCAGGTGTAGAAGGCGGACTAATTGCATCCACATAAAACACCCATGGTTGATCAGCTACTTTGTTAATATCATTTGATGCAATTCGTAAATCAACAGTATGATTTATTGCACTTATCTTCAAAACATGGCCAATTTTTTCTGCAAAAATTATTGCCTGTTCTAATGCAATATTATTTTGAAACTGAATACTCAGATCTACCATTCCCTGTTCCGTTACTGCATAGGAAGGAACATCTCCCAAAAGTTTCGAATTAATTTTTTGAACTGTTTCCTGTCTGATTATACTCCTGATGTTAAGTAATTGTAATTTGCTTTTATCTATACCGGTAGGGATAGCAGCCATAAAAGTGTTTTTGGGAATGTAATTAAGAAGCTTTATTCCTGAAGCTGCAATCAATTCTTTTTGTGCTCCATCAGGTATAGTATAAAACTGAATGAAACGATAATAATACCCGTTAACAATTTCATCTGTGGATGGATTTTTTTCATTGATAAAATTCTCAAGATTAGGTGCCGGTAATAAAGTACCGCTGTGCAATAACAGGCGGTAATCATTTTGACCAGATACTTGTACTACACAGGCACAAGTGAATAACACGATTAATTGATAAAATATTTTCATGATTGAAGAATTTTTGAGGAGTATAATTCAGGTGTGAAGTTAGGGATAAATACATAATTAAAAATTAGCGTGTCAGCATTCACTTCCATTTCTGCATTCTTCTAACTATTCTATTTTTACAGGCAATGAGTAAGCTTTATTTAGTTCCCACGCCAATTGGTAATCTGGAAGACATCACGCTTAGAGCAATCCGTATTTTAAAAGATGCAGACATTATTCTTGCAGAAGACACAAGAGTAACACGTGTGTTATTACAGCATCTGCAAATTGAAAAAAGAATTTTATCTCATCATCAGCATAATGAACACAACGCATTGCATGAAATAATCCGCATGTTGAACGAAGGAAGTAACATTGCTTTAGTAAGTGATGCAGGCACGCCAGGAATTTCTGATCCCGGATTTTTATTGGTGCGCGAATGTTTAAAACATGAAATTGAAATAGATTGTTTGCCAGGTCCCACAGCGTTTGTTCCTGCATTAGTAATGAGTGGATTGCCTTGTGACCGATTTGTGTTTGAAGGATTTCTTCCGCAAAAAAAAGGAAGGCACACACGATTAGAGCAACTCAAAACGGAAACACGCACAATGGTTTTTTACGAATCTCCTTTTCGTTTAATAAAAACATTAGAACAATTTTCAGAATATTTAGGTGTTGATCGCGAAGCTTCTGTTTCACGCGAACTGACTAAATTTTATGAAGAAAACAAGCGCGGAACGTTACAGGAATTAATAACTCATTTTAAAAGCAAAACTGTGAAGGGAGAAATCGTGATTGTGGTTAAAGGTGTTGCTGATTAAGATCACGTATTGTTACATTCTGTACCCTTGCAATCATCAGCTCTCTGCAATTGCAACAATTCACCCTTTTTAATTCCATTCCAACCTTTGTCTCGAACAGTATAATTTTCGCGTTACCGGAAAATCTGATTTAAGTCGCTTGAGTAAGTTCTCGTCAAGCAACTGCCGTATAAGCTGGTTCTGGGTTTTGTATTTAATAAATTATTAACCCATTCTAAAAATGATATTTATATTAATGGAAGAAAGTTTCTTTGCAAACTTGACTTTCTTTCAGATTTTGAGATGATTCTCAGTTTTTCAAAAAAAAACTTTTCTAATTCCTTAGCTTTGCGCCATGTTATCCAATGAAGAAAAACTTTTAGATGAAAGCAGGCAAGGTGAAGTACTAACCCTGGAAAAATCAACTGATAGAACGGACTCAAAAAAACTTTTTTTAGAAAGTTATGGTTGTGCAATGAATTTTGCCGATAGCGAAATCGTTGCTTCTATATTAAAGGAGAAAGGTTTCTCCACTACCAATAATTTTAATGATGCTGATGTTATTTTAGTTAACACCTGTGCCATTCGTGAGAATGCTGAGTCAAGAGTTCGTCAGCGTTTAACAGATTTTAAAAAAGCCAAAAAAAATAATCCTGAATTAGTGATCGGAGTTTTAGGTTGTATGGCTGAACGTTTGAAATCAAAATTCTTAGAAGAAGAAAAGTTAGTTGATCTTGTTGCCGGTCCTGACTCTTATCGTGATTTACCAAATTTGATTGAACGTGTTGAAGATGGGCATAAAGCAATCAATGTTTTGCTTTCGCGCGAAGAAACCTATGCCGATATAAGTCCTGTTCGTTTACAAAGTAATGGAGTTACAGCTTTCATTTCCATCATGCGTGGCTGTGATAATATGTGTGCGTTTTGTGTGGTGCCATTTACACGGGGACGTGAGCGCAGCCGTGATCCGCAAAGTATCGTAAATGAAGCTCGTGATTTATTTGAACGTGGTTATCGCGAAGTAACATTGCTTGGTCAGAATGTTGACTCTTACTTATGGAATGGTGGTGGACAGAAAAAAGATTTATCAACCGAAACAGTTTTAGGCGCACTTGCGCATGAATTACCTGATCATGAACAAAAACTCTATGTAACATTTGCTGATCTGATGGAACAGGTTGCACTCATTCATCCTGATTTGCGCATTCGTTTCTCGACTTCTAATCCTCGTGATATGACTGATGCTGTTTTAAAAGTAATGGCACGTTATGAAAACATTTGCAAATACGTGCATCTCCCTGTGCAGTCAGGCAGCAATAATATTTTGCTTAAAATGAATCGTGGTTATACACGCGAAGATTATATAAAACGCATTGAATCTATTCGGAATCTGATTCCAGGTTGTGGAATTTCTACCGATATGATGACGGGCTATTGTTCTGAAACAGAAGAAAACCATCAGGAAACTTTATCATTGATGGAATGGGCAAAATATGATTTTGCATACATGTTTGCTTATTCAGAACGACCCGGAACATTGGCTGCCCGAAATTACCCTGATGATGTACCTGAATTAATCAAGAAAAGAAGATTGCAGGAGATTGTTGATTTACAGCAAAAGCTTTCAGCTGAAAGAACAAGGGCTGGTGTTGGAAAAGTGCATCGTGTTTTAGTGGAAGGTGTTTCAAAAAAATCAACTGAAAAATTATTTGGACGCAATTCACAGAACACGACTGTTGTTTTTCCGAAAGGAGAAAACAAACCCGGTGATTATGTTAATGTACTCGCAACAGAATGTACTCCGGCAACTTTGATTGGAGAGGTGGTGAAATAAATTTAACTTTGTATAAAGGTTTCAATCATGAGTAATGCAGAATTAAAATACAATTTGTTTAAGGCAATTGATGCTATAAATGACAGCAAGGTGTTAAACGATTTTTATAATTTAATTTCAGGAAAGAAGAAATCAGCAAATAATGATTGGTGGGATGATTTAACTCCTGCCCAAAAAGCATCTGTTGAAAAGGGAATTAAAGACATAGAGGCAGGAAGGGTTTATTCACATGAAGAAGTGATGGCTAAATCAAAGGCTCTTTTGAATAAACACAAAAAAGCATCAAAATGATGTGATGAAAATAATATGGTCTGAAGAAGCTACAGAAACATATTTAGAAACAATTGAATTCATTCTCTTTAATTGGGATTACAATGTTGCGGAAGATTTTGAAGTTGAGGTTAACCGCGTTTTAAATTTAATTTCTAAAAATCCTAAGCTCTTTCCTCTTTCCAAAAAGAAAGGACATCACAAAGTTGTGATCTCAGAACAAACTTCCTTAATCTATAATGTATATCGCACTCAAGTCACATTAATCTCCTTTGTTGATAATAGAAGCGATCATAAATTTTGAAAATTAAAACTAATTTTTCATTTGGTTAGAAGTTTTTATTCCGCAAAAAATCTTCATTTAAACTACCTTTGCTCCCGTAAAAAAATAAATTTTCATTTGATCCGTCATTAATTAAATGTCTATCCAGGAAATAAAACAACGTTTTGGAATCATTGGAAATTCTCCTTTGATTGAACATTGTATTGATATTGCGCGGCAGGTGGCTCCTACTGATTTATCCGTTTTAATTACAGGAGAAAGTGGTTCGGGTAAGGAATCTTTCCCTCAAATTATCCATCATTTGAGTGCGCGTAAACACGGACCTTATATAGCAGTTAACTGCGGAGCCATACCTGAAGGAACAATTGATTCAGAACTTTTCGGTCATGAGAAAGGATCATTTACAGGAGCACATGAAGCACGCAAAGGATATTTTGAAGTATCAAATGGCGGCACTATTTTTTTGGATGAAGTGGCGGAACTTCCTTCCCTAACACAAGTGCGCTTGTTACGCGTATTGGAAACAGGTGAGTTTATAAAAGTGGGTTCGAGCAAAGTGCAGAAAACAAATGTGCGTGTGGTGGCTGCAACCAACGTAAATGTTCCGGAAGCAATTAGGAATGGAAAATTCAGAGAGGATTTATATTATCGTTTAAATACTGTTCCGTTACATGTACCTCCATTGCGCGAACGCAAAGAAGACATACACCTTCTGCTTCGCAAGTTTGCCAATGATTTTGCTGATCGTTATAAGATGCCGATGATTCAATTGCAGCCGGAAGCACAACGTATTTTAATTGATTATCGGTTTCCAGGAAATGTGCGTCAGTTGAAAAATGTTACTGAGCAACTTTCAATACTCGAACAAAATAAAGAGATCACAGCAGAAACACTTTTAAAATATCTTCCAAGTGATAATTACAATGCTTTACCGGTTTTATTGAAAGATGAATCGCAGCAAGGAGGCAGTTTCAGTGAGCGCGAATTGCTTTACAAGGTTTTATTTGACATGAAAAAGGATTTGCATGATTTAAAACAAGTGGTTGGTTCAATTATGCAAGGTGAAATTCCACATAATGCATCCCAGTTATTTGAAGAAAGTAATGGACGTGAACACACAAATATTATTCAGACACAACCCGGAGTAACCATTCAACCCGCAAATACGGTAAACAAGATTGATGCGCACGAAGAAGTTGCGGAAGAATCTCTTTCATTGCAGGATAAAGAAAAAGAAATGATTAAGAAGGCAATTGAAAAATATAAAGGAAAACGTAAATATGCAGCGCGTGAATTAGGTATTTCCGAGCGGACATTATATCGTAAATTGAATGAATATAATATCAATTAAATTGTTCAATATTTAATCTTGATTTTTTAAATATATATGATGTCCCAATCAGAAATAATTAAACTGATATCCGAAAACAAGCTTATTTTGAAAAATAAATTCGGAGTAGAGAGAATAGGTATTTTTGGTTCTTATGCTAAAAACAATTTTACTGACTCTAGTGATATTGATGTGCTGATTGAATTGAGAGAACAGAAATATGATTTTTGGGTTTCTGTAAAATTATTTTTAGAAAATCTATTAGATAAACCTGTCGATTTAATTGCTTCAGGTTCCCATCTCCGCAAAGGATTTCTTGCAACAATAAATAAAGACATTATTTATGTCTGACGAAAAGGAAATACTGCATGATCTCTTTTCGTCTGTTAATCAATCATGAGATGCAAATGCCACGAATTTCCCGAATTACCTTAATTATCCCAATTACCTTTTTCCTCACCAGTTGCGGCATCTATAGTTTTTCCGGTGCTTCCATTTCTCCCGATATAAAATCCGTAACAATAGACTTTTTTCAGAATCATGCGGCAATCGTTCAACCGGTTTTGAGCCAGGCATTCACTGAAAAGTTGAAAGAAAAATTTGTTACACAAACCAGTCTTCGCCTGATGGATAAAGATGGTGATCTGCATTTCGAAGGTTCTATTACTGATTATAGCACACAGCCTATCGCTATACAGGGAACACAAACTGCAGCATTAAACAGGCTTACTATTACTGTATCCGTTAAATTTACAAACGTAAAAGATGAGAAACAAAATTTTGAATCCAGCTTTTCGCGATACTATGAATATGACAGCCAGAAAAGTTTAACGGAAGTTGAACAAACTGCAATTACAGAAATAAACCGGCAATTAGTAGATGATATTTTTAACCGCGCAGTGAGCAATTGGTGATGACACAGGAACAATTTTTTCAATTAACGCGGAACCCGCAAAGTCATGTTGATATTTCAATAAAGGATTTAGCGCAACTTGTTGAGCAATTTCCCTATAGCCAGCCATTGCGTTTTATTTATCTGCGAAAGCTGAAAGAACAAAACAGTGTTCATTACAATCAGCAACTGAAATTATCAGCTATTTATTCTCCTGACAGAAGCAAGCTTTTTAATTATGTGAATGAAGCTGATGAAGCTGATCATTTTAACTCTTTACAAAATGAAATTACAGAAGAAAAAGAATTAGTTGCAGAGGATTCTTCTCAAACTGAAATAAAAGAGGAACCTGCAATTATTTCTGACGCTATTAATAATGATGAATTCGTTAAAGAAAAATCAGAAGAAGTGTCAATTGATCTATCTGTAAGTTTAGATGAGGAAGAATTTTTTACAGAGGAAATAATTAACGAAGCTTCTGTTAAGCCGGAAGTTGAAATTAAAAATGAGGAAATTGAAAACAAAGAACTTTCTCCACAGGATATAATCAACCAACGATTGCGTGAGCTAAATATCGGTCAGGAAAATATTTCACATTTACCTGTTTTGCCAATAGTTGAACATAAAAAAAGTGCTGATGATTTAACAATTAAGGAACGGGAAAATGACGAAGAGGAAGTCAATGAAAGCGAACTGCACATTGTACCTTTAGAGGACGAAGAAGAAAGAGAAATTATCCTTGAGCAAACCTCCGGGGTTTTAGAAACCTCGGAGGTTTACGAACCGAAGGAAGAAGATAAAGAAAAACCAGTCGAACCACAACATGAACAAATCTCCTCAACCGCAATTTTGATTGATGAATTGATCCTCGAAAATTTAGCTGAAAGCCAATTCTACAAAAACGAAATGCTTTTGAGTGACAGCGAAAACCCGGTTGCTAATAATATTCAATCAAAGAAAAAGCCTTTAGAAGAATTAGAAATTCCTGCACACGAGGATACTTTCCTTCAAAATTTAGATACCGATATCTCAAAACCACATTCGTTTTTCGATTGGTTAAAGATTTCAAAAAACTCCTCAGGTAATTTTCCACCAAAACACGAACAAAAAATTATTACAGAACCAAAATCTTCTCCATCTTCCGAAAAGAAACATACTCAAACTGATGATTTAATAGAGAAATTCATCCAGGAAGAACCACGTATCACTCCATCCCGAAGCAGCTTTTATTCTCCTGTAAACATGGCTCGAAACAGCGTTAAGGAAAGTGAGGAGCTTGTTTCTGAAACACTGGCTAAGATTTACGCAACCCAGGGCAATTTCCAGAAAGCAATTGCATCTTATCAAAAACTTCTTTTGAAATATCCCGAAAAAAAGACTTACTTTGCCGCCCTTATTGAAAATCTTAAAGCAAAATTAAATTCTTAATAATCAGTCATGTACACGTTTGTAATCGTTTTAGTAATCATTGTGAGCATCCTTTTATGCTTAATTGTATTAGTTCAGAATTCAAAAGGAGGCGGTTTGGCTTCCGGTCTCAGCGCTTCTAACCAGATAATGGGTGTGCGTAAAACCACTGATTTCCTTGAAAAACTCACCTGGGGATTTGCCATCGCATTGTTTGTACTTGCGCTCTTTGGCAATTTTGTGCTTCCCAAGAATCAGGTTAATAAGAAAGAGTCACTTATTCAAAACCAGATTGATAATACAGCTGCACCTGCTACCACCGCACCTCAGGCTCCTGCTGCTCCTGCTAGAAAATAATGGTGACAGTTTGACTTTCAGACTGACATCAGCACATGCTGTTGAATTGTCTGTAAGGCAAATTTGACAGCATTTTTTATTTAACGGCTCTTGGCACAATTGCTGACAAGTCGCAATGACAAAATCAAACTATTTTAATTTCACTAATAAAAAAATCATAAAAACAATGGGTAAAGTAAGCATTAAACCAATCGCAGGCACTCAAAACAGAGTTGTAGTTGAGCCTGCTGCCGCAGAAGCAAAAACAGCAAGCGGAATCATTATTCCTGACACTGCAAAGGAAAAGCCGCAACGCGGAACTGTTATCTCTATCAGTGATATTGATGACAAAGGAAACAAACCAAGCGTTAAAGTTGGTGACAACGTTCTTTACGGCAAATACGCTGGAACCGAAATCACTGTTGAGGGAAAAGACCTTCTTATCATGCGCGAATCAGACATTTTCGCTGTCATTTAATTCAAATCAATTCATAACTCATAATTCAAAATTTAAAACTATAAAAAGATATGGCAAAAGAAATAACCTTTAACACCGATGCGCGCGACTCACTAAAGAAAGGAGTTGATGCTTTGGCAAATGCGGTGAAAGTTACCTTAGGTCCAAAAGGACGTAACGTAATCATTGATAAAAAATATGGTGCACCTTCCATCACTAAAGACGGTGTTAATGTTGAAAAAGAAATTGAGCTTACAAATGAAATTGAAAACATGGGCGCTCAAATGTTGAAAGAAGTAGCAAGCAAAACTGCTGATGTTGCCGGTGACGGTACCACCACTGCTACCGTTTTAGCACAGGCAATCATCACAGCTGGTTTAAAAAACGTAGCTGCAGGTGCAAACCCAATGGATTTAAAACGCGGAATTGACAAAGCAGTTACTTCAGTTGTTGAGCAATTGAAAAAAATGAGCAAGTCAATCGGTGATGATAACAGCAAGATTCAACAAGTAGCTTCTATCTCTGCTAACAACGATGCAGAAATCGGAAAGCTGATTGCTGATGCAATGGGCAAGGTGAAGAAAGAAGGTGTTATCACTGTAGAAGAAGCAAAAGGAACTGAGACTTCAGTTACAATTGTGGAAGGTATGCAGTTCGATCGCGGTTACATCTCTCCTTATTTTGTAACCAATGCTGACAAAATGGAATCAGTGTTAGAGAACCCATACATTTTATTGTATGACAAAAAAATCTCTAACATGAAAGAGTTACTTCCAATCCTTGAGAAGTCAGTTCAAACAAGCCGTCCTTTGTTAATCATCGCTGAAGATATTGATGGTGAAGCATTGGCAACTTTAGTTGTAAACAAAATCCGCGGTTCATTAAAAATCGCTGCTGTTAAATCTCCTGGTTTCGGTGATCGCAGAAAAGCCATGATGGAAGACATCGCTATACTAACCGGTGGCACTGTAATCTCTGAAGAACAAGGTCGTAAATTAGAAGATACTACTATCGAAGATCTTGGTAAAGCAGAAAAAATCAGCATTGATAAAGACAACACGACTATTGTAAATGGTGCTGGTAAAAAAGCTGACATCACTGCACGTGTAAATCAAATCAAAGCGCAGATTGAAACCACAACATCAGATTACGATAAAGAAAAACTTCAGGAGCGTCTTGCTAAATTAGCTGGTGGTGTTGCAGTACTATACATCGGAGCTGCCACTGAAGTGGAAATGAAAGAAAAGAAAGACCGTGTTGACGATGCATTACATGCAACACGTGCTGCGGTTGAAGAAGGCATTGTACCGGGTGGTGGAGTTGCGTACATCCGCACCATTGCAGCGCTGGATAAATTAAAAGGAATAAACGATGATGAGACTACTGGTATCGCAATCATAAAGCGTGCTTTGGAAGAGCCATTACGTCAAATCGTTATCAACTCTGGTATCGAAGGTTCTATCGTTGTTCAAAAAGTGAAAGAAGGCAAAGATGATTTCGGTTACAATGCACGTACTGATGTTTACGAAAACATGATGGCTGCAGGAGTAATTGATCCTACTAAAGTAACCCGTGTTGCTTTAGAAAATGCTGCTTCTATTGCTGCCATGTTGTTAACTACCGAGTGTGTGTTAGCTGACATCAAAGAAGAAAAATCAGGTGGAATGCCAGGTGGCGGAATGCCAGGCGGAATGGGTGGAATGGATTATTAAGAAAAGTTAGAAGTTTGAGGTTTAAAGTTTAAAGTTTTGTGCGCAAGCCAACTTTATACTTTAAACTTTAAACCTTTTAAAACTTATTAATACCCTGTCGAGTAATCGGCAGGGTTTTTTGTTAATAGTGATTTTCAAACTATCTTTGATTTGAATAATAATTATGAGCGCAGCAATATTTGATACACTCGCTTACGCAAAAAAATTAAAAACCGCAGGTTTTACTGATTTGCAAGCTGAAACCCAAGCTGAGGCATTGGCAGAGATTGTGGAAATGCAACTTGCGACTAAACGGGATTAAAAGAAATGGAACAGCGAATAGTAATCAAATTAGGTGCAATGATTGCTGCAAGCATTGCTATTTCTGTTTCGCTTATTAAGTTGCTTTAATTACAGGAATAAAATCAAAACCCTGTCGAGGTATCGGCAGGGTTTTTTGTTTCTCCTAGAACTTTAAATGTATCTTTGATAGATTAATTGTTTTAACCATAATCAAATTGCATGAAAATAAATGCCAACGACTTCAAGTATTTCCTATTATCAATTTGTTTTGTAACGATAGTTTCTAACTCTTCAGCGCAATCATTAATACAAATCAATGACAGTATTTACACATGGGAATGGGATACGCTTTTTAATCAATGGAATCCTTACCAAAAACAAATAAATTTTATTTATGATCCCCATTATAACCTCACTGGTAGAACCTGGCAGCGATGGACAGGTATTAATTGGGAAAATGATATGCAGGACTCGTGGACTTATGATAACAATAATAATATGTTAAGTGGAATAGGTCAGAGTTGGAATGGAAGTGCCTGGCAAAACTATGGTATGGAAACTTATACTTACGATGCCAATAATAATATGACAAGCGACTTACAAAAAAATTGGAGTAGCGGATCATGGCTAAATAGTAATTTTTACAGTAATACCTACGACATCAATAATAATGTCACAAGTAAATCCTATCAGTACTGGAGCATGAATGCTTGGGACACCTCTTATATTAAGAGTTACATTTACGATGCCAATAAAAATTTAATTAATGAACTAAATGAAAGTTATAATATTTGGGTAAATACTTCACAAATCATTTATACATATGATGCTAATAATAACCTCACAAATAAAATACAGCAAGTTTTAGATAGCACTATCTGGAAAAACTCAGTACAAAATATCTATACTTATGATATCAACAATAATCAGCTTAGTGAAGTACAACAAATTTGGAACGGACTCAATTGGGCAACTGCAAATCAAAATATATCTACTTACGATTCCAGCAATAATAATACAATTTTCCTAATGCAAAGCTGGTCTCCAACCGGATGGGAAAATAATGAGTTAATCTCTTATAATTATGATGTCAATAACAACCGCATTGATCAATTAATTCAAACCTGGAACTGGAATGGTGGAACTTGGTCAAATAATTATCAAAGAAATTATTCTTATGATAATAACAATAATCTTATTAGTGAAGAAGACCAGAGATTTATTGGTAGTAACTGGGTGACTGAATCGCTGGTTACAGATACTTTCGATGTAAACAGTTTTCATTTAAGTCATATCTCAACGGGAATTGATACAAATGGTATAGTAACGGGAGGTTATTATACGCATTATTATTTCCATACTGTGATGGGTGTTAATTCTTTAAGTGACAATACTAATTTTATTTCAGTTTATCCAAACCCTGCCACCGATCAATTGTTTATTAAACGGAAGGAAGATAAAGCCAAAGCATCCATTCAGGTAACAGACATTTTAGGAAAATTAATTTTTGAAGACAAAAAATTTACTGCTGAGAGCATCAACACCAAAACATTTAAACCCGGTGTTTATTTGTTAAAGTATTCGGATGATAGAAATTATTGTGTAAAGAAGTTTGTGGTGGAGTAATATTATTTTATTTCAGGATCTCATAATATCAAACCCTTTCAGTCCTCGCAGAGTCTCCTTTTTAGGGACTCTGCGCTAACATAAGCTGCAATCTTAGTACTCACAGTGTCTCCTTTTTAGGGACACTGCGCTTATAATTTACTTGCATCATCAGTATCGCCATTAACACCAAACCCATCCCCACCCTAACCCGTTCTGTATAAGCGCGAGCGTGTCGCTCCTATCCTTCCACCAGCTGCCTTCCCGCAAATTGTTACCATAAAAATCTACATTTGAAAAATGAATTTCGACCTTTATGCAAATTATCTTTTTGGGTTAGGGGCCATTGTGTGGGTTGTAAGTGCTTTCAACCGCAAAAGAACGCTTCGAAGAGTGAGGGATGGTAACCGGAGGTTATTGCTGCTGCTCATCATCCTTTCAGTTTCGTTAACTTTTAGCGGAAACCATTGGCATAGCGAGATGCAGACGCAAATTTTTCCTAAAACCCTTTATACAGGTATGGCAGGATTGCTGCTAACTGCCTCAGGAATTTTATTTGCCATTTGGGCACGCTTCAACTTAGGAACTAACTGGAGCGGAGTGGTTACATTAAAAGAAGATCATGAACTGATTACTACCGGTGCCTATTCCATTACACGCAACCCTATATACACCGGTTTTATTGTTGCCATAGCTGGCAAAGCAATTATAGCCGGTGATGTGCGTCATTTTTTATTTTTAGCAATTATCTCACTTGCCCTTCTTTTCAAAATAAATACCGAGGAGAAATTATTGTCGGAACATTTCGGAGATGCCTTTACTGAATACAAGCGCACCACAAAAAAATTAATTCCTTTTATTTATTGAAAATATCCTTAGCCGATGAAAAAACTATTACTCCTTAACTTAATGTTGCTAATTCAGTCTTCGCAGTCTCCTTTTTAGGGACTCTGCACTAACATAAGCGGCAATCTCAAACAATAAAAAAGCCGCCCTCGCAGGCGGCTCCCATTTAAAACCAATTTAACATTCGCTAAAACAAACTTCTCAGTACTCGCAGTGTCTCCTTTTTAGGGAGACTGCGTTAATTGTCCTTCTTACAAATAACTCAACCACCAATTCGTATGTGTGCTTTTATAATTGTTATACCATCTGCATGGAAAATAAAGCAGCACCACGGCTCCTATCCACAATAAATAAGTCTGCCATAAGTGAACTCCGAATCCGGATGGTAACTCACTGCCAAAATTATTTTGAACTATTATTTCGGAAAGATGGTGACCTGAAGTTAAAAACAGGATGTAAGCTATTGAATGCAGCAAATAAATATGCACCAGGTAATAGAAAAAGGGCACACGTCCATAAGTAATAATTACTTGTGCAATGTTACTCCGCCAGTTTTCAGTCACAGCAAGAAATAGCATAGCAGGTCCTATTGTCATTAACAAATAAAGTAATGAGGGAGGATACTTGGTAACATTGATAAAGGACAATACAGTAAAGATGCCGGTTGATTGTGTTTTCCAGTGAAGTGATTCACCATAAAAATCTTTTGAACGAAGCAAAATAAACAGTGCAATACATCCTGATCCCAACATCAGCAAAATTTTTTTTCTGCGTGCTGCATCCAAACTGCTTTTATACAATTCACCGAAAATAAAACCCAGTGCCATCACTCCCACCCATGGAATAAGAGGATACAAAAGCAAAAATCTATGTCCTTCATCAATTTTAAATTCGTGCGGCACATGCATTACTGAATAAACGAATCCTCCCAAAGTATCCGTGACACCGGCATCAATCGGATCTAAGAGATTATGACCAAAAACAATAAGCAATGCTACAATGAAAAGAATATTGCGTGGCAGATGAATCAATAAAGCAAGCACAATCATACATAAGCCAAGCACCCATATAACTGCTCCTACCACATAAGAAAAGCGAAGATTAAATACCCAACCTATATCAACAATCGTTAATTCCATAATCATTAACCATATTCCTCGTGTTAGTAGAAACTGCGAAACCTCCTGTTTGGTTTTTCGCTGACTAACAAAATAAATGGAGGTGCCTGATAGAAAAACAAAAACAGGAGCACAGAAATGTGTGATCCATCTCGTAAGAAAAAGTATTGGAGACGTTTTTGCAAAATCCAACGGATCAATTCCACTATTGGTTGCAGCATGAAAAAAATCACGGCTGTGATCCAGTGCCATAATTATCATTACTAATCCACGCAACAGATCAATGGATTGGATACGCGATTTTTGAAGAGGTAAAGTCATATAAAAAGATTAAATTGTTTGTATAAGAAATTTTGCCGTTTGTTTATTCTTAAATGTCAGTTTTCACAAGACATTATAAAAAATAATTTTTTCATATCGAGGGTTCCTTCTTTTATTTAGCTTTTGAATATTGAATTCTATAACCAATTCCGGCTGTACTTACCCAAATATTTTTATTTGCATTATAACAAAACGGAAAAGATAAAATCAATCTGCGGATAAATAGCTGGGGACCGATTCCAAGTAAAGGGTTTGCTTTTATTTTTTTTTCTTCATAACCCTGCCAGTCAATGGATGTTACCTGCCTTATCCCGAGAGCAGGCAGAAAAGTCAAAGCCAGTGCAATCTTATGATTAAAATCAAATTTTATTTGGGCGCCACCCATGTTATAATAGGCAGCTTTTCCATCTGTTGTTAAACAGACTGATCCATCAATAGTAAATGTTCTTTTAATCTTTGTTTGACTGTCATCCTGAGCATGAGAATTTAATGTCAACAAATAAGCGAATGTTACGAGAAAAATTTTTTTCATGAGGGGGTTTTGTTTTTATTAAGATGAGCTTTCGCAAGAAATGTCCAGCCTGCGCTCCAGCATAATGATGCAATGGTAAATAAAACAATCAGCAATAATCCAGCGCAGTAAACTGACACACGAGTCCATAATAATCCAACGCTTTCCTTTTGTATCCCTGCACAACTTAACAATGTTTGCTTGTTTTGATTGCATGAATTATCTTTCATCAATTCAAGTGCAAGAGGTGTTAAGCCTGATGATTGCAAATCAAAACCAACCTGCCATCTTTCTTCAGGAAACTCCTCAGGAACGATGGTTGTGAAATCAATTAAAAACAAATACAATAAAATCAATACAAATGAAACAGAAAGTAATTTCATTGCACGGCCTGTAAATTGTTTTATGATTGTATTCACACTTTTTCTTCCATCATCTTTATTCGCAATTATAACTATCACCGCCACTGACAATGCAGAAACAATAATTGCAATTCCTTTAAATAAAGGAGGAGCAAAATTGTTGAAGAAAGAAAATCCTGGAACGATTACGCCAATGCTTGCAGCGATGCCATAAAATGATTTAAGCGTTTCAATGATTTTTGTCATTGCAATTCAGTAAGAGTTACCAATGAAGAATCAAGCTTGATATAAACTCTGCGTTTTAAATCTGATGTAGGCTTTCCTTTTCTTTCGCTCCAGATATAATACTGACCTGGTGCTAATTTCACTGTGCAATTATTTGTTGGATTATCAGCTTGTCGTGGTAGATTGTTCCTGACCTTTTCAAAAATGGTTTGGAATTTTATAATAGCACCCTCTTCATTTGTTGCAAGTTTAACCACAGCAAATTTTCCCTGCTTCTTATAATTATCTGTTATATCCTGCATAAATTTTTCAAAATATTTTTGCTTCTCGCAGGTCTCCATATCATTTTGAAACCATCCGTAATGTTCTTTTAAATCAGCTGGAACTTCCCCTGCAGGATCTGATTTTTTAAGCTCAGCAATACTCTCTTCAATAAAACTGATGGTCTCTTCATGGGATGGCTCGATTGATTGAGCACTTGCATATTGGTTAAAAAATATTCCAATAGCAATTATTAAAATATTTTTTTTCATGGCAGTTAATTTGATTCAAATATAAATAACACTATTCATTTAAAAGTGACCGTCATGCTTAACTTGTTTCAGCATCTCTCAACAGTTCGTATTATAATAAAGATGCTGAAACAATTTCAACATGATACCTTTAGTGCTTCTTTATTTTAATCACCACATTCTTTGAAGTGGGTGTATTGCTTTTTTCCGCAGTACTGTTGATTGGAACCAAAACATTTGTTTCAGGAAAATAAGTAGCGGTGCATTTTAATGGAATGTTAAACTCAACAACAATAAACTTTCGTGCTACCCTTTCAACTCCATCAAAATAATTAAAAAGATCAACCACATCACCAGCTTTTAATCCTGCCTTTATAATATCATTTGCATTCATAAAAATTACTCTTCTCTCATTGTAAATTCCACGGTAACGATCATTCAATCCATAAATAGTTGTATTGAACTGATCATGACTGCGGATGGTCATCATCATGTATTCATCGTCTTCCAACGGAGTTAATGTGATATCTGCGATATTAAAATTTGCTTTGCCCGTGAATGTGCTAAAGTTTTTTTCACGATTAGCATTAGGTAAATAAAAACCTCCGGGCTTCCTCACGCGTTCATTATAATTTTCAAACCCGGGAATTGTTTTTGAAATATCATTTCTTATCTCATCATAATTATTTTGATACAATGCCCAGTTCACTTTTGATTTTTCTTGAAAGGTTGCCTGTGCTAACCTGCAAACAATCACTGGTTCACTAAGTAAGTTATCTGAAACAGGTTTTAAATTTCCTTTTGACAACTGAATTACACCCATTGAATTTTCCGTTGTCACAAACTGATCTTCACCATTCATTCCATCTCTGTCACTTCTTCCAAGGCACGGAAGAATAATTGCTTCCTCTCCATGCACCAGATGACTCCGGTTTAATTTAGTGGAAACATGTACTGTTAATTTGCACTTACGCAATGCTTCAGCAGTGTAAGTAGTGTCAGGAGTTGCAGAAAGAAAATTTCCGCCCATAGCGAAAAACACTTTTGCTTTGCCCTGATGCATTGCATGAATTGCCTCTACAGTATCGTAACCATTTTTACGTGGAGGTTCAAACCCAAAAACATTTTTAATGCTGTCAAGAAATATTTGTGATGGTTTTTCATAAATACCCATCGTTCGATCGCCTTGTACATTACTATGTCCTCGAACAGGGCAAGTGCCTGCCCCGGTTTTGCCGATGCTTCCTTTAAGTAATAATACATTGACAATTTCTTTAATTGTGTCCACAGCGTTTTTATGTTGCGTTAAACCCATTGCCCAGCATGCAATAATCTTTTTCTTCTGTGCAATTACAGTTGCAGCTTTTTTAATTTCTTCTAAAGGAACTCCACACGCATCAGCAAGATAATCGAGATTGTATTTTTTAATATGGTTTATCAGCAAATCATAATCCATCGTATGCTCATTAATAAACCCGTGATCGAAAACAGTTCCCGGATTTTTTTCTTCTTCCTGCCAAAGCAATAATTCAATCGCTTTAAGCAATGCCATGTCGCCATTTATTTTTACTTGTAAAAAAATATCAGCAAGTTTTGATTTGATTCCCAACACACCATTTATGGTCTGTGGATTATTAAAACCGATCAATCCTGTTTCGGCAAGCGGATTAACTGAAATGATTATACAACCATTTGCTTTTGCTTTTTGCAATGCTGTTAACATGCGTGGATGATTGGTGCCGGGATTTTGTCCGAGAATAATAATTACTTCTGCCTGGTAAAAATCTTCGAGCTTCACAGATCCTTTTCCTATTCCCAGTGATTCTGTGAGTGCAACACCACTTGACTCATGACACATGTTCGAACAATCAGGTAAATTGTTTGTACCAAATTCACGCACAAATAACTGGTATAAAAATGCTGCTTCGTTACTTGTTCTTCCTGAAGTGTAAAATACTGATTCATCAGGATTATTGAGATTATTTAATTGCTGTGCGATTTTTTTAAATGCATCGTCCCATGTTATCGGTTCATAATGAGCTGCTCCTTTTGGTAAATACATTGGTTGAGCAACACGACCTTTTTTTCCGATATTATAATCATCCAGCAGTGATAAATCTTTAACTGAATTTGCAGCAAAAAAATCAGCTGTTAATTTTTTAGTAGTTGCTTCCTCTGCAATAGCTTTTACACCGTTCTCACAATATTCTGCAATGCGCGAACGCTCATCATCCGGATCAGGCCATGCACAACCCGGACAATCATACCCATCTTTCTGGTTGAGTTTTGAGAGTGCTTTTAACCCGCGACCTAAACCCATCTCATTCAAAATATGTTCACCACTTGATATCACTGCAGGAATTCCGGCAGCTACTTCTTTTGGCTTACCAATTTTCAATCCTGTAAATTCTTCAGGATTTTCTGCATGTGGATGTTCTGTATTGTCAGTCATTTTTATTCCATTATAGATTAGTTATTTCAAAGCCCATTGACAATTCTTTTTATGCCATCTTTTATTAATTCAACATTAAAATTGATCATTAGTCCTAGCTTCATATTAGTAAGCCTTAGATAGGTTAATAGAATTTTATAATGAACAGGTGCCACTATTTCGATTGATTTTAATTCTAAAATAAGTTTATCTTCCACAATAATATCAGCACGAAATCCCAAATCCATTTTAATCTCATCATACACAGCTGCAATAGCTTGTTGTCTTTTAAAAGCCAATCCCAGTTTGGTCAGTTCATAGCAGAGTGTTTCTTCATAAACGGATTCCAGCAATCCAGGACCTAAAGCCCGATGTATTTTCAAACAAAGGTCAACAACTATTTTAGCTAATTCGTTTTCTGTCATTGCAATTTATTTTTCACATAAAGACGCAAGGATTTTAAATTCTTTTGCAAATAATTTCTAACATAACGCTTTGCGTTATTGCGCCTTTGCGTGCTTTATATTTCACACCAAGACACAAAGGCGTAAGAGTTTTATATTCCTGTGTAAATCATTTCTTACTTATTTCTTTGCGTCATTGCGCCTTTGCGTGCTTTATATCACGCCAAGACGCAAAGGCGCAAAGGTGTATATTCCTCTATATTTTTTTTACTTATTGGTTTGCGTCTTTTGCGCCTTGGTATTATACATATGCTACTTTTTCTCAGCCAATGGATTCGGATAATTATCACTTTGGTCTTCTATCGTATTGTCTAAACATTTAAAATCTTTTTCAATTAAGAGAAATAATATTTTTCCGTTTGCTATTTCCATTTCGCTTTCAATTCCGATACGATTGGTAGTTACCCATTTGGCTGAAATATGTTCAGGAATTGATAACGTTATTTTATTGTCAGAAAACTCAGCTGATAATTCCTCACCATACAATTTCTTTTGCATAGCATAAATAAAAGTGCTGTTTCCAAATTCAGTTTTCTCTTCGAGATATCCTTCTCTTCCAAAATAATCCACTTCGGATTTTGTTAAACGGAAGCGGATTGAATTTCCTTTGATGCGTAGTTTCATTTTAATGTGTTGAAGTTTATTCTTTGCTCTCCTGAATAAATATTAAATCTTTTATCTCTTAAAAAGCCAATTAACGTTACATCAAACTCCTTTGCCATTTGCACTGCAAGGCTTGATGGTGCACCAACAGCAGCAATTATTTTTATTCCGGCCATCACTGCTTTCTGTACCAATTCAAAACTTGTACGCCCACTTAAAAGTAACAAGTGGTTGTTGAGTGGAATTTTTTCTTTATGTAAGACAGCACCAATTAATTTATCCAATGCATTGTGTCTGCCTACATCCTCACGAACAAAAACTAATTTTCCATTTGTATCAAACAATGCTGCAGCATGAAGTCCTCCGGTATATTCAAAAACATTTTGATGTTTTCTCAACTCATCAGGCAGTTGATAAATTAAAGCTGCATCAAATTTCAGGTTATCAATTGAAGAAACAATATTGCACATGGTTTTAACAGACTCAATAGAAGTTTTGCCACAGACACCACAGCTTGAAGAAGTATAAAAGTGTCGTGATAATTTTTTTAAATCAAATTCAATAGGAGGATGTAATTCAACGCGCACAATATTCTCTTGGTCCTGTTCGCGGTAATTATCAGTGCAATATTTTATTTGCGAAACATCGCTCACATTTTTGATGATACCTTCTGTAAATAAAAATCCGATGGCTAATTCAAAATCATTTCCCGGAGTACGCATGGTAACAGATATGCTTTGTTGCTGTCTTTCGCTTTGCCTGCCAAAACCTAATCTTATTTCCAAAGGTTCTTCTGCCGCCAGCAAATCATCAGCATCAATTATTCCATCAGCATTTACTTTTTTTATATGAGTGGATGCAACTAATGATTTAACCATTCATCAAAAATAATATATTCACAAGATGCTCTTTCCTTTATAGTATTATTCGTTTATTCATTATGAGAATGAGGAAATTTAGCTGAAAGAAAAAAAGATTATTATTGTATAGTAATACTTTTCCAATGACTTCAATCAAACAACACATATTTCTCAAATCCTGATTTTATGAAACCTATTATTGATCTCCACTGCCATCCTACGATGAAACCTTTTGGTTATAGTTTCAATGAATGTATTGCAAGCAAGAATCAAAGTGAGATGTCGTGTCCGTGGCATGATACAAAAGAAGGAATGGGTGCTGCATTTATTAAAGACGTTACTGGCATTGCTCCTTTCAGGCAGGCTGACTTTAATACGTTGAATAAAGGGAATGTAAAAATCGTGTGTTGTTCTTTGTATCCGCTGGAGAAAGGTTTTTTTGTGGAGCATGATGATGTCAAAGAATTTCTGTTAAGATATGTTACAGCACTCGGCAAAAGCAGAATAGAAAATATCCGTTCTCACAAAAATTATTTCGAAAATTTAAAAACAGAATATGAATATTTAAAATCGCTGGTCGGTCAAACCATTAATTTTAATGGAGAAGACCATACTTATTTCATTGCAAAAAAATACAGTGACATAGAAACATTTTTAACCAATGATCCTCCCAACATTATTATAAATATTATCACTATTGAAGGAGCCCATGTTTTTAACAGTGGTATCGCTTCAGGCTTAGCGAATGAAAATAAATTTAAAGCCAAAAACAGTGAGGTATTACAAAATGTGCAGACAGTAAAGGATTGGGAGTATCGTCCTTTATTTATCACAATGGCACATCACTTTTATAATGAGTTGTGCGGGCATGCACGAAGTCTAAGTTTAGGTAAAGGCGCAGGAGTGAGTCAAGAGCTTGGCATTAATACCGGCTTTACTCCTTTAGGTTTTGAGGTGATAGATGCTTTGCTTGATAACATAAATGGCAAGCGCATTTATATTGACATCAAACACATGAGCCGTGCATCGCGCAAAACATATTTCAATCTACTGAAAACAAAATATAAAAATGAGGACATACCTGTGATTGTAAGTCACGGTGCAGTAACCGGTTTTAAAAATGAAAGTGAAGAAGAAACATTCAAAGGCGCAGCAGGATTTTTCCGTACTGATGATATTAATTTTTATGACGAGGAAATTATTGAAGTTGCAAAAACAAATGGTGTGTTTGGTTTGCAATTGGATGAACGAAGAATTGCAAGTGCCGAAAGTTTAAATTCTTTGAATACTGCCGATCCGTCTTCAAGCAATCAAGATTGGGCTAAGCTTTTATGGCGGCAGATTCAGCATATTGGACAAGTATTGGATAATGCAGGATTACCTGCGTGGGATATTGTAGCAATGGGAACTGATTTTGACGGAGTGATAAAACCCATGGGAAATTATTTTACCGCTGAAGAATTACCACAGCTTGAAAAAAATGTTTTGTCGCACGCAAAGAAATTTTTGAAAGACAATGCGCTCCAGCTCCAATCGAATAAAAATATTCAGGCAGAAGAAATTATTGATAAAGTTTTCAGAGGAAATGCGTTGAGGTTTTTTAAGTCTTATTTGAAAGAAAGACAGGAAGCAATTGTGTAGTGCTTATTTTTAATTGCCACTGCGAACTATCTTTGTCCCTCATTTTATAATATGCGCATTTCATTTAACTGGTTAAAAGATTTTATTGACATTACTCAAACTCCCCAGGAGATTGCGGCTTTGCTTACCGATTGCGGTTTGGAAGTGGAAAACATGGAAGAATGGGAAAGTATTAAAGGTGGCTTGAGTGGTTTGAGAGTTGGAAAAGTTTTGGAATGTGTTAAACATCCTAACGCTGATAAACTTTCACTTTGCAAAGTAGATGCAGGCACAGGAGAAGCTTTGCAGATTGTTTGCGGTGCTCCTAATGTTGCAGCTGGACAAAAAGTAATTGTTGCATGGGTTGGAACAAAACTTTTCCCGACAACCGGTGAACCGTTTGAAATAAAGAAATCAAAAATTCGTGGTGAAGAATCCAATGGAATGTTGTGTGCCGAAGATGAAATCGGAATGGGTGTTTCTCATGCAGGGCTCTTGATTTTACCTGATGAACTTGCAATCGGTTCTTCTATTGCTGATTATTTTAAAGTTACAAAAGATGTTGTTTTTGAAATTGGTTTAACTCCCAACCGTGCTGATGCTGCATCGCATCTTGGAGTTGCAAGAGATTTGAAAGCATTGTTATCAAAGGAAAAACAAGTTGTATTTAAGATGCCTGATATTAGTTCTTTTAAAGAAGTTGCAAATACAAATCCAATTGAAGTTGTAGTAAAAGATAAAGATGCGTGTCAGCGATATTCCGGTGTGTGCATAAATAATGTGCAGGTGAAAGAATCTCCAGCGTGGTTGCAAAATCGTTTGAAGGCAATTGGAATGCGACCGATTAACAACATTGTGGATGCAACTAATTATGTGATGATGGAATTAGGTCAGCCGTTGCACGCATTTGATGCTGATAAAATTGCAGGAAATAAAATCATTGTTCAACAACTTCCAAGTGGAACTATTTTTAAAACACTGGATGAAGTTGAACGAAAGTTAAATGGAACTGAGTTGATGATTTGTGATGAGAAAGAAGGATTGTGTATCGCAGGAGTTTTTGGTGGAATTGAATCAGGAGTGACTGATAATTCAAAAAATATTTTTTTAGAAAGTGCTTGCTTCAATCCGGTAAGCATTCGCAAAACATCAAAACTACATGGTTTAAAAACAGATTCTTCTTTTCGTTTTGAACGTGGTACTGATCCTGACAACACTGTGAATGCATTAAAGCGCGCTGCATTATTAATTTGTGAATTGAGCGCAGGAAAAATTTCTTCTGCCTTAACAGATATTTATCCGCAACCATTGCAACCATTTAAAGTGCGTTTGCATTTTGACTATTTGAAAAAACTTACCGGTGCAATAATTCCTTTGACAGATGTAAAAAGAATTTTAGAATCATTATCCATCGTAATTAAAAATGAAACCACTGAATATCTTGACTTATCAGTTCCAAGATTTAAAGTGGATGTTACAAGAGAAGCAGATGTAATTGAAGAAATTTTACGCATCTACGGATACAATAATATTCCATTGCCAAAAAAAATGAATAGCTCATTGCCTGTGTTTAATAACGAAAGTGATTTGGCTTGGCAGCAAAAACTGAGTTATTATTTATCAGCACAAGGCTTTAATGAAATATTAAATAATAGCTTGACAAAATCTATATATCACGATTTGCTTTCTCCCTTCTCAAGAACTATTTCTCCCGATTCCCTTCTCCCTTTGGAGAAGGTGTCCGAAGGACAGATGAGGAGAGAGGCGCAGGGGGTGAGGCCTGTTGAGTTATTAAATCCACTCAGTAATGATCTGAATGTAATGCGATCTCACATGCTCTTTAATGGATTGGAATCAATTGCATACAATCAAAACCGCAAACAAAGCAATATTCGTTTTTTTGAATTCGGAAAAACTTATTTCAGTTATGATAAAGGATTTAATGAAACTGCACGACTTGCATTATGGTTAAGTGGAGAGCGTTATGATGAAAACTGGCAGCAACTCAATCGCAAGTATGATGTGTATTATCTGAAATCAATTATTGATAATTTATTTTCGCTTTGCGCGATGGATAAAAAGAATTTGAAAATTGAAGAGATGAATCCCGATGCGTCTGGAGAATTATATTCACAGGCTTTAAAATATTCAATCGGTAAAAAAGAATTGGTAGTAATCGGAGCGGTAAATAAAAGCATCACAAAGAAATTTGATATTCAATCCACAGTTTTTTATGCGGATATTAACTGGGAGAATGTGCGCCCGTTGCTTAATTCAGTTTCACAAAAAGTAAAAGAAGTATCCCGTTTCCCGGAAGTAAAGCGCGACCTCTCGATGTTACTTGATAGAAAAGTAAAATACGAAGAGGTAGAAAAAATTGCTTTTGATACTGAACAGAAAATTTTAAAAGAAGTTCGATTGTTTGATGTGTATGAAGGAGAAAAAATTGACAAAGAAAAAAAATCGTATGCAGTGAGTTTTATTCTTTTAGATGAACAAAAAACTTTGGAAGAAAAACAAATTGAAAATATTATGAAAAAACTGATGAATAATTTTGAGCAGAAGTTAGGGGCGGTGATTAGAAAATAAAAATTAAGAAAATATCCGGAAGCACATACAAATCAATTTTGTTTTTGTGATTGCAAAAATTCCCCCTATAAAACCACTTACAAAAGAAACGTAAGTTTGTAAAAAAATAAAAACATGGGTTTAGTATATGCAAAAATTAGTTTAAGTAATCCCCGCAATACTGATTTAAAGCCAATAGAAGTTATGAGTTTGGTTGATTCTGGTGCTGCAATGTTATGTTTGCCCGGGCATATAGTAGCGCAATTGGATTTAGAACAAAATGGTACGCGTGATATTAGTACGGCTGATGGCAAATCTCACAAAGTGCCTTATGTCGGTCCGGTTAAAGTAACTTTTGAAAACAGAATTTGTTTCGTTGGCGCTATTGTATTAGGCGATGAGCCTTTGCTTGGAGCTGTTCCGATGGAAGATATGGATTTGGTTATACATCCTTTATCTCAAACCCTTACAGTAAATCCTGCAAGCCCAAATTTTCCGCATCATAAAGTAAAGTGAAGAGACGTTGGTCTAACAATTTGAGCATTAGTGTTTTTTATTCCACTAAGTTTTAGTTGTAATTGGCTATGCAAATAATTTTATAATTCATTGCTATACCTTAGCCGCCTCAAATGAAATCTTTCACAGAATTAAAATTAACACGACAAATTTTAAATGCTGTTGATGATTTGAATTATACTACACCAACCGCAATCCAGGAAAAAGCGATTCCGGTAATTTTAAGCGGACAGGACGTAATCGGAATTGCACAAACAGGAACAGGAAAAACTGCAGCCTATCTTTTGCCGTTGCTTCGTTTGTTAAACTATGCACAAGGAAATGAACCTCGCGCACTTATCCTTGCCCCGACACGTGAACTCGCTATTCAAATTGCAAACACCATAAAAGATTTATGCAAGTACACTGATTTACGTTATGCTGTTGCGTATGGAGGTTCAGGTGCAAAGCTGCAGATTGAAGCCATCGAAAAAGGAATAGATATTCTTATTGCGAGTCCCGGTCGTTTTTTGGATCTGTATTTAGCAGGAAATGTTATTGTTAAAAAAATAAAATTTTTAGTGCTGGATGAAGCTGAGCGTTTGATGGACATAAGTTTTATTTCACAGTTTCATCGTATCCTCGAAATTCTTCCGCGCAAGCGGCAAAATCTTTTATTCTCAGCAACCATGAGTGATTTGGTGCAAAGAATTGCAGGAGATTTTCTAAATTTTCCTGTGCTGATCAATATAGAACCGGAAAGAAAAACTGCAGAAACGGTGAGTCAGTTAGTGTATGAAGTTCTGAACTTTGATACAAAAATTAATCTGTTAAATCATTTACTTGAAGACGAAACATTATTTAATAAAGTCATCATCTTTTGCAAAACGAAATCAGAAGCAACCAACATCGGTAAATATCTATTAAGAAAACAGGGTGAAGAAAAAGTGCGTGTGATACATGGAAACAAAACGCAACAAACACGCATCAATGCCATGCAGGCTTTTCGTGAAGAACCAATCCGCATTTTAGTTACAACAGATGTTGCATCACGAGGTTTAGATGTAATAGATGTTAGTCACGTAATAAATTTTGATGTGCCACTGGTGTATGAAGACTATGTACATCGCATCGGAAGAACCGGTCGTGCATTTAAAACAGGTCACAGTATTACGTTTGTCACTATGGCTGATGAATATCATTTGAAAAAAATTGAAAAATTAATTCAGCAAAAAATACCGAGATTACCATTACCTGAAAAAATTTTTATTGAGAAAACTCCTTATGATGAGAAACAGGAAATGCTTAAAGAAATTGACCGTCAAATAAGAAAAGAGAATCCTGAATTCTTAGGAGCATTTCATGAAAAGAAGAATTCAGCAGCAGGAAGAAGTGGCAGAAAGCAGGTGAAGAAGGTAGCGGGAAGAGAAGAAGGCAGAACAGGAAAAAGCAGAAATAAAGTGGCAGGAGGCAGCAGCAGAAAGCAGGAGAAGAAAAAAGTAACAGATAGCACAGGCCGGTTGAAGGGAAAAAAATTTAGGTAGTGATAAAAATTTTCAATTTATTTTAAGTGAATTCAACTATCGGAAGCAGAACTCCTTTTCCTGTTGGAGAGAGACAGGAGGGTGAAATGAAAATATCGTCATCACCAAATAAAAATCTCAAATGGATTTATCTGGTTTTGCTCTCATTGATCTGGGGTAGTTCATTCATTTTAATGAAACGGGGATTGATTTATTATTCTCCGGAAGAAGTTGCTGCTATCAGATTAACAGTTGCGTTTGCTGCTTCATTTCCTTTGGCAATATCAGGATTCAGACATATCAGGAAAGAAGATTGGAAATATATTATAGTGCCCGGAGTTGTGGGAAGTGGTATACCTGCGCTATTGTTTGCAATTGCACAAACGCATATCAACAGTTCACTTGCGGGTATGTTGAATTCGCTCACTCCATTATTTGCATTGTTAGTGGGTTATCTTTTTTTTAAATACAATTTTAAAATCAACCATGTGCTAGGTGTTATTCTCGGTTTTCTCGGTGCTGCCGGTTTGGTATTAATTCGCGCAGATGGTTTGTATTTTGAAAACACAGGCTTTGCATTATTGATTGTTGTTGCCACTTTATTTTATGGTATCAGTGTAAACACCATTAAAGCAAAGCTTGGACATATCAACGCAATCACGATCTCTGGTTATGGATTGTTGTTTGCTGCCATTCCTTATGCCATTTATTTGTTTTTCTTTTCTGATTTTCTCACCCGGCTTCACTCCGAACCCGGAGCCTGGACAGGATTTGGCTATGTTGCTACACTTGCCATCATGAGTACTGCAACATCCAATATTCTTTACTTCCACATGGTAAAAATTTCCAGCCCATTGTTTGCATCCGCTGTCACTTATTTTATACCCATCGTTGCTTTAGGCTGGGGAATGATGGACGGTGAACAATTGCAAGTAGCTCACATTGTTGCTTTTGCATTTATATTAGCAGGAGTTGCGCTTATTAGTTATCGGTCATCTAAAGTCTGATTAACGCTTTTTATAAATTTTAAAAATCCGGGTTTTTATTATGGATTAAAATTCTATATTTGCGTCCCCAATTTTAGTAAAGCAAAAGCTCATGTACGCAATCGTAAATATCGCAGGTCAGCAATTTAAATTAACGGAAAACAGACCCGTTTATGTTCATCGTTTAGATGCCAAAGAAGGTGATTCTCTGGAGTTTGGAGAGGTTTTACTTGCTGAAAACAATGGAAGTTTTAAAATGGGAAAAGCTTTGGATGGAGCTAAGGTTACTGCCAAAGTGCTTTCTCATGTTCGTGGGGATAAAGTGCTGGTGTTTAAAAAGAAACGCAGAAAAGGTTACCAGAAAATGAATGGTCACCGCCAGAACTTTACAAAAATTCAGATTGAATCTATTTCTATTTAAATAGTTGCCAATTGGCAATAAGCAATTGGCAAAAAACTTGAAACTTGAAACATTAAACTAATAAAATGGCACATAAAAAAGGAGTTGGTAGTTCCAAAAACGGTCGCGAATCGCATAGCAAAAGATTAGGTATTAAAATTTTTGGAGGACAGCAGGTAATAGCAGGCAATATAATCGTTCGTCAGCGCGGAACAAAGCACAATCCAGGTAACAATGTTGGTATAGGTAAAGATCATACGTTGTTTGCTTTAACTGATGGAACTGTAGTTTTCAAAAAGAAATCAAACGAGAAGTCATACGTTTATGTACTTCCACTTGAGAATGCAGCACAGGCATAAGCTTTATAAAGATATTCTTGGTACAAAATCCTGCTCATTCAGAGCGGGATTTTTAATTTGACTCTATTGAGGAAGCACCCAGCTTGAAATTTGAATGGCTGTTTTGTTAAAGGCACTGATACCAAAAATTTTATCCTGATTTTTATTCACTGCATAATCAAACCGTGCTGCTTCACTGTTTGGTAGTAGTGCAGCATTAACTGTTACCAGACCCGTTTGAAAATTTTCATAAATCAGATTATAGAAACGATCATAATAAACCGCAGTTTTACGTTCATCATCAACCACAAGCATTTTTGTTTTTAAGGAAATATTATCCGACAACCAGTAATTTCCTTTTTTAAGACTCATATAAGATTTGTGGTTATCAATCTTCTTTAAAAAATTATAATGGCATTGATAAATAAAACCATTCTTATAATTTAAAAACAAATTGTAGGAATAAGTAAAACGGGTTGAATAAAATTCCTGGAGAAAATCATTATTGCTATAATAAGTAGGGATTGTTGGCAATTCAAAGTTGCGGTAATAATGATTAAGCAGGTTATACCAGTCTTCAGGTTTTGAATAAGGATGCGTTTCAAGCTTATGGTATTTTACATCATATTTATAAATATTCATTTCATCATTTTCCATAATCAGAAGGTTATCATCCTCATCATATTCCATATTCCGAACACACTTTTTAAATGGAAGAGAAATGCTATCAATTTGTTCACCCCTGTTGTTAAAAACAAACACCATTGATCGTGAACATGCATTGAATGCGATATTTTCCTTGCTGTCAACCGCCACTTTAAAACTGTAACCGCTTGCGCCTTCAAATCTTGAAGTGGGGATGTTAAATAAATCTGTTCTGATTAATTTTCCTTCCTGTGCAAATGCAAAATTTAAGTTGAAAATTATTAATATAAACAGGTAACGACTCATATATTTATTTTAAAGGGCGGCAAAGAAAAGAAGATTTGACAGAATCAGGTTACAAATTTTACTGATATTCAAATCTTGAATCCCTTTTGCTTAAACTTATAGGAATTTTTCTAAATCAACATTAAAAGCCTTACTACTAAAGGGTTTCAGCGTTATCTGCCAAATTTTTGCCGCTGATTAGTAGGCTTTTACCTCAAATTCGTCATTCGCCCACACTTTACATTTATTCACCACTGTTTTCAATACGTTTACTTATTATATTTGCATTACAAAACAAAATAAACCCCTTATTCACAATGATTAAAAAACTGATAGCGCCTTTGGCGTTGGTTGTATTACTATCTACAGCCTGTAAGAAAGAAAATGAGATGGAAGTTTCACCAGTTTCAACTCAAATGGAAGAAACTCCTGCAAGTGGAAGTAGATTGTTAACTACCCCTGCCACCTTCACACAAAAATTGTTGATTGAAATGTTTGGAACAGTAGGATGTGGCACCTGTCCGGATATGGAGCAAAAATGCCGTTCTCAAATGTCGAAGCATCCAAATACAATATATGGTTATCATGCACATAACTCAGATGCAATGGACATCGGATTGTACGATTATCTTGATAGCATATTCAATGTAACTACTTATGCATCGGGAATGCTCAACCGTACTGTATATGGTGGAAGGTTGGTAATGGCAAAACAATATTGGAGTACTTATGTTAACACCGCCCTTGCAAAAACGGCAAATTGTGGGGTTCAAATCACCTCTTCAATCAGCAGCAATACAGCTACTGTTACAGTAGATGCAGGATTTAATTCTACTTTAAGCGGAAATTACAGACTTACTACTGTATTATGTGAGGATAGTGTAATTGGATCTGGTTCAGGTTATAATCAAGCTAATTATTATAATAACATTTCCGGGACTTTATGGTATGGCTTGGGAAACCCTATGATTGGATACAAGCATGATTTTGTTTCCCGTAAGGTACTTAGTGCGTCAAAAATCGGAGATGTTATTGGTTCTACTTATATCAAGCCAGGAGGATTTTTCACCAAAACTTATACTGTGAATATCAGCGCCTGGAATCCGCAAAAACTCTATGTTATTTCGTTTATCAATAAAGTAGGAAGTACAAGCACAACTCATGAAGTGATGAATGTACAAAGTGTAAAATTAGGTTCAAGCAAAAATTTTGATTAATAAGAATTTTTGATTTTTTTTTCAAGTCCCCGATCTGATAAGATCGGGGATTTTTTTTGATACGAATAAAATTTGTGGGGTTGAAAAAGTTAGTTCCCCTATGGTGTTAATCCCCAATCATTATTAAGCGAATTGTTACCAGGAGTTTCATATTTTGAACAATCAAGCTCAACTGAAAGTGGATGCTCAGGTTTTTCAAAATCTCCTTTGGAATAGTTTAGCGAAGCATCTGCATAAACTTTTTTCATAAAATAACCCCAGATAGGCAATGCCATGTTTGCACCTTGTCCTAATTGTGTAGTACGGAAATGAATTGAACGATCCTCACAGCCTGTCCAGCATCCTGAAACTAATTCAGGAGTAATTCCCATAAACCATCCATCGCTGTTGTTTTGCGTAGTACCGGTTTTTCCTGCAATGGGATTGTCCAGATTAAATTTACTTCCGCGCAAGCGTGCACCAGTTCCAAATTGCACAACACCTTGCATCAGATTAAGCATAAGATAAGCGGTTTCTTCACTGATGGCTTCCACTTTCTTGGGGACAAAATCCTGCAACACTACTCCATTTTTATCTTCAATCCGTAACAGATATTGTGGTTCAACCCACACACCTTTATTTGCAAAAGTTCCGTAAGCACCCGTCATTTCAAACACTGACATGTCAGCAGTTCCTAATGCAATAGATGGGTATGGTTCAATAGGGCTGGTAATACCCATCTTACGTGCTATCTGTATCATTGCCTGAGGCCCGAATTGTTTCATCAAATAGGCAGATACACAATTTACCGAATTAGCCAATGCTTCTTTCAAAGATAACATGCCGCCATATTTAGCATCAGAATTTACAGGAGTCCAACTTACACCTGTTGTAGGATCAGTGATTGTTACAGGAACATTGGGAACTTTATAACAGGGTGAATATCCTTCCTGCATTGCAAGCGTGTATAAAAATGGTTTGAAGGTAGAACCCACTTGACGCTTTCCTTCTTTTACGTGATCGTATTGGAAATATTTATAATCGTCACCACCTACCCATGCCCTAATGTAACCCGTTTGAGGTTCCATGCTCATAAAACCGGTTTGTAAAATCATTTTATAATATTTTATTGAATCCAACGGTGTAAGTGTTGTGTCTCTCTCACCTCTCCAGCTAAAGACAGTCATCTTCACCTTGGTATTAAAATTTTTTTCAATTGCTTTTTCCGACAACCCTGCTTCTTTCAAAGTCTGGTAACGCTCACTGTGTTTCATCGCATCGGTTATAATTTCCGGATGTTCTTTCCATGGAATTCGTCCTTTCCAATGATCATAAAATGACTTTTGCAATTCTGAGAGATGTTCCCTCACAGCCTGTTCCGCATACCGTTGCATGCGCGTATCAATAGTGGTATAGATACGTAAACCATCTTTGTATAAATTATACGGAGTGCCATCAGCTTTTTGATGTTCCTTGCACCACTTACTTAATTCTAATCTCAGTTCTTCACGAAAATAAGGAGCCAATCCGGAAGTATGATCTTCCATCGCATAATTTAATTTGATAGGGATCTTTGTGAAAGCGCTAAACTGCGTGTCGTTGATGAACTGGTATTTATGCATTTGTGCAAGTACCGTATTTCTTCTTTCAAATGCGTTTTTTGGATTACGTACCGGATTATAATATGAAGGAGCTTTTAGCAAACCAACAAGCAATGCTGATTCAGGTACATTTAAATCTTTAGGATCCTTTGAAAAAAAAGTATTGGAAGCTGATTTAACGCCAAATGAATTGCTTCCGAATTCAACTGTATTCAGATACATTGCCATGATTTCTTCTTTGGTATAGCTCCTTTCAAGTTTTACAGCAATGATCCACTCTTTTATCTTACGCACAATTAATTTAAAACCTGATATGCTTTCGCGCGGAAAAAGATTTTTTGCAAGCTGCTGAGTAATGGTACTTCCTCCACCGGCAGACTGCCTTAGGATAACAGTTTTAAACAACACTCGAAACAATCCACGCAAATCAACTCCTGAATGTTCTTCGAAACGCACATCTTCCGTTGCTTTTAATGCATTAATTAGATTGGGAGAAAGATCACTGTAATGAATATTAGAACGGTTCTGGTAATAATATTTGCCCAGCACTTTCATGTCAGAAGAATAAACCACTGAAGCAAGATTACTGTTTGGATTTTCTAAATCTTCAAATGAAGGTAAATCGCCAAAATAAGCTGTGGCTGACACAAGAAAAAATAACAATACAACAGGAGCCAGAACCAGCAGCCAGAAGAGCCGGACTTTATTTCGGAACGCAGGCGGAATACTAAACCACGATGACATAATTTGGAATACGCGCAAAAATATGTTTTAATTAACCATTGTGCAGAGGTAATTATTGTGATACCACACTTTTCAAACAAAAAAATAAAAGCATTTATTCAATATCATCATTTACTTTCGGTTCATCAATTAAAAAAAACATGTTTTATTTCGAACATAAGAACAAACCTCTAATTCCTGCTCCAAAATTTTACCGCAGGTTATTGTATAACTTACTTCTTTCTTTTATAGTGATTCTCGTTTCATTGTCCATTGGTATCTGGGGATATATTTCCTTAGCACATCTCAATTTTGCAGATGCATTATTAAATGCAAGTATGATATTGGGAGGAATGGGTCCGGTTAACCCTATGCCGAATGAAACCTCCAAATATTTTGCTTCCTTTTATGCACTATTCAGTGGCATCAGTTTTATTTCAACCATGGCTGTGTTACTCGCTCCTGTAGTTCATCGTGCCATGCATAAATTTCATATTGAAACGGATGAGGACGAAGAAAAGAAATAATATTTGCTCCCATCTTAATACCTGAAATCGTAAGTAGTATTGAACCCAAGCGTTACCGGCAATTTACTCCATGTTTCAATTGAATTGCGGTGCAAAACAGCGATATAATACGATCCTCCGTTAAATGATGCAGGAATTATTACCTGAATATTGCCGTTAATATCCATTATTCTTTTAGTTGTAAACAAAATGGTTGAAGGATTATACTGATCATGTAGTTGAATGGTAACGCTATCTACTGAATTTGAAGAACCACTTAATGAATTGTTATATAAAACAGGAGTCATGGTTGCCGGAGAAATATAAAATCCTTCAATAAATGTTTTTACTGTTAAATTTAATGTGCAGAATCCGGTAACAACTGAAAGCGTTTTAACAGCACTTGTTCCGCAAGAATTAGAAGCTGTTACACTTACATTTCCATTAGTGGTGGATGGATCCACACGTGCAAACACTGTTCCCTGTCCGCTTTTTATCACCCAGCCTGAAGGGAAAGTCCAGCTATAATTAGTTGCACTATTCACAGGATTAATACTGTAATTGATTGTATCATTTTCACAAACTTGGGTTGCTCCTGTTATTGCACCGGGTTGTGAAGGAACGGAAATTACATTTACTGTTGTATTTGCAGCAACCGTACAGCCGTCAGGAGATGTAGTAGTAACGGTATAAATATTATTTCCTCCAGATGCATTAGTAATAATTGAACTGGCATTTGAACAATCATTGTTAAGGCAATTTATAGTTCCGATAATTCCGGATCCTGTAATTACATGAGTGTAAGATGTTATAAATCCGATAGACCAGCTTATCAAATCACCTGCGTCACTTCCGGCATTATCTGAAATATTTAGTGTCCAGTTTCCTGTAATATTAAATGGTAAACCCAAGCCCGTCCAGTTGTGTGCAGCATCAGGATTAGATGAATCGGAAGGTTTGTAATTTCCGTTTATCACATTTCCTCCGGCAACGGTTGCATCTGTCGATAGTTGTGGCAGAATTGCAGAAGCGGATGTTGTAAATGTATATGCTCCGTTCATGTCTGCACTATTTCCTGTTCCTGACACTGGCACTCCAGGTCGGTCAAAAACTATTGTATTTCCTCCAGGAGTAGAAAGTGTAATCTTTAAATCCCCGACCCAGGTATGTTCGCGGTTAGGTGCTGTAGTTCCTGTTCCGAAATTCAGCGTTAAAGATAATTTATTTGCTGCACTTAAAATTATTCCGCTGCTTACCGCAATGGTATTGCTTACTCCGGCAGGTATATTATCAGGTATAGCAAGATTTATTGTGCCTGATGAAAATGTATTGGTAATAGTACCACCGGATGAATTAGCAGTAAGTGTAAATGGATTTCCACTGCATAATGAGGTTTGAGAAGAGGTAAAAGAATTAATAACCGGTAAGGGTTTCATAGTAATGGTTCCGGTAACTGAAGTAGTACAATTTCTAGCATCTATAATTGTAACTGAATAAGTACCTGGATAAAGATTGTTATTAGTCATTATTGTTGCTCCATTACTCCAGTTATATGAATAAGGAGTAATTCCCCCGGATGCAATCACACTTACCGATCCGTTACTTAAATTACACATTGATTGTATGGTTGAGGTTGATGCACTTAATGCAACGGCTGGTTGTGTAATAGTGTATGAATAAGTTCGTGAACAACTTGCCCCATCAGTAATAGTTACAGTATATGTACCAGGAAAAAGATTGGTTCTGTCCTGAGTTGTTGCTCCGTTATTCCACAAATAAGAGTATGGTGCAATTCCACCAGAGAAAGTTAAATCTACTGCTCCATTGCTTCCACCAAAACAACTTACATGGGTGATTGCAGAAGAAATTGGAACACTATCCACTGTTACTTTAACTGTATCTCTTGCGATTACCCCTGAACCTGTTTTTGTTGCTGTTAAAATATAAGTAGTGGTAGAAAGGGGCGAAGCAGCAGGATTACTTATTGTTGATGAACTTAATCCCGTAATTGGGTTCCATGAATAACTAAATCCTGATACTGCTGCTGAACCAAGGGTTGTATTTACTCCATAACAGATGCTTCTATCAGATCCTGCATCGGTAGTAAAAGTTCCGGTAAGATTAATATTATCTATGAATAAATTATTTCCATAATATCCAAGATTCTTAAAGGAAATCAACACTGAACCTGAAGCAATGTGGCTGTTAAGATTTATGGTTTCTGTTCTCCATTGTGTTGCTGTAGGTACAAAGACACTGGTGTTGGTTCCAGTAACAGTAGAAAGTGTTCCGCCACCTTTCAAATAAATAGAAGTAAATGACAAGCCGCAGTTAGTTGAGATCAATACCTGTAATGTATCAGAATAATTAGTGGTATTGTAAGGCTGATAAGCAACATCAAACGTTAATTGCACTGTATTTAAACCAACGATATCAAATCGCGGAGTTCGCATTTCATCTTTTTTTCCTGCAACATTTTTATTGTAATTATCAAAATACATCGAGTTCGCAGTAAGCCCGAATCCACCTGCTGCTGTTGATTGTTCCCAGGTAACTGCATCTGCTCCATCATCTATTGAAGTAAAATTTGCAGGAGGGAAAATACCACTTTCAAATCCTTCGCTTAGCGGAAGTCCACTTCCATTAGTATTAACATAAGCTGTTTTGGTTAATGTATTGGAATTAGTACCATCACTTACAGTAAGTGTAACATCATAAGTTCCTGTAGCATTGTAAACAACAACAGGATTCTGTGATGTTGACGAAGCAGGATTTCCTCCCGCAAAAGTCCACGTCCAGGAAGTGACATTACCTGTGGATAAGTCGTTAAACTGAACAGATGACCCAACACAGGGATTAGGATTAACCGCATTAAATGCTGCTACCACTGTTCTTAATGAAGTCAGCGGAACCTCCCACATCCCTCTTCCGTATTCTGAAACACACAATGCTGATTGATTGCTGCCATCATCATACACACTGAAATCATTAATTGTAGTTCGTGCAGGCAATGAAGTTGAAAATAAAGTCCAGTTAGTTTGTCCTGATTTTTTATAGTAAACCGTGTTGTTTCCTGCAACAAAAATCAATTCGTTTGCTGAAAAATATTCGTCAGGTAAAATTTCAATCCAATTAACCGAAGGAAGATTAGAACTAACATCCGTCCAGGTAGCTCCATTATCAGCAGAGCGGTACACTTTTGTATTCATTACAGCATACAATACATTTGGTGCTGTCTTAATACTTGTTATTGAGGCAACATTTCCGGTAGCGTTTGGCAATACATAATTACTAAATGTGGGTGTTGCGCTCAATGCATTTGTGCTTACGTAAATATTTGCATCGTTGGTTATCACATATAATTTATTGGAGTCAGCAAGGTTTACGTGTATTGCTTTAATTGTTTTATTGATGGTGCTAATCTGCGTCCATGTAGGTGTGGTTGCCTGTAAATTAGCGGTACGATAAACTTCAAGGTTACCAGCAAATGCAAGATTGGGGTTACCTCTGTAAAACGCAATGTCTTGTAATGTTGTAACGGGCAAACCATAAGTTGCATCACCTCCTGTAACTAACCTTCTTGTATTGCGATTGAAATAATAAACCATTGAACTATTGCTGCGATAATCAAATGCGCACACATCTCCCCAGTCACCTCCCCTGTTGGTAAACCAGGTTCCTGATGAATGGTATAATTCTCCATTATCCTGTGTTCCGATACTAAACATATCACGCCTTGTAGGACTGCAACTGCCATGATAAATTTCATAACCGTAAATGCCGTTACTAATCGGAGTCCAGTTAGTTCCTCCATTTGTACTTTTCCAAACTCCGCCATCATTAGCGGTCCAGATTTCAGAAGTGTTATACGGATTTACTTTTACCCAATGCATATCGGTATGCAATTCATAAGCCCAAAAAGTCATGGAAGTCCAGGCAGCACCTCCGTTAGTTGATTTCCAGAATCCATGTGCTCCGTAATAAATAATATTTGCATTTACCGGATCTGCATTAAACATGCTATTGTAATCACCTTGCCCGGTTGATGTTGCAACATTATCATAAGCAGTAAGGTTTGGCATCACACTGTCTTTCATATTCACAAATGTGTTACCTCCGTTTGTTGATTTAAAAACAGTTCCATTTTTTGCAACCATATGGAAATAAACAATATTGCTATCTGCAGGTGTCACTGCAACTCTGCATCCTCCTCCAGTTGTTGCCCCTGACGGGATGTAAATCCCTGAAGTTAATTGTGTCCAGGTTTCTCCCATATCTGTTGAGCGATAAAGTTCAGAGTATGTTGATGCAAATAAAGTTTGTGTTGTACTATTTGCTTTAAAAATCAGATCGCGACAAGCTAGTAAACTCGAGGATTTTAATGTCCATGAAGCACCACCATTTATTGATTTATATATGCCGGCATCGGTAGCAGCAATAAGCATAAGATTATTAGCAGGATTCATTACAATTTCCACAATTAATCTTCCACCCAATCCTGAAGAAGTAAAAGTATTTCCACCATCTGTTGATTTATAAACTCCACTTCCGGAATAATAATAGTTAGCATCTCCTGTTCCCAGATAAATAACCTGATCATTGGTATAATCAATACAGACTGAATTAAGGCGCATGGCAGGAAGTAAATCACAACCGGGTGCAAGAGTCCAGTTGGCTCCACTGTTTGTAGTTATAAATAATCCTCCACGTGAACTCACTGCATACATTTTATTGGCAAGCGTTGGATGAAATTTTACCTGCGATATACGGCTGATTCCATTTATTTGTCCGCTGGCATTAGTAGGAAAAAAATTAGGAGAAACAGGATTCCAGTTTATTTGTGCAACCCCTTTTTGACAGAAAAAAAATAATGTGAAAAATATTAACGTAATTATTCTATTCATGAGCTTTTATTTACTTATTGCTGATTTTATATTGACTTCTTCCTTTTGCTTTTTTGCACAATCCCTTATTTCTCTTTTCTTAATTCATCCATCCGTTGCTCATATATTTTCATTCTTTCTTCTTCAGATAAAATTCTACCATCATTTTGAACATAAGGCTTAACAGTTTGCATCCAGTCTTCAAATCGTTTGCACTGATAAGTCATCTCACGTTTCCATTCCAATTGTTTTAAATCATCTTCTGTTAATTTCTTTCTTGATTGATCCCCTTCACGCTTGTGTTCGCGTTCTTCCATTTCGAATTTCTTTTTTTCTTTCGCTGTCATTTTGGATGGGTGATTTCTCTCTGCCATCATTTCCATTTCTTCTGCTTCATCGTTCGGCTTTGGTTTTCCTTTCCAATAATCATTATAAGCTTTAACAGCTTCATAATAATTTACATGGGGATTGCTCATCATTTGCACCCATGAAGGATTATTTTGATAATCAGAACTTTTTGCTGCTTGGGCATCTAATTTTCCTGAAATTGAGACAAATAAAATGTTGAGCAAAAGCAAATGTTTATAATAATATAAGGCGTATTTATTTTTCATATTTAAGGGGATTTATACGATTAACTACTTATTAATCATATCTATTTTGCTTTTTCAAAGTAACAATTTAAAAATAAGATTTACAATTTTATTTATTACGATTAGTTAATAGAAAACAGCATTCGTCTGCCATCGATTGTTGATACATAACCCACAGTTTTCAATTTTTTTATCCCTGTTTTATTTACATTTGCGCACTCATTTTTAAAATGATGCAGAGAATCAAGCATTTAGCAAATCCGAAAGTATTAGTAGCCTCATTTTTAATAGCTGTTTTGCTGTGTTGTGTAAAATTTAATGAAGCAGAGGATACGCAGCAGGTTAATGTTGAATCTCATCAAACAGAACCTCATTCAGAAAACATACCTGCTCAGAAAAAATTAGAAGCAGGTAAGCTGATTATGGAGCATATATCTGATTCACATGATTGGCATTTATATGCACATAAAACTTTTCCGCTACCGGTAATACTTTATAATACTGAGCGCGGACTTACCATATTCATGAGTAATAAATTACATCATGGACAATTGGCTTACAAGGGTTATATTATGGAGGAAGGTCATCCTGTTGCTGTAAACGAAATGGGAACAATGCCTGAACATGAAGCTACTGTTAATGAAGAGCTGACAGCAAAAACTTATGATTTGAGTATCACTAAAAATGTGGCTGCCATGTTTGTGAGTATTGCAATAATGTTCATGATCTTCTTAAGTGTTGCAAAAGCATATACAAAAACACGTAAAGGGTTAGCTCCAACGGGATTGCAAAATGCAATAGAGCCAATCATTCTTTTTGTGCGTGATGATATTGCAAAAGCAAGTATCGGAGAAAAAAAATATGAGAAGTACATGCCGTATTTACTCACCATTTTCTTTTTTATCTGGATCAATAATTTGCTGGGTTTAATTCCTTTTTTCCCGGGAGGAGCTAACGTTACAGGAAACATTGCAATAACCATGGTTCTTGCATGCTTAACATTTATCATCACCAGTGTGAGTGCAAACAAAGCATACTGGCAACATGTGGTTGCAATGCCAGGTGTTCCAAAACCGATATTAATATTATTAACACCGATTGAAATTCTGGGTGTCTTCTTGCGTCCGTTTGTATTGATGATACGACTTTTTGCAAATATCACTGCAGGTCACATTATCATTCTATCTTTCTTCATGCTCATCTTTATCTTCGGAGAAATGAGTCCCGGATTAGGTTATGGAGTAAGCATCATGTCATTATTATTTACTGTGTTTATGTCTGCGCTTGAATTGCTGGTAGCATTTCTGCAGGCTTATGTGTTCACATTGTTGTCTGCAATTTATTTTGGCATGGCAACAGCAGAGCATGAACACCATTAATTAATAAATTATGAATGTTGAGTTATGAATTATGAATTAAATATAAAATCGGGAACTCATAACTTAAAATTTAAAACTTTTAATTCTTAAATTATATATATATGTTATCTACTATCTTATTGGATGCCGTAGTATCAGGCGCAAATGTTGGAATCGGTTACGGATTAGCCGGATTAGGTGCGGGGCTTGCTGCTGTTGGAGCAGGCATCGGTATCGGACGAATCGGAGGCTCTGCATTAGAGGCAATGGCTCGTCAACCTGAAATGTCAGGTGATATCCGTGCAAACATGATTCTTGCTGCTGCACTTGTGGAAGGAGCTGCCTTCTTCGCAATGGTAATCGGTCTGTTAGTAATCTTCACAAAGTAAAGATTCACTGACAAAAACTTAAACTGTATTGCAACGATTGGTTGCAATGCAGTTTTAAAAACAAAAACAAAAAATTAACCGTCATTGCGAGGCACGAAGCAATCTCATTCTATGAAACAGATTGCTTCGTTCCTCGCAATGACGACAAAAAATAAACAAAAATGGAATTAGTAAGACCCGAATTCGGCTTGATATTTTGGATGACAGTGTCATTCCTCATCGTGCTTTTTCTTCTGAAGAAATTTGCATGGAAACCAATTTTGAATTCATTAAAAGAAAGAGAAACTTCTATTGAAGATGCTTTAAATTCTGCTCAAAAAGCAAGAGATGAAGTATCGAATATGAAAGCAGAAAACGAGCGCATTCTGCAGGAAGCACGTAACGAGCGGGATGTATTATTAAAGCAAGCTCGCGAAACAAAAGATCAGATAATCAATGAAGCGCGTGCTAAAGCACAAACGGAAGGTGAACGTTTGATCACTCTTGCACGTGAATCAATTAACAACGAAAAGATGGCTGCTATTACTGAATTAAAAAATCAGGTAGCAACTTTATCAATTGAAATAGCAGAAAAAGTAATCCGTCAACAACTCAGTACCGATGAAAAACAAAAAGCATTGGTGAATGATTTGTTGAAAGACGTTAATCTAAATTAAATTGCTGATTTGTTGTATTGTTAAATTGTTGCTTTCGGCATTATAAAAAATAATTTAGCAATTCAACAATAAAACAATCATAAAAGATGGAAATAAAATTAGCACGCAGATACGCAACATCGTTATTAGGTCTTGCATTAGAGCGCAATATGGTCAACAAAGTATATGGCGACATGCAACTTGTTTCTGATACTATTACTGCAAACCGTGAGCTATCCCGTTTATTAAAAAATCCGATTGTAAATACAGATAAAAAAGATCAGATTATCCGCGCGTTATTCGGAAGTAAGATTGATCAAATGACAATGGCTTTCTTCAATATCATCACCCGTAAAGGACGTGAGAGTTATTTAGAAGAGATTGCAAAATCATTTATTCAGCTTTACAAAACAAATAAAGGAATACAAACTGCACATGTTACCACTGCAGTGCCACTGGATCCTGTACTTCGCGAACGCATTATGAATATTGTGAAACAAACAAAAGGTAACCAGGTAGAGTTAGTGGAGAAAGTGGATAAAGAATTAATCGGAGGATTTATTTTAAGAGTGGGTGATGAACAGATTGATACATCAATCAGCAAAGAGCTACGAAATCTTAAAAATGAATTTGATGATAATTTTTATGTAAAAGAGTATTAAGATATTAGTATCAAGTAGTTAGTATAAAGTAAAATAAATTAAAATAAAAATAACATTCAGTATTCCGTGTTTAGAAAAGTATTGAAACGATAAGATTCTTTACTTGATACTAAATACTTGATACTATAATCTAAAAAAGAAATGGCAGAAGTAAGACCGGATGAAGTATCAGCGATATTACGTCAGCAATTAGCAGGCTTTAAAACCACTGCTGAACTGGAAGAAGTAGGAACCGTGTTGCAAGTGGGCGATGGTATTGCCCGTATTTATGGTTTGACAAAAGTTCAAAGCGGTGAGTTGATCGAATTTGATAACGGATTAAAAGGAATCGTTTTGAACCTTGAAGAAGACAACGTAGGTGCTGTGCTTCTGGGCTCAAGTAATAATATTAAGGAAGGTGATACTGTTAAACGTACCGGCAAAATCGCATCTATTAAAGTAGGTGAAGGAATGTTAGGCCGTGTAGTAGATTCCCTCGGCAACCCGATTGACGGCAAAGGACCTATCAAAGGTGATTTGTTTGAAATGCCGCTGGAACGTAAAGCCCCTGGAGTAATTTATCGTCAGCCGGTGAATGAGCCATTGCAGACTGGTATCAAAGCTATTGATGCAATGATTCCAATCGGTCGTGGTCAGCGTGAATTAATCATTGGTGACCGCCAGACAGGAAAAACAGCTGTTGCAATTGATGCTATCATTAATCAAAAAGAATTTTACGATAAAGGCGAAACAGTTTTTTGTATTTATGTTGCGATAGGGCAAAAAGGTTCTACTGTTGCAAACATTGTAAAGACATTGGAAGAGCGTGGTGCAATGGCATATACTGTTGTTGTTTCTGCTGCTGCTTCTGAATCAGCACCACTACAGTTTTACGCGCCAATGGCTGGTGCGTCTATAGGAGAATTTTTCCGTGATACCGGTCGTCCCGCATTGGTTGTGTATGATGATTTATCGAAACAGGCTGTTGCTTATCGCGAAGTTTCGTTGTTGTTAAGACGTCCTCCTGGTCGTGAAGCATATCCCGGTGACGTGTTTTATTTACACAGCCGTTTGTTAGAGCGTGCTGCAAAAATTATTAAGTCAGATTCCATCGCTGCGCAAATGAATGATTTGCCTGAGACATTAAAAGATAAAGTAAAAGGCGGAGGTTCATTAACTGCTTTACCTATTATTGAGACACAGGCTGGTGACGTATCAGCTTACATTCCTACAAACGTAATTTCTATTACTGACGGACAGATTTTCCTTGAAGCAAACTTGTTTAACTCGGGTGTGCGTCCTGCAATCAACGTGGGTATCTCTGTATCACGTGTGGGAGGAAATGCACAGATTAAATCAATGAAAAAAATTGCAGGTACTTTAAAACTTGACCAGGCACAGTATCGCGAGTTAGAAGCATTTTCAAAATTCGGTTCTGATCTGGATGCTGCAACTAAAGCAGTACTTGATAAAGGTTCACGTAATGTTGAGATTTTAAAACAAGATCAATACTCACCATTAACTGTTGAAGAGCAAACAGCTATAATATATTGTGGAACCAAAGGTTTGTTAAGAGATGTGCCTGTGAAAAAGGTAAAAGAATTTGAATTTGAATTTTTAAGCCTGATGAAAGCACAACACAAAGCCACACTGGAGCAATTAAAGAAAGGTGCATTGAGTGATGAGATTACCAATGTGCTTGAAAAAGTTGCGAAAGATTTATCTAAAAAGTACGCGAATTAATTCCGAATTAAGAATTCAGAATGCAGAATTAAAGTAAATATGGCGAATTTAAAGGAAGTACGGATAAGGATAGCTTCAGTAAGCAGTACGCAGCAAATCACCAAAGCAATGAAGATGGTGAGTGCTGCAAAATTACGCAGGGCGCAAAATGCCATTGTGCAAATGCGTCCTTATGCTAATAAGCTGAAAGAGATTTTAGAAAACCTTTCTCAGACTTTGGATAGCAGTGACGGTGGAGAATATTCTGTAGTGCGTCCACTGAAAAATGTTTTGATTGTTGCTGTAACATCTAACCGCGGATTAGCTGGAGCGTTTAATGCAAACATCATTCGCACAGTAAATCGTTTGATTGGAGATAAATATAAAGAACAGGCGAAGGCAGGCGATGTTAAAATATTAGCGATCGGAAAAAAAGCAAGCGATTCATTTTCAAAAAACAGGAATTTATTTTTAGGACATCATAACGAAATTTTTGCTGACTTAAATTTTGAAGCAGCTTCTGCTATTGCCACGCAAATCATGCATGAATTTAAAGAAGGCAAGTATGATGAAGTAGTGGTGGTTTATAACCTGTTTAAGAATGCAGCTGTGCAATATGTGCAAACAGAACAGTTGCTTCCGATACAACCTCCTGCTAAAGCAGAAGGTAAAAACGCAGCCATGAAGATGGATTATATTTTTGAACCAAGCAAAGAAGAGATTGTTAAAGAATTAATCCCAAAATCAATTAAGATTCAACTATACAAGGCGTTGCTCGATTCTCACGCAAGTGAACACGGTGCACGTATGACTGCCATGAGTAAGGCAACTGATAATGCCGGAGAACTTATTAAGGCTTTGAAATTATCATATAACAAAGCACGGCAGGCTGCAATCACCAATGAGATTCTTGAAATAGTTGCAGGTGCTGAAGCATTGAGTGGATAGGATTTATATCTTTCTAAAATTATATAACCGTTCAGGAGTAATCTTTGAACGGTTTTTTTTTGAAACGATTTAGATATCTTAAAGATTAAAAAATCCAGAATAATTTCCGGAATTAATCTGATTATTTTTTCTAATTACTTTTTTAATTTCTTTTGTATTGTAAAAACTAAAATTTAAAAATATGTTTACCAACCCTCTTGATCAAATACTGTGCATTGATATTGAAACAGCTCCCCAATATCCTGAATACAATCAAGCACCTGAAGAGTTGCAACTCTTATGGAACCGTAAAGCTGAATTTTTAAAGCGTTCAGAAAATGATACTAATGAAACCCTTTTTTCTCGTGCAGGTATTTATGCTGAGTTCGGAAAAATAATTTGCATCTCTACAGGATTTATTTCCTATCGTGATGGTCAAAGACAATTTAGAATTAAATCTTTTAAAGATGGAGATGAAAAAACTTTACTTGCCGGCTTTAATGAGATGCTGATGAGGATGAATAAAAATATTTTGCTGTGTGCCCATAATGGAAAAGAGTTTGACTTTCCATATATCGCACGTAGAACAGTTATTCACGGTTTACCTCTTCCATCCCAGTTGAATTTTGCAGGACGCAGGCCATGGGAAGTTCCACATATTGATACACTCGACCTTTGGAAATTTGGCGACTACAAACATTATACTCCGCTTAATTTACTGGCTTATATTTTAGGAATTCAAAGTCCTAAAGATGATATTGACGGAAGTATGGTTGGCGATGTTTACTGGAAAGAAAGCAATCTTGAACGCATAGTTATTTATTGCCAGAAAGATGTAATTACTGTGATGCAGATATTGCTTCGATTTAAAGGTGAACCATTGTTAAGAGAAGAAGAAATTTCTAATTTTTAAAAGAAGTAAGAGCCTGTTTAAATTTCATAATTCAAAAAGAATAAATATCATCCCTTCGGGAATCTCTCTGTGAACTTTACTCTTTTAACTATAAAAATAGCATCCCTTCGGGATTTTTTAACGCTGAAAGCGTGTTATGATTATAAAAAGATCAAGCAAACAGTTAAGAATCCCGAAGTGATGATATATATAAAACTTTTTTTAAAAGTTTAAACAGGCTCTAACATTTATAATTTAAATGAATCTTCTTACACACATCAAAGTATTATTATTACTTGAGAGCAAACACAAAAGCCGGAACATATTGCTCCGGCTTTGCCTGTTTAAAATGATCAGTTACATTTTATCAATTGCAACTGCAGTACCTGCAGTAGCGTTAATAAACCTGGAGAGATCAAGAATATTTTCTATTTTAGTTCTGAAAGAAACCAATTGTGCAGGCTGACCTTCATAGTCACTAAGTTTACTTTGTTTATCAAGCAGTCTAAAAGTAGTTTCAACACTTGGCATATCAGGAATGGAAGAACGACTACCATGAAGTTTAAAGAAGTCAATGCTTTTACAAATATTATTAATCTGGCCTAATGCTTCGCTTGATATTTTAAAATCAACAGAACGGATAATATGTACATTCCTGCGGCCTTCATAAGTAGCCATACCATTTGAATTGATTGTTACACTATAATCAGCTAAAAGACTTTTTGCTGCTATATGATCTATTCTGATTGAGCTAAAAGCCATCGCTGCAGATTGTGACAACTTATCAGTGTTAGAAGTTTTAGAAGCTGTATTGTTTTCAGATGAAGGTTGTTGCATTTCTTCTTTCTGACAACTTGTTATAAGTAATGATGTGCTCATCATTAATATTAATCCAGTGATTGCGGAATTAATTTTGCGGGTGATTGAGTTAGCAGTTTTCATTTTTTTATTTTTTATATTGTTTAAATATTTATGTGAATTGATGAATCAAAAGTAGGTTTGCGCTGCAGCGATTAAAAGACTTAATGAGTAATTAGTAATTCCGGTTGAGTAATCAGTAAAGTAAAACGGTTTTCCGGAAATAAAAATTTAAGCTATAGGCCAAAAAAAACGGGGACCAAAATTCTGGTTCCCGTTTTATCATCATTAATGATTTATAACTTAATGTATCTCCCATATTTCACGTCCGCGAAGCAATTTGTTTAAATCACCTTTGCCTTTTTGCTTTACGGCCTCGTCAACCTGTGCATTCATTGCATCTTCGTAACAATAGCGATCAGCAGTATAAAACACTCCGAAAGGGCGAGGAAAATGTCCGTCTTTACTTGGGTTATCAAAGAAGCGGCTGAGTATTCCTGCTTTCACTAAATCTTTTTCATCATGTATCCAAAGATCATTGGCTGATTCGCCTTCTGTTAACTCAACAACAACGGGTTTAAAGCCATCCAATTTAACTCCTTTGTCAGCATTAACTCCAAAGATTAACGGCTTATCATGCTCCACAAAAAGTGTTTGTTCTTTCTTAGAAGATTTTTCTGTGAACACTTCAAATGCTCCATCATTAAACACATTACAGTTCTGGTAAATTTCTAAAAACGAAGTTCCCTTATGTTTATATGATCTGCGCAACATATCTTTCAGATGTACAGGATCGCGATCCATTGAACGTGCAACAAAAGTTGCTTCTGCTCCCATTGCCAATGCAATCGGATTGAATGGATGATCAACAGATCCCATTGGTGTTGACTTGGTAACTTTTCCTTCCTCTGATGTTGGAGAATATTGTCCTTTTGTCAAACCATAAATCTGGTTGTTGAATAACAAAACATTTACATCAAAATTTCTGCGCAGCATGTGGATGAAATGATTTCCACCAATCGAGAGTGCATCACCATCACCTGTAACTATCCAAACACTTAATTCAGGTCGTGCTGCTTTCAGTCCACTTGCAATAGCAGTTGCACGTCCGTGAATTGAATGCATTCCATACGTTTCCATATAATACGGAAACCTTGAAGAGCATCCAATTCCTGAAACGAAAACAATATCTTCCTTTGGAATTCCTAACTCCGGTACTACGGTTTGCACTTGTTTCAATATCGAGTAATCACCACAACCCGGACACCAGCGAACTTCCTGGTCGGTTACTAAATCTTTTGAGGTGAATTGTGGAGTGGGATTTATTGTTGTTGTTTCCATAATTAATTTATGCTAATTGGTAATTCTTATTTTATGATTAGTTAATGCATTCTAAATATTGTCGTCATTGCGAGGAACGAAGCAATCCTTTCATGGCGAGAGATTGCTTCGTTCCTCGCAATGACGAATACATTTTTATTTTAATATCTCCTCAATCTTTTTATAAATCTCATCCGTATTAAATGGCATTCCCTGAATTTTATTTAATCCAATTGCTGGTATCATAAATTTATCACGAATAACACGCAGCAATTGTCCGGTATTCATTTCAGGAATTAATACATGTTCAAAATTATAAAGTATCTCACCTAAATTTTTCGGGAATGGTTTTAAATAACGAATATGTGCATGACTTACATCATAACCTTTTAATCGTGCATCAACAACAGCGCCTTTGATTGCACCGTAAGTAGAGCCCCAGCCAATGATTAACAGTTTTCCTTTTTCGTTACCATTATCTAATGTTTGCAATGGAATATAGTCTGCAACTTTTTCAACCTTTGCTTCGCGCATACGCACCATGAATTCATGATTCTCGGGTTCGTAATTGATGTTGCCTGTTTCGTGTTGTTTCTCTAATCCACCAATGCGATGCTCCAAACCTTTAGTGCCGGGTATTGCCCATGGACGACTTAATTTTTCATCGCGCTTATAGGGTAAAAATTTATCACTGTTTTTTTCTGTTGTAAATTTCACATTGATTTTTGGCAAATCATCTGCACTTGGGAAACGCCACGGCTCAGAACCGTTTGCAATATATCCATCACTTAAAAAAATTACCGGAGTCATAAACTCTAATGCAATACGACATGCCTCAAACACTGTTTCAAAACAATCAGCCGGTGAACGTGCTGCGATAACAGGCATCGGGGCTTCACCGTTTCTTCCGTATAAAGACTGCATCAAATCACTTTGCTCTGTTTTGGTTGGCAATCCTGTGGAAGGACCACCACGTTGTATATTGCAAATCACTAATGGAATTTCGTACATCACTGCCAATCCCATTGCTTCACCTTTCAATGCAATGCCCGGACCTGATGATGCAGTTACTCCTAACTTGCCACCAAACGCAGCACCGATGGTTGAACTGATAGCAGCAATTTCATCTTCTGCCTGAAACGTGCGTACACCAAAATTTTTATACTTAGCTAACTCATGCAGAATATCGGAAGCAGGAGTGATGGGATACGTTCCGTAAAACATATCAAGTCCACTCTTTTGAGAAGCAGCAATCAATCCAATTGCAGCAGCCTGGTTACCCATGATGTTGCGATAAACTCCGGCAGGCATCGGTGCAGCATTAACTGTGAAGCGCGTTGTAAATGTTTCGCTGGTATCACCAAAATTATAACCGGCTCTTAACACTTTTAAGTTTGCATCTAAAATATCTTGCTTTTTTGAAAATTTTTCTGTCAGGAATTTAATGCTGTTGTCCATGCTTCGGTTGTACATCCAATATAAAAATCCAAGCACAAACATATTTTTAGAACGGTCAATTTCTTTTACACCCATTCCTGAATCTGTCAGCGCAGCACGGGTCATCTTGGTAACATCCATCGTAACGAGATGAAATTTTTCCAACGAACCATTTAATATTGGATTGTCACCATCGGCATAATTGGCAAGACGCAAATTTTTTGGATCAAAACCATCAGTGTTTGCAATGATGGTTCCGCCTG
>JANLZB010000012.1:0-37586 GCA_031366005.1 Bacteroidota bacterium | reverse complement strand
GTAGCCTTTTTCTATCTCATCTATAATCTGCAGTTTGAATGCTAAACTGTAATCTTTTTGAGTCCGTCTTGAATAATCTCTTTCTCTTTTGTTTTCCATATAAGTCAACTTTTGTGTCAACTTATTTCAGGATGAGGCACTTTGATAAAATAAAAAAAAGCGCCATTGCAGCGCTCTTTTTCTCATTCAACATTAACTTAAATCATATTTCTAATCCCAGCTTTTGTTCAATCCTAATTTTACTTTCTGGGTATTAATTACTTCATGCGTTGCCATATCTGTGATAAAGGCGATTACATAACTATCTTTAGCCACTTGAGTTGCAGTGATGTCACAACCGAATTTTTGTAAATCAATTCCACCTATAACCTGTGCTGCTGTATTTACTTTTCCTCCGTTGGTTGCAGTAAGCATTTTAAAAACCACATTTTGATGATTATATGGTAAGATAGGATTACCTGCTCCGAAGAATGGATTGTTAGGCGTACTGTTGAAAGCATTTGCCTGTCCATAATTAGTAGCATTTGAATTTATACTTTCATGTACGAGGTAAGCACTTATGGAATATGCACCACTGATTGTGCAATTAAATTTTGTCATTACATCAATATCAATATGGTTTTTTCCAAACCTTGTTGAAATGGCTAATCCACATGGTGTACTTTGTGCAAGTGATTGCTGTATAGTTCCGTTATATTGCTGCCAGTTTATCAAACGTGATCCTGTGTTTCCTGTTCGGTTAATCATAGCACTTGGTACAGTGATGGTGTTACCATTGCTAAAACTGTTTGCTAAAGGAAGATTCTGACCTATTTCCATTACATCATTAAGATGCATTGATGCCACATAAACACGATTTGAATTAGCAGCTGAAATAGAGTTAAGTAAATAATTAGAGCAAGGTGTATTGGCATAATTGCATCCAACAAATTCTTCAACTAAAACTTTTTTGGTGAAGTGAAAGGCAGGAGAAACACTTCTTTGAGCATTTTCTGTGTCAACAGGTGTAACAATAGCGTCTTCTTTTTTACAGGAAGCAAATGCGATTGCGAGTACGAAGAGTAATAGTAGATTCTTTTTCATTGGTATATTTTTTTTGTTTTTGTTTCCACAATAATTACTTCATTATAAAATGCAGTGTTGTCAATTTATGTGGATTTCTTACATCTTTAAAAATCTTTAGAGATGTATAAAATGAAAACACCAGGTATCACAACTATATGTTATGATACCTGGTGTTTTTAAACCTATGAAGGAATAAAAAAATTAATCCTTCACGATAATTAATTTCTTAATCGAAGTTTTTATTGGTGCCAAGTTTGGTTTGCTGCACATTCATAACCTCATGCGTAGTACTTGTATTACCTACTTTATTGATAAAAGCAATTACATATAACTGACTGGCATTATAACCACTGATATTAAAATTAAACGAACGTTTAATACATGCATTGCGGCTACCGGAAAAAGGATGAATGACATCACCTATATTAGAAGTGAGCACCTGGCGTTGAACAAAATCATGCTGATAACCAATTATAGGATTACCCAAACCAAAGAAGGGACTTCCTGTGGTGCTGTTATAATAATTTGCCTGGTTATATCCTGAGCCGGTTCCTGATACACCATTTTCAAATAAATAAACTGTAAGATTATAATTGCCGGGTAAAAAAGTATTGAATCCTGCGAACACATCCACGGTGGCATTGTTTCCGCTTATTGAAGAATTAATTTTTAAACCGCAGCTCGCTGTTTTATTTAAACAGGAGTTAATATTTGCATTCCAGTTTCCTTTTGGTAATACAAGTGTTCCGCCAAACGGAGTTCTGTTCAACATTCCTGAAGCATAATATGGAATAGTAAAAACACTGTCAATAAAATTATACAGAGGCGTTTCCATTGCATCACTGTTGTGAATTGAAATTCCATAAACGCGATCAGGATGCGCAGCTGCTATGTTACGGTACTTTTGTTCCGCATCAGGACAGGTAGCACAATGAACAGTGCTTAACATTTCTATCAACATCTTTTGAGTGAAAGAGGAAGGAACAGCAATTGGCAGTGGTGCAAGTCGTTCTTCAGTTGTTAATTGAGAAGGTTGAACAGTGTCTTCCTTTTTACAGGCTACAAATAATATGGAGACAAGCGACAGAGTAAACAATATTTTTTTCATATAAGTTTATTTAATTGAAGGACAATTTAGGATGCAGAGATAATAAAATAAATAATTTTTGAATTAATCTGACAAAACAAACGGCTAACGGCTTACTGTTGATAATTTATCCTGTATGTATAATATTTTTATCTCTTTCAATGAAGGTTAGATCAGGTAAGGTTTTTATAAATTTGTCATTATTATTTACAATTTCCCATTCATGCATAGTTTAGAATTCTGGCTTACTGTAACAGGTATTATCGCTGTAATGACTGAGAGCTGGTTCAGTGTTCGCGAGCAACTCGGCCTTTATCATTTCAAAGACAGCTTTAACAATGTTACTATTGGTATATTAAATTATTGCCTGGATTTAGGTGTGAAAGGTTTTGTGTTTTTTGTACTTACCTGGTTCAATAAGTTTGCTTTATTTAAAATCAGTTATTCGTTCAGTTCGTGGTTTGCTGTAATTGTCTTACAGGATTTTGCTTACTATTGGTTACATCGTGTTGATCATCATTGCCGGTTTTTCTGGGCTGTGCATGTCAATCATCACTCCTCCACGCATTTTAATTTAACTACTGCAATCCGTTCTTCGTTGCTTCAGCCATTATACCGTTTTGTTTATTATATCCCATTAGCATTAATCGGTTTCAGCGCCATTCAGATTATTATCGCATTTACATTTTGCAACATGTGGGGATTTTTTATTCATACAGAAACAGTAGGTAAATTAGGTTGGCTTGATAAAATTTTTGCAACACCAAGCAATCACCGGGTACATCATGGATCCAATCCAAAATATCTAGATAAAAACTTAGGGATGTTTTTAATTATCTGGGATCGTATGTTTGGTACTTATCAAAAGGAAGAAGAACCGGCAGTGTATGGTTTAACAACAAATATTGAAAGTGATAATTTAAACACCATTATTTTTCATGAATGGAAAAACATCTGGAAAGATATTAGCAAACCCGTTTCCTTTAAACATAAACTCCAATATTTGTTCGGACAACCTGGCTGGAGCCATGATGGAAGTCGCAAAACTTCAAGGCAATTACGCGAAGAATATTTTAAAAGCAATGTTATTCCAAACAAATATAATCATGCTCATGCCAATGAACAAACGCATAATAAGATGACCATAAAAGAAGATGAGTTTGCCTGCTGACACAATTTTCAATGTTCGTGTTTATGGTTTGTTGATCACCATTCAAAAAGAAGTTTTAGTTGCAGAAGAAAAACGTAATAACACTTTCATCCGCAAATTTCCCGGTGGAGGATTGCAGTTTGGCGAAGGAACCATTAATGCTGTGAAGCGGGAGTTTAGAGAAGAATTAAATATTGAAATTGAAATCATCCGGCATTTTTACACAACCGATTTTTTTGTTCCATCAGCATTTAACATCAAACAACAGGTGATCAGCATTTTTTATTTAGTAAAGAGTACGGATCTTATCTCAGAAAATTATTTTAAACGAAAACCAATCTCCGAATTACAAGAAAATGCTGAGCAATTTTATTGGAGTAGTATTAAAGAATTGAAAGAAGATGATTTTACTTTTCCGATTGAGAAACGGGTTTGTGTTGCTTTGAAAAAGGAATTCAATATTGAATAATAATTCTTTAATCAACAATAATCCTTAACCTGTTTTAGGCAGGTTATATTCTATAGGCAGTAAAGATGATAATTCAACGTGCTTTGAAGCATCCATTATTTCAATACCAACAATGCGGTTTTCTTCACCCATATCAAGCACAATATTTTCTGAAAGCCTTGTATTGGTAAGTTGTTGTGTGCGATTATCCAAACGGATATATAGCAAATCGCTTTTTGAATCATAATTAATTAGCATAATTTATACCTCCCATTTTCCATAATATACATACACAGTTATCGTTATAATTATTCCAAATTCAACAGTAAAGTAAACTTCAACGCGTTTTTGTTAGTAATGTTTGCCATTACGCAATGCATTAAACTCAAACACTTTTGCTTTTGCCAAACGCTCTGCTTTTGCTGATACAGGTTCTCCATTTGTAATAACTTCATTTATTTCCTCTTCAGTTGCACCTCTTTCTATTGCGCGTTTTAATGTATAAGGTTCGATCCTGATTTGCACTTACCAAAATTAAACCATTTTTATGGACTCTGTTGATCAGTAAAGAATATTATACTAAAACTAATAGTAGCATAAAAGGTAATAATGAAAAGTTTTATCGACTTGCATCAGTCCAAAAAAAAAGATGGGTTTTTTCCGATTGAAAAAAGGGTATGTGGAATGTTAAAAACAGAATTAACTTTTCATCAACATAACTTTCATAAAACCTTTCCTCTCAAAAAAATCTTTGGCAACCAACGCTTCTTTTTTTGTATGATAATTTGAAATCACCATCTGGTATTTTCTATTCCCTCCATCACCATTACCAACAATGTAAACTTTGTCCACATCTTCCTGCAGGTAAAGTTCGTTGGATAGATAAAGTATATGTATGAGATCAGAAGTAGTATAAAGTGATAAAGAAAAACCAGAAAGCTTTTCTTCGTTACCTAAACAATCCAACACATCTGTGCAGGTAAACAAGCTGTCAATTTCTTTGTTGCGTTGCAGAATATTCAGTTCCTCTATACGTACTGTTGTAAGTCCGTGCATATAAGAACCAATTCTGCGTGCTGCCGTTTCTGACAGATCAATGATGCGCGTATAGTTATAAGGTCCGCGGTCGTTTACACGAACAGTCACACTTAAATCATTTTTAAGATTAATGACACGCAGGTAAGTATTAAAAGGATATTTGCGATGTGCTGCAGTAAACTTAGAATTGAAAAAAATTTCTCCGCTTGCTGTTTTACGTCCTTCAAATTCTTTTCCGTAATAGGAAGCTTTACCTGTAATAATTTTTTTGGATGCCTGTTGCGATTCTTCTCCGAACATGAGTGAGAAAGAAATAATTGTAATCAGCAGCAGTTTAAACATATAATTAAGGTCGGGTAAAAATATTTAAAAAGGAGGAGTGTAAAAAAATATCTTACAAATCGATTTTTGTATCGAGTGCCGTTATGCTGAACTTGTTTCAGCATCTTTAATATTTTAACAATTATTAGAAAGATGCTGAAACAAGTTCAGCATGACAAAAAATATGAATGACCAAACTACGCTAAGCGATGATTTATTACTGATTCAACTTTCTTATATAATTGGAGGGGACTAAAAGAGCGCCATGTCATTTCATTTAATTCGCCACCAAAAATTAAAAAATAATCAATATTGTTTGTAGTGAATTCACGCAACACATGATCCTGAAAATTAAGCGCAACCACCCAGCCATCTTCTACATCTTCAAACCATTCCTGATAATAACAATCATCTGACACATGAAAGTTTAAAACATTTTCTCCGATCAAAATAAAATGGTTGATGCCATTTCCAATCATCTGATCAATCACATCACGCTTCAGCATCATGATATCATTATTGATTGCATCATTCCATTCTCCAATCAATTCAATAATGGCAAATCCTGATTCATAATCTGCAAAAAGAATTTTTATATACAGTGTGCTGGAGCCAATGTCATCCCATTGCGGATGGATATAGTAATTGTAAATCGTGTTGGAATATTCAAACTCACTATATACTCTTCCGTAAAATGGCGAAAGCTCATCTTCATCAGCAATGTATAAATGCCGCCAATTGTAATATGGTTCTATGTCTTGCACTGAAAAGGAATTTTAAATTATGAATTTTAAATTTTAAATTAATTACTTGTGTTGATTAATTGCAGTTCTAACACTTCCATATTTAACCAACAACTTCTTAGCTTTTGCTTCATCAATATTCAGTTCATCCATTATCATCTTTGTTCCTCGGTCTATCAATTTATTATTGCTTAATTGCATATCCACCATTTTATTTCCCTTTACTCTTCCAAGTTGAATCATCACTGAAGTGGAAATCATATTCAACACTAATTTTTGTGCTGTACCTGCTTTCATCCTTGTACTACCCGTTACAAACTCAGGACCTGTAATTATTTCAACGGGATATTTTGCGTTTTGCGAAACAGGACTGTCTGCGTTACAAGTTATCGAACCGGTGACAATATTTTTTTCATTGCAGTGTTTTAATGCGCCTACCACATAAGGTGTGCTACCGGATGCTGCAATTCCAATTACTACATCTTTATCAGAAATATTATTTGATTGCAAATCTTTCCAACCTTGTTCGGTATCATCTTCTGCAAATTCCACTGCTTTCCGAATAGCTTTGTCTCCACCTGCAATTAATCCAACAACCAACCCATGTTCTACGCCAAAAGTCGGAGGGCATTCGGATGCATCTACAATTCCTAATCTTCCGCTTGTGCCTGCACCGATATAAAATAAACGTCCACCGTTTTTTAATTTATTTACTATAACATTTACCAATGCTTCGATTTGCGGAATTACTTTTTCAATTGCAAGTGGAACTGTTTTATCTTCTGTATTGATGCTCAACAATAAATCATGTACACTCATCATTTCGATATTGGTGTAATGAGAATCTGATTCTGTTGTTTTGATATTGTTGCTCATTTTAAATTTTAGTTAACCCTCCTCTCTATGTCATCCTGAAAGGAACTTGTATGTTCAACGGATAAAAGCTTGAAGTTCCTGAAAAAGTTTGTTTAAACCTCCATAGGTAAATTACCATTCTGCTTTAACAAACTTTTTTACTGCTATTACACAAGTTCCTTTCAGGATGACAAATGATTGTGTGATGTTGTTCTAATAAATATCAGGAAATTTTTCGGGATTATAATCACTCATCATATCATAAACCGTATCAAAAATATCTTCTGTTTGTGGTTTGCTGAAATAATCTCCATCCGAACCATAAGCAGGACGATGCTCTTTCGCACTCAGTGTGCGTGGAGCTGCATCCAAATATTGAAAAGCATTTTGTTCTTCTAAAACTTGCTGCATCATGTAAGCACTTGCACCACCGGGAACATCTTCATCCAAAAACAAAACTTTATTTGTTTTAGCAATTGATTTTGAAATGCTGTGATGAATATCAAATGGCAATAATGTTTGCACATCAATCAACTCACAACTGATTCCATATTCATTTAATTGCTGAACAGCATCCATTGCAATTTTGCAGAGAGAACCATACGTTACTATTGTTACATCATTTCCTTCGGTAAGAATTTCAGGAACACCAAGTGCCACTTTAAACTCACCAATATTTTCAGGTAATTTTTCTTTGATGCGATAACCATTTAATGGTTCAACAATTATTGCAGGTTCATCAGAAGCCAAAATCGTATTATAAAATCCTGCTGCTTGTGTCATATTACGTGGCACGCATAAATATATTCCGCGTATTGCACCCAACATCATCTGCATCGGTGAACCGGAATGCCATATGCCTTCCAAACGATGTCCACGTGTACTTATAATTAACGGAGCTTTTTGTCCGCCTGCAGTGCGATATTGTAAACATGCTAAATCATCACTCAGTAATTGAATTGCATAAGCCATGTAATCCAGATATTGAATCTCTGCAATCGGTCGCAATCCGCGCAAAGCCAAACCAATTCCTTGTCCGATAATTGTTGCTTCGCGAATGCCGGTATCAATCACGCGATTGTCGCCATGCTTCTGCTGCAATCCCGCATAGGTTTGATTTACTCCTCCTATACTTCCTACATCTTCACCGAATGAAAGTAGCTGCGGTATTGAAGTAAGCAAGGCATCAAAATTTGCCTGCAACACTTCGCGTCCGTCAACCATCGGTGCATCGGCATTGTATTGTGCAGCTACAGGTTTTATTTTTAATGCGTTCTGGTTGCTTTCGCTGTATTGATTACTGTCAAAACGATTATTATTTAATTTAAGAAATGCATCTAACCAACTCCGTAACTGAACTGCAGCTGGTGAATGATCCTCACGTGCAAAACGTAATGCTTTCTTGATCGTGATAGTTATTTCTCTGCGATCAGGTTCTGTTAGTGCTTTCAAATCAGCAATTAATTTCTGAATAAAAACTCCGTTACTGTTTGATGCAGCAAATGCAGTTAATAAACTGATTGCTTCATCCAGTTCTTTTTTGATGATCGAAACATGTGCATCCCATGCTTTGCGTTTTGCTTCATTAGCTGTTTTCTTTGCCTGTGTTTCTATTTCCTCCAGTTCTTCTTCTGTTGCAATGGCCGATTCCAGCATCCACTCACGCATTTTACGAATGCAATCAAATTCATCTTCCCAACTTAAACGCTCTTTGTTTTTATATCGCTCATGCGAACCGCTTGTGGAGTGCCCTTGCGGTTGCGTCATTTCCTGCACATGAAATAAAACAGGAATATGTTGTGCACGGCAAAGTGCTATTCCTTTTTCATAAGCTTCGCACAAGCCTGGATAGTCCCAACCCTTGGGAGTAAGAATCAGGTAACCATCTTTTTCATTGGTGCGCTCAAATCCTTTCAATGCTTCTGAAATACTTTGTTTGGTAGTCTGAAATTTTTGCGGAACCGAAATTCCATATCCATCATCCCAAACAGAAATTGCCATTGGCACTTGTAAAACTCCGGCAGCATTTATCGTTTCAAAAAACAATCCTTCTGATGTTGATGCATCACCGATGGTGCCAAATGCTACTTCATCACCATTAACAGTAAACTGATTATTGGTTTTCGCCAGATCAGGATTGATACGGTATAATTTAGAAGCATAAGCTAAGCCCAGCAAACGTGGCATTTGGGAAGCGGTGGGAGAAACATCTGCTGAAGAATTTTTTAATTGCATTAAATTTTTCCAGCTTCCATCTTCGTTCAGTAAACGTGTTGAGTAATGACCGTTCATAGCACGGCCACCAGAGGATGGGTCAGCATGAATATCTGGATGAGCGTAAAGCTGCGCGAAAAATTCCTGTATTGTTAACAATCCTGCAGCAAACATAAAAGTCTGATCGCGGTAATATCCCGACCGGAAATCTCCATTGCGAAAAACTTTAGCCATTGCAATCTGTGCCACTTCTTTTCCATCACCAAAAATTCCAAACTTGGCTTTACCTGTCAATACTTCTTTGCGACCGATCAGGCTTGCCTGACGACTCTCATTGACAATGCGATAATCATCAAGGACGATATGTTTGAACTCATCAAAACTGAGTTGTTTTTGTTCAGTATTAATTTCGGGTTTCATAAGGCGAAAGGGAAAATATATTAAAGCAAAAATAAAACAATTATCGCTCTTGAGCTACAATTTACAGAGTGATTAAATGTATATTTTATCTCAATAAATCACTGATAACAAACACAGCAAATACTATGCTTGCAATTCCATTGGTAGTAAAAAATGCAAGATTAATCCTGCTGAGATCATTTGCTTTAACAAGGGTGTGCTGATAAATTAAAAGCGATGTAAAAACACCCCAGCCGATAAAATAAATGAATGAAAGATTTGCATACAAGCCAGCTGACAATAAAAAAACAGAAGCACTGATATGGAGATTGCGTGCAATAGCAATCGCTTTTTTGGAACCGAATGCTCCCGGTATTGATTGCAAATGATTGCTGCGGTCAAACTGTTCATCCTGCAAAGCATAAATAATATCGAAGCCACTCACCCAACAAACAATAGCAAATGAGAAAAATAACGGTAGCCAGTCAAATCGTCCAGTAACAGCAAGATAAGAACCGATGGGTGCCAGCGATAATCCTAATCCCAATACCAGGTGACACAAAGCAGTGAATCTTTTAGTATAACTGTAGCCAAGCACCACCGATAAAGCAACAAACGAAAGATAAAAACAAAGTGGATTGATAAACCAAGTGGTGACGATAAATAAAATGCAATTGATAATCGTAAATGTTAATGCTGAGTTTGAAGAAATTACACCAGAGGGAATTTCTCTAACTGATGTGCGCGGATTTAATTTATCAATATGCTGATCAGCCCAGCGGTTAAATGACATGGCAGCACTGCGTGCAAACACCATACACAATAAAACTTTAAGCGCTAAGAAAGGATCCAGGTGAAAATTTATTTTTTGCAATCCCAGCACAAATCCAATGGCAGCAAATGGCAATGCAAAAATTGTGTGACTGAATTTTACTAAACTTAAATAACGCCCTACAACAGAAGAATTCATAAAGGCAAAGGTAGAAAGGTTATTTATTAAAAATGAGAGAATATTCATGCCCATTGCACCATCGTTTTTTACTTTTATTCCGCCAAATGTTATTATGTTTACCGTTAATTGATGTCCCTCTGTAAGTGAAAAAAATATTTTATTGCAGTATCATTTTTTTACTATTGTTTGAGATTCTAAATGTTTATTCCATCATGCCTTTTCCGGGTAGTCAGATGATGAATAGCATTGATCTTGCTTACTTTTTATTTTCTTACCGTTGGATTTTCAGAATAGGTTTTTGTTTGTTGATTCTATTAACGTTTTTAAAAGCAAACTGGAATAGTAAATGGGTTCCTGTAACGATTATTTTATTTTTATCTGTAATCATTTACATTATTAATTTTAAAATGTCAGCCGATCAGATGTTTCTTCAAACAGATCAGTTGATAATGGCGTATGCAGGCGAAAACAAAGTAGATACTTCACGTATTATTATTGGTGTGGAGAAAAATGGTTTTGCCAACGCTTATCCTGTTCAGTTCATCGGATATCATCACCAGATATCTGATTCACTAAACGGAGAACCGGTTATTGTTACCTATTGTACCGTTTGCCGAACCGGCAGAGTGTATGAACCGAAAGTAAAAGGCAACTATGAAACATTTCGTTTAGTGGGTATGGATCATTTTAATGCAATGTTTGAAGATGAGAAAACAAAATCATGGTGGAGGCAGGTGAACGGAGAAGCGGTTGCCGGTGAATTGAAAGGCGAACATTTGCCAGAGATATTTAGTTATCAAACTTCATTGGGCGATTGGCTTCATTTATTTCCTTACAGTTTAATAATGCAACCAAATGAAAAGGATTCAGGAAACTATGTTTCAGAAAATTACGAAACAGGTATATCAAGAAGTAGTTTGACCGGCACAGATTCATTGTCATGGAAAGATAAATCTTGGGTTGTTGGCGTTAACTTAAATCATCACACAAAAGCTTATGACTGGAATAAATTAATTACACAAAGAATTATTCATGATAAGATTAAAGATACTCCCATCATGGTGCTGGTTGCATCTGACAATAAAAGTTTTTTTGCTTTTAAAAGAAAATCAAGTGATGAGCATTTCACATTAAAAAATGATACATTGTTATTAAACAATCAACAATATGAACTAAATGGAAGAGCAATTGGAACTTTTGTTTCTTTAAAAAGAATTCCTGCTTACCAGGAATTCTGGCATAGCTGGCGAACATTTAATCCGGATACAAAAGTTTATTAAGATAATCACTTCTTAAAAAATGATAAAAAATATTTTATTTACTTGTTCAGCAATATTTATTTGTTCGGTTTCAATGGCAGTGTCCTTTGCAGATAATTATTTATATCGCTGTAATGAAAAATTAATTGATGTGGTGATGGAAGATCTTTTTAATCCACCCGTTTCAAGCCGTGTGTATGTTTATCCAAACATTGCGGCATACGAAGTACTGGCAATTGGTAATCCGCAATTGATTTCGTTAAGCGGGCAAATTAAGCATCTTCCAAAATTAAATTTAGAAAAAGAAAATATTAATTATTCTATCGCGGCTGAATTTGCTTATACCACAATTGCAAAAAAATTAGTTTTTTCTGAATACATGATTGCTGATTTTGAAAAGGAAGAAATAGAAATCTGGAAAAATTCAAACATTGATACAGCATTAATCGCAAGATCTGTTTTGTATGGCATTAATGCCGGGAAGCAGTTAATTGACTGGATAATGAAGGACAATTACACGCACATAAAAACTTTGCAACGTTACGTGTTGAATGACAGCACTGCAGCATGGAAACCAACAGCACCCGAATACACCAATGCACTGGAACCTAACTGGCCATTAATGCGTCCATTAGTAACTGACTCAGCATGTGAGATAAGACCTGTGGCTACTTGTGCGTATGATGAAAAAAAATCATCTGACTTTTATAAGCAGGCAATACTGGTTTATCGAACATCAAAAACATTAGATACAACGCAAAAGCTAATTGCGCAGTTCTGGGATTGCAACCCGAATATCTCTGTTCAAAAAGCACATATCACTTATTTCATTCATAAAATATCTCCCGATGGACACTGGATTAAGATAACGGGACAGGCATGTAGAAATTTAAATTTTGATGAATTTAAAACCGCTGAAGCCTATACGCTTGTTACAATTGGTTTGTACGAAGGATTTCTTAGCTGCTGGTCAGAAAAATTCCGGTGTAATTCTATTCGTCCTGAAACTTATATTCAGCGAATGATTGATCCAAAGTGGCTGCCTTATATTCAAACTCCACCATTTCCTGAATATCCGAGCGGACACAGCATTATTTCAAGTACAGCAGCTACAATACTTACCCGCCTTATTCCACAACCTTATGCTTTCACTGATTCTTCTGAGATGTATATCAACATTCCGCCACGAAGTTTTAACTCATTTAATGAAGCAGCAAAAGAAGCAGGAAACAGTCGTTTTTATGGAGGTATTCATTTTATGCCTTCTATAATTAATGGCGCTGAACAAGGTAAACGTATTGGAGAATTTATTTTAGAGAACATTCATACAAGAAAATGAGATATTGTTTACGGTTTGCAGTTTACGGTTTACAATTTTTATCACAAATCCTTTCCAAGTCTTTGCGCTTTTGTAGCAAAATATTTTTACTGATGCTGATTCCATTTATATCCAACTCACAAGTCCTGTTTACACGAGTTCTTCCTGAAGAATCAGGAGTGAAGTTTGTAAATGCAATCATTGAATCACAAAAAATAAATTTTTTCAGTTACGGTTACTTATACAATGGAGGCGGAGTAGCGCTTGGTGATGTTAATAATGATGGATTGCCTGATTTGTATTTCAGTGGTAATATGGTGCATAACAAATTATATCTCAACCAGGGTAATTTTAAATTTAAGGATGTTACAGACAGTGCCGGTATTGATGGTGGATTAGGATTTAAAACCGGAGTGTCCATGGTTGATATTAATGGCGATGGATTGCTTGATATTTATGTTTGCAAATCTGCAGTTTCAGAACCATCACTTCGCAAAAACATGCTTTATATTAATAATGGCAACATGACTTTTACTGATAAAGCAAAGGAATATGGAGTGGATGATGAAAGCTATACAACACAGGCATATTTCTATGATATGGATCTTGATGGAGACCTCGATTTATTTCTGCTGGATCATCCCGATGAAATGAATTACTCCAGTAAAATAGAATTGACTTATGATAAATCCGGTAAGCTGGTTGCATTAAAAGATACGCAGCGAACTTATATAAGTAACAGATATTATGAAAACGTAAATGGCCATTTTAAAGATAAAACTTTTTCAGCGGGACTAGGCACTTATGCATTTGGACTGAGTGCTATCATTGATGATTTTAATGGGGATGGATTTCCGGATATATATACCTGCAATGATTTTCATTATCCTGATAATTTGTTTATCAATAATAAAGACGGAACCTATACTAACCGCCTTGATGAACATTTTCAACATACTTCCAATTCATCAATGGGTTCAGATTATGCTGATATAAACAACGATGGATTGTTAGATCTGATGGTGCTGGATATGTTGCCTGAATCTTTTCAAAAACAAAAACAGCTGAAGCCCCCTGTTAATTATGACACTTTTTATAAAAGAATAAAGTATGGTTATGGAACTCAGTTTGTAAAAAATGTTTTACAGTTAAACAACGGCAATAACACTTACTCTGACATCAGCTATCTTGCAAATGTTGCATTTACTGATTGGAGCTGGGCTCCTTTGATTGCAGATTTTGATAATGACGGATTCAAGGATATTTATGTAACCAATGGGTATTTAAGAGATGTAACTGACCTGGATTTTATCGTTTATAATAATGATTCAATCGTTAAAGAATTAATTAAAGAAGATGGCAAACTCGATACATTAAAATTATTGTCTGCTATTCCATCCAATAAGGTGTTCAATTATTTTTTCAGAAATAATGGTAACCTTACCTTTAATAATATAAGCGCAACCTGTGGATTAAATACTCCTTCATTCAGCAACGGTGCAGCGTATGCTGATCTTGATAATGATGGTGATCTTGATTTAATTGTAAATAATATTAATGAAGAACCATTTATATATAGAAATAATTCTGTTCAGAACAAGGCAGGAAATTATATCAGGTTTAAGCTGAAAGGAACAGATAAAAATATTGAAGGCATAGGTGCAGCCATTCAGATTGAAACGCCTGATGGAGCAAAACAGGTACAGCATTTTATGCCTGACAAGGGATATATCTCGAGTCATGAACGGTTTGTACATTTTGGAATCGGACAGAATAAATTTGCAAATGTTATTATCACATGGCCTAATGGAACAATGCAAACAATTAGTGCCTTAGAAGCCAACCATGTTTTCACTTTGGATATTAAAAATGCTGTTGCCAAGCTTAAAGTTGAAGAAAAAGTATCCCCATTGTTTACCGACATCACCAAAGAGACAAATGTTATTTATGAGCAGAAAGAAAATACTTATATAGATTTTAAACTCGAACCCTTATTGCCACATCAGTTTTCACAAATGGGCCCTTGTATCGCTGTTGCTGATGTTGATGGAAATGGAACGGAAGATTTTTTTATTGGAGGCAGTAAAGACAATGAAGCATTTGTTTACCTGCAGGATCATGCGGGAAAATTTACAAAATCAAAACAACCTGCTATCACAGCTGATAAACAATTAGAAGATACCGGTTCGGAATTTTTTGATGCAGATAATGATGGTGATAAAGATTTGATTGTAGTGAGTGGAGGAAACGAATATCCTGAAACAGATTCAATGTATCCTGTGAGATTATATTTAAATGATGGCAAAGGAAATTTTATAAAGGATAAAAGTTTTCCTGTTATTTATTCAAGTGCTAAAGCCATTGCCATTGATGATTATGATAAAGATGGAGATGGAGATATTTTTATTGGCGGAAGAGTGGTGCCTGGTCATTATGGATTAATACCACAAAGTTTTTTATTGCAAAACAACAAAGGGCAATTTACTGATATCACCAAACAGATTCCTTCTCTTGCAAATATTGGTATGGTGACCGATGCAATATGGTGTGATATAAACAAAGACAGCTGGAAGGATTTAATAATAGTAGGTGAGTGGATGCCGCTTACTATTTATAAAAATAATCCCGGAGCTTCGGGAAGTAAACTTGATGCTCCCATTAAACTTGAAAATTCTTATGGTTGGTGGAATACAATTGCGCAAGCGGATGTGGACAATGATGGTGATATTGATTTGATTGGAGGAAACGTGAGCATCAACACAAGGTATCGTGGCAACGAACAATATCCGGTTACAATGGTGGTGAGTGATTTTGATAATAACGGAAGCACCGACTGCGTAATTTCTTTATATCAGGAAGGCAAAAGTTATCCATTGGCAACGCGTGATAATTTGCTTGACCAGATGAATTTTTTAAAGAAAAAATTTCTGCGCTATCATGATTATGCAAATGCAACTCTCACTGATATTTTTACTCCTGAACAACTGAGTAAAGCGCAAACATTTAAAGCAAATGATATTGCCAATTCAGTTTTCGTCAATGATGGATCAGGAAATTTTTCGCAGCAGTTGCTATCGTCCAAAGCGCAGATATTTCCCATAAATGCAATCATTACTGATGATTTTGATAAGGATGGACTTACTGATTTACTGGTGGCTGGTAATGATTATTCCACAGAAGTGGAAACGGGAAGAAACGATGGAGGCATTGGTTTATTTTTAAAAAATTTTGGTGCAGGAAAATTCAGAGGCTTAACAGTAACACAAAGCGGATTTTATGCGCCTGGTGATGTCAAGTGTATGAAAAGGATTAAAATAAATAGTAAACCTTGTTTTATTATTGGTAAAAACCAGGGCGACTTACAGTTTGTGAGATATAATGAAATTAAATAATTTATGAAAACCAAAACAGATTACATCGCTCATCTTGCCAAAGACAAAAGACTTAAAAAAATTATCGGCACTGAAAATATTTCTTTAAAGAGATTCAATAATATTTGTCAAAGATTATGTGCTTCTATTATGAGTCAGCAGCTTTCTACTAAAGTTGCAGATGTTATTCATAAAAGATTTCTGAATTTATTCAATGGAGAAGAACCCACTCCTGAGATGATCTTAAAAATAAAACCTGAAACATTGCGGAGCATCGGACTGAGTAATGCCAAAGTAAGTTATGTACATAACGTTGCACGCTTTGCCGTGGAAAAGGGTATGGATGCAAAAACTTTAAACAAGATGAGCAATGAAAAAGTGATTCAATACCTCACTGAAATTAAAGGAGTAGGGCAGTGGACGGTTGAAATGCTGCTAATGTTTACTTTAGGAAGAGAAGATGTTTTTGCAGTAGATGATTTGGGAATTCAAAACAGCATGATTGTACATTATAAGTTGGATAGAAGTGATAAGAAAAAATTCAGGGAAGAGATGTTAAAGATTTCAGAGAAATGGAGCCCTTACAGAACTTATGCATGTTTGCATTTGTGGAGATGGAAGGATGCGGTGCAGAAAGAGAATGGAAAAGCTAAAAATAAAATCTCTAAAAATTCAAACTAAAAGTAAAATTTTGCATTCTCTGTTTTTTAAGATTTATAATACTGTATTTTCTTCCCTTCAATATAAGTATTCACATGCCTGCTTTTTTTAGTATCATAAATATCAGCAAGGGTAACTAAAATGCCCGTTTCTTCCACATCACCAAAATGTTCGTTCAATGCAGTTCCAAAATTTTTCATCGTGGCGGATAAATTCATATAAGAGTTTACAAGTGGTGGAATATTTTCACCGAGTGCTCTTACACGATGATTTAATTCACGGTGACCATCTTTATAATTTAACCCTTTGATTGCTTTTGCGAAATCAGAAAGATCATGTGTGATGGGTAAAGAATGTTTGGGTACAACTAAATGTTCAGAATCAGGAAAATAATATTCCATAAAAAATAATATCATGTCGCGGGCAAGTTGGTTGTAATGACGGTACATGGTTACTTTGCCAAAGAAATATTTAATATCCGGATTGTCAACTGCAATAGCCCCTAAGCCGTCCCATAAATTATCTAAAGTAAAAAGCCCTTTCCGGTTTTCAGCACTCGGCTGATACTTTGGTTGAACAAATGAACGTCCTAATTCAATTGTGTGAGGCAAATATTCTTTTACAAATTTTTCAGAAAAATCAAATAACTCTGCAGTAGCAAGATTCCATTTTTTATTTTTCTCATCATAAGCATCTGCACAACGAATGAAACGGTAACCTCCCATGATTTCTTTTTCAGCGGGATTCCAAACGATTAGTTGTTTGTAAGGAATATCGCAATCATCATATTCGTCAATATCTATTGGTTTGCCTGTGCCTCCACCTGCTTCACGAAAAGTAAGTTCACGCAAGCGGCCAATCTCTTTCATCACAAGCGGAGAATCGTGATGAGAGATGATGTAAATTAAATTGGAGCCATTGTTAGATTTACGGATAAATCTTTCAGCAGTTAACTCTGACTCTAAATCTTTAACAGGAACAGGATCAATGATTGCTTCCATAAACGGCTAAAGGGCTTTGTCCTCCACGTCCCAAAGTATAAACATGTTCCTTAACAAGTTGTGCCCATTCGTAATCGGTTTTTTCCGCGGTGAAAATTTCATGTGATAAAGGTTTCCCAAAAATAATCTTAATTGTTTTACCTTTTTGATGATACATCTCATCCATGAGATAAAACATTTCAACATTGGCTTTAATCCCTATCCGCGACCGGAACCGCGACAGGTTGTAAAAAAAACCGGAGTTCCGTCCTTCAATATAAACAGGGATGATATCATGTTTGTTTTTTCGCGCCTGTTTGATAAAACTTTTTTTCCATTCAAGATCTTTAATAACCCTGCCTTGCTGCTTGCGTGATACTAATCCTGCAGGAAAAATCAGCATCGCAACATCCGAAGCATACAGTTTATCCATTGCTGCAAATTTTTCAACAGAGTTTTTTCCATGCTTGTTTACACCAATAAATAATGCTTCAAGATTTTTAAGTTGCAACAGAATATCGTTCACCACGAATTTAATGTCTCTCCGTTTTTTTTCGATAACATGTATCAATGCCATTGCATCCAATCCACCCAAGGGATGATTGCTGGCAACTATACAACCTCCTGATGTAGGCATATTTTCAAATCCTTCGTACGATACCTTTGCTCCGAATTCTTCCAGGATTTCCTCTACAAAATCAAATGATGTTTTATCACCATGTCTTCTGATAAATGCATTAATCTCTTCCTGGTGAACAATGCGTTTAATATAACGTAATAAAAAACCTGGCATCACACGCAACAGGTTTTTATTTTTGCTGGCTATTACTTCTTCAACGTTTATAAATTTTTTTTCCGGTGCTTGCACGCGCTAAAATTATAATTTAGTATCGAGTATTAAGTTGTTAGTATAAAGTATAAAGACAAAAAAAATTCTTTATACTTGCTTTACACTTTATTCTCATTTCAATGAAAGACAATTTTTCAGCACGGTCAGAATCTTATGCAAAGTTTCGTCCTTTATATCCAAAGGAGATGTATGATTTTATTTTTCCACTTGTTAAAACAAAACAAATAGCATGGGATTGTGGTACGGGTAACGGACAAGTGGCACGCGAATTAGCAAAACATTTTAATACTGTGCATGCAACTGATGTAAGCGAACGGCAAATTGCAAATGCCACACCTGCAGAAAATATTTTTTATAAAGTGGAATCAGCTGAGGATACTCATTTTCCTGATCATACATTTGATCTGATAACAGTAGCACAAGCCATTCACTGGTTTGATTTTGATGCATTTTATAAGGAGGCGATAAGAGTTGGTAAACGTGATTCTGTTTTGGCAGTAATTGGCTACGGATTAATGACCATTGATAATGCAACTGACAAAGTGATTGAATATTTTTATGAAGACATCACGGAGCCTTATTGGGATAAAGAAAGAATTTATATTGATGAACATTACCAAACCATTCCATTTCCATTTGAAGAAATACCCTCACCAAATTTTTTTATTAATGTCGAATGGAACTTTGATCAGTTGATTGGTTTTTTAAGTACCTGGTCAGCAGTACAGCATTATATAAAAGCAAATAATAAAAATCCTGTTGAACTTATTTATGATGACTTGAAAAAAACGTGGAATAAAAATGAGCTTAAGGAAGTAAAGTTTCCGGTTTTGTTAAGAGTTGGAAAAATAAACTAACAGCAATTTCAGCTAAACAAAACTTTTGAATTTATCATTTCTCTCACAGCTTCCATTATTGCGTCAGCATTAAAATGACATTCGTTATATAATTCCTTTTGTTCGCCATGTTCAATAAAACGATCAGGAATACCAAGACGAACTATTTGCGCTGTATAATTATTATCAATCATAAATTCTGCAACCGCACTTCCAAATCCTCCCATTATACATCCGTCTTCAACGGTGATTACTTTTTTATAGAGCGAAAACACTTCGTGTAATAAAACCTGGTCGAGTGGTTTTACAAAACGTAAGTCGTAGTGTGCAGGATAAAAACCTTCTTTTGCTAAACGATCACACGCTTCAACAGCAAAATTTCCGGGATGACCGAGAGTGAGTATCGCCACTTCTTCACCACCTCTCAACATTCTACCTTTGCCAACCGGAATTGCTTCAAAAGGTTTTTTCCAGTCAATCATCACACCATTACCTCTAGGATAGCGAATAGAAAATGGCCCCATGTTATCATGTTGCGCTGTGTACATCAAGTTACGTAATTCCTGTTCATTCATGGGAGCACTCACAATCATATTCGGAATACAACGGAAGTATGCATAATCAAAAACTCCATGATGTGTGGGTCCATCGGCACCAGCCAAACCACCGCGATCTAAACAAAAAACAACATTTAATTTTTGCAATGCTACATCATGCACCACCTGATCGTAAGCACGCTGCATAAACGAAGAATAAATATTGCAAAACGGAATCATTCCCTGTGTTGCAAGTCCTGCTGAAAAAGTGACTGCATGTTGTTCTGCAATTCCAACATCGAAGGCACGGTCAGGCATTGCCTTCATCATGATGTTTAATGAACATCCGCTTGGCATTGCAGGAGTAACACCAACAATTTTATTATTTGTTTGTGCTAATTCAACAATCGTATTTCCAAATACATCCTGGTACTTCGGTGGCTGCGGTTTATCAGAAGCTGACTTAAAAATTTCTCCAGTTACTTTATCAAACAATCCGGGAGCATGCCATTTGGTTTGATCTTTCTCTGCTAAATCATAACCTTTACCTTTTACAGTTAAGCAATGTAAAATTTTTGGTCCTGGAATTTTTTTCAAATCCTTCAGCACTTTCACCATGTGATTTACATCATGCCCGTCAATCGGCCCGAAGTAGCGGAACTTTAAGGATTCAAAAAGATTGCTTTGTTTTAATAATGTGCTTTTAACAGCGTTCTCAATTTTCTGAGCGATAGCTTGTGCATTCGGTCCGAATTTGCTTATCACACCCAGCATTTTCCAAACCTCATCTTTTACTTTGTTATAAGTCTGCGAAGTGGTGATGTCAGTCAGGTATTCTTTCAGCGCACCAACATTGGGATCAATGCTCATGCAGTTATCATTCAGAATGACAAGAAGGTTTGAATTCTCAACACCTGCATGATTCAATGCTTCAAAAGCCATACCTGCTGTCATAGCGCCATCGCCAATCACTGCAATGTGCTGGCGTTTTTTATCTCCCTTCAATCGCGAAGCAACAGCCAATCCTAATGCTGCAGAAATAGAAGTAGAGGAATGTCCAACACCAAATGTGTCGTATTCACTTTCTGAACGTTTAGGAAAACCACTGATGCCTTTATAAATCCGGTTAGTATGAAAAATTTCTCTTCGTCCGGTTAAAATTTTATGTCCATAAGCCTGGTGGCCAACATCCCAAACCAATTGATCATAAGGTGTGTTAAAAATATAATGGAGAGCAACCGTCATCTCCACCACACCTAAGCTTGCACCAAAATGACCTCCGTTTATAGAGACAATATCTATTATATACTGACGTAATTCTTTACAAACTTCTTCGAGTTGTTCAGGCTTTAGCTTTCTTAAATCAGCGGGAAAATTTACCTGGGATAATAACGTACCGGCTTTAACCTGGTTCATGATGTATTAGATGAGCAAAAGTACGAATGTTTTCTTAGTAGGGAGTGCTTAGTAGGGAGAAGGGGGAAGAAAAAGAACTCATGAGTTTTATTAATATTGCGAAATAAATATCCCTACTCCACTCTCCATTCTCCCTACTCTCATGAAACTCTTTGTAAAAAATATCGAATCTTCCATCAACGAAATGCTGCTTGAAATGTTGTTTAAACAATTTGGTCCTATTGTTAGCACCAAAATCGTTTATGATAAAATTACGTGGGAATCAAAAGGGTTTGGTTTTATTGAATTTGAAAATAAAGAAGATGCTTTGCGAGCCATTAAAAAAATTAACGGGTTGGTTGTGAAAGGACAAAAAATGACTGTGGAGGAGGCAGAGGAGAGAAAGAAATGATGAAATATTAAAGGCTATAATTCCTTATTTGGGGAGCCTTTTATTATAAAAGTTGTTTTACTAAGGAATAGTTATAGATTTACAGAGAAATTTCATTTTAATCCAAACACAAACCCCAATGAAAAAACTTCTCCTATCCTTTGCTCTGTTCCTTGCATTAACTACATCCTCCTTCTCAAGCCATTTAATGGGAGGACAAATTACAGCAACACATATTAGCGGATTAAACTACCATATTGTGATGACGATTTACCGTGATATACTTGGTATTACGATTAGGCCCATCGATAAAATTAATGTGTTCACCTCGACAGAAATTCCAGTTACAGTTCTTAACATTAATGTTTCCCCAGCGGTAAATATTGGAAATGGAGTTGAAGAATATACGTATGATACAACTTACACGTTTCCAACAATAGGCGATTATTTTTTAACTTGGGAAGACTGTTGTCGAAATGGGGCTATTTTAAATATTCCTAATGCAAGCAACTACGGTATGTATCTGGAAAATCAGTTACATGTTGATGGAAGCAATTCATCCCCTATATTTATTAATCCTCCTATCCCAATTGCCCAGGTAAACAATCCTTTTTATTATAATCCTTTACCTTATGATGCTGATGGCGATTCTCTACATTGGCAATTAGATATTCCTTATGATAATTCTAATTCATTCGTTTATCCTAGTAGCAGTTTTATGTTATCAGGTTATACATTGCCATCTACTGATCCAAGTATGCCCTTTACCATGGATACCACAACAGGAGAAATTTCTTTTTTACCAAATACAGAAGGACACTTTGTGGTTTCGGTTCTCGCAAGTGAATATCGTAATGGTGTAAAGATTGGTGAGATAAGAAGGGATATGCAAATTATTGTTATTCCATCAGCAAACAGTCCTGCATCTTTTTCCCGAACCTGTAATATTCTTCCTGAAAGTGATGCCAGCTATCGCATTGCCGCAGGCAGCATGCTTGATTTTAATATGACTGCAACTGACTTGACAGACAATGACTATCTTTCTTTTGATGCCACCGGAGGAATTTTCTTTGCTAATAATTCTCCTAATTTTGTTCATCAGGATGACAATGGGAATGCCAAGTGCAGATTAACCTGGACTCCTGACGTATCTCAAATAAATTCACAACCATACATACTGGTTGTAAGATCAAAAGAAACGCATCCTCCTTATGTTTTCAATCGTGACTTTTCTCTTGCATTATATGTGGATGCTGCTATAATTTCAGATGATGTTGCTCCGGTTTATAATATGTCCATTCATGCCATTATACAAAACTCCATTGATTTGTCTTTGACTTTATCGGGTTCAGGAGTTGTGAGTATTAATCTTGTTAATATGTTAGGTCAGCATGTAAAAGAATTGTTTAATGGCGAATTAAAAAATGGAAATCATCAGTTAGCATTTAATAATATGATATTAAGAAGCGGAATTTATTTTCTTACAATTAACACCAGTGAAGCCGGGTATAAAGTGCAAAAAATATTTATGCCGTAATTATTTGTTTTAACTCACCCTGCTAAAATTCCCTGAAACCTTTTCTGCATTAGCAAGCTTTTCAGCAATCATATTGTTGTCTGGAAGCATTAAATGCGGATCTTGTTTTAATAAATCAATTGCAGCGTGACGGGCTTTTTCTAAGATGGCTGCGTCTTTGGCAAGGTCAGCAATCTTGAAATTTAAAATACCACTTTGTTGAGTGCCTGTGATATCTCCCGGTCCACGTAATTGTAAGTCTGTTTCAGCAATAACAAAACCATCATTGGTATCACACATCGTGCGCATTCTTAATCGCGCTTCGTTACTGAGTTTGCTTCCTGTCAATAAAATGCAAAAACTCTGATCAGCACCCCGTCCTACACGTCCACGTAACTGGTGAAGTTGAGATAAACCAAAACGCTCAGCACTCTCAATCAACATTACAGATGCATTGGGAACATTCACACCTACTTCAATCACAGTGGTTGCAACCAAGATGTTTGTTTTACCTTCTTTAAACATCTGCATCTCGTAATCTTTATCTTTTGATTTCATTCTTCCGTGCACAATACTCACTTTATATTGTGGCAACGGAAAATCACGGCATATACTTTCATAACCGGCCATCAGATCATTGTAGTCTAATTTTTCTGATTCTTCAATCAATGGGTAAACGATATACACTTGCCTTCCAAGAGCAATTTGTTCTTTTAAAAAACCAAACACAGCCAAACGATTTGCCTCGTATTTATGAACTGTTTTAACCAGTTTTCTTCCCGGTGGCAACTCATCAATTACTGAAACATCCAAATCACCATACAATGTCATTGCCAACGTACGCGGGATCGGAGTAGCAGTCATCACCAACACATGTGGCAGCTCATCATTTTTCATCCAGAGCTTTGCACGCTGCTCCACTCCAAAACGATGTTGCTCATCAATCACCACCATTCCCAAATTCTGAAACTGAACTGCAACTTCTATCAATGCATGGGTGCCAATAAGGAAATGTAATTCCCCATTTAATAATAGTTCTGCAATTTCTCTTCGCTTTGCAGCTTTGGTACTTCCTGTTAGAAGTTCAGTTTTCACAGGCATGTCTTTCAGCAAATCAGAAATGGTTTCAAAATGTTGCGAAGCAAGAATTTCTGTTGGTGCCATCAAACACGCCTGGTAGCCATTATCTAAAGCCATTAACATACACAACAATGCAACCACCGTTTTACCGCTTCCGACATCGCCTTGCAGTAAACGATTCATCTGCTTTCCTGAACCACAATCAGAACGTATATCTTTTAAAACTTTTTTCTGAGCATTGGTTAATGCGAATGGCAAATGGTTGTGATAAAAATTATTAAAGTAATCGCCAATGTGTGCAAACATTTTTCCGCGAATTTTTTCTGTGCGCAGTTGTTTCGTCAAAAGCAATCGAAGCTGTAAATAAAACAGCTCTTCAAACTTTAATCGTTGCTGTGCTTTTTCAAGCGAAGCAGTATCAGTTGGAAAATGAATCAGCACTTGTGCATCACGTAAAGGAATTAATTGCTGTTGCTGAATAATTTTTTGAGGAAGTGTTTCAGAAACATGAGAAGGCAATCCTTGTATGATATTTTTTTGAAGTTTTAAAATCCCTTTGCTGTCCAGGCCCATCCCTTTGCATTTCTCAGTGCTGCTGTAAATGCCCTGTAATTTTCCACTTGACACATCCTGTTGTAATGAAGCCGGTTCAATTTCAGGATGAACAATATTTATTTTTCCGTTAAATACTGAAGGCTTTCCAAAAACGATGTATGTAACACCCGCTTTCAATGCTTCGCGCATCCATTTTATCCCCTGGAACCAAACCAGTTCAATGCTTCCTGTTTCATCTCTGAAATTTGCGATCAGTCGCGTAGTACGTTTTGCACCGACTGATGTAATGCGTGTTATTGTTCCTTTTAGTTGAATATATGCAATGTCCTCGGTGGCTTGGCTGATTGTATAAAATCGTGAACGGTCAACGTAACGAAAAGGGTAATGTTGAAAAAGATCGTTAATGGTAAAAATGCCTAATTCTTTTTTTAACAATTCACCACGTTGCGGACCAACGCCTTTTAAATATTCAATGGGTGAATCCGGATTATAAGGCATCATGCAAAAATATAAATACCAGTTCCTAAATCTGAAATAGATAAACGGAATTCACAAATTGAATTACTATATGTAAATATTTGGTTGTTGATTAAAAAGAAAAATCCTCCCTTTTCGGAGAGGATTTAAAAACGTTTCAATAATTTTATTGGTTATTGAATTTTCTTTACGTTGACCGCATTCTGACCTTTTTTTCCTTCTACTACATCATAACTTACAAGGTCGTTTTCACGCACACGATCAGTTAATCCGCTGTGATGTACAAAGATCTCTTTGTTTGTTTCATCTTCAAGGATGAAGCCGAAGCCCTTCGATTCGTTGAAGAATTTAATTTTTCCTGTTGCCATTGGTTAATAAGAGTTAATTAATATAAATTTTTATTGGTGCTACAAAACTAAAATAAAAACAACAGAGCGCAATATTTATAAATTATTTTTACCTCAAATATTTTATATGCAGAATATTAAAAGCATTTCAGGCAACATTGTGGATGTGTTAAACTCACGCATTTATAACGGAACACTTCATATCAGCAATGGAATTATAGTAAGTATAGAGGAGAATGATGAATCTTATTCCAATTTTATTATGCCTGGTTTTATTGATGCACACATTCATATAGAAAGCTCAATGCTTACGCCTTATGAATTTGCACGTGTTGCATTACGCCACGGAACTGTTGCTACTGTGAGTGATCCGCATGAAATTGCAAATGTGATGGGTTTAAAAGGAGTTTATTACATGATTGAAAATGCAAAAGGTGCAATGCTGAAATTTAATTTCGGTGCTCCCTCATGTGTGCCCGCCACCACTTTTGAAACCGCTGGCGCTACATTAACAGCAAATGAAATTGATGAACTGATGCAGCGTGATGACATTCGTTATTTGAGTGAGATGATGAATTATCCGGGAGTTCTGTTTAATGATGCAACGGTAATGGAAAAAATTGCTGTTGCAAAAAAATACAATAAGCCTGTTGATGGACACGCTCCCGGTTTACGTGGTGAGCAAGCTGCAAAATATATTGCTGCAGGCATCAGCACCGATCACGAATGCTTTACATTGGAAGAAGCACTGGATAAATTAAAGCGTGGAATGAAAATATTAATCCGTGAAGGTTCTGCTGCAAGAAACTTTGATGCGCTTGCTCCTTTGTTAAAAGATCATCATGAGCAATGCATGTTTTGTTGTGATGATAAACATCCTGATGAATTATTGCTTGGACATATTGATCAGCATGTTAAGCGTGCAATTGATTTGGGTAACGATGTGATGAAAGTTCTTCAGGTTGCTTGTGTAAATCCGGTTAAGCATTATAAATTAAATGTAGGGCTGTTGCAAAAAAATGATCCTGCTGATTTTATTGTTGTAAATAATCTTAAAGATTTCGAAGTGCAGCAAACTATTATCAATGGAATATTAGTTGCAGAAAAGGGAAAATGTTTTTTACCAAAACGAAAGCATCAAGTCATCAACCACTTTGAGGCAACTGCTATAGTCCCTGGTGATTTTGAAGTGAAAGCAAAAAGCGATTTCATCAATTGCATTGTTGCACATGACGGACAATTGGTAACCAGTAACGAAAAAGTTAAATGCAAAAGTGAAAATGGCTTTGCTGTTGCTGATATTGAAAACGATGTATTAAAAATGGTTGTGGTAAATCGTTACAGCAAAGCAAAACCTGCAATAGCATTCATTAAAAATTTTGGATTGAAACGTGGTGCCATAGCAAGCAGTGTGGCTCATGATTCACACAACATAATTGCAGTCGGAACCAATGATATTGATTTATGTAATGCAGTTAATATGCTTATTGAAAACAAAGGCGGTTTAAGTGCAGCATGCCTTCACGATCAGTTAGTGATACCGTTACCAGTTGCAGGATTAATGAGTGATCTTGACTGTGAAACCATTGGTAATTTATATTCATTGCTGGCAGGCAAAGCAAAGGAATGGGGTTCCCCATTACGTGCTCCATATATGTCACTTTCATTTATGGCTTTGCTGGTTATTCCTCAATTGAAATTAAGTGATAAAGGTTTGTTTGATGGAGGTGAGTTTAAGTTTACTGAGTTGTTTGTGTGAAATTTAATACTTCATCATAAATCCTTTTAACTTCTTCAGCAAAGTAGTTTTACTCTTGATACATTTGGGTAATATGATTGCACCGATAATTATGTAAGGATAATAGTTTAATTATCTCTATAATAAACGTTAAGGTAGGAACCAAAACTTTTGTAATAAACTCGCCTTGAAAAAATTGGAGAATGCCCTCCAAAAAAGTATGTTTGCATTATTAAAATTTTAATAAAAATGAAATCGCAAACAGCAAATCGTGAAATGGATACCTATTTCAGTTTACTGACTCCTGAACAGAAGAAATCTGTTTTAAGTTTAATTAAATCTTTTTTAAAAAGCGATAAGCGAATCACCAGAAGGCAGTATAATGCAGAAATAGATGCTGCGGAAAAACGTATTGAACGAGGTGAATTTTTTACCCAGGAAGAGGTAAAGAAAAAGTTAGATAAATGGTGATTGATTCCCGTAAAATTATTTGGGATAAGCAAGCTTACAAACATCTTAAAGAAATTTATGATTATGTGAAAAAGGACTCACTATCCGGTGCACAAAAAATTAAAACAGAAATTTATGCTGCGATAGAACGCCTGCCTGCAAACCCATATCAATTTACAGAAGATCCTTTAAAATCAAATAATGATGGCAGCTATCGGGTTTTTTTTATTTACAGCTATCGTATTTCATATAGGATAACAGAAACAGCGATTTTAATATTTCGCATCAGGCATACAAGCAGAGAACCTAAATTATTTTAACAAATATTTTTCATTTCAACTTCTTCAGCAGAGTAGTTTTACTCCGTATCCATTTAGGCAATATGATTGCACCGATAATGATGTAAGGATAGTAGCTTAACGATCTCCACAATAAACCAAGAGTTGGAGCTAAACCTTTTGTAATAAATTCACCTAAGAAATCGCTGAACATATATTCAGCAATGCCACTACCGCCAGGTGTTGGACTTAACAAAATAATTATTCCCATTATCACTTGTTTGCCATACACCACAAAATCTTTTAAAGTTTCCTGATCGCGGAAGGCATGAATGAGAAAATTTACAATGGAATAACGAGCCGTCCATGATACAAATGTGGAACCCAATGATAACAACCAGTATCGCAGGTTTTTATTTTTTAATCCTTTAGATGCAATGATTAACTGATCACCTGTTGTGATTGCTCCATCTTTAAAACGATTGAGTAATGGCAATGAAAAAAGACTGATTAATAATGAACGGATTAAATAAGGGTTGATGAAGAGTGCATACGCCACTAATAATTTATAAGCAAGAATTAAAAAGTACATGATCCAGAAAGAGTAAAAAATACTTTTTCCTAACACGCTTCCCATATGAATTCCTGAAAACAATGCGTACTTGCCTGCTACGAAGTAAACGAACGGAGCCATGAGCACAAGAAAAACTCCATCAAGGAAAGAAGAAAATAAAATTGCTGTAATGCTCTTTCCCATATTAATTCCTTCACGGTTTAAAATAAAAATGGCAAAGATGAAACCACCGCCAATAATTCCGGGAGCTAATGCAGATGCAAATTCCCACAACATAATCACAATAAAAGCGCGATACCATGTGAGCTTGTTATCAGTAAGCACTCTAATTCTGATTATATATGCAAGATCGCGCAGTACAAGCATTAGGATAGCGGCTGTCAGCCATGCAGATGATGTCCACGACCAGTTAATATTTGAGAAAACTGAACTGTCAAATTCCCTGTAAAACAACCATGCTGCCACACTAACTCCAATCAAAACAGGCAGAAGAATTCTCTTAACAGAAAAATGCCTGAGTATATGATGGGTGTCAGTTTGCATCTTCTGGTCCGGGTAATTTTTCAGGTGCTCCTTCGGGCGTGCTGATCACAAAATTATTGAACCCTTCTCCAACAAAAATATAGAGCATCCTGTTTTGCAAAAGCTCAAGCAATGCAAGAAATGTAAATACAGCATGCAACTTGCTGGTGCATTCTTCGAAAATTTCTTTGAAATTTAATTGAGGCTTTTTAAACAAGCGTGCTTTGATATAATCTTTTTGGTTTTCGATTGTAAAAGGAAACTGAACAACAGTATGGATAACACGGTTTTGATTGTCCTCAAACCGATGCATTACTTTTTCAAAAGTTGCAATGAGTTTATAAAGTGTAAGTGCATTCAGTTCACCAGCATAACCTGATTCACTGCTCACCGCCATCTTGGCCAGCTCTTGCTGAATATTACCACGTGCAAAACGTTGCAGGCGTTCTTCTTCCAGCACACGCAAATCTTCTGACGCTGCTTTAAACTGTTTGTAATCTAAAAGCTGCCGTACCAGGTCATGGCGCGGATCAATCTCATTACCCTGCTCATCTTTTTCATAACGTGGCAACAACATTTTTGCTTTGATGCGCATGAGTGTTGCAGCCACTAAAATAAATTCACTGGCAAGCTCAATATTCATTGTTTGCATCTGGTGCATGAAATCAAAAAACTCATTGCTGATTTTTGCAATGGGAATATCATGAATGTCTAATTCATCACGTTCAATAAAGAAAAGCAAAAGGTCAAACGGACCTTCAAAATGCGGAAGCTTAATTTCAAAACTCATGGTTACCAATTAACGAATGGGAAACGAATATTACGAATTAACGAATTTTTATTCTTCATTGATTTACTTTATGCTCAACGAACGCACATGATTTGCAATGGATTCTGCAATCAATGGAAATGTACGTTCAGAAATATCGCGATCACGGTTTGAATCAGAAGGAAAATATGCATGAGCAATGTTGCCATCCACTTGTTTTCCTTTTGCATCATACATTGAATAACTAACGATCACTTCGCGTTTGTAAACATGACGCTCAATATCAATGCAGCTATTGTAATTTGTTTTTATTTCAAATTGATTGATAAGAATAAATAAATCAGCACCATATTGTTTGTTTAATTTTTCAAATACATTTTTATTCTCAATCACAGCATTCATATATTTTGCATCTCCCTGAACCGTGATATATTGAGGCGCAACTTTCGAATCTTTATTTTCTTTTGAATTATCAGCAGAAGTTTTTGGTTTAGATGATTTTATATGTTTCAATTTCATCGGTTCATCATACTGATAGCTGCTGCTTCCGTACAATTCACCTATTGCTTCTGCAGCTTGAGTGGTTTTATCATTTAAGAGAGAATAACAGGGAATCACAGATGCTACTTCGCCTGCAATTTTGTTATCAAGACTTTTGCGGAAATAGGTTCGACAGTCATCCACTTTTTTTTCACTTTGCTGCATGATGTCTGATTCTGCATCACTCAAATACATCAATGTATCAAACTGAACGAGTAAGACTTTATGGTAAACAAGAGAGTCTTTTACTAATGAATCTTTTTGGGCAAATGTTTTAGGTGAAAAGAAAATCAGCATTGCAAAAATCAGAAGCCATTTTAAAAAGTAATATGGTTCCACTTTAAAATTAATTCTGCATTCTGAATTCTGCATTCTTAATTAATAATATGTTTCCATACATCATTACCCACAGCAAAAGCCATCAGCGAAAGCAAAATCACCATGCCCACTATCTGAGCACGTTCCATAAATTTATCACTGAACTTTCTTCGTGTTATACTCTCCACGGCAAGAAAAATAACATGACCACCATCCAGTGCAGGAATAGGTAAGATATTCATAAACGCAAGTACCATTGAAAGTAATCCTGTTAAATACCAAAAACGCGCCCAGTCCCACTCACCTCCATAAAGTTGAGCAATGCCAATAGGACCTTGTACTGAGTCACTCGCTTTCTCTTCACCTGTAAAAATTTTTCTTAACCCTTTAGCATTAGAAACAAGGGCTTCAACAGCATCACGATAGCCAAATTTTAAAGCAGTAGCAAAAGTGTAAGGTTTCAATTTGTAATCAGCATTAGGGTTTATTGATGCACTATATCCAACGCCAATCATTTTCTTTGGAATTACTTCACACACAATCGGAATAATTTTTTTATCGCGCGAAATAGTGAGTTGAATTGTAGGCTCTTTAAGATTATCCAGTTTATTTTTTAAATCATCATAATCAAGAATAGGGTTGCCTTCAATTGCAATAATTGCATCTCCTTTTTTAAGCCCGGCTTTTTCTGCAGCCTGACCTGGCAGCACTTCATTCACATCATATTTAAGATGACCGGTACCAATAAAATTCCATCGCCCTTCAGTACTCAGTGTACGATAAAAATTATTAGGAATTTCAACTTCAATGGTCTGACCGTTACGCACTGCAGTAATAGTTGCTCCAAACAAAACACGCGAAGATGTTGCATCTTCAAATCGTTCAAAAGGTTTACCATTAATTGCAACAATTTTATCACCGTTTTGAAAACCAAGATCACGCCCTAATTTATAAGCATAAATTCCTTCGTGCTTATTTACTTCCGCAAGCGGCAGATATTCTTTTTTGAAATGCAATAAGTTGTAGGAATAAATGGAAACTCCCAGGATCACATTCATTGTAACTCCGGCAAGCATTACGATCAAACGCTGCCATGCAGGTTTACTGCGGAATTCCCATGGCTGTGGTTCCTGTGCTAACTTTTCAGTATCCAGACTTTCATCCACCATACCGGCAATCTTAACATAACCGCCAAGTGGAAGCCAGCCAATTCCATATTCAGTATCTCCTTTGGTGAAACTGAAAAGCTTAATGCCCCATGCATCGAAAAAAAGATAAAATTTTTCTACCCTGATACCAAAAGCGCGCGCTGCAAGAAAATGTCCCAGCTCATGTAAAGTTACCAGTATAGCAAGACCCAAAATCAATTGGGCCGCCATTATAAGTCCTGTCATTGTTGTTTTGTGTTAACTGAATTAAGCGTGATAAGAAAGCAATTATTGCTTAACTCTAACGTGTGGGCGAAATTACAGATTTTTTTTCGGCTACAATGTTGTGCGCGCAAAGCCTGGTCTCTTTATCCGTTTGCAGGTAATCATCAAAGCTGCATTTGTGGATAAAATTAATTTTTTGGAGACATGATTCTATCAGTTCAGGAATTTCCATAAACCCGATTTTATCCTCCAGAAATGCGGCTACTGCAATTTCATTGGCAGCATTGATAATGCAAGGTGAGTTTCCTCCTTTCATCATAGCAGTGCGGGCAAGTGAAAGGCAGCGAAAAGTTTTTTCATCAGCAGCTTCAAATGTGAGCTGAGGATAATTTAAAAAATTAAAACGTGGAAAATCATTTTGTGTACGATGCGGATAAGTGAGGGCATACTGTATTGGTAACTTCATATCCGGCAAACCCATCTGCGCTTTCATGCTTCCATCCTTAAACTGAACTATAGAATGGATGATACTTTGCGGATGCACGATCACATCAATTTGTTCGGGCTGTAAATTGAAAAGCCATTTTGCTTCTATCATCTCTAAACCTTTATTCATGAGGCTTGCAGAATCAATGGTAATTTTTGCACCCATGCTCCAGTTAGGATGTTTGAGAGCCTGCGCTTTAGTTACTAATGAAAGTTCAGCCGCTGTTTTTCCTCTGAATGGCCCGCCCGATGCAGTAAGATAAATTTTTTCAATTGGATTATGAAATTCTCCAACAAGACATTGAAAAATAGCGCTGTGTTCTGAATCAACAGGATAAATATTTACACCTTTTTCTTTGGCTAATGAAGTAATCAGTTCACCGGCAACCACCAATGTTTCTTTGTTTGCCAATGCAATATTTTTTCCGGCATTGATTGCAGCCACTGTAGGTTGCAATCCTGAAAAACCCACCATTGCAGTAAGCACCATATCTATTGTATCACTTTCCATCAGTTGAAGAATAGATTCATAACCAGCAAAAACTTTGATGTTATGCGATTGCAATGCATCGCTGACAGTGGTAAATTTTTCTTTACCACCAATAATAACAGAGTTGGGCTTGTGCATTAATGCCTGCTGAATCAACAATTCATGATTGTTGTTTGCAGTCAGCAATTCCACTTCCAACAATTCCTTGTTAGCTGCAATCACTTCTAAAGCTTGTGTGCCTATGGAACCTGTAGATCCTAATATAGCAATGCGTTTTTTCAATAGAGGATTTAATTAATTGAAAAGATGTTATTGCAAAGGTGATAAAAATTTTATGGATGAAAGGAGAATCAGAAGCTCATATAATCAACCGGATTTACCGGACTGCTATTATACCATAATTCAAAATGTAAATGTGGTCCGCTGGTATATTCGCCCGTGTTGCCAATGATGGCAATTACTTCACCTGCTTTTACATAATCACCAACACTTTTTAATAATGCAGAATTGTGTTTGTATAAAGTAAAGAGATTGTTGCTATGCTGCACACCAATGATGTATCCTGTTTCTGATGTCCAGTTAGCAATAACCACTGTTCCGTCCAATGCACACTTAATCACTTCATCCGGAGAAGCAACAATGTCAACACCAAAATGTTTTTTAATGGTGCTAAATGGAGTTGTAATGGTTCCTTTAACTGGAGTGAAAAAATAATAGCTTCCGATTCCGGTGGAAAATGATTTATCATTGGCAGAAAGAACGTACTGATCCTGTGATTCTACCAATAGTCTTAACAATGAATCATCTTCCGAACGTTGCAAATGGCGTATGCTGTCATATAGCGAAGTCTGTGATGTATCTGCAGCATGACTTTCCGGTTTAATACTATCCTGCATCACTTTATTGAAAGTATTCAGAAATAAATTCTCCGCATGCATTTGTTTTTCCATTGAATCTGCTTTCAGCGAAAGCATCACCATATTACGTCTCATGTTCACATCAGCATAACCGGGAATATATTCCCGCAAAGGAGTAAAAGCAATCAGATAAAGGGTGATGAATATCAGAGCAAGCATGATAGTTCCGAAAAAAACAATCACATTCATTGGCGAAAGCCGGATGGCAAATCTTTCTTCCAGTGTTTCATCATTCATCACCACCAAACGGAATTTATTGCGCAGGTTACGTCCAATCTTTTTCCGCTTTTGTTTTGATTCTGCCATTGCTGGCAAAGATAGTTTGGTTACCAATTAACGAATTGGATACGAATATTACTAATAACTCGTATCTCTCACTCAATGATTCGTTGTATTCGTAATCCCGATAAATCGGGATCGTTAATTGGTAACCTTCTGTTACTTTTGGACACTTTAATTTTTATGAGTGCTGCTGAAAATGATTTTATGAAAGCTGCGGAAGTCAATCTGCAGAATAATGCTTTGCATGAGCAGATGCATGAATGGCGCAGGCTTTATGATGAACGGTTTAAGCAGGCTACAACACAATACAGCAATCTTGAACTTGCCCGTGAGCGTGCTGCACGTCTTCGCTGGAAAACGATTGAACAGTTAGACCGTTACCTGATTGAGTTCGAAGCCAATTTTATAAAGTCAGGTGGAAAAGTTTTTTGGGCGCAGGACGGCACTGATGCACTGGTGGAAATTCTGAACATCATTAAGCGCAACAATGTTCACACAATAATTAAATCAAAATCAAATACTGTTTCTGAAATAAATCTAAATAAAGTTTTAGAAACGGAGAATGTGAATGTGGTGGAAACTGATGTTGCAGATTTTATTTTGCAATATGAGGAAGAATCATCCACCCACATGGTGATGCCGGCTTTGCATAAAAATAAAGAGCAACTAAAAAAGTTTTATAACAAGCGGTTTGAGTTACCCGAAAATGTTTCTACAGATGAAATGGTAAAATTTACACGTGATTTACTGAGCGAAGAATTTTCCAATGCAGGAGTAGGAATTACAGGAGCTAATTTTTTAGTAGCTGATCCGGGTGCAATTATCATCTCGGAAAATGAAGGCAATGCATTGTTATGTTCCTCCTCGACACGCATCCACATTGTGATTTGTGGTATTGATAAGATAGTGCCTGCATTGAGTGATATTGATCTGATGCTTCCGTTATTAAGCACTTATGGAATTGGACAGACGATGTCTGCTTTCAATCATATAATAAGTGGTCCGAAGCAAGCGGATGAAAAAGATGGACCGGAAGAATTGTATGTAATACTGCTTGACAACGGACGATCCAATGTTTTAGAAAAAGAAGTGCAGCGACAGGCATTGCGCTGCATTGGTTGCGGAGCTTGTCAAACAAAATCTGATTTATATAATCTGATTGGAGGCAATGTGTATGGAGGACCAATTCAGGCAATAACTGCACCTTTAATGATGGATACTGCTGAGTATAAATTTTTAAGTGATGCCCAGACTTTAGGAGAAGGAGTGAATGAAATATGTCCTGTGAAAATTGATTTCAGAAAACTGTTATTGCAAAACCGACATGATTTTGTACAGCAGGGATTAACTTCCCGCAATGAAAGATGGTTTTATTATGCCTGGAAAAAAGCAATGCTAAAACGGGAACTGATGAGCTGGACAGGATTTAAAACACGCAAGCATATTATGGAATCGCTTTTAAAATCAAAAGAAGGATTGCGGAAAATGCCTTCTTCAGCACCTAAATCATTTAACCAGCAATGGCGGGAGAAAAAAGGGAGTCGGTGAAAAGTTTTTCTTAACTTTAATTTTAAAAATACCAGGAAATTATTTTATTTCTCTCCCGTTCCTGATTCAAAAAGATCTTTGGAAATAGAATAAGTGAGATTCTTAAAATAATAAAGTCCTCCCCAGTTATAAAGTACCTTTCTGTAAATAACTGCACTTTGTCCTCCTGATGGATCGGGACTAATTTTAATGGTTGTTATGGTACGGTTAGGTTCTACGGTAAGTTCTTTTGTTTTAGAAATTTCAGTTTCAGCAGAATGCTGTTCATCTTTTCCCTTATCGAAACCTGAATTATTTTCTATGCCTGTTGATGATGAGTAAGTACTGGAATGGTCAGTTGTTTTTTGATGTGGTTTATCATAATTATCCTCACCGGAAAGGGCTTTACTTTTATCCAGTCCATTACCTGAATTTAAAATACCCTTTGCATTATTAACACCTTGCTCATTACCAGGTTTGCTTTTATTATCATCACCATCACCACCATTTCCCGAAGGAAGATTATCGTTACCGCTATTAAAAATTCCAGGATTAATAATATCAGCACCACCATTTAATATGGCAGTATCAACAGGATCTTTCATAGGATAAATCGGGAAAGTAGAATCTGCCTGAGTTTTATTCAATGTTGACATTCCTCTTGTTTCTTTGATAGAAGGAAATTGAGCAAATCTTTCTGATGATGAAGAATGAGAAACAAAACCTTCTTTTGGCAATTCCCCAGAGGTAATTAATCTTCTTTCTTCAACTGCTCGTGTTTCTAACTGCTGTTCAGATACTGTAAGCTGCGATAAAATGGATTTGGTATAGTCAACATCATAATCAAAGTCATCAATAGCCGGATTAAACTTAATCTTAGCTACTGGTTGATTATACACCACAATATTAATTCCCTCATACTGCTTAAATAATTTTACACCGATTTTATAAGGCTCAAAAACCTGGCTTTCTCTCTCTGGAGTTACGGTTGTATTTACTGCAATTTTCTTAGTAATGTATCCAGGTTTGCTAAATGATAATAAATAATCACTGTTTAAATCCAGCTTGATGTTTAACTTTTCCTTGCCGGAAATAGTCAGCATTTCGCTACCGTTTTTTGTTACTTTGACAATACAGTTTTCAAAATTTCCATTTTCTATAGAAAGCTCAACAGGAAGCGATAGCCTGGCTCCAAAAGAGGAATTGGCTAATTGAAACAAAATAATAAATGAAAAGTAAAATAAGGATTTGTTCACATTCATCACTCTTACAAAGGTAAGTCAATTAGGTCAGCAAATCTTCTGTAAATTTAGAATTTGGGCTTTGGCCTAAAACATCTATTTTCGCACCCCTTAAAAAATATAGTATGGAAAATTTTGAATATATAATACCTGCAGTTGGTGTTTTTGCATTGTTATACACGCTTTACCGTGCCAACTGGGTAACCAAGCAGGAAACAGGAACAGATAGAATGAGAAC
>JANLZB010000003.1:0-14862 GCA_031366005.1 Bacteroidota bacterium | reverse complement strand
ATTGTTAACTCAAAACTCATCTACTGTTCAGAAATCATCAGGCTTTTAGTGATTGTTTTGTTATCAAACATCAAAGAATACATATAAGTACCCGGAGAAAATTTACTTCCTTCAATGGAAATATTATTGATACCACCTTTGCCTTGTTCTGTATAATGATAAACTTCTTTACCTAATAAATTATACATTTTAAATTCCACTTTTCCGTTGTGTGGAATGTTGTAAGTAATGATGCTTATACCACTGAATGGATTGGGTGTGTTTTGTGTAACTGCAAAATTATTGGAAGTAAATTCTTCTAATCCTGCAGGATCAGTAACTGTAATACTGTAATAATTTACCGTATTTACCTGAGGAGGAAGTCCACCACCTGCATAGGTGGTAACAGTAGCTGTTAATTGGAAATGACCCGTATCGGTTGGAGTTCCACTAATAACTGCACAGCCATTGCTGCCTCCGGGATAAGTGCAGCTTGAAGGATTACAATATAAAGCTAAACCAGTAGGTAATCCGCTAAACGAAGTTAATTGCACTGAATCAATAGGAATAGTTATTGGCTGACCAAAAATAATTACCACTGTATCCTGCGGAACTTTTAATTGAATAACCTGATTGTAAGGCATTCCTAAATAACCGGGAGTAAATCCTGTAGCACTATCAGGGAATACACCCGGCTGATGGATGGAAGTATCAGGCGTACATTGTGCAAATGAGTTTATACTAAGGATAGAAGATAGTAATGCTATAACGAATATTCGTTTCATAATTTATTATATTTTTAAATGATTTGTAAACTATTGATGTTTGATATTAATTCGCTCTACCTCATCAGATAAAACAAATCCAACAGCATCAGCAAGTGATTCTGTGATGACCAAAACCTGGTCGAGCTGCGAAATCTGAATGAGTTTTCTTACCGTTTCTGAAAGACCTGTGATAACAAAAGCTCCGCTGGAGTTGCGGCACAAACGGTTTCCTACCAAAATGGCGCTCAATCCGGATGAATCACAATAAAGAGATTCAGTTAAATCAAGAACTATGTTATTGTAGCCCTGTGTGTTTAATAGCAGCAGTTCTGACTTTAATTCAGCTGCAATAAGCGTGTTTAATTTCTGCTCGTGCAGCTTGAACACTACATACTTTTCTTGTTTATCAATTGAGAACTTCATAAGGAGGGATTAATTTGTAAACAAATGTAAGTAATAGATGTTGTTGTGCAACATTTTAATTATTTGATTTTGTTAACCGACTGATGTTCAAATCCACGTGTTTGCGCCAAGAGGTAAAGAACCGCCATCCGTATGGCAACTCCGTTCTGCACCTGGTCAAGAATGATGGACTGTTTGCTGTCTGCAATGTCACTTGTTATCTCCACTCCACGGTTGATAGGACCCGGATGCATTACCACAATTTCTTTTTTTAAGCTGTCAAGTAACCTTCGGTTTAAACCATATAAATTAGAATATTCACGTAAGGAGGGAAAATATTTTATATCCTGCCGTTCTAATTGTATGCGTAACATATTGGCAACATCGCACCATTGCAGTGCATTTAAAAGATTATGTTCAACCCTGATTCCAATATCTTTTATATAACGTGGTATGAGCGACACAGGACCGCATACCATTACTTCTGCGCCAAGCTTTTGCAAACAAAGTATATTGGAAATAGCTACACGCGAATGCAAAATGTCTCCTACAATCACTACTTTTTTTCCTGCTACACTTCCTAATCGTTCTCGTATGGAATAAGCATCTAATAATGCCTGGGTGGGATGCTCATGTGTACCATCACCGGCATTGATGATGTTTGCATTGATATGCCTTGCGAGAAAAACTGCAGCTCCTGGTTTGGGATGGCGCATCACCACCATATCAACCTTCATAGCAAGAATATTATTTACGGTATCAATTAATGTTTCGCCTTTACTTACCGAAGAAGCGGAAGCACTGAAATTTATCACATCAGCGGATAAACGTTTTTCAGCCAATTCAAATGACAAACGGGTGCGTGTGGAGTTTTCAAAAAAGAGATTTACTATGGTGATGTCGCGAAGGGAAGGAACTTTTTTTATAGGACGGTTGATGACTTCTTTAAAATTATCAGCAGTGGAAAATATCAGTTCAATATCTTCTTTTGAGATATCTTTTATACCCAGCAAATGTTTTACACTCAGCTCCTGTGTCATGTGTTTTTATCAGGTGATAATAGCCAAACTCCGTCTTCTCCTTCGGTTTCTTTCCAGTGAACTTTTACTTTATCTGAAACAATGGTATCAATTGATTTACCAACATAGTCAGGTTCGATGGGAAGATGGCGGCTGTATTTGCGATTGATTAATACGAGCAATTCTACTTTTGCAGGACGACCAAATGCGAGCAATGCATCCAGTCCTGCTCTGATGGTTCTACCTGTGTAGAGCACATCGTCAATGAGCACTACGTTTTTTCCTTCTAAGATAAAATCAATATGAGTTGCACTTGGAATAATTATATCCCTGCGCCTGAAATCATCGCGATGAAAGCTTACATCCATCTCGCCATGATGAATAGTGCTGCCTGGTAATATTTCTCTTAACCTTTGTGCAATTCTTCTTGATAACAAAACTCCTCTTGTCTGTAAACCGATGAGGACTGTATCATTAAACAAATCATGATTTTCGATTAACTGAAAGCAAAGTCTGTTGATGGTGATTTGCAGGTGGCGCTGACCAAGAATCAGTTTAGAGGGCATGTGTGGGAACAAAAATAATTTAAAGTTTGAAGTTTGGAAGTTTAAAGTTGTAGAATATAATATGTTTTTTCAGCTGTTAAAAAAAATTGCTGTCTATCAGAAATGCGATTGTAATGAATGATACGATAGTTTTGAATTTATGCTTTCGCGAAAACATTTCATTGAGGACATTGCTTATTAGATTATATGGTTATGTTTACATTAAATATAATCACTGAAACCAACAGCTATGAAAAAACATTTATTGATTTGGATGATAGTCTTGAACAGCTTATTTGTAACAGGGCAGAATTTAGTACCCAACGGGAGTTTTGAAAATTACATTACATTGCCCTGCAGCTGGATAAATTCTCAATCTGATTTCAGTAGTGCAATGCAAAATTGGGTAATGCCAACATTAGGCACTTCTGATATTTACAGCACTTTGGTTGCATCTTCCTGCTTTGCCAATTGCAATTCAACGATAAGTTCTTTTGGGAATCAGCTACCAAGAACAGGAAGTGTAACAGCAGGATTTTGCACTTATGGTCAGGGAGCTACCAATGATTATAGAGAATACCTGGAAGTAATGCTTACAACGCCATTAATAAGCGGACAGGCTTACTATGGAGAATTTTATGTTTCGCGTGCAGAAGTGCTGCAATTTTCTACTAACAATATTGGTATGTACTTCTCCGATTCTTTAATTAACAGTCCTATCTATGGTCCTCTTAATTTAGTTCCGCAAATTAATGGGAACGCTGTTATTTCTGATACAATAGAATGGGTAAAAATATCGGGTACTTTCATTGCTACTTCGGCAGCACAATATTTAATTATAGGAAATTTTTACAATGACCTTAGTACTTCTGTCAGCAGTATCACAAATTTTAATTATCCTAATGGCTATTATTATATCGATGATGTTTCTGTAACTCTGGCAACAGGTATAAATAACATTAATGATAATAATTTTATTTCTGTTTATCCCAACCCCGCCACCACTCACTTAACCATTCAAACAAACAACAACCTCCCCTACTCCGTTATATTGTATGACATCGCATCCAGAAAAATAATGGAAAAGGAATTTGTAAATACTGTTACTTTAAATACTGAAACTCTTTCGAAAGGAATTTATATTTATGAGGTGAGTGATAGTCCCGATGGGTCGGGAGGCGTGGTGAAGACAGGAAAGGTTGTGAAGGAGTAGCTTGAAATAATTAATTGTTAGCCTTGATATGTCGAATCAATCGAACAACATTAGCGGTTTTAATTCGTTGCATATAAAATATATCAAATGAAAACTAATCTACTATTCAAATGGAATATAATTCTCATTTTGTTGTGTTCAATAAATTTGAAATCCCAAGCTAAGTGTAGTATTACATTAAGTAGTTATAACTCACAAGGCTCATTGGGTTCTGCAAATATGCCAGTCGTATTAAATCTAACTTTAATTCCAGGAGATACTATAACAATGAATGTTCATGAGAGCGGTTGCAGTGTTGTTGCATGGGGAGGATGGTATTATAATGGTTCTTTAATAACTGGCACCGTAGGTTTCAACTCTCTCTCAATTGTTCCACAGGCAGGAGTTTATACTGTTAGTTTTACTTGTGGGGGTTGTTTGGCTCCAAATCCTTCGGTTTATTTCAATATTATATTTATCACAACCGGAATAATTGAATCTGGGTATTCATATAACCTGAGTTTTTATCCAGTTCCAGCAAATAACAATCTCACTATTTCATTTTCATCAATAAAAGAAAGTGATTATACATTCATGTTTGCAAATGCTTTAGGCAATGTTGTTAAAGAATATACTTTGCAACACCTGTCAGGAGATTTTAAGCAAGAAGAGGATTTATCAGGATTAGCTGACGGTGTTTATTTTTTGAGTGTACATAATAAAGATATAATTGAAAAACGAAGGTTTTTGAAGATTTCTCAATAGCACTTGTTCTTTGTATATTTACTCTTAACAAGTTCACAACTTTATACTGCTATATAACAAGTTTTCTCCTAAATGACGATTCCCTTATTACTCTAAAAAGGGAATTTATATTTATAAAGTGATGGATATGAGGGGTGGTGAAGGAATAAGATTCACTTCAACGCAATAATAACAAACTCCGTTCTACGGTTCAGGGCTTTGTGCTCTTCTGTATCGTTTGGCTGCAATGGTTTGGATTGACCGAATCCCTTATACGTTAAGCGGCTTTTATCAATTCCAAGAGCGATTAAATATTCATAAACTGCCTGTGCACGGTCTTCTGATAATTTTAAATTGGCGGCAGAATTTCCTTCGTTATCTGTATGACCGTCAATCTCTACCTTGAGTGAATTACTTAGTTTTAAATAATCTGCAAAGTCTTCAATGATACGTTTGTCCTGTGGATTTAATTCTGCTGAATTAGTTGCAAACAAAATATTATTTAAGGTATATGCTTTGCCGATTTCGTTTTTTCTTAAATCAAGGTTAACCTTTTTGGGTTCTCTGAGAGTAGTATCTTCTTTAGAAAAATATTCTGAATTAAAAGCATAACCTTGTTTTTTTACTGTTAAGATAAAATCATTATCAAATGTTACCACAGAAGTATATCGTCCCGTGATTGTGTCATACTCAACATCAAAAACCTGTTTGGTGGTGGTGTTTTTTAATTCAATTTTTGCATTGGTTGGCGGATCGTTATTCTCATCACGCAAATCGCCTTTGATAAACAAAACTTTTTCAGGACGAGCTTTTAAATGCAGATCGAATGAATAGATATCATAACCACCGCTGCCAGCAATACTGTTGGATGCAAAATATCCTTTCTGTCCATCAGTACTCACAAAAAAACCAACTTCATCTGCTTCGGTGTTTATCGGGTAACCAATATTTACAGGTGTACCCCATTCACCATTGGAATCTTGCCGGCTGTAAAAAATATCGTAGCCCCCCATACCGGGTAATCCGTCAGATGAAAAATAAAGTGTCTTGCTATCAGGATGAAGAAAGGGAGTTTTTTCATTTCCTGCAGTGTTAATTTTTGCACTTAATGGATGAGCATTGCCCCATTTTCCATCTTCTCCTTTTTTAGTTACATAAATATCACTGGTGCCATTCACCGAATCACGAATGGTGGCAAAGTAGAGCGTTTTATTTAAAGGACCAATGCAAGGCTGGCTATCCCACTGTTTCGGATCATTTACATTATCACCAATTGAACGCGGTTCGCTCCAAACTCCAGCCTGCTCATCACTTGTATAAATATCAAAGTTGCCGTTTTTATTTACTGTAAAATATAAATGTTTGTTATCAATGCTGATGGTTGCACCGCCTTCATTGCTGCTGTTGCCTTTGTTAAACGGTGGAGGCATAGGTTCTCCTTTTTTAAATTTATCTCCATCGCGCTCAGCCATCATAAATTTCTCTACACTTAAAGGAGTGAGCGATGATTTACTCACCATATCAAAACGCCTTGTAAAAAAACACAGCTCATTATCGGGTGAAATCACTGCGAGATATTCAGGATCAGGTGTAGAAATTTCTTTGAGTGGCTGCGGATTAAAAGGAACAGGGTTGGCAATAAGTTTTGCTCTTGTAATTTTTTGTTGTGCATCCTTTGCATCTTCTTCTTTCACTTTTGTAAAGTCCAAAAAACTCTGATAATATTTTACAGCCTCATCATATTTTTTTTTATCAAATAAAATGGAAGCAAGCTGGTAATGCGGTTCAGGAGCAGCATCAGGACATAGCTCAATGAGCTTAATGTATGCATATTCCATTGTCTTAAAATCTTTTTTGGCGTAAGCAGCATCACCAAGCAAATGCCATGCTTCAGCAAAAGAGCTGTCTTCCTCCAATGCTTTTTCTGATAGTTGCTTTACCTCTTTATAATCTTTGTGTTTCTTACGTGCTTCTGCTGCTTCATCAAAATATTTAATTGCTTTCTTTACTGATGATGGTGTACATAAAGTTTTTTGCTGAGCAGATGCGGTGAATACTGAAATGCAAAACACTGACAAACAAATGATGATTTTATTACTGATGAATTTCAACCTTTAAATTTATTTAATTTGAGAAACGCAAAATTGCGGCAAATATGATTAGGGTTAGAAAAGGAAAAAATCCTCATGCTTATTTTTTAAGTAGCGCCTGGCATTTAAATGAACAGTTTATATAAATCTTTACTTTGATTTTATTAAACCTTAGTAGAAAACACCATAGCTTCCAACATTGACCTTATGACCTTATTTTGAATAAGGTAATAAATTTACATATCGTTTTCTACTAAGGTTTAAAACATCAGAACTGTGTTAATATACGTGTTCTTATATTTGTCTAAACAATGTACAGCATTCATGCATAAATATATTTTAATTATTCTTTTACTCCTTACTAATACAGCTAAGTCTCAAACCAATATTCAAAGAAATTTTACTCAGGGATACATTGTGTTGCTGAATGGTGATACGCTAAAAGGAAATGTTGCTTTGTTTAGTGAAGAAGAAAGCTCAGCACATGTTGATTTCAAAAAAAATAATTATGATACTGTAAGCATTTTTAAACCTGCTGAGGTAAAGATGTATAAGCGTGATAATTCTTTTTATTTCACTAAACCGGTAACAGATAAAAAAAGCGCGTTTGTCAAAATCATGGAGAAGGGCAAAGTGAACTTGTATAAATATTCCTATGAAACTGCACGTGCCGGTTCAGGAGAAGAAATTGAACGCAAAGGACCTGTTGAGATTAAACAAAACAATAAACCTCCAGAAAAAAGTTTTGACTATTACCTTGAAAAGACCAATGGTGATTTTAAAAAGATATCCAAAATAAACCTGCGAGGTGATTTATGGAATTTTTTTAAGGGTGATGATGAACAGGTTAAAAAAATTAAAAGCACTAAAATTGAATACGATGAACTGCCTGCTTTTATAAAGGATTATAACATCGCGCATTAAATTAAGATTGACCACTAAAGCACTAAGTCAGGAAGTAACACAAAAAAAACATTGTGAAACTTATTGACTTAGTGCCTTTGTGGTAAAATGTATAGTTTGTAATATTATTTGCTAACAACCACCTTCCTGCAAACCAGTGCTGAATCAGATTTTAATTTTAATAAATAAATTCCATTCTGTAATTTACTTACATCAAAAGTTTTTGAATAAAAACCTGCAGACTGATTTTCTATATTTTCTTCAAACAAAATTTTTCCTGTTATATCAGTTAGTGATATTGCAATAGTGGTATTTTTAGTTAGCATATAATTGCATGTAAATTTTTCCGCAGCAGGATTTGGGAAAGTAGATGTATATATATCCAAAGCACGTTGTTCATCTAAACCTGTTGGTATAAAATAGAGCAATGGAAGAATTGCAGCATGCGGCCCACCGTAAACACCCATGTCATTTGTTAAAGTATTCATAGAAGGATACAGTGCATTACCAACATTCATCGGATCTTCGGTATCATTATAAATTAAAGAAGAATCACCTTTGTCAACAGCGGGTGAATTAGCTGGTAAATTAAATGAGAGCGAATCCGTAAACAAAGGGTTTGCATTTATATTTCCGGCTCCTGCAAAAGAAACCTGCACATCATTGTAAGTAGCCACCATTGCACCTCCATTCTTAACAGTTATCTGTGAAAAAACCATTGCCGCTGCAGTATTTCCCCAGAAGATATTATTCTTTGCAATCACAACTGTTCCATCCACAATAATTCCTCCGCCCTGACTTGTAGTATGGTTATTTGCAATTGTATTATTGATAAGATACTTGTTATGATTCAATATAGTACCACCTGTCCATATGCCTGCTCCGCCATAATTTTGCCCACCGGTGTTATAACAAATAAGATTATTTTCCAGGTAAACTCCCGTATAATTCAGCACCACTCCTGCCCCATATCTCCCTGTGTTAAAAGCAATCACATTGTTGCGGATTGCAGGTTGTCCATCACCAATGCGAATACCGCCACCACCGGCACTTGTTATACCCACTCCACCAGGAAGTGTGTTATTATAAATGATCAGATTATTCAGAATAGTGGGAGAACTTAGTTCTATTAAAACCCCTCCTCCTTCCCTATAAACACCGGCTCCGTGAATATCCAGCCACACAGTTCCCAATCCACCTGTAATTGTAAATCCCTGCAAAACTGTAGTGGAGTCTTCTCCTGAATTAAAAATTACACAGCTCGCTGTATCGGGATTGATTGCCTGGCTTCCATTAATAATAGTTGACCTGATAAACGCAGTATCCTTACTCATATAATATCGGCTTGTCACCACAATCTTGTGTCCACGGAAGTTGATGTTCTCATAATAAATTCCTGGTTCCACTAAAACAGTATCGCCATCTACCGAAGCAAAAATGGCAGCTTGTATTGTAGAATAATCTACCGGAACATTAATAATAGTTGCATGGCAAAAAAATGAAATGAGCAGCGCTGCAGTAATGAGTAATTGTTTTTTCATAACAGTTGTTTTTTTATTTGAATGCAATATTGCACTGCATTTAATTTAAAATGGTTCTATCCGATAAGATAAGACCTGATTTATTAAAAATTATTACCGGATTGAAAGATAAATAACAATGTCCTCCTTAATTTCCTGATGACTGATACTCGATACCCGATACTGTTTTTTTAAATTCAGTGGGTGACATGCCGGTAAACTTTTTAAAAGCGGCATTAAAAGTTGCCTTATTGGCATATCCTACATCAAAGGCTACATGCAAAATTTTTGTGCTGTCATATTCAGGTAAAGAAAGCAATCGCCTGGCTTCCGCGATTCTATAGCTGTTTATAAAATCAGCATAATTCTGTTTTAGTTGCTCATTAATAACCTGTGATAAATGATGCGATGAGATGCCCGCTTTTTCAGCAAGCTGTTGAATTTTGAGTTCGCTATCCAGATAAGGTTTTTCATTCTGCATAATTTGGAGCAACTGTTCAAGATGGTTTTTTGCTACTTCTTCTTTTAAGGAAGAGCGCTCGTAACGCGGTTCTTTTCTTTTTGCACTTTCAAGATAGGTGTGAAAAAGTTCCGGTTGCCTGAAACCGAGGTAACCAACTAAATAAATAAAAGCTGTTTGTGCAAATGAAATTCCATAATCATATTGCCATTTCATCCATCCTCCAAATGCAAGAATGAAATAACTTATTTCTGATACTACATAAGCGGAAAAGAAAATCACCACCAACCGTATCCAGGTGTTACGCATTTTCTCCTCAATGATGGCAAACCTGTTCAGTAATTGAGTATCTTTTTTCAACAGGTCAATCATTGCAACAGCATAAGCAACCATACTCACCATCCATAAAGTGATTAACGATTTCATGATAACATTTAATACTCCTTCACCGCTGTAAGCTGAATGAAGCAAAATGCGTTTGGTTGGAGCATCCTGGATAAAAAAAGGAATAAAAAGCAAAAGCTGTAATGCAAAAGGAATAAAGTGCAGATAAAATTTAGCAGGTAGTTTTCGTTTTTCTAATACAAAAAGGTAAGCGTATAACAATGGTCCATAAAGAAACATAAATGAATCTGTAATTTCATTTACATGAACATTGACACGTGAATACCCGGACCAGTAAGCTACGAAATAAGCAATCATCAATGAAAAAAGAAAAATATAAATGCCCAGCAATCTGTTGGCTGTACGATTGCCTTTTTTATGAAGAAGTAACAGCACCGATAAGAATAATCCCTGTATGGAAGCTACCAGGAATATACTTGTCCAGTTATCAAGAGTCGGAGTTTGCACGGCATGAAATTACTTAGTAATAGGAATTAAATGTTTCTCAATTGTAAAAATCGCAATAAGTCAATCTATATTTTTTTCATCATAAGGTAATCATCTGAACCTGCAGTACCCATTACAAAACGGTGAACACCGAATTTCTCAAAACAAAACCGTTCATATAAACGCAATGCATTGTAGTTTTGATTCCATACACCCAGCCACATCGTTTTATATTTTTCTTTTTTTGCAATAGCTATTGCCTGATCTAATAATACTGAACCAATTTGCTTTCCCTGGTATAATTTTCTCACATACACTCTTGAAACCGAAACAGGTTTTTCGAGATGATAATTATCAGGCATCAGGTTTCGCTCCAGCTTTAGATAAGCAATGGGTTCATCATTATGTAACGCGATCACGTAGGTAATGTTCGCATCAGCAAGCTCTTCAATGATTTTGCCAACAATAAAATTATCATTCACATACTGATCTATATCTGTTTCGTTTCCCTCTTCCGTCCACGACTCTCGAAAAGTTTCTGCAGCAAGGGTTGAAACCGCAATGAAATCATTCGCATTTGCCAACCGGTACAAAAAGCCTAAATCATCACTCATGAGGCAAAAATATAAATCGGCATTTAAATTTTTACCGCTGATATTGAATTAATTATAAATGTTTATACATTTAATGTTATAACATCAAATGTTTTAACATATATTTGCATTGTCAAACAAATAAAAAAAATATCAAGATGAAAAAAACAATTATTTTACTCATGGGCTTAATAAGCTTCATGAACGCTAATGCACAAACCTGGAAAGTGGATGCTGCTCACACCAATATAGAATTTAACGTTGACTATATGGTGGTGTCAGAACTTAATGGAACATTTAAGATGTTTGACGGAAAAGCAGAATCTGTGAAACCTGACTTTTCAGACGCAAAAATTAATTTTACTGTAGATGTTAACAGCATCAATACTGATAACGAAATGCGGGATAAACACTTAAAGAGCGATGATTTTTTTAATGCTGAAAAATATCCTAAAATGAGTTTCACCAGCACTTCAATGAAAAAAGTAGCCGATAAAAAATATGTGTTGGAAGGTAATTTAACAATTCGTGATGTAACAAAGCCTGTAAAATTTGATGTTACTTATGGCGGAACAGTTAATGATCCGTGGGGAAATACCAAAGCCGGTTTTAAAGCAAAAGGTACAATTAAACGTTTTGACTATAATTTAAAATACAATGCTGCTACAGAAGCAGGCGGATTGGTTGCCAGTGATGAAGTGGCAATGAATCTGAACATAGTAATGATTAAACAAAAATAATTTCCGGAGACACAATCCGTAAACAAAGGGTTTGGGAGTTGTCCTGAACCCTTTTACTTTTTTAAGTAGTTTTATTTTTTTAACAATAGAAATTAAATGGCAACAATTGAAGAGGAAATTCAGAGCACTAAGTTTCGCAATGTACATCACAAAGCTGCATTAAACATTCTTTTAACTGCTAACTGGATTCAGTATCATAACATGAATGTTTTTAAAAAGTATGATATCACCGGTCAGCAGTATAATGCACTCAGGATTTTGCGGGGCCGTCATCCGGAACCTTGTACTATCCTTATGATTAAAGAACGCATGCTCGATAAGGTAAGTGATGTATCCCGCATTGTAGAGCGATTGAAACAGGCTGGTTATGTAGAAAGGGTTTTATGTGAAACTGATCGCAGGGCTGTGGATGTAAAGATTTCTAAAAAAGGATTAGACCTTTTAAAGCGGATGGAGAAAGAAGAAGAATCAATGGATGGAGTGATGAAAAACCTGAGCACTGCGGAAGCAAAACAGTTAAATCATTTGCTCGATAAGTTGAGGGAATAGATTTTATTGTAACAAATTTAAGTTTGAAGTTACGTATGTATCTTTAGCAGATTAAATATATATTCAATGAAATCTGCACGCAAACAACTTCGTTTATTCTGTACAAGTATTATTCTTTTTTTATTTTTTTCTTTTAATTCCAACGCAACCGGAGTAAGCGACACACTTCACGTAGTTAAATACACTATTTCAATTGACAGCATTGATTACTCTGCTCAAACAATCAGGGCGCAAACTACAGTTTTGCTCCAGTCAAAACAAAACGGAGTTACTACTGTTCCTTTAAGTCTTTTACAATTGCAAATAGATGGTGTAACCCAAGCAGGTAATAATTTAATTTATTCTTATGATGACACTACGTTAAGAATTACTTTGCCAACAACATTAAATATAAATGATACCATCTCTTTAAACATAACTTATCACGGACATCCCAAACAGGATGCAAGCGGTTGGGGCGGATTTTATTTTTCTGGAAACTATGCATTTAATATGGGTGTAGGTTTTGCTGCTGATCCGCATAACCTTGGTAAGATTTGGTTTCCATGCATTGATGAATTTACCGATCATTCACTTTATGATTTCTTTATTACCACTCCTGTTAATCTGCAGGCTTTTTGCAATGGTGAGCTTGCCGGATTAATTGCCAATTCAAATGGCACTATAACCTGGCACTGGCAAATGAATCAACCAATACCAACATATCTTGCAAGCATTGCAGTAGCACCGTTTTATTTATTGCAAAAAATCAGCAACGGAATTCCGGTTCAATGGGCTTGCTTGCCTGCTGATACGGTTAGCACTCTTGCAACATTTCAGCATATTGACAGTATCCTTTCCAATTATATTACCGCTTACGGTCCTTATCCATTCGATAAAGTAGGCTTTGTTGAAATTCCATTTAACTCCGGTGCTATGGAACATGCTACCAGCATTCACATAGGTAAAATATTTATTAATGGATCATTGAATTTTGAAACTTTGTGGGCACACGAACTCTCGCACATGTGGTGGGGAGATAAAGTTACCTGTGAAACCGCTGGTGACATGTGGCTCAACGAAGGCTTTGCAAGTTTTAATGAAGCGTTCAATACACAAAAATTGTATGGTGATGTTGCATATAAAAACTGGATACGAAGCAATCACCGCGTTGTTTTACAAACAGCGCATATTGATGATGGAGGTTATCTTTCATTTCTGAATGTTCCTTCTGCTTACACTTATGGAACTACTGTTTATAAAAAAGGTGCTGATGTTGCACATACGCTTCGCAATTATATGGGCGACTCACTTTTTTTCCAGGGATGTAAATATTATATGAATCAACATGCTTATGGAAATGCAAACAGTTATCAGTTACGTGATGACTTAACAACATCATCAGGTATTAACATGAATCATTTTTTTGATGACTGGATTTTCACAGAAGGATTTCCACATTTCTCAATTGATTCAGTTGAATATTTTCCGGGAGGTTTGGATCATTATTTTGTGCATACACGTCAGCGTACAAAAGGCAACAACAATCATCTTTATAAAATGCCGGTGGAAGTTACTTTGTCAAATGGGGTGATGGATACTACTGTTACGGTAGTTATTGATTCAGCCACCAATGTTTTTCATATTTCAGTGGTTGGAGTTTTTGATTTCATTGCTCTTGATCGTAATGAAAAAATATCTGATGCAATTACTGATTATGAAAGAACAATTACAACTACAGGCATATCGCAATTTCCCGAAACTAATATTTTATTGAACGTACAAAATACAGGCGGTGGTTCTTCACTCGTTCGTGTTGAACACAACTGGGTTAAACCCGATGATTTTAAAATGCCACATCCGGGCATTAAACTCAGTGATTACCATTACTGGAAAATTGATGGCGTTTTTGCTGCAAACTTTTTAAGTAAAGCAACATTTAATTACAATGGCAGCACGACACTGAATGGATATCTTGATAATACTTTGATCACAAACTCAGAGGATAGTCTGATTCTTTTTTACCGTGCTACTGTGCGCGATGAATGGCAACCCGTTAACGGATTTACAATTAATCACGGAACATCTACAACTGACAAGGTTGGAAATATTGTGATTGATACTTTGAAAAAAGGTGAATATGTTTTCGGTATTTATAATTATGTAACGAGTACTTCAGAAAATATTGGAGAAGGAAATCATTATTTAAATATTTCTCCCAATCCATCTAACGATACATTTAATATTTCTATCCGGTCATCTTCTGGCAAAAAAGTACGTTTAAAAATTACAGACACAAACGGAAATGTTATTGAAGAGAAAAAATTATCCGGTGATCAATTGTTTTATCAATGGAATGCCAGATCGCAAATGCCGGGAATTTATTTTGTGAGTTTGATTTTAAATGATAAAGTATTGCAAACTGAAAAATTAGTTTACGCTCCTTAAGTTACAATCACTTGTGTCATGCTGAACTTGTTTCAGCATCTCTAATGCAGACTCTGCCGACGATGGCTCGCGCGCGCACGCTGACGATCGATCCGCGCACG
>JANLZB010000071.1:0-1501 GCA_031366005.1 Bacteroidota bacterium | reverse complement strand
TGTGCAACTTTCTCAAGAATATGAAGAATGTCTTTCATTGAAGATATCTTCTTATCATAAATTAAAATGTACGGGCTTTGTAACTCAGCTTCCATTTTTTCGCTGTTGGTAACAAAGTACGGAGAGATATAACCCCTGTCGAACTGCATACCTTCAACAACCTCAACAGTTGTATCAGTACCTTTAGCTTCTTCAACAGTGATCACCCCTTCTTTACCTACCTTCTGCATTGCTTCAGCTATCAGTTTCCCGATCGTTGCATCATTGTTAGCAGAAATAGAAGCAACCTGCTCAATCTTTTCATTGTTATCACCAACAGACTGAGACTGTTTCTTAAGATTCTCAACAACAGCAATTACAGCTTTGTCAATACCACGCTTAAGATCCATCGGGTTTGCACCTGCGGCAACATTTTTTAAACCTTCTCCGATAATTGATTGAGCAAGAACGGTTGCAGTAGTTGTACCATCACCTGCTATATCAGCAGTTTTTGAGGCTACTTCTTTTACCATTTGAGCACCGATGTTTTCAATCGGATCTTCCAGTTCAATTTCTTTAGCAACAGTAACACCATCTTTTGTAATACCCGGTGCACCAAATTTTTTCTCTATAACCACGTTACGGCCTTTTGGGCCAAGGGTTACTTTTACTGCATTCGCAAGCGTATCAACACCCTTCTTCATTTTATTGCGGGCATCAATATCAAAAAATATTTGTTTTGACATAATTTTATTTTGATTAGAATCCCGAAGTATCGGGACAGGTTTAAAATATGATTAGTTGACTTTCATTAATATATCAGAAGCTCTCATGATAAGGTAATCTTCCCCATCAAGGCTTATTTCAGTTCCGCCATATTTGCCATACATAACAACATCACCGGCCTTTATTTGTAAAGGGATGATATTACCTGTTTGCTCAGCATATTTTCCTTTTCCAACTGCAATCACAGTGCCTTTTTGAGGTTTTTCTTTTGCAGTATCCGGGATTATTATACCGCCGGCAGTTTTTTCTTCAGCTGCATTTGGTTTTACAAGAACCCTGTCATCAAAGAGCTCAAAATTTTCTTTAGCCATAATTTAAATTTTAATTTTTTTATTGGGTTGCAAATGTACCACGAATTTTTGTACCAAACAGACTAATTCAGATTAGATGACAGGTAAACGCATGGGTTGTCAGTTGTGAATTAATAAGTAAGTGACAGTATGCGACAATTTTTCATTTGTCTTGAACATGATTGGGGTGTATTAAAAAAGATTAAAGGAAATGTAAAATAAAGTTGAAGTCGAGTATCTCAAAAAACTATTTAATCCTGATTATCTCCCCAAATCATGGTTCAAGACAATTACCTTTGCAGAAATTTTAAAATAAATATCAATCAAGTTTCCTACGAATGATAAGCAGAAGAAATATTCGGGTTAAGGTTATGCAAACACTTTATTCTATTGAATCAATGAATAATGAAACCAAGCCCGGTGAGCCAATAAGAATTTTGGAAAAG
>JANLZB010000065.1:0-52429 GCA_031366005.1 Bacteroidota bacterium | reverse complement strand
TTTCATTTTTTTTTGCTTTCGCCCAAACTCTATCAATCTTTTGCCTCATATGTCCTAGGCCCCCCCACGAAGCATCTCTCTTCATTTTCATAATGATTTTTTTATTTCTCATTTTTATTAAGTGAGTCGTAAATTTTCTTCTTTCCATTTATTACTTCTTAAATACAAATATGAAAACAAGCCCATCAGAAACCAGTATTGTATTTCAGACATCCAAACTACTTCTAACGATGTATGAAACACTTCAGCACAGATGTAAACAAAAAGCAAGTATGCAAAAATATTGGTGATCTCTATAAACATAGCCACATTTGTTTTGCCTGTTCCACTTACTCCACTTAATAAAATCATACTTACACTAAAGAAAATCGTAGCACATGCAATCACATAAAAACTTCCCATCGAATCCTGAACTAATTGCTGATCGGAAGTTACCACACTAAATATAAAGTGAGAAAAGATAAGTGTGAATAAAACAACAATGAACGAAGTAATCATACTCAGCTTTACAATTTTCCCGACAAACGTAAGCACTTCATTGCTCTTTTGCTGACCAATTAAATTACTCACCATGCTGTTGCATGACTGGGAATAACCCCAGATGGGAGTCATCAAAATCATGTAAACACTACGCACAACATTTGAAATGGCAAGTGCATGTTGTCCTGATTTTTCTATAAATAGAAAAAATAAAAACCATGCTCCCATAGAAAGAAAATGTTGAAGAACGATAGGTGAAGAGAGTTGCATAATCTCTAATCCTATTTCAGTTTGTATTTTTTTAAAGCTGAAGAGATTGAATTTTTTTAATGAAGAATGCAACTGTGTATAGAAAAATGCATAGAGCGCTGCAAGTGTTTCAGCAATTCCAGAAGCAAGCCCTGCACCAGCAATACCCAGTTTTGGAAAACCAAAATTTCCGAATACCAATAGATAACCGAATAATACATTCAGCAACATCATCAGCACTGTGGTGTAAGTAATGATTCGTGTTAACGTGATGGATGTATAAAAACATCTCAGCGAAACAAGCATCATCATAAAAGGCAATGACCAGCTTCTTGCTTTTAAATATTGAATGGCAGCTTCAGCAATTGGTTGCGATTGTACAACAACATGCATGAAGGAGGGCATAATAAAATATACTGTTGCCATGATTATAAAACCCAGTGCAACCAAAATCAAGATGCTGTGATCAAATATATTTCCCACTCCAGCTGCATCATTCTCTCCGGCTTTCCTTGACATTAAAATCTGTGATCCGATACCTATTGCAACTCCAATCATCACCATTACAAAATAAAAAACACCAGCTAAGGCAGATGCTGCCAATTGGGTTTCTCCAATGCGCGCCACGAAAGCAACATCGGTAATATTGATAACGGTGTTTGCAACACTGCTCAACATTATTGGCCATGAAATGCGCCAGATATCAGCGTATGTTGATTTTACCTGCATGGGTTACTAATTAACGGGTTACTAATTAACGAATGAGTTACGAATGTTACTAATTAACGGGTTACTAATTAACGAATGAGAACCGAATGTTACGAGTGCAAAAATCAGTAAAACATCTCACACATTGTTTTAAACCTCGGAGGTTTGCTCACCGGGCTTGTAAGTCATTTTGTAATGATCAATATTTGCTTCAGAAAACATTTCACCTTCTTTTACAAAACCTGCACGTGCATACACACTGATTGCGCTCACCTGTGCATTCAGATAAATATTTTTTTTGTGAGGCAGTACATCTTTTAAAACTTCATTCACTAAAAAACTTCCTGCTCCGTTATTTCTGTGTTCTTTTAAAACAGCAAACCGTTCCAGCTTAATTCCATTATTAGTAAATCTCCATCGGGCAGTGCCAATAGGTTGTTCATGTTTCATCAATAAAAAATGATGGCTCTCATCTTCGTGCGAGTCATACTCTTCTTCCCGATCAACTTTTTGTTCCTCAACAAAAACTTTGTTGCGTATGTCAAAAGCAATTGATGCTAAATTTTTTTGTGTAGTTGAAAATTTTTTAACGCTGAACATCTTTTGAAAATTGATGCGCAAAATTCGTTAATTCTCTGCATTCACAATAACGGTATCTTGCCATAGATGCTGCGGAGTTTGAAGCACCACTTTATAAATACCATTGGAAACGTGACTATTTAATTGTATGTGTGCAAATCCATTTGAAAAGTCAATTAGATTAAAATCTATTTTTTTTCCATTCATATCATAAATATGCAATGTATTTAAATCAAAATTTTCCTGTGAAGTATTTAAATGGATGGTAGTGGTAGCAGGATTCGGAAAAATTTTTATCAGGTTATCAGCAGGCTCATATAACTCAACTGCTCTCACATCTGAATAACTTATCGCTCCGTCAAAGTCAACCTGTTTAAGACGATAATAATTTGTTTGTGGTGATGGATAATTATCATACGATTCATAATTCAAAATGATAGTACTGTTGCCCGCTGCTTTAAGATGACATACTAAAGTGTAATTAATAAGATCAATACTTTTTTCTACTTCAAAATAATCGCTGTTTTTCTCGCTCGCTGTTGACCAGTTGAGCATTACTTTTTTGTTCTCCGCTTTAGCTCCAAAATCAATTAATTCGACAGGGAGTGGATTAGTGCCTGTGGTTGAATTTGCGAGTGTAAAAATGAGATTGAAGCTCGTAAATGAACTGGAAGTTATTGCACCTGAACCATTGGCAGTTCCAACTCCACCTGAATTCAACCAAGCCGAAGATCCATTATCACGTGCAACACGAAGGTTGGTGTAATCAGTAACACCATCATCAGCACCATAAGCGAGTGTAATCGTTGCATTGGTAAAATTAGAAACATTTTGGCGGTTGATAGTATAATATCTTGCCATTGAAACTTTTGATAATGTGGATGGAAATGAATAATTCAATGCCTGGGAAGAACTGTTAATAACATTCGCTTCATAAGTAACAGATGACGATGACGAATGCTGAACTGTTAAAATAATAGACCGGTATGCTCCGCTTTTTCCAATTGGAAAATTTTTAGTTGTGGAAGATGATGATGCAACTGTGTTAATCATTGGGCCGTTGACATAAGATGTTGATGAACCAATATTGCTTGTGCAGTTTGCAAGACATGATAATATATATGTTGATGAGGTATTCAACACGCCTTTGGTCATTGATAGTTGGTTTGAAACATCCAACCTTATCCCGAGTGAAGCACCTGACATGTTATTCATAGTGAAATTAAAAAATGTGGGTTGATTGCTGCCTGAAATTTTTTGCGGTAAAGTACCTGATAACATTACTGTACTTGTTCTCTGGATAAATGTTCCGTCATTATAGAAAGCATTAGTGCCATCATAAGTTGAAGTAATAGTCATTGTCTTGCTGTCACCTGAACTTCCGTTAAGTGAACGTATGTCAAATGTTTTTCCTGCGTCTATATAAAGGCTTAATAATCTAAAACTAAGTGTTGAAGTTTGTGTTACGCATAAAGTGATTGAGGCACCTGGATCACCCGTAACTTTAAAATTAGGTTGCACAGCATTTACACATGGTTTAAATGTAAATATATCACCACTAGTTGTTAGAGAATTACCAAATTGAATTGTTCCACCTGTTGTGTTTACAGTTCCATTTACTCCGCATATTGAAAAATCAGTGGTGCTGGGTCCTCCATAGGAAGAGGATTGTATAGTAATCGTCCCACCACTCATTTCAAATGAGCTCGCACTTACATCAGGAATAAAAAATGGTTCAACGGAAGTACCGTTAGAACCACAATTAAGCAAAATTGTTCCACCTGTCATTTTAAAACTGAACGGATCACTGCCTGCTGAAGATGCATAAGATATTCCACCGTAAACAATCAAACTTCCTGCAGAAACTTCTAAATAAGGAATTGTACTTCCAATCTGTTCAGTCCTCATTCCGTTATTTCCTGCAGAGGAGGCTATATAAACAGTTCCACCATCCACTATTAAAGAACCCTGCAGATAAACATGGTTTTGATTCGGAGATAATGCAAGGCTACCTTGCGGCACATCTATAATTACATCCGGATCAATTTGAAAATAAGTGGATGCTGTCGGATTAACACTATATAAACCTGTGTTGTTATGGATAAATCTTCCATCAGTTAGTACGAGCGTTTTTATTCCATTTTCAAACGCATTGCTTTGTACATCGAGCAAATAAGATGAACTCGTTTTAACTAAGCTAACAGTATTAAGATTATAGGTGCCATTTCCAGTCACCATGCTGTTGATTGAACTGTTAAAAATAATATTGCAAACATCATTAGCATCCGAAAAAAAATCTATTGTTCCATTATTTGTAATATCTCCGCTTACAAAGAGTTTTTGCATGCGTGAATTATTTCCGTTGTACCAAATTTTTGCGCCATTATTTACTGTTAAACTTCCGGCAATGGTAAGTGTAAATGTTCCGGCATCTAAAATTTCCAATATTCCTGAAGTCCCTTGACCAACTGTTATTCCTGATACAGTAGAAGAAATGTTAAGATAAACTGTATAACCGTTTCCGATGTAAACCAAATCACCAGCTTGCGGATAAGTTCCGGTATTAGTTGAATTGCCAAAGGAAATTGTGGACCAGGTAGAATTACTATTCCAGTTTCCTCCAGTTGTGCGTGAATAGTAGGTAGTAGCAAATGCAAAATTGGTGATCATAGCAAATGCAATTAACCAGGATAATTTTACTTTTAAATTGCTATTTAGTTCTGTGTACATAATGCAATAAATGCACTATATCACTTTCTACAAACATACCAGAAGTGTTGAAAACATATACTAAAATGCAAAAAATCTTACAGCATCTATTGTGCAGACAATATGGGTAATAGCAAATTATTCCTCTGCCACAGCGCCACCTTTATACAATTGAGTTCTGTATTTTGAAGACGGTGAAGGAATAAATTTTCCAAGTCCAAGGCGATCCCACATTGCATCTACACTTTTAATAGTGGCTTCATCAGATGCAAGAATGTTAGGCCATTCGCGATCAAACCCATCCAGCTCTTTTGTTTTTCGCGTGCCATCAAATACAATATGGTTGAATTCTTCGCTATTTCTTGCAGGAATAATAATATGATCCCTGCGTGGATCAACATTATTTGAAAAACGCCACACTGCATCAGCGATATCAGAAATGTCCATGTTGTGATCAAGAAAAATCATCGCTTTAACTTTATTAAATGCTGTTGAAGCGAAAAGCTGACCGGCAATTTCTTTAACTTCATTTGGTTTTGTTTTGTTGATCGCAATAAACGCCAAAGGAATTCCTGAAGCGAGTAACCTCGTGTTTACTGTAGCAATTGCCGGATGGTTTTTGATTTCATTTGCGATTTCTGAAATGAGGGATTTTAAATCATCAACAACAATTTTTATATGACTGTAACCAGGTTCACGTTCTTCTTCCAGTTTTTTAGTGGCATCAATTCCCATCTTACCACCAAATGCCATTCGTGAACAACTGTGATCCAATACATCTGTTGGACCTTGCGTAAAAATGATGTCAGTACTCACATCCACATTTTCTGAAATGTATTTTGCAACTTCATATTGATCATGAATATTTACATCCTCATCCACAATGATCATCATTTTAGTAAACATCATTTGTCCTGCACCCCACAATGAGTTCATCACCTTTAATGCCTGACCGGGATAATCTTTTTTAATTTTTACAATAACGAGATTATGAAACACACCTTCTATAGGTAACACCATATCCACAATTTCAGGAACCATGGTCATTTTTATGGGAGCAAGAAAAATGCGTTCCGTTGCTTTACCAATCCATGCATCTTCCTGCGGAGGAATACCTACTATTGTTGCCATGTAAACTGCATCCCTGCGATGTGTTATTGCAGTGATATGAAAACGCGGATAATAATCAGCGAGTGAGTAGTAACCGGTGTGATCTCCAAAAGGTCCTTCTAAAATAAATTCTTCTTCAGGATCAATATACCCTTCAATAATAATATCAGCATCTGCAGGAACCTGCATGTCTTGGGTTAAACATTGAACAAGTTCTACTCTTTTCTTACGAAGAAACCCTGCTAACATAAATTCATCTACCCCATCAGGCAATGGTGCGGTTGCAGCATAAGAATAAACAGGATCGCCACCAATACTTAAAACCACAGGCATGCGTTGTTTTAGTTTTTTGTATTCGTTAAAATGGCGTGCAGAAACTTTATGTCGGTGCCAGTGCATAGCGGTTAATGTTTTGTCAAAAATCTGCATGCGGTACAAGCCCACGTTACGGATTCCTGTTAAAGGATCACGTGTTTGAATAACAGGCAGTGTGATGAATGGACCGCCATCTTCGGGCCAGCATTTTAAAACAGGAAGTTTAGTAACATCAGGATTTTGCATAATGACCTGCTGACATTCCCCTTTGCCACTAATCACCTTTGGCATCCATGAAGCAATCTCTCCCAATTGAGGAAGCATTTTTAATTTATCGAGAAAATTATTTTTAGGCGCGGTTAATGACTTAAATAATTTTTCAATGTCATGAGCAACATCATCCAGACGTTCAACACCAAGTGCAAGCGCCATTCTTCTTTCAGTTCCCATCGAATTGATAAGCACGGGAAAATCATAACCGTTATTTTCAAATAATAAAGCAGGACCATATTGTTTTGAAATGCGATCAGTGATTTCTGCGATTTCCAGATGAGGATTTACACGCTCTGTGATTCGCACTAATTCTCCACGTTCTTCTAAGGTCTGAATAAAGTGTTGGAGATTTTTGTATGACACTTTTTGGGATTTTAGATTATAGATTTTAAATTATAGATGTTGTCGACATGACAAAATAAAATTATGTGTAAAATTCATATTCATATCTGCTGCCTAAACTTGTGTCGCGACCAGCGCGTGTGAGATCAGTTTCATAATATGCATCAGCAGCCAAACGATTGTTTTCATCATAATCATGTAAGCTGCGTGTGATGATCATCCCGTTTTCATCACTCAAAGATTCTTCAGTGAGATTTCCTTTTTCATCGTAAGCATATTGTGTTATACGTGTATAAAAACCGGAGGACTTTCTGTGAACAGGACGGTGCAGGTCATCGTATTGTGTAATTATCACAGTAGTCTTTTCACCTTTTTCATTGGTTTGCAAAACTTTTATTTCATTGCCATGATCATCATAAGTAAATGCAACCTTGCTTAACAAATTATTTTTTGAATCAAATTCGTTTTGTTCTACGGGCTGATCATTATCTCCATAAAGGAAAGTTGTAACTTTATTAAGAGAATTATTTTCATCGTATACTTCCCGTTTCACAAGTCGTTTTTTATCATCGTAAGATAAAACTTCTTTCTGCTCCAACACGCCTTCTTCATCATAATGTGAAATTGATTCTACTTCGTCAAGGTTATTGTAAATAAAGTCTCTTTTCTCACCACCATCATCACCATAAAATTTTTGAATACAGGTTGCAAAACCTTTTTCATTCCTGGTTGTTCGTGTGGATTCTTCCACTTCATCCAATGGCATTTCCATTTTATATTCAACCACCCGACCGGCATTATCATATTTATAATGATGACGTTCTTCTATTTCCCCATCAGAATTATATTTTATTTCTTCAAACAGATGTCCCTGTTCATCATATTGAGTAACGGATGATAACACAGGTTCATCTTCCACATCAGCCCAATTACCAAATGAGCGCTGACCAAACTGAAACGAATATTTTTTTATTGATTTTATTTTTTCAGACATATCTTTTTTAAAAAACCTTTCAACAAAATTAAGTGTTAAGATTCAAGGGGGAGTAGGAGATGTTTTACAGGAAATATTATTTACTTAAAACAGAAAAACCTCTCAATGGACTGAGAGGTTTTTAGTACCCGGGACGAGAATCGAACTCGTACGACTGTTGAGGTCACAGGATTTTAAGTCCTGCGTGTCTACCAATTCCACCACCCGGGCAGTTCAGTTTACTGTTTACAGTTGCATATTAATTGTAAATCGTAAACTGCAAACCCTCAAATTAAATACCCTCTCTGGTAGTGAGAGGGTTTTAACTGGAGCGAAAGACGAGTCTCGAACTCGCGACCTCAACCTTGGCAAGGTTGCGCTCTACCAACTGAGCTACTTTCGCTTATTGCTTTGCTCAACCTCCCGACACATCGGGGTGAGCTACTTCGCTAATGCGGGGGCAAATATAAATAAAATGTTGAATTTTAAATTTTGAATTACTTAAAACTCATAATTCACAACTCATAACTCAAAATTATTTTTTCTCTTTCTCTTTTGCAATGAGTTTTTTTATTTCATGTAGCTTTAGCAAAGCTTCCACAGGGGTAAGTGTTTCAATATCAGTCTGCATTATCTCATCACGGATTTGCTCAAGCAGCGGATCATCCAATTGAAAAAAACTTAACTGCAAATGTTCATTCCGGTCTGTGATGTTGGATGAGCGGATTAATTCTGTATTGCTATGTGCCTTTTCTAAAATGGTTAACATTTTTTTAGCGCGATGAACGATAGAATCCGGCATGCCAGCCATTTTAGCAACATGAATTCCAAAACTGTGTTCGCTTCCACCGGGTACCAGCTTTCGTAAAAAAAGAATTTTATTGCCGCTTTCTTTTATGGCGATATTATAATTCTTGATGCGCGGAAACTGTGCGCTCATTTCATTCAGCTCATGATAATGTGTTGCGAAAAGTGTTTTTGCTTTCGCCTGAGGATGCTCATGAATATATTCTGCAATTGCCCATGCAATGGAAATACCATCATAGGTGCTGGTTCCTCTTCCTATTTCATCTAAGAGGATTAAGCTTCGCGAAGAAATATTATTAAGGATGCTTGCCGTTTCATTCATCTCCACCATAAATGTGGATTCTCCCTGAGAGATATTATCAGATGCACCTACACGTGTAAAAATTTTATCCACCATTCCAATCTCTGCAGAAATTGCAGGAACAAAACTTCCTGTTTGCGCCATCAAAACAATTAATGCCGTTTGCCGGAGCAATGCAGATTTACCCGACATGTTTGGTCCGGTGATAATGATGATCTGCTGGTTATCCTGATCAAGATAAACATCATTGGCAATGTATGATTCTCCAAGCGGTAATTGTCTTTCTAAAACAGGATGACGACCGCTGCGAATGTCTATTGCCAAACCATCATTCAAATGTGGTTTTACATAATTGTATTCGAGTGCTGCTTTTGAAAAAGATAAAAGACAATCTAAACGTGCGATTAAGCTTGCATTTAATTGAAGAGAGGGAATGTATTCAGTCATCTCTGCAATCAACTCCATAAATAATTTTTCTTCGAGCGCTAAGATTTTTTCTTCGGCACCCAGAATTTTTTCTTCGTAATGTTTTAATTCTTCAGTGATGTAACGTTCAGCATTGGTTAAGGTTTGCTTGCGAATCCAATCAGCCGGAACCTTATGCTTGTGTGAGTTAGTTACTTCGATATAATAACCATACACATTATTAAATGCGATTTTAAGATTACCAATTCCTGTTTTCTCAATTTCTTCCTGCTGAATCTTTAACAAATAATCTTTTCCTGAGTAGGCAATCTCACGCAACTCATCCAGTTCAGCAGAAATTCCTTTTCTTATCACTCCGCCTTTGTTAATCATTGCCGGAGGATCGTCCTGTATGGAAGTTTCAATACGTTTTAATAATTCAGTGCAGAGATTAAATTGTCCGGCAATTGTTTTTAATCCATGATTACCACTATTAAAACAGGCAGAACGAATAGGATCTAAAGCAGTGAGCGCACGTTTTAATTGCTGCACTTCACGTGGAGAAATTTTTCGAATGGAGATTTTAGAAGTTAGTCTTTCTAAATCGCCAATTATTTTTAGTTGTTGTGAAATAAATAAACCTGTTTCATCATGCTTTGTAAAAAACTCCACCATCTCGAGTCTTTCTTCAACCGGTAATCTTTCTTTGAGTGGCAACATAATCCACCTGCGCATCATGCGCGAACCCATCGGTGAAACTGTTTTGTCTAATACATCTAAAAGTGTTCTTGCTTTTTCATGTGGAGAATGAATCAATTCAAGATTCCGGATAGTGAATTTATCTAACCACACATACCGTTCTTCCTCTACTCGTGCAATGCGATTGATATGCTGCAAACGATCCTGCTGTGTTTGCTGCAGGTAATGTATGATGGCACCGGCTGCAATAATTCCGCAGTCCAGTTCTTCAATACCAAAACCTTTGAGCGAAAGCGTATCAAAATGTTTTAGCAACACATCGTTTGCATAAGCGCTTTGAAAAACCCAGTCATCAATGCTATAAGTATAAAACCGCTTGCCATATTGCTGCTCAAAAAGGCGCATGGTTGGTTTGGATAAAAGTATTTCGCTCGGATCAAAGCTCTGCAGAATTTTATCGGGATATTCACCTGTGCCTTGTGTCACAAAAAATTCACCGGTACTTACATCAATCAATGCAATGCCTGTGGTGTTATTTGCAGTGTGTACAGCAGCGAGAAAATTATTTGATTTATGATCAAGGATTTTATCACTGAATGCTACACCGGGAGTTACTACTTCTGTTACACCACGCTTAACTATTTTCTTTGCAAGCTTTGGATCTTCCAGCTGATCGCAGATTGCCACACGCATTCCGGCACGAACTAATCTTGGTAAATAAGTATCCAATGAATGATAAGGAAAACCGGCCAGCTCCATTTCTGATGCGGAGCCGTTGCTGCGTTTTGTTAAAACAATTCCTAAAATTTTTGAAGTCTTAACAGCATCCTCATTAAAGGTTTCATAAAAATCTCCAACACGAAAAAGTAACAGCGCATCCGGATACTTTGCTTTGATGGCATTGTACTGAACCATCAGCGGAGTATCTTCTTTGGCTTTTACTGGACGATCTTGAATAGTGGACATTCAATCAATTTGATGATTTGGTAATTTGATGATTAAAAGTGAGGACACCCTCTTTATTTTTAAACTACAAACTTTAAACTCTTTTAGTTTACGTTTGCTAAAGTATAAAATCCCTCATGGAGAAAACGAGAAATGATGAGTTGGGACGCCTTTCTGTTGAAGACTTTTTGAAAACAGATAAAATACCGTTAGTGATTGTACTTGATAATGTGCGCAGTGCGTTAAATGTGGGTTCAGTATTTCGTACTGCAGATGCATTCCGTGTTAATAAAATTTATTTGTGTGGTATAACTCCAGTTCCTCCTAACCGTGATATTTTAAAGAGTGCATTGGGCGCAACAGAAACTGTTCAATGGGAATATGCTGAATCAACTTTAAATATTATACAACATTTAAAGCAGCAAGATTTTTACCTTGCAGCTATTGAACAGACAAATTCAAGCATTGCATTGAATGAATTTGTATTGCCTGAAGAAAAAAAAATAGCACTTGTTTTTGGCCATGAAGTGAATGGTGTGGATCAACAAGTAATTAATAATTGTGATGCGAGTATTGAAATTCCCCAACAGGGAACCAAGCATTCATTGAATATTGCGGTGTGTACAGGGATTGTGATATGGGAGATGTTTAAGAAATACCTGTAAACGACTGAGAAGAGAAATTGATAAATTCTAAAAGTGGATTTCCATACCTGCTTTTATTACCTCATCAATAAACGGATCTCCCTTTTTAAAATAACTTGTTGAGTATGTTCTGGGTTGAATGCTGGCGTAATTTTTCTTGGTGAGAATGGAAATAAATCGTTTCATGTCCTCATAACCGAAATTAATAAATTCATCAGCCACCAAGGCTACATCAATATCACTCCACTGATGTTGACGGTTTTCAGCATAAGAACCAAATAAAAAAACTTTACGCAAACTAATCCCTTGATTTTTTAATTCGCGGGCAAAAGCAGTAACGGTTTTTATCGCAGATTTTTTAGTAACCATTTACGTAAAGTATTTGCTTCATTAATAATTAACCTAGTATATTTTGCATTGCATCGCTTGTAAATTTTCTCCGAATAATCAGGATAACGCCCTTCTAATTGAAAATCATTCATCAGAATAATAAACTTCAACTGCTCTTCCGTTAATTCAATTTTAGTATTTCTTAGAAGTGTGTTTAAATTATGAATGCGTGGCGGATGATTGTTTTCATTATCTCTTATCCATAATGCTTTACATATTTTTTCCAGTGTGAGATGTGTAAAAAACAATGCCTGTACATAAGATTTTCCCTAATAAAGTTGTTGAACAGCTTTCCAATCTTTATCAGCAGTTCTAATCCAGTATTTGATAAAATCTTTTTTATTCATCTATTGCAAAAATAGAATATTGCCTTGTGTGCAGGGAGATTTTTAAGAAACTCATGTAACAACCCTTTAAGGTTTTTAAAACCTTGAAGGGGTTAATGGTAGGGTTCAATGTCGTGCCTTTTCTCTCATTGGTCGAATACCTCCTTCCTCACTCATCAAAAAAAGATAGTTTCGCACCTCAATTAAATTTATTCCAATGAAAAATACATTATCGTGGTTGCTTGCAGGAATGTTTCTTGTAATCATTTCCTCATGCAATGAGCACAAAGCTGCAAACACTGAAACTAAAATGGATCAGCCAAAAGAATTTGATTACATAGCTGACCGCTTCGCTGATATTCAGGTGTTGCGTTACCAGGTGAAAGGGTTTGATCAACTTTCATTAAAGCAAAAACAATTAGCTTATTATTTATACCAGGCAGGATTAAGCGGTCGTGATATTTTTTATGATCAGAAAAATAAAAACAATCTGCGTGTCCGCAAAACCATTGAAACCATTTTAGAAACTTATAAAGGTGATAAGAGCAGTGAGGATTACAAAAAGTTGGAGACTTATGCCAAGCGGTTCTTTTTTGCCAATGGTGTGCATCATCATTATGCAGCGGTTAAAATGATTCCGGAATTTTCATTTGATTATTTCAAACAACTCGTTATCAACAGCGATCAAACCCGCATTCCTTTAAATGGACTCAGCATGGAGGATTATTTAAAGCTTATGCAAACGACAATCTTCGATCCGAATGTGGATGTTAAAGAAACCAATCTCGCAGCAGGCATTGACGTAGTGAAAGGATCAGCGAATAATTTCTATGAAAGCGTGACACAAAAAGAAGCTGAAGATTTTTACAATGATTTGCTGAAACAGCATGCCGGTGATAAGTCACCTTATGGTTTAAATTCAAAGCTGGTAAAAGAAAACGGAAAGATCGTAGAGAAAACCTGGAAAGTAGGAGGGATGTACAGCGCTGCACTCGAAAAAGTTGTTTCCTGGTTGCAGAAAGCAGTAACGGTTGCAGAAAACGATAATCAGAAAAACACATTTAATAAACTCATTCAGTTTTTTCAGTCAGGTAATCCAAAAGACTTTGATGACTACAGCATCTCCTGGGTAAAAGATACTAGCAGCCAGGTGGATGCAGTGATTGGATTTATTGAAGTTTACCAGGATGCCTTGCAGAAAAAAGGAAGTTATGAATCCGTTGTAAGTATCAAAGACATGGAGGCTACTAAAACTATTTCAACAATCAGTAAAGAGGCACAATGGTTCGAAGATCATTCACCCATTATGGATCAGCATAAAAAGAAAAACGTAGTAGGTATTTCTGCAAAAGTTATTACAGTAATAGGTGAGTGCGGTGATGCAGCTCCATCCACACCGATTGGCATCAATCTTCCAAACAATGAATGGATTCGCGAACAGCATGGATCTAAATCTGTTTCACTTGGAAACATTGTGGGCGCTTATAATTATGTGCGTGCTAAAAGCCCGGTGATTGATGAGTTTGGTTCAAGCAAAGAAGTTATTGAACGTGCTAAAAAATATGGTGCGCTTTCCAGCGATTTGCATGTGGATATGCACGAAGTGATCGGTCATGCATCAGGTCAGATTAATCCTGGTGTGGGAACCACTGATCAAACATTAAAGAATTACGCAGGAGCTTTGGAAGAGGCGCGTGCTGACCTTGTGGGTTTGTATTACATCATGGATCAGAAATTAGTTGACATAGGAGTAATGTCTTCATTGGAAGTAGGAAAAGCGCAATATGATTATTATCTCCTCAATGGATTAATGACACAACTATACCGTATAAATCCGGGCGATAATATTGAGGAATCACACATGCGTAACCGCCAGTTAGTTGCAGCGTGGGCTTTTGAAAAAGGAAAAGCAGAAAATGTTATTGAAAAACAGGTGCGCGAAGGCAAAACCTATTTTGTAATTAATGATTACAATAAACTGCGCAAACTGTTTGGTGACCTTCTGCGCGAAATTCAGCGCATAAAGTCTGAAGGCGATTTTAACGCAGGTAAAAATCTGGTAGAGAACTATGGTGTTAAAGCTGATCAGGCAATAATAAAAGAAGTGCATGATCGCTATGCAAAATTAGATGCTGCACCATACATGGGTTTTATTCAGCCCAAGCTTGTTGCTGTGATGGATGGAAATAATATTACTGATGTGAAAGTGGAATATCCAAAAACTTTTTTAGAGCAGATGCTGGAGTTTGGTAAGGAGTATTCGTTTTTGCCGGTTGTGAATTAGTTTTCAGTTTACGGTTTACAGTTCATAGTTTACAGTTTACAGTTTACGGTTTACAGTTACTGGTTTACTGAATAGATTATTTCGCTTGTAGTTGCTTTGGTTAACACTGTAATATTACAACCGTGTTATATCATATCTAAAGTATTCCATATAGATTTCAATAACGCATTATTAACTACATAACCAAAGAAAAATTATATGGATTATTTATTATCTGTTTAATATGCACCCGTTCACTTGCCACACATAATATTGGAGGTGAAATAACTTACCGTAATATCAGCGGTACTGCTTATGAATTTTTGACATATTGTAAATAACCTTTAAATAGCAACATGAAAGTATTTATTCTGATGCTGTTTTTTATGGCATCCTATTGCCAGGCACAAAAGTTATTGAATATCCATCTTCCGCATCACAATTGTTTTTTTATAAAGGTTAAACTTCAATTAAAAACCTGAAATAAGTTTTTCCGGAGTTACAGTTCACTTTACATGAAATGCCAATAGTATAAAACTCAAAACCTAATATTTCAAATCTCATTAAAACTAACGATTCACTGTTCCGTTTTAAGGCATAGGATTATTCAAACCATCAACTCAAACTTAAAATTACTACTGGAAACTTAGCCATTTACTGTTCCCCTTTAGGGGTTAGGGGTTTTTTTCAAACCACTGCAAACTATCAACTATCAACTATCAACTATCAACTGTCAACTGTAAATGGCATCCAAACAAAAACGCCCCGCAATGTGCGAGGCGTTTTTGTATTTAATAATCAGCTATTAATAAACCAGCTTATGCGTTACCTTCTTCTCACTGTTTTGAAGAGTTATCATGTACATGCCATGTGGCCATGCAGAAGCATCCAGCTTAATAATGTTTACACCAGGAGCAGCAGGAGTATTTAAACCTATTGCCATTGTTTTACCTAACATATCAGTAACCGTATAATCCACATTCTCTTCACTGTCGTAATCATAAATTACTTCCACTTCTGATTCATTGGTTACATACAGAATTTCAAATGTTGATTTCACACCAAAGCGTACCGCTACATAATCTGAAACAGGTTTAGCGCTTCCGCCTATATCTGTTTGTAATAAGCGGTAATAGTTTAATCCTGTCTTAGGATTATTATCCCAGGTATCATATTCCTCCACATCATTGCTGTTGCCATGGCTTGGCACCTGTGCAATATCAATATGCGTACTAAAATCATTGGTGCGTTGCACAGTAAAGTAATCATTATCTTTTTCTGATGCTGTTTCCCAGTTAATATGAACTTTATCTTCTATTGCCTTAGCATTGAAGTTTAACAAGCTAATAGGAAGTGGACTTGATGCATTTGCAATTGTCCAAGGGTTACTGTTTCCAAAATTCCAGATGTATCCGGTTACATTGACAATGTTTACTCGATAGGTGCAGGCACTGGGCAGAGCAAAGGAACATAATCCAATGTTCGCTAGACTATAAGTTTGTGTTCCCGGAGCAGCTCTCCAACCACCAGCCTGACCCCACGGCTGCGCTTTTCCCTGATCCACTCCAGTTGAGTTCATGTTTGCAGGTCTTTCACCATCGCTAAAAGCAAATGTTAAATTGGTAGCCGGAGTAGAACCGGATGATTTACTCACTACCCAAAACCGATCTACCGTTTTGGCTGAATTGTTAGCACCTAAGGTATCGTTGAGGTGGGCAACACCATTTGGATAGGGGAGATTATTAGCAGGAGTACCGTATGTTAACACTGATACCGTATCTAAATTTCCCGCTGCAGTCATATTTATGGTGAAAGGAATGTATCCATTATTAGCATAAGTTGGATTACCAAAAGGAATGCTATGAGTACCTAATATTGCTCCAATATACCATTTAAATTTAGCTAATGTATCAGAAACCAATATACCATTTGGAGTAAAGTTAGCAGCACCTGCATCGCGCTTCATCGCGCTCGCGGTACTATTATTAAAAGTTATATTATTATAATTCATAATTATTCTTCCATTACCTAATGAAACACTATCATTAATTGTAATTGGGTTAAATAATGTTATAGTTTGTGTAGATGCCCCTTTCTCCATTCTGAAATCCCAGAATGTAGTGGATTGGGTACCGCCAAGGTTTTGATTGGAAGCACCTCCAAACACTACTCTACTTTTAATACCCGGAGTAAATGTTCCGTTATTATTCCAGTTAACACCGTTAAAGAAGATGGTGCTTTTTCTTTGAGAACCAGTTGGGGCATACGCAAGATTAGTAATGCCACCATTGGTATAAGTTCCAGCAATTGTAAATAATGTGGAATCAAGATTCAAAGTTCCACTATTGTTAACTGTGCTAGCTGCGTTATTTACATTAATCACATCATCACTGGTAGTGATTGTTCCGCTATTTGTCAAACCTGCTGCACCATTCACATTGAAAGTGCTGGTATATTGAATCCCGCTTGGTTTGTAACCCATATCAACTATTCCGGCAACATTATTTACAAAATCCAGACTTGTTGTAAAAGTTGATTTATCAAGACTAATTAATCCATCATTGGCAGGAGTGCCGTTAAGAACGGAAAAATTAGTATTGCTTAAATATAACTTACCAGTAGAGGGCATCTTTAATCCTCCACCTGAGAAGGGTGCACTTCCGACATTAGCAGTTAATGTTTTTTGGGGACGATGGAATCTAAAAGTTACATTAGGACGGTTAACTGTTGGTGTAAAACCTGCAGTGGATCCGTTCGTACCTTGGACAAGGACACAACCATCCTGAGCAATACTGGCATTCTCTATTTGAAGATAAGTTTTCAAACCCATTACAGTATAATAAGTTTGGTCATTTCCACCAGGATTATTAGTTAGAGAATTAAAGCAAATCTGCAGCACAATATTCTTAGTAGTATCAGAATATTGAAAACCCGTAACCGGCAGTTTCAATGTGCCGGATGCTCCCGGAACCATGGTATATATAGGAAGAGACGCATTAAAATAAATTTGAGTAAGAGGCGCTCCGGTATATTGCGTGTCAATTTTGGCTGTAGAAGTAAATTGATCCTGTGAAGTTAAACCATATGAAATACGGAATTGTTCATAAGGACGAATACTTGCACGTGATTTAAAATGAAAGAACAAAGAATCAATGATATCATTTCGCTTTAAACCTGAAGCTGCTAATTCATTTGCTGAGAAAATTATTTGCGAAACCTCTTCATAGGTTCCTCCTTTGAAAGGAAGAACGCTTCCAATTGCTAAACCACCATTACTAAAAGCTGCAGTGTCTGCCTGGATGTTAGTCGTATTCACTACCCCACTATCATTTAAAACCTGAAGTACCGTAAAACCACCTGTTAAAGAATCCGTAAGAAGTTTAAGGGTATCTGTTGGAGCTATCTGAAGCATATAAGCAGATACCGCCATACCTGACTGAACAACAGGACCCACATAATTTGTACTTGTTACACTTCTGTAAGCTGCAGCTGCCCACTTTGCTACCTGAACACTATCTGATAAAGTAGGTACACGTCCACACCAGTTAGCAGGATTACTCCAGTCATTAGAAGCAGTGCTTCCTGAACCACCTAACCATGTAGCAGGACGGTTAACTACACATACTCTGGAAGAATTTATAATCCCACCAAAACCTGTACATGTTATAACACAACGATAGCAGGTATATCTCGTCTGACTGGTAGTTAATGTTTTATTGGTAGCTCCTGAAATATTTTGCCAGGTCGGAACACCACCAGGGATAGTATCTAATTGCCATTGGTAAGATAATCCTTGCATATTGAGTCCCGAAATAGGAGTGGGAGTTAAGGTAAGATTAATTGGACTACCTGAGCAGGCAGTATCTTTGGCAACAGTAGTCACAGTAGTTGTACCAGGAAATGTACCATCGCAGAAGGGATAAGTGGGAGGATTAATGGTTACAAAATAATCTTCCGTTTCACCTGAACCAAAATTAGTACATGCATCGCCTGAACCATTCAACGTATTGATTCTGGAACGTACCCTCATACCCGTTAAACCTGTAAATGGAAAAGTAGTAGGGATTGTAATAGGGATAGTATAAGTTCCTGCTGCCTGCACTGTTGCAGGAGTACCGGTTACACCATACCACTCAGTTGCATCAAAAGTACCGCTACCATTAAAATCAATCCATACTGAAATACTTTGTGCAGATCCTCCTGTAGCAACAGTAAGATTGTAAGTAGTGCCCTGGACAATCGTTGCAGTAGTGGAACCTGATGCCGCGTAAATGGTATAAGCAGTTGCATTACCTGATGTACAGCCGGTATTGGCATTGTTTAGCGTAGTTGGAGTGATCTGAACAGTGTTTATGAAGGAGCTGCTGCAATCGAATCCATGAAGAATTGTACCATTATTTTGCTGATTGCAATAACAAAGGTTTGAAGGATTAGAATTTACCTGGGCACAAGCGGTGTAACCTAGAACGGTACTGCAACATCTGTTGCAAGTAATCTTACAGCGATACCATGTTGTAACTGCTTGCGAAGCGATGGTTAAAGTTGTTAATGTATCAGAAACACCCGTAATTGACCAGCTACCCAAACAGCCTGTAGTTGATTTTTCCCATTGCCATTTCTGACCTGATCCGATAGACGTATTGCCTGTAATGGATAAAGTAAACGACTGGAGAGGACAAACATCATAGGCCGTACTAACAGCTGTGCCGGCTACTACAGGAGTAGTACAAGGTGGACCAGCAATTAAATTCACGTTATAATCCTCTGTTTCTCCCCACGCATACGTTCCGCAAGGATCATTTCCGGGTCCTCCGCCTGCATCCTGTTCCCTTAAAATTACACGCATGCGGGTTGTTCCAATTGCAGTTGAGTATGGAATAGTTATAGGACCATTTAAAGTAGGAGCTCCTAAGGATGTAAATCCATTGGTAAATACCCGCTCACTAACAGGGTCAAATACCCCATCAATATTATAATCTATAAAAACATGACCCCATGCTGCATAAAAAGTATTGAAGCTGGTGATCTGGCACATGGAGAATGGATATGTGGTGCCTTGTTGTAAATTGGGTGCTAGAACTGAAGAAGTAAAATTGCTATAAGTTCCTCCTGCAGTTCCATTATTATTAGTGGGAGTACATCCACCTGCAACATTATTTATTGTGCCAAATGTTACATTACCAATGTCTGTATCTTGTGTAGAGGTGGCACCAGAAGGACAATAACAATTGGTAACAGGATTTTGAGTTACCTGAACCACGGAAGAGGGGTTACCTGTACCTTGTACAACTGGACCTGGTCCGCATTTTATCTCGCAATAATACCAAGTAGTTACTCCCTGTGTTGCCTGGTAGTATGAATTGGTTGCTCCCGGAATTGCTGTAAATCCAGCTACTGCACTAGTAGTTGAACTATACCATTGAAAGCTAAAACCGCTTTGAGGTGGAAGACCTGATAAGGTTAATGTAAAAGGCACTGCACATACCGGGTTAGCGCTTGCATTAGCAGTAACACCAGTAGGGTTGGCAGAACATGGAGGTGCAAGCACTGAAATGATCCGGATATTAGGTCTTCTGTTTTGCACAGAGCCATTTCCTGAAGGAGGAACGTTATCCTGATCCCAGTATTGACCACTGGCAGTTTTTGTATTTTGTGTGAACATGATGGAGTTAAAAAACCCCGGTCCTCCCGGTGCAGAACCAAACCATCCGTTACCATCAAATCCGGTAGAGGCAGAACCTGCCCAATTAGTTTCCACAAGAAATTCAATATTACTACCTGTAGTCACCTGATTGTTAGTAAGTGCAATGTTAACCCATGTACCAGGGGTTGTCCAATTACTGGTTGCCATACTACCATTAAAAACCAGTACTGAAGCTCCGGTTAAATTTGCCCACGTATTAGAAGTTACTGTTGTAGAAGGTACTTCCTTCATATAAACTTTGATGTCATAGGCAAATCCAGGAGGTACATTTGTGGTGCTTAAAAAGAAAGCAACATTGGTAATGATGCTGCCTGTTGCCAAAGCAGGTGCAAACTCTGCAGGAGTATAAATAAATTGTGAACGTTCATAACCAAAATATACTCCCAAAGGTTTTCTGTCATCCGCTGCAGCGGGAGTTGTGGGCCCAAAAGCTGTTGTCTGCGCCATTGTTACCGAAGTAATCAACGTGAGGAGAGATAAGAACAGGAGATTTTTAAACCGTGTAGTGTAATTGTTTACCATGATTTTACTTTGATAGGGTTTAAATGTAATATTGTTTTGTTGGGTAAAGATAATAATTTTATAAACACTGCTGTATGCATAGGTGAATTAATTTATATAGAACACCAAAAGCCTTTTTTTCGTTTTAGTTTTTACTTTTACCACCTTGATCTGGGGTGCCGTTAACTAATTAAAACGAGCTGAGATAATACCCATTGAACCTGATCCTGTTAATACAGGCGTAGGAAGATTTAGATGGATTTTACTTCAGTTTTTGGTGCTTCGCTCATGCACGATTATCATGCCATCTTAAAATTCAAAAAATGAAAAAGCTGTTGATTCTCTTACTGTTTTTAATAACCTCCTTCGTAAATGCCCAGTTTTCACTAAAAGGAAAAATTTATGAACAAGGCAAACCGTTGGCTAATGCAAATGTGTGTGTGCTCAATACTTTTTGGCAAACAAGTTCAGATAAAGAAGGGCAATTTGAATTTAAAAATCTTAACTCAGGTTATTATACCTTGAGCGTTTCTTACTTAGGATATTTACCGCAGATTCTTACTCTGTATTTAACTGCTGATACAATGGTAAACATCACACTTCTGCCTTCATCAATTTTAAATAACGAAGTGGTAGTAACTTCTACCCGCACGGGTAATGGAAACATAGCAAATTCAACAATTGATAAACAGCAACTGGAAGAAAAGAATTTCGGTCAGGATGTGCCATACCTGTTGAATCAATTACCTTCAGTGGTTACTACTTCTGATGCAGGAACAGGACTGGGTTATACCGGTATCCGTATTCGTGGCAGCGATGCTTCACGAATAAATGTTACGATCAATGGTATTCCGATCAATGATGCTGAATCACAAAATATGTATTGGGTGGATTTACCTGATTTTGCTTCTTCCATCGAAAATATACAAGTGCAAAGAGGAGTTGGCAGCAGCACTAACGGAGCTGGAGCATTTGGCGGAAGCGTTAATATTTTAACAAATGCATTAAGCACCGAACCTTTTGCACAAACGAGTAACGCATTTGGATCATTTAATACAATAAAAAATAATGTTGCATTTGGTTCAGGATTATTGAAGGATCACTGGAGTGTGGATGCAAGATTGTCGCGAATAAAATCAGCCGGGTATATTGATCGTGGTTCATCTGACTTAAAATCTTTTTATATATCCGGAGGTTATCTCAGCAAAAAAACTTTGGTTCGTGCAAACATCTTTTCAGGACATGAAATTACTTATCAGAGCTGGTATGGTGTGCCCGAAGTGCGAGTGAATAATGACAGTTTGGGAATGATTGACTTTATCAATAATAATTATTGGAATGCTGTAGATGCTGCACACCTTTTAAACTCCGGTCGCAATTATAATTTTTATACTTACAACAAGCAGGTGGATGATTACAGTCAGGATTATTTCCAGCTTTTGTTTGCTCAACAACTTTCAGAGTCACTCAGTTTAAATCTTGCCAGTCATTATACAAAGGGAAAAGGGTTTTATGAGGAATATAAAAAGGCCGGTGATGCCTTTGGCGAAGGATTATTCAGCTTTTATAATTTGCCCGATGTTGTGATAGGTGCGGATACTATTACCAAGACGGATTTAATCAGGCGCAAATGGTTAGACAATGATTTTTATGGTTTCACTTATTCATTAAACTATGAACCTGATAAAAAATTAAAATGGAATATTGGTAGTGCATGGAATCAATATGATGGTGATCATTATTCTGAAATAATATGGGCTCAATATGCAATTAATATTCCTATCCGTTATCGTTATGAAAATGACAATGCATTAAAATCTGATTTCAATATTTATAGTAAAGTAAATTATTCAGTGACGGATAGATTAGATGTATTTCTTGATTTGCAGGAGCGAACGGTTAACTATCATTTCAATGGACTGAGTGATCAGCTAAGTATTGTCCCCAAAAATGAAACATTAAATTTTTTTAATCCCAAGGGAGGATTTCTTTTCAGGATCAATCATTCAAACGCAGTATATGGTTCCGCAAGTGTGGGAAGCAAAGAGCCAAGCCGTACAGATTATGTTGACAATGTTTTAAAACCGCAACCTGAAAGTATGGTTGATTATGAATCAGGTTATCGCTTTAACAGTAAAAAACTTTTAGCAGGAATTAATTTTTATTACATGGATTACAAAAATCAACTGGTTGCTACAGGTCAATTGAATGATGTTGGCAATCCAATCAGGAGCAACGCAGGAAAAAGTTACCGTTACGGAACAGAGATTGAATTGAAATATAATTTCGACAGCAAATGGTCGGTGGATGTAAATGCAACTTTCAGTAAAAACAAAATAAAATATTTTACTGAATACATTGATGACTGGGATACTTATGGTCAACGCAATAACAATTACAGAAATGTAACAATTGCTTATTCTCCCTCTGAAATCAGTGCTCTTTCACTAAGCTGGAAACCGGTTGATTGTTTGCAATTGCAATTGATTGAAAAATATGTCGGCAAACAATATCTTGACAACACGCAAAATGAATCGCGCACATTAAATCCTTATCAGACTTTAGATGCAAGAATAAATTATACACTTAAAAATACATTGACACATGAAATAAATTTTGGCTTGATGATTAACAATGTAATGAACGAAATGTACAGTTCAAACGGTTACACTTATGCTCATTTTTCCGGTGATAAACTATACTCAGATAATTATTTATATCCGCAGGCGGGCATTAATTTATTAGGTCAGGTTACAGTGAAGTTCTGATTATTCCTGCTTTGATGATCTGGATCCGATCCACAAATAAGTGACGATGTAAATAAATCCATAAGGAATAAAATTATAATAAGTATCACTTACCGAGTGACTGCGCGAATCAATGAATAAAAAATCGTGAACAAACATTGCGATTAATAATAAGGTGATACAGCTTCCTGTAATTGAAACAGGAATGTATATCCATCCGAGTGGTTTGAATAAATTTTTCATTGCTGATTTGTTTTATTATTGATTAAATTTATTGCATTGGTGAGTTCAACAAATTGCTGCCAGCTTAATCGTTCAGCACGTAAATCCAAATAAGGCAAACTGTTTAATTGATCAGCAGCAACCAGACTTCTCAGGGCATTCCGCAAAGTTTTCCTGCGTTGATTAAAAGCTTGTTTCACCACTTTCTTAAAATCTTTTTCGTCACATCCTATGGAAATATTTTTCTTGCGTATCAAACGTATTACAGCAGATTTTACTTTGGGTGGAGGATTAAATTTATCAGGATCTACTGTAAATAAATATTCTGAATCATACCATGCCTGAAGAAGTACACTCAGTATTCCATAATCACGATTTCCGGGTTCAGAAGTTAAACGCACTGCCACTTCCTTTTGAAACATTCCTACAACAACAGGCACCTTGTTTTTATTTTCTAAAACCTTAAACAAAATCTGGGACGAAATATTGTAAGGGAAATTTCCAATGATAGCAACTGAATCCTTAAATTGATTAGCAATATTCATCTGCAAAAAATCTCCCTGTAGAATATTTTCCTTCAGCAAAGGAAAATGTTCTTTCAGGTAGGCTATTAATTGAAAATCAATTTCAGAAACGTAAGTTTTAAATTCTTTTCTCTCTAAAATATATTTGGTAAGCACACCCATGCCTGGTCCGATTTCCAAAACCTGTTTGCATTCATCTGGTAATTGCAGCGCTTCAACAATCTTTTTTGCAATCTCCTCATCATTTAAAAAATGCTGACCAAACTGTTTCTTGGCACGAACACGTTCAGTTATCATCTTTCTTTTTTAGAGTTGTGTTGTTGGTATGGATTCCAACAACGGATGTTAAGTTAGTTCTAACAAAGTCCTGAAAGCAACAAAACGATCTTTATATCTGTTTGCATGATCAGCTTGCAAAGCTGCAGCAAATTTATCGCGATACTCTTCATATTTCTGCATATTCTCACAGGTGTATTGAACAGAAAAACTTTGTCCGCCAGAATCCTCATCCGTTAATATTTTATAAATATTATTCTTTATAAATAATCCTGTTCGCATCACATCGGGTACATGCACCTCTTTCATCCATTGCAGCCATTCGTCAGCAACAGCATTATCAATATTTACTGTGACGTTATAAATAATCATTTCTCTATTTTTTTGTCCTTGCGGGGAACGAAGCAATCTCATGCTATGAAATAGATTGCTTTGTTCCTCAATGACCGTTCTCTTTCCTAATTCAACTTATCACCTCGCAGCTTCCTGTAACGTTTGCGTGCATCCACACCAAATAAACTTCCGGGATATTTAGTAAGCAAGGTTTCGTATAATTCTTGTGCCTTGACTTTATTATTGAGTTTGTTCTCGTAAATATCAGCAAGTTGAAACAATGCATCGTCTGCTAAAATATCCATTGAATATTTTTCAATCACATCCTGCAGATAAGGAATTGCAGCCTCAAAACGTCCTTCTTTTTTATAGATCTGCGCTTTTTTAAACCACACCTCATCTACTAATGTATGATTAGGAAATAATGTTAAAACAGAATCAAGTGTAACCAATGACAATGAATCTTTATTCTGATAAGCAAGTAAATCAGCACGGGAATAAATTAAAAGCGCCCTGTAAGTTGTATCGGTATCAAGATTTGTATTATCGCTAATTAATAATGCAAGCGATAATGCATCATTTGAAATAAGTTGTGAAGTAGAAGCTTTTAAAACATTTAACTGATCTTTTGCCCACTCAAACTCTCCAAGGTAATAGGACAATCTTGCATTACGGTATTTTGCTTCACGACCTAATGCATCATTTTTAAAATCCTTATCAACTTGTCCATATAATAAAGCTGCTTCCCAAACATCACCTGTAAAAACATCAATGTCTGCCAGCTCTAACTTACAATCCGCTTTAAACTCCTGGCTGATATTGGGCAAGTCAATTGTTTGTTGTAATAGCGCAATTGCACTATCAGTTTGATGAATATAAAATGCCTTGAGATGTGCATATCCCCGAATGAGTGGAGCAGTACTTGCGCTCTTTCCAAGTTCTGCAATTGTTATTTGATAATCATGATCAAGCTTGTTTAAATCAACTTGTGTATAACTGCTGGAGATAGTGATTTTTAAATTCACCGCATTGATCAACTCCATTTTTGCAGTCACATAATTTTGATTGTCTGCTCCTTTATCCACCACATATTGAAAACATTTTTCTGCTGTCGTAAATTCCTGGTTGCTCACGCATAATCTTCCAAGAGATAAAACACGCTCACCACTTCCGTTTACTCTTTTATCCAATGCCTTCGCCTGAATAAGTGCTGAGTCAAAATCTTTTTCCTGTAAGAACAACCAATACAACAGTTCGCTGTATTCAGTTGTCTGTGTGCTTTTCTGAATCTTACGTAAAAGTGATGTGCGCAGTATATCTGATAAACCACCTGAAGGATCATTGCCTAATTTATTCTGTAAAATAGTCTGAACATTGGCAATGTAACCTGGGTTGTATTCAATCACATTCAGGTACTCATCAATCATATCCTGACTCTTTCCCTGTTGTGCATACACTTCTGCCAATTCAAAGCTGAAGGGATAAGAACCACGTAATGTCTTACGTCCCTGCACATAAGTTTGTGCGGCTAAGTCATACATCTGGCGCTGCATAAAAGCATTGCCAAGCATATTCACCTGGTTAACATCAGGAGGTAAATTTTTAATTATTTCACCGTATAATTTTTTCGCTTTATCATTATCACCTTTCAACTCATACACATTAGCAAGATCAACTTTATAGGATGGGTCATTGGAAAATTTCTTGTTTTGTTTCTTAATTAATTTTTCTGCTTTGTCATACTCTTTCAATGACAATAAACATTTGAGATAACCCGGATAAGCTGCCAATGGATCATCATCATAAAATTTATCAAAATAAACAATTGCTTTTTCGCATTCACCACTTGATGCATATTGATTGGCTAACTCACCATTGTTTTGATTTCGTTGTGCATTAGAGTTTGCTGAGAAACAAATAAGGATAAACACAAAGATGCAAAGGCGCAGAATTTTTCTTAGCGTCTTAGCGTCTCTGCGTTGAATATTTATTTCAATTTTTTTCAAGATTTTCATTTTAATTAATTATTTCAAATCCTGTGTATGGTAATAACGCTTTTGGGATTCGTATTCCTTCCGGTGTTTGATTATTTTCAAGCAACGCTGCAACGATACGTGGTAACGCAAGTGCGCTTCCGTTTAGTGTATGTGCAAGTTGTGGTTTGCCATTTCCTTCGCGGTAACGCAGCTTCAAACGGTTTGCCTGGAAAGTTTCAAAGTTAGAGACAGAGCTTACTTCAAGCCAGCGTTGCTGTGCTGCTGAATAAACTTCCATATCATACGTAAGTGCGGATGCAAAACTCATATCTCCACCACAAAGTTTAAGAATTCGAAAAGGCAATTCCAGTTCTTTCAATAAACCTGCCACGTACTCTTTCATCTCTTCCAAAGTCTGGTAACTTTTTTCAGGATGTTGTATCTGTACAATTTCTACTTTGTCAAACTGATGTAAGCGATTCAATCCTCTTACATGTGCACCATACGAACCGGCCTCTCTGCGAAAGCATGGAGTATATGCTGTGTATTTTATCGGAAGTTCTTCTGCCTTAACTATAGTATCACGAAAAAGATTTGTTACCGGAACTTCTGCTGTTGGAATCAGATACAAATTATCAATACCAACATGATACATCTGTCCTTCCTTATCAGGCAACTGCCCGGTTCCGAAACCTGATGCTTCGTTTATTAATATCGGAGGTTGCACTTCATAATAGCCAGCCTTATCAGCACGATCAAGAAAAAAATTAATGAGCGCCCGTTGCAGCTTTGCTCCTTTGCCTTTGTAAACAGGAAATCCAGCTCCGGTAATTTTATTTCCTAATTCAAAATCTATAATCTGGTATTTTGTTGCAAGGTCCCAGTGCGGTAATGAACCTTCGGGCATTAAAGGTAATGATTGCTGATGCTGATAAACAACTTCATTCTCTTCAGGAGTTTTTCCTTTTGGAACATTTAATGATGGCGCATTTGGTACACGAACCAATAAATCTTCAATTTCTTTTTCTAATGAAATTTGTTTTTCTTCTAAACTTTTTGAAGTTTCTTTAATTGAAGAACTTCGGTTTTTTAAATCATCTGCTTCGGCTTTTTTTCCGCTCTTATATAAGTCTCCAATTTGTTTTGCCAAAACATTTTGTTCAGCAAGCAATGTGTCAAGCTCTTGTTGAGTTTTTCTTTTATCACTATCTAAATTTAAAACCTGATCAACCACATCTTTTGCATCAAAATTTTTGATTGCAAGGCGTTTAATGATCTCCTCTTTTTGTTCGCGCAGTATTGCTAATTGAAGCATAATAAATAATAAATTTTGAGGCGCAAAAATAGGCTAATTGAGAGGAAGGTCAGCTATAGAATAATGGTAAGTTTTGCATTCACATCAAAATGGATCAGGCTTCCTCGCATGGTCGTATCTCTGTAAGAGGTGTGACCGTTATCAATATTAACACCGTCAAGAATTCCATTGTTAGCACCTACACCTATCCCAACACTTACGTGAGGATCTATTTTATAATTATAAGAAGCATTTAACATGATGCCTGCCAACTTGCCGTTTATATGTATTTGTTCAATCACCTTTGATGACGTTTCCCATTTTGCTACATCATTATAAACAAAGTATCCGATGCCTGCACCAAAATTAAAATAGCCCGAACCGTTTCTTCTGATTACTCTGAATTGAATTCCGGGATTGATAAACTGCATTGATATTTTTTCTTTTATCCTGCTTCCTTTAAGAAAAGTATAATTGGTGGAATCCAACTTAGCACTCGAATGAAATGCATGATACTGCAAACCGAATCCCAAACCAGATTTTAAATAATAATAACCCGATGCTTTTATTGTGTAACCCCAAAGCAGGCTGTTAAAATATTTCCGCATTTCGTTATCAATGGAATCAGGTAAGATGGCAAGCCATCGTGCCGCACCAATACCTACACTAAACATCCATGGACCGTAATCTTTTCGTGCGCGTTTCAACATTTCCTGGCGTGAAGGCAGTGAGTCTTTTCGGATAAAAGTGTTTTCTTCATGCACTTGTGCATCAACACAAAAAGCAGAAAATATTATGATGATGAGAAAGAAATATTTTTTCATTCGATTGCTTAGCCACAAACTTAACGTAATTACACCTTCTTCTCCGCTATGCATTATTTCTATTTTTGAAGCAAGTTATGAACGATTACCTCAGCAAGTGGTGCTGTCTTATTATTTTTCATCAGCATGATGCTGAGCAATTAATTTCTAAACTCTCAGAAATAAATTGCACTAAACATTTGTATTCTGATAAAGAAATAAATGAGGAAAGTGAATTGGATAAAGAGCCAATTGAAAAATTTCTTTTACAAGATGGAAATACAGGAGAACAAATGAAAAATGCTTTTGAAAATGCTTTTGATAAAGGCTTTCGTAAAGTAGTTTTAATCAGAAATAATTTTAATCAGCTTCAACCAGATCAGATTTTAGAAGCATTTAATTGCTTAAAAATGATTGAATTTTGTATTGGTCCAAAAGCTAATGGCGACTATTACTTAATAGCTATGAATTATTTTGAACCATCACTTTTTAATAACAAGCAATGGGATTCTCCCTCTCTCGTTAAAGAAACTATCAAAGACATTGGTAAATTAAAACTGGCTACTTATAAATTAAAAACTTTTTAAAGAAATTAGTTAAGAAGTAAAGCTGTAATGAATAAAAAAAATAAAACCCGCAAACACATGCAGGTTTTATTCTAAAAATAAATTTTGTTATTTAATAACTGATCACAGTTTGATGAGGTGTTCCGTTATGACCAATCCAGTTTAATTTATATCCATAAGGACATCCGCTTGTTACAGGATTTCCTGATGCATCCACACCATAAGTTACAGTAAGTTCCCTGATTACCCCATGATGAATTCGCACCCCACTCATTGCATGGAAATCACATGCTGAACTTAAAATAACTTGTGTTGGAATATTAATGTAAAAATTATTTCCTTCTCTGTTAATTCCCCAGATGGAAACATTTAAATATCCTCCTTGTGTTGCATTGCCTGTAATTGTAATAGTAGTAATGCTGTTAGCCCGGTTAATGGTGCGTGTGCGATCAATATTCCATGTACGCGTTGTATTGTTATTGAATGTAATCTGCATCATGCCTGTTATATGATGTATGATGGGTGTTGTAAAATCAGTTGCATCATCCACCAATCCTCCGTTAACATTCGTGATGGTTCGAGTACCATTGTATACGATTGATTTATTATCAGACAATCGGGTAATAGTTACTGCATTAAATGTTACAGTGAGTACACAGCCGGCATCACTCCATGGTGTAACAGTGTTAGTAGTTGCATCATAAGGTAGCTGCAAGGTGATGGATCCACTTCTTGCTCGTGTTCCATTGCAATTGTTTCCATTAAATGTGATGGTAATGCGTCCTTGTGATGCTAATGATGAATCAATGGTTGTGTTGCAAGGAACATGTCCGTTAAATATCGGATGCAAATGCGGTCCTCTGAATCTTGAGTTAGTTAATGCCACCTGATTTATCTCATCCACCATCTGATCATCTTCATCAGCAATTCTTGATTCATCACCAGCATTCACCATTTGTTGCGATAATTCATCATCTGAAGAAGTGGTTGCTGCTTCCTCATTTTTCTTACAGCCCGATGCAATCATTCCTATCATTGCCAATGAAAGAATTGATTTTAAAATTACATTTTTCGTTTTCATAGTTCTTAATGTTTTGTTATTGATTTAATACGCTTATGACATTTTTAAAGATTAAAGGTTTAAGCCAACTTACTATTTTTATTTATTTACTTTAAAGAGCCTGATTAACTTTCATAATTCAAAAAGAATATATATCATCCCATCGGGATTCTCTCTGCGAACTTTACTCATTTAACTATAAAAATACCATCCCTTCGGGATTTTTTAACGCTGAAAGCGTGTTATGATTATAACAAGATCAAGCAAACAGTTAAGAATCCAGAAGGGATGATATATAAAAAACTATTTTTTAAAAATTTAAACAGGCTCTTAATGATTAATGGTTGGCACATAATTTTAAATTACGTTTAGGTAAAACTTTAAATTAAAAAAGATATGTTAAAATGGTCTGTAACCTTTCTGATTATCGCCATCATTGCGGGGATATTCGGATTCACCGGAATAGCAGCCGGTGCAGCTTCAATTGCTAAAGCGTTGTTCTTTATTTTTTTAATTTTATTTATTGGCGCGCTTTTATTAGGTGGTACATTATTCAGTAAAAAGTAGGGCAGTAGTCCCTACTTTTTTTCTGGTTCATTTATTAAATTATAAACCTCATTTAAAATTATGGATACAAATGCAAATCTTGTAAAGCAGGAAGTTGACGGAAAAATTACTGTTAAGTTCAGAGAGAATAAATCATTCGAAGAATTTTGTGAGAAAACCGTTCCTAATTATAACCGTGATCGTTATGAAGCAATTGCTCTCCGGTTATATTATGGAGAAGAAGTAATTGTTACTATTTATGCTTTGGATAAGTCGCGCCAGGAAGGTTCTGATTTTGATAAAAATAAACTGCCTGTAAAAAAATTTAAATTGCAAGGCTTAAATATGCCACAGGTTTTTGCTTTTATTGAAGAGTTTAACTTCACTCTTAATACCGGAAATTATGACCTTGACGATATGGAGGTTATTAATAAATAAAAAGGGCGCAATCATGAAATTGCGCCCCCTAAATCAGAAAAGCTAACCTAAAAACTATCTTTATTTCTCAAGTAAACCATTTAATGCTTCGTCCAATGCAGGACCTCTCAGATTTCTTGCAACTATAATGCCATTTGCATCCAGCAAAAAGTTAGTAGGAATTGAACTAACTCCGTAAAGTTGAGCTGGCTTTGATTGCCATCCACCAAGATCACTAACATGGTTAGGCCATTCTAACTGATCTTTAGCTATCGCTTTCATCCATGCTTCCTTGTTTTGATCAAGAGAAACTCCATAAATGGTAAAACCTTTTGCGTTCTTAAATTTAAGGTCTTTGTATTTGTGATAAGCAGAAACCACGTTTGGATTTTCCATTCTGCATGGACCACACCAGCTTGCCCAGAAATCAAGTAATACTACTTTTCCTCTTAATGAGGAGAGGGCAATCGTTTTACCTTCCGGATTTTTATATACAAGGTCAATGGCTTTGTCACCAACCTGCGATCCTTCAAGCAATCCTTGTGGAGTAGTAATGTTCATAAAGCCGAATGCAATAAAACTGAAAGCGGCAAACAATAAAATTAAATTTAGTTTCTTCATTGAGTTTTTTTTATTTTTTTTTGAAATGCAAATTTGGCAAAAATGATACCATTGACCAAACTTATTTTAGTATAGAATGAATGTTATGTGAATGTTAAACTCTTTTAATCTGAGCACCTAATTTATTTAGCCGCACATCAATTTGCTCGTATCCCCGATCAATCTGTTCAATATTATGAATGGTGCTTTTTCCCTTGGCTGACATTGCTGCAATTAACAAAGCTACTCCTGCCCTGATATCAGGTGATGTCATTGAAATTCCTTTTAAAGGATATTTACGTGCAATACCGATAACAGTTGCACGGTGAGGATCACAAAGAATTATTTGCGCACCCATGTCAATTAATTTATCTACAAAAAACAAACGGCTCTCAAACATTTTCTGATGGATGAGTACTGTGCCTGATGCCTGCGTTGCGGTTACAAGAGCAACACTTAACAAGTCAGGAGTGAAGCCCGGCCAAATCGCATCGGAGAGTGTGAGAATTGATCCATCTATAAAAGTATCAATCTCATAAAGTTGTTGAGCAGGAATATAAATATCATCGCCTCTGAATTCCATTTTAATTCCCAAACGCTGAAAGGTAGAAGGGATAATTCCCAACTCTGAAAGACCTACATCTTTAATGGTAAGTTCACTTTGTGTCATAGCAGCCAGACCAATAAAACTTCCTACTTCAATCATATCAGGAAGTATGCGGTGATTGCAACCTTTTAATGAAGTAACTCCTTCAATAGTTAATAGGTTGGAACCAATACCAGTGATTTTTGCTCCCATACTGTTCAGCATTTTGCAAAGCTGTTGCAGATAAGGTTCGCATGCTGCATTGTAAATAGTGGTGGTGCCTTGTGCTAAAACCGCTGCCATCACAATGTTTGCTGTTCCGGTAACAGATGCTTCATCAAGCAACATATAAGCTCCTTTTAATTGGGATGCATCAACAGTGTAAAAATTTTCTGTGGAATCAAAATCAAAACGTGCCCCCAGGCTTTGAAAACCGATGAAGTGTGTATCTAATCTTCTGCGACCAATTTTATCACCACCGGGTTTTGGAATATGCGCTTTACCAAATCGGGCAAGCAATGGCCCTACAATCATAATGGAACCACGCAATGCAGCTGCCTTCTTCGTGAATTCTTTAGTTTGCAAATAATCAATATTCACATTGGCAGCAGTAAATTCGAATTTGCCTTTAGCGATTTTATTTACTTCAACTCCCAGGTCGGATAATAGTTCAATGAGTTTATTAACATCACGTATATCAGGTATATTACTGATGGTAATTTTTTCAGGAGTTAACAAAACTGCACAGATGATCTGCAATGCTTCGTTTTTTGCTCCCTGGGGAACAATACATCCTTTAAGTTGGGCACCTCCCGTAATTTCAAAGCGTGTTCCCGTTGCCACTTTACTTTCTGCGAAAACTTCCATTGTTACGGTTATTTTGCATTGGTTTTTTCTTTTGCTTTTTAGGACTGTAATCTTTCGGTTCAATATAAACAGCAGAAAGCTTTACGCCTTCGCTTACCTCTAACAATCCTCCTGACATTTTCTTCAGTTGCTCGAAAATCACTTCGTCATTAACAGTATCGCGATTGTAAGTGAGATAAAGATGTTTCATAAAATTAGCAATCATGTCAGTGAGCGCTTTTTTATCAGCTCCATCTTCCATCACTTTCACTTCTTTAATTACATTTTCTAAAATACTTCCGTAATGGCGATACTTAATATTTTTTTGCGGATATGGAACACGTTTAGGTTTTGCATGAATTGCTTCCTGTTCGGGCATCGGGTATGGTGAATCGCAATCCAGTTTAAAATCTGAAATGATAAAAAGATGATCCCATAGCTTGTGTTTGTAATCGGTCATTTCTTTAATAGCCGGGTTAAGAACAGTCATTGCTGTGATGATTGTTTTTGCAGCCGTTGTCCGTTCTTCACGAGTAGGTAATGATATTGCATACTCAATCATCCGCTGCACGTTACGACCGTATTCAGGAATGACTAGTTGTTCTCTTGCTGAGTTATATTCCATTGTTTTAGTTAATTCTTTTTTTGGGATAATAATTATAAATTTTTTTTCTATGCAGGAATCTTTGTAATTCTATATAATCTTCTTTGATGTATAAACCTATTCTGTAGTCACCGGTTCGTAACCTGTAATAATTCTCAATTCCTTTTAATTTTTTCAGTCCTGCAATTTGAGAAATATTATCAGCATCTTTAATTTGTTGAAATACTCTTTCTAACTTTTTAGCTAGCGCTTTATCGTGTTGATGTTGTAAATCTTTTAAAAAAATTTTGTTATAATTTATTTCCATTGAGCTAATGCCTTCTGGATTTTATCTTCGGAAACAACGTCTCCTTTCTTAGCTTTTTTCATTGCCAATGCAAGACCCATGTCTTCCATATCTTCACTATTTAATAAGCGTGATGAAAGACCTAAGCGTTTTGCTAAATCCATAAACATCTTTTTGTCTTTTGTGTTTTTTACATCAATCAGCAAAGTCATCTTCAACAAATATTTATTCAGAATACAATATTACGAACTAAGTATTTTCAGCTTGGCAAATTTCAGCAACAATTGTTTTTGACCGTGTCCGTTAAATAATATCAACGCTTTATTATCAGGAAACTTGCCTTCCATGCTGATGATTTTTCCAACACCGAATCGCTGGTGCTCCACATCCATTCCAACAGTGATTCGGGAGAGATCAACATCCGCCACAAAGTTATCATTAACAGGTGTTGAAATGGTGGTAAGTTTTTTAAATCCTTTCGGTGCAACAGTATTATTCAGCGGTCGCGATGAAGTTGGTTTTCGCTGTGTGGTAGAATTATTTCTTGGTGATGAATAGGAAGTTGATGATCCGAAACCACTCCAGTTCTCCTGGCTCTCTTCATCCCACTGCTTACTTGCCCGAGGTGTAATGGCTTCAATGCAATCAGGATTTATTTCTTCAAGAAAACGGCTTGGTTCGCAACCAATCAGGTTTCCCCAGCGATAACGGCTAACAGAGTAGGTTAAAGTAAGCTTATGTTCAGCACGCGTAATGGCAACGTAAAACAATCTGCGTTCCTCTTCTAAATCTAATCTTGATGAAAGCGCCATTTGAGATGGAAAAAGATTTTCTTCCAATCCAACTATAAAAACATTTTTAAATTCCAAGCCTTTCGCAGAGTGAATGGTCATTAGCTGAACACGGTCGTTATTACCATCATCCGTTTTATCAGCATCCGTAAGCAATGCAATATCCTGCATGTATTGATCCAATGTTCGTAAGCCATTTTTTTCTAATTCAACTGAAGGCGCTTCCAATGGTATCACACCGTTATCACTAAATTCTTTTATACCATTTAAAAGTTCCTGCAGGTTCTCATAATGACTGATGCCTTCGGGAGTGCGGTCGCTGAATAATTCGCGAAGTAATCCACAGGTGTTTGCAATATGACTTGCCATCTCATAAGCAGAATAAGCGGGCAACATGATATGCCAGCTTTTTATCATCGAGACAAAATCACTGATGCGATCTCTTGTAGGAGTATTAATGCCGGTTTTAAATTCATGGATGTTCTGCATGATTTCCCAGATGCTCACATTGTTTTCACCGGCAGCTACCACCAAACGATCCAGACTTGTTTTACCAATTTCACGTTTCGGATAATTGATCACACGCTTAACGGCTTCTTCGTCATTTGGATTAATTGCCAGGCGGAAATAAGCAAGCAAATCTTTAATCTCCTTTCGTCCATAAAAAGAAATTCCTCCGTAAATACGATAAGGAATATTCATTCTGCGCAAAGCTTCTTCCATGCTGCGGCTTTGTGCATTGGTGCGATACAGAATTGCAAAATCACTGTTATTCAATTGATGATTCATCTTGTCTTCAAAGATGCTCTGGGCAACGATGGTTCCTTCTTCGTTATCACTCAATGCACGCAACAGTTTTATTTTTTCACCATTATGATTATCAGTCCATACTTCTTTTTTTAACTGGTTGCGGTTGTTGGTGATAACACTATTTGCAGCTTGTACAATTGTTTTTGTACTTCGGTAATTCTGCTCCAGCTTAAATGTTTGCAGATCGGGATAATCTTTTTCGAATGATAATATATTCTGGATGTTAGCTCCGCGAAAAGCGTAGATACTCTGTGCATCATCTCCCACCACACAAATATTTTCATGACGTGCAGCCAATTTTCTCACCACCACATACTGTGCAAAGTTGGTATCCTGAAACTCATCCACCATCACATATCTGAACTTATCCTGGTATTTATGCAATGCATCCAGATGTTCGGTTAACAAACGGTAAGTGTTGTAAAGAATATCATCAAAATCCATTGCACCTGCTTTGAAACAACGTTTGCTGTACAGCTCGAAAATCAAACCCAGCTTTGGCTTGCCACTCAGGTTGTCATCATTAACCAAATCAGTATTCTCCTGGTAATCGCGGTAATTAAATAAATTATTTTTTGCTGATGAAATGCGGTTTAATACTAATGATGGTTTGTAAACTTTATCATCCAGACTTTGTTCTTTAAGAATATCTTTCAGTAAACTCTTGCTGTCCTCCGTATCATAAATAGTAAAGTTAGCAGGATAACCGAGTTTGTGTCCTTCAATGCGGAGTATGCGTGCAAACACCGAGTGAAAAGTACCCATCCATAAATTCTTTGCTTCATTTCCCATCACAGTTGCCACGCGGTTTTTCATTTCGCGTGCTGCCTTGTTGGTAAATGTTAAAGCAAGAATGTTAAACGGATCTATTCCCTGTTCCATCAGGTAAGCCACACGATGCGTTAACACACGTGTTTTTCCGGATCCTGCACCTGCTATAATCATGACAGGACCCTGTATGCACATAACAGCCTGACGCTGTACTGGATTCAATTGTGAGAGGTAATCGCTCATTGAGTGCAAAGGTAGTTGTTGAAGGATTAATTGAAGGATTAAGTTATTAAGGAAAAAGGAGAATAAGTGTTAATAAATTTTGCAATAATTGAATTGAATTAATCTATTCTCAAATTCAATAAACAACAATAGCTCCCTTTTGAGGAGCTATTGTTTTGTGATTTCATCTTGATCATTCAGCTCGCTAACTTCGGCTGTTTGAGCTACCGGGTCTATGTCTCAGCTTTTTAAAGCGTTCCGCGAACTCACACTGATGCTACCACTCGAAAATTTATGCCAGAATTTTTAGTCGTAATTATCTAAGAGTCTTTCCACAAAATGTGAATTATTTTCCCTTGTTTCTCTTGCAAAATTTTATTCTCCGGTCGGCAACTTGTTTTATTGATTTAGTAAACAACTGTTTTTTTTAAATTTTATATCATGGATTCATCAAACAATATTGTCACTGGAAATATCACTTCCGGAAAGCATATTTCTTTTTGGATAGATTCAGTAGAAAAATCTGGATCATTTAATAAGCCGGAGAAAAATTATAATACGGATGTGGTGATTGTAGGAGGTGGAATAGCAGGACTCACCACTGCTTACTGCCTTTTGAAATCAGGCAAACAAGTTATTGTAGTTGAAGATGGTTATATCGGTAGCGGAGAAACCGGTAGAACAACTGCACATATTGTAAACGCTCTTGACGATCGTTACTATGATCTTGAAAGAATTTTTGGTGATGAAGGTGCAAAACTGATTGCAAAAAGTCACACTGAAGCAATTGATTTTGTAGAGCAAACAATTCAAGAAGAAAAAATTGATTGTGATTTCAAACGTGTTAATGGTTATTTATTTCTGCATCCAAGTGATAAAATTGAATCATTAGAGAAAGAACTGGAAGCCGCCAAACGGGCCGGTATAAATGTTAGCCGTATGGCTGATGTTCCGGGAATGAAAAATGAATCAAGTGTTGCAATACTTTTTCCTGATCAGGCTCAATTTCATCCGATGAAATATATTTCAGGGTTAGCCGATGCAATTGAAAAGAAAGGCGGACAGATATTTACCGGTACACATGCAAAAGAAATTGATGAAACCGGAATTATTACCGATGATGGAATTCGCATCAAAGCAAAACATATTGTGGTGGCTACTAACAGCCCTGTAAATAATAAAGTGGTGATGCATCTTAAACAATATGCATATCGCACTTATGTTATAGGAGCTACTGTAAAAAAAGGAACATTGCCACAGGCGCTTTGGTGGGATACCGGTGACCAGGAAAAAGATATTCCGCCTTATCATTATGTAAGAACACAACCTTTTGATGATACCAATGATTTGCTTATTTGTGGTGGTGAAGACCATGCAACAGGATTGGCTGACAGCGAAAATATCAAAGAAGAAGACCGTTATGCGTTGTTGGAAAATTGGGCGCGACTGCATTTTCCTATTGAAGATGTTATTTACAAATGGTCAGGTCAGGTTATGGAACCAATGGATTCACTTGCTTACATCGGCAGGAATCCAATGGATGCGGAAAATGTTTTTATCATCACCGGTGATTCCGGAAATGGTATGACACACGGAACTATTGCAGGCAACCTGATTACTGATCTCATCAATGGAAAAGAAAATGAGTTAGAAAAAATTTACAGTCCCTCACGTTTCAAATTTTTTAAATCGGGAATGACTTTCCTGAAAGAATTTGTTGGCGGACTTGCTGCATACTTAAAAACTTATCCACGTGATGCGGATGCCATCAAGCTCTCTTGTATAAAATCAGGAGAAGCAGAGATTGTTGAATTAAATAAAAAGAAACATGGTGCTTACCGCGATGCAAATAACAAGCTGCATGTAGTAAATGCTGAATGTACACATCTGCAATGCATCATAAAATGGAATAATGATGAGAAGAGCTGGGATTGCCCTTGCCACGGTAGCAGATTTACTTATGAGGGAAAAGTAATTAATGGTCCGGCAAATAAAAATCTTGAATATTACGCTGAATAAATATTTTTAAATCTCTTTTCTACAATAAAATCGTGCAATCTGTTAGCACATCATTTGATGGAAAAAATTCTTTTTTTGAGATTAAGAGCCTGTTTAAATTTTATTAATCCAACTGTTTTATCTTCAAAAACCCCTAACCACTAAAGGAGGAACTGTCGTGCGCGTGGTATCCCTTTAGGGAATTAAGGGTGAGTGCGGGCAAAAGCATAATTATTTTAAGAAATTTAAACAGGCTCTAAGAATTAAATTTTATTAAAGCAGTTGTAAAGCGTATTGATAAATTTTTTTTCTACAGCCTCATTATAGTCATCTGGTGTCAACCATGATTTCTTTAAAGTTGAATTAATGTTAAGCGTTGTCTGATTTTCGTTTTCCTGTTTAATCAGCAACTCCAAATCTATTCCTGCTTTTAATAATCCTTTTGATATTGAGGCACGAATTATTCCTTTCTCTTCATCCACTTCCATTATCTGAAATCTTCTGCGATGAAGTGCTCGAATGCTTTGCCTGTAAACCTGCGAAGGTTCATAGTAAAATGATAAAGTATTCATAATGTTTTTGGTTTGTGCTTTAACAAATGTAAAAACAAACATTCTTTGTTCAGTAGAATTATAGACCAGGAATTATGTTAATTGGTTAACGGCTTTATTTAAATGGTAAATACATTAACATTGCAGACTATGATTTCTTTTTTAGATCAGCTTGCTAAAGAATATTCAACACGAAACCTTAACCGCACTTGTTTTGTGTTTCCAACACGCAGAGCTGCATACATTTTTAAAGCATCACTTACCCGGCATTCACACAAAACTTTTTTGCTTCCTGAATTGTTTGGCGTTCGTGATTTTGTTACCAGCGTTTCAACATTACACATCGCTGAACCGTTGCCTTTACTGCTTACGCTTTTTAATGTTTATCGTGAGTTTGATAATTCCATTCCACTTGAAAAATTTATTCCCTGGGGTGAAATAATTCTGCATGATTTTAACGAAATTGATTTGCAGTTAATACCTGCCGCCAAACTTTTTCAACGTATTTATGACATCAAAGAAATTGAAGCAGGTTTTCAATTAGATGATGAAGAAGCAAAACAGATGGCTGAATTCTGGCAGTTGTTTTCCAATAAAGAACTAACTCCGTTGCAACAAACTTTTTTAACCAATTGGGAAATTCTGCCAAAGGTTTACGACACATTTAAGCAACAGCTTTTACAAAAGAAATTTATTTATGAGGGAATGGCTTACCGTTCACTTGCAGAAAATCCTGAACAACATCATTTACTAAGCCAATGGGATAAAATTGTTTTCGCAGGGTTTTATGCGTTAAGCAACGCAGAAGAAAAAATCATCAGCTATTTACAAAATCAAAATAGAGCAGAAGTTTACTGGGATGTTGACAATTATTATTTTGAAGACCACAACCAGGAAGCCGGAAAATATTTAAGAAAAAACAGTTTGCTGAAAAATGATTTTTCCTGGAAAGCAAATTATTTTAATGAGATACCAAAAGATATTTTCATCACTGGTGTTCCCATGCAGGAAGCGCAGGCTAAATGGTTAGGTATGCAAATCGAAAAAGATATGCAGCAACCGGATTTCGATGCTGCCTCCCCAGTTATTGTGCTTCCATCTGAGCAAATGTTGTTGCCTGTTCTATATGCATTGCCTGAAACATTAACTGGATTAAACATCACAATGGGTTATCCTGTTAAGAACAGTAATGTTTATTCGTTGTTGATTTTATATTTACAATTACACGCTTCAGCTGAATACAATGAAAACAAAATTGCTTTTGCCCGAAGCCAGTTGTTGTTGCTTATCCAGCATCCATTACTGGTAAATTTTATTTCTAACGATATTTATAATTTAATCAGTAAGGCAGAAAGTGGTTATTTATCTGCTTCTTCTTTAAAAACAAATAATATTTTACTTATTGAGTTTTTCAAACCTGTTCAATCACCGGCTCAACTCTTAACTGCTTTGGTACGTATTGCGGGATTGTTAAAGAATAATAAAGAACATGATCAGTTCAACCAGCAGCTTGCAGATTTTGTTTTTGAAGAAACAGAAAAATTCTCTCAGCATATTCAACCTTACCTGAATGAAATTAATGTTGCAGTGCTTATTCGTTTAATCTCCGATTATTTGCGCACATTGAAAATTCCATTCACAGGTGAACCGGTGAGTGGTGTTCAGATAATGGGTTTCCTTGAAACACGTGTGCTGGATTTTGAACGCGTTTATATTCTTTCAGTTAATGAAGACAATCTGCCAGCATCTGCACGTGGTAAATCGTATATTCCTTATTCGTTGCGCAAAAGTTTTGGTTTGCCGGTTCAGGATGATCAGGACGCAGTGTATGCATATCATTTTTATAGATTGTTGCAGCGTGCTAAGCAAGTGCATTTAATTTATAATACAGAAGTAAAAAGTTCATCAGGAGGAGAAAAAAGTCGTTACCTGTTGCAGCTTGCACAGGAAGCTTCAGCAAAAACAAAAGGAAATGTAAAAGTGCATTTTCAACAGGTAAGTGTTCCTGTTAAATCAATAAAAGAAACTGAAATTGTTATTCAGAAATCAGATGATATTATCGCTTTGATGCAAAAAAATTATTTGCAAAACGAGAGTGAAGCTTCAAAAGGGTTTTCACCAACAGCTTTGAATGATTACCTGCATTGCACATTGCGGTTTTACTATAAACACATTGCAGGCATCAAAGAACCAATCGAAGAAAAAACAGAATTAAGTCCGGATGTATTTGGAAGTGTTTTTCATAAATCAATGCAAATGCTTTACAGCGAATACTCTACTCTTGATAAAGAAATTTTGAAATCACTTGAAGCAAAAGTTAATGATAAAGTGGAACTGGCATTAACAGAAGTATTTAAAAGAAAAATAACCGGTGGTAATGATTATTTGCTGTTGCAGATAATTAAAGAATTAGTAAAAAGAGTTTTGCTTACGGATGAAAAAGATGCACCGTTGAGAGTGATTGCGTTGGAATCAGAACAGTTTGCTGCAATGAATATTCCTGGTGTAGGTAATGTAAAACTTAAAGGATTTTTTGACCGGATAGATGAACAGCAAGGAGTGGTGCGCATTATAGATTATAAAACAGGTGGTGATAAAATACCTTCAAAAAATTTGCTTGAAGTTATTTTTAATGATATCAAATACAAAGCTTCCTTTCAATTATTGCTTTACACTTTTATTTATTCAAAAATCAGTCCTGTATCAAAAATAAAAGCTGGCATTTATCCTTTGCAAAAAGCAACCCAGGGAATTGAATTCCTAAACAAAGCGGTGATTGATGAGGGAGTATTAAATGCTTTTGCTGAAAAGTTAACAACGGTGATTCAACATATTTTTAATAAAGAAGAAGTGTTTACAAAAACAACAGATATTGATCGTTGCATTTATTGTGAGTTTAAAAATATTTGTCAGCGGTAGTTTATAAAAACTTTGAAGTAATCTTCTATGGAAAAAAACGATAAATTTCTTTGCGATGCATTATTCTTGCAAACCATAAAACTTTCCCTTTAAGTATAATTCCTAAACGATAATTGCCAATTCGAATCCTATAACAATCCCGGTGACCTTTTAAAGCTTTAAGTCCTTTGATATTTTGCAATGATGGTGAAGAAGCAATCTCATTAATAAATTCATCTATCCTTAAAATAACTGTTTTATCAGATAGAATTTTTAAGTCTTTTTCAAAAGGTTTGGTATATTTTATTTCCATTTCCGGATCACCTTTTGTATAGCTGAAGACTTTGCTTCTCCTTCCTTTACAGCCTGTTTAATAAGTTTTCCGAATACAAAATCTTCCTGCTCTTCACTTGATAGACGTTGAAAATTGATATTCATTTTTCTTAACATCTCAATAAGAAGTTTACTTTCTTTTTTATCTTTTGCAGTTAACACCAAAGTTTCCATCAGGCGAATTTACAAAACTCCAACTGAAGTGTTTTGTAATTTATGTTTCATAGTTAGTTATTATTCTCCCTCTCGTGTTGTCTCTCATTTATCTTATCAAATAAAGAAACAACAAGCGAGAGTACAATACTAAAAAACAAGGCAGGCCAGAAACCGGTAACATGAAAACCATTAACCAGATTCGATGCAATAAGAATGATGAGCGCATTAATCACCAATAAAAATAATCCGAGTGTAACTATGGTGATAGGAAGAGTAAAGAAAATAAGTACAGGTTTAACAAACATATTAAGCAATGCAAGTACTAAGGCAAGAATTATTGCAGTCATTACACCATCAATTGAAACACCGGGCATCAGCTTGGTCACTAATAAAATTGCAAGTGTTGTAGTAAGTATCCTTACGAGAAAATTCATAAAATATTTTTTGTAAATTTAATAAAACGGTTTTGTAAAATCTGAGTAATAAAAAGTCAGTGCATTGCAAATATTTATTCTAATGACAAATATCATTTGTCGCAAAGAAACTTTCACCAGGCAGGTTAATAAACTTAGCCGAACAGGTTTGTTTGTCAAGAATTAATTGAACAATATAAACACCGCGGGATTGTAAACTAAAGTTGACAGGAAAAACATCTCCCGGATTACTGACCAGATTAGCTTGTTCAAATACTTTTTGACCCATTGTATTAATTATCCGTATTGTTAATTTACCACTCGTTAAAAATCCGGATTTGATACAAAAATTATTTTGTGTTACCGGATTTGGATAAACATTTCCGCAATCACCATTGCAACCGGAAGTATTTTCTTTCCCTATTTTATAACTGCGAGTGCGGTAATTATTTACCATATTACTATCGGTTTCTGCAATGCGCATTTCAAGGACGTTCAGCCCTTCATCACCTGATATTGCAGGTAATGTAATATCAACTTCAGTATTTGCAGATAATACACCTTTCCAGTCGTAAGCACGTTTAGATCCTTCAAGCATATTATAAATTATGCTGATGTTAGTTACTGTACTCGAACCATTATTGCGGACACGCACAACCGGTTGAAAACAGCGCATGTAACTTTGCGTAACAGGTGAAATAATTTCTTTAATCTCAAGATCAGAATTAAATGAAGTAACAAGTGAACCTCCATTGGAAAAACAAATGCTATCCCGAAACATTCCAAAATAAAATCGCATGGTATCTATCTGATCAGGAGTAAAAAACATCATGGCTTTATCATCAGAATAATCCATATAGTTCATAAACATAATCCCATCTCCTTCAGGCGAGCAGACATCAAATTTGGGATAGGTGGGAGTACCATAAGTTTCCTGCGCCTGCAAAGGTGTGTCATCTATCCCATCATCTGCTGAACAAGGATCATTAGGCGAATCATCACCCCATATATGATACATTCTCAACCAATGTCCTACTTCGTGTGTTGCAGTTCTCCCCAGATTGTATTTCTTATTCAAATCTCCAATTCTTCCGAACGCTTTGTAGTTTATTACCACTCCATCTTCTTCAGTACCTGAACCCGGAAAAGTTGCATAACCCAATATGCTACCAAGATTGCATACCCAAATATTTAAATACGAAGAAGACTGCCATGCATTAACACCACCCAAACTATCATGCTTAACTGCTTCGTCCATATCAAAAAAAGTATGGTCAGTATAGGTTCGCGTGATACCGGTTGTATTAGATCCTGAGTGCTGATGTGCCAATGTAAAACGGATTTTTGAATCTCTTACCATCGGTTTCCAAACATCAGGAATATCTGTTATAGTTGCATTCACTCCGGCATAATCCTCGTTCAATACATCTATTTGGGATTGTACCTGTTCATCAGAAATGTTTTCAGATGAGGTATGATAAACAATGTGTACAACTACCGGAATCGTAATGGTATCACAACTGGTGCCTGAAGTTTTATTATGGAAATTCTTTAAAGCCTTCTGATAAAGTTGTTGAAATCGTGGTTGGTTAATTAATTTATTCCATTCATTATTTGTAGTTCCACAAATTCGGTTTTGTGCAAATAAATTTCCCGTAATGCTCATCAATAAAAAGATATTTATGATGTAGATCGATAAAAATTTTCTCATGTAATTGATGGCTAACAGGGTATTAAAGAAAGAAAGCTAAACCTTTCGATTTAGCTTTCTTTACACTATTGAATAATTATTTTATTTGTTAATATCAATTCGTTGAGTGTAGCTGCCTTTCTCGCTTTTCAATTCAACAATGTATAATCCACTGTTTAATGAACTAAGATTAAGATCGTAAACTCCCATGCTGCTTGCTATCATCATCTCATGATAAACAGATTTGCCGAGTATATTAATCACGTTAATTTCCAGATCGCTTCCGGCCTGAATAGTTGGAGCACTGATGGTAATTTGTCCTTTGCTTGGATTCGGATAAACACTTACACCCATCAGACGTGCTGAATTTTCAAACAATCCTGTTGATAACTGATTACGCAATGGTGAATTCAGCATAGCAGTTTGCATCCTTGTTTTCTGATCATTGGTGAAACTTGTATAACATGCATCATCTACATAATCCATATAGTTCATAAACATTTCTCCGTTAGGATCTCCAGGATTGTTTGCGCTACCTACACATAAACCTGCCTGAAATGGATGTGTAGGGCAACCCCAGTTTAATCCACCTCCACCACCAGAAAAACCTCCTGTCTGTGCTGGTGTGTCCATGCAATAATCGTTAGCACATGCAGCATCACCGCTGATATGACGAAGTCCTAAATAATGACCAACTTCATGAGTAATTGTTCTTCCTTTATCATAACCTGTAAGTAAGCCGGTAACACCAGGACCAGTTCTTCCAAATGCCTGATATAAACAAACAACTCCATCGGTGGTGGCAGTTCCGCCAGATGTGATTCCGGAAAGTGTAGAGCTGGGTGGGAAGGTTGCATAACCCAACAAACCATTGCCAAGATTCATAACCCACATATTTAAATATCTTGTAGGGTTCCATATTGAACCAGGTTTGATAGTTGCATTGATATAAGTTTGAGTATAACCAGATCCCGGGGCATTCCATCCTTTTGATTGATAACTGATCCGGTCAATTCCTGTGGTTGGATTACCACTTGGGTCAACAGTAGCTAAATGAAAATTAATATCCATATCACCGGTAGCTGGCATAAAAACGGATGGAGTATTTATAATATCCGCATTTAATTTACGATAGTCTTCGTTTAAAACCGCCATCTGCGAATTAACCTGAGCAACACTAATATTGGAGCCAACTCCAATTGCTTCATTACTGTTTATTACGTGTACAACCACCGGTATATTATAATGTGTTTGTACGCGTCCTGTTTGTTGTAATTCAAGAAATTCCTGAATTTTTGGTTGCATCCAGTTTTCATATTCATCTGGAAGTGCTGGTGTGCCACAGGTACGATGACCGGACATCACTTTGTTTTGTGCATTGCTAAAAACAACAATGCAAATCATTGAAGTAAGGAGTAATAGTTTTTTTCATGAGATTAAAATTTAGAGAGATTTTATAATTGAATGCTCAAAGGTAAAAAATCCTGAGTTAACAAAATGTAAAATTTTAATTATTTTTCAAAGTGTTCTTTAACAGGGAAAAAGTTCCTTCTGTATGGACAATTATTTCATGTTCAGTTAATACAATTGCTTGACTTAAATCCACCAGCCGGAAATCCCAATAAAGTTTAGCGGTTGACAATGGAGGATATTTATTATAATGTTCACTTGCCTGTTCCAAAACATTTAAACCATTAAATGGATTTCCATTGTGATAAGCCAATAAAAAATTATGATACCAGGGAATCATAAAAAATGGCTTATGGATAATTGCTTTCCAGCCTGTTGGCATGCTGCGTTGCGCTTCACATAAAAATGAATTATCATCAGGATTGGCAAGCACAAGGCAATCAACAGGAGTGTTGGATTTAATCCATTGATGCATTTTAGTTAAATCGGTTTCAGGATAATTTCCCACGTGATATCTGTAACGCAAATCTTCAGAAGGTAAGTAAACACTGTTGGTGATAATCAATAAAGCTGCAAAAGAACAAAGAAGGATTAAATGTGTTGGGAGAAAAATTCTTGTAACGACTTTAATCTTTTCCAAATATAGTTCTGACAAAAAATAAATTATTACTATCACATTAAACATCATCATCCAACCTGCTACTTTAAACCATTGCAGTTTACCAATGGGCATAAAACCAATTCCTTCAACTAAGAAAGAATAGATTAACATGCCTCCTACAATTATAAAAAACAGGTTACGCCACAATTGTTTTAATTCATTGTTAACTGAAAAATGAAATATACCCGCCAATGCAGTTAAAAAAATAAATTTAATGTAATCTGCCAATGGAAAAGTACTGGGCAGATAATGATTAGGATTACGAACACGATAAAGAATATAGTAAAACAAGGTATTATCATTACTTTCATGATAACTTTTTAACTGTTGATACAATGTTGGAAATAACATTGGACTTGCGAACAAGAGATAGATCATCAAAAATTTTATCTGCAAAAAAATATTTTTTTGATTGTAAGGCAGCGAATAAAGAAATCCAATTATCAAAAAAACCTGCAAGCCGATAAGCACCTGGAAAAGGGAAGCGACACCTGCTAATATAGCTGCAACATACCATCGTTTATTAAGCATTGATAAAAAAGCGAGAGCACCTAATGCATTTGAAATATTACTTGAAGTGAGCTGAATATCCACCAATGCATTTGCCCCAACTGTAAAACGGTTAAAAATCACTATTGCAAAAAATGCAGTGCAATCAGCCAATAGCTGTGAAACTTTAAAATGCAATATAATTTGTTGGATTGCCCACGCTGTTATAGTAATGCAAATGAGTTGAAATAAAAAACAAACTGAGGACACTGGCATTATGAACTGGAAGAGATAAATCATCCACACAAAAAAGAAACGCACAGAAAAAGTCTGATGGAATGCAGACACAAAATAATCTTTTGGATAAAGTGCAGGATTCATCATTTGATAAACCTGAGGCAAATGTTCTTCCTGATCACCGGAATTAAAAGTGTATCCTTTTATCAATATAAAAATCATGGTGGTGGCAAAGGCAATCAGCCAGTTACGGAATGTCATTAATTGTAATAGATAATTTTATTTCAAAATTGATTTAATACCACTTCAAACTTTAACACCTCAACATTAATCAGCGGAGTGTAAAAATCAGAAAATAATTGTATTAACTTAGAGCAAAACTTTTTACTTGCTTTCACGCGCAGCTTACATTTGCTATTACAAACCCAATATACTATGAGTGCAATAAGAATTTTGCTGGTAGAAGATGAGCAAAGTCTCGCTGATACCATTAAGCTAAACCTCGAGTTGGAAGGCTATAAAGTGATCACTGCGAATGATGGAAAAAAAGCGCTCAAAGCATTTAAGCAGGAACGATTTAATCTCATCGTGCTTGATGTGATGTTACCCGAGATGGACGGATTTACAGTGTGCGAAGCTATACGGTTAGATAATGCAGAGGTTCCAATACTGATGCTTACCGCCAAAAACGCTTCAGCAGATCGTGTCAATGGACTTAAGATTGGGGCTGATGATTATCTCACTAAACCTTTCAACCTTGAGGAGCTGCTGTTAAGAATTAATAATCTCCTGAAACGAACTTACAGGAATGGAGAGGCAAAGCAAACTAATCATAATCAATATCAGCTTGCTGATTATAATATCAACTTTGGCGAGATGACCGTGGAAAAACAAGATGGAAAAAAAATTAACCTCACGAAAAAAGAAAACGCCTTGCTGAAACTTCTTATTGATCGTAAGAATGAAGTAGTAAGCCGTGAACATATTCTGGAAACGGTGTGGGGTTATGATATTTATCCAAGCACACGAACCATTGATAATTTCATTGTCACTTTTCGTAAATATTTTGAACCTGATCCTGGCAACCCAAGGCATTTTCACTCTGTAAGAGGAGTGGGATACAGGTTTGTGGAATAATTGGTGATAGTTTCATACAACCATTCATTACGGTAATCTACCTTATTATCATTACTTTAATTTCTCACTATTTTTCCTTTTAAAGATTTTCCTTCTTTATCTTTTATCTCAATAAAATAAATCCCTCTTGCAAGCGATGAAATATTTATTTGTTGTTCTTCACTAAAGTGTTGTTGGTAAATTATGCGTCCTGAAATATCATACAAAAACAGATGTGCATTTATAAAATCCTTCGCGGTAATTAAACAATTATCAAAAACCGGATTTGGATAAATCTTAATGGAAGAAGGCTGTTGATGATCATCGAACATTGAAACAGGTATGCATCCCGGAAGGAGCGAATCTTTTAATACAAATAATGCTTCAGTAAGATTATAGTTGCTATAGCTGATGCCTGAGTTGATACTGAAAATTCCGGGCGTTGTTATTGTAGGAGCATTAAATGTTAGCATAGTAACAGGTTTTGAATAACAATCAATAAATCCAGCGCTATCAGTATGTATGATATATCCGTTATCAGTAGTATCACTTCCAAAGCTTCGGGTAATAGCAGCCAATAAATAACCTCCATCTTGTGTCATTGATAAACTATAGGCCTCATCCAGTAAATGTCCTCCATAAATATCTGACCATTGAATATCACCTGCACTATTAAGCTTAAGAAGTATCACATTAGCGCTGTCGTTTCCCTGTGGAGTAGGATTTCCGGGAATAGCCCTTTGCGGTGATAAAAAACTTTCGGTAAAACCGGTGATGGCATATCCGCCATCAGGAGTTTCTATAATACAATAACTTGCTTCTACTCCTCCACCATCATAAATCTTTGACCATTGCACATCACCAATTGAATTGGTTTTAATTGTATAAATATCAGGGTAACCCGGGCCGAAACTATACGAAGCACCCGTCATCACAAATCCCGAATCAGCGGTTTGCTTAACTGACATGCCTTCATCACCCTCAATACCACCATATGCATTTGTCCATGTGATCATTCCCATGCTATCGGTTTTAATAAGCAATGCGTCTATCTGTCCCGCACCAAAACTATTTGTACGTCCTGAAATAATATATCCTCTATCCATTGTTTGATGCACTGACAACGACTGATCAAAATCAGGAGCACTAAAAACTCTTGTCCATAATGTATCTCCAAGCACATCTGTTTTTATTAAGAATATATTATCGGAAACAATGGTATCATAACCATCTGTAACACCGGTAATAATATAGCCGAGGTCATCCGTTTGCTCAATACTTTCTAAAGTGGATGCTGCTTCAGCGGAAGCGCCACCGTATTTTTTACTCCACTGCAACACACCATCCTGATCCGTTTTTATAAGCAGGATATCAAAAGTCGGATCAATCACGCTACCGGCAAACACATAGCCGCTGTCACTGGTAATAATCAATTTCCAGGTAGCTTCCCAGTTGGTAGTACCATAAGTTTTTGCCCACAATTGATTTCCCGCTGTATCAAATTTCGCAATGTATGAATCAATGCTGCCTGCGCCATAACTGCCTGTGCTTCCGCAAACGATATAACCACCATCCCATGTTTGATACATACTGTAAGAAATATCATTGCTGCCTGCAAAGTTTGTTGGGCCCAATGATTTTTGAAAATACCGTGACTGAGAAAAACAAGTTACAGTGAATAATAAACAAGTACAGGTAAACAGGATGGCGTTAAATGATTTCATAATGTGTTGCTTTGATTAAGCGAATCTCGGCATAATAACTTTGACAAAGTTTTGAACTTTGTCAAAGTTTGAACAGGCTTTAATTCAACAATGTGTCTTTGCTTGCTTTCAATATATCAAAAGCTGCTTCACGCGAATTTGATTCCGCATACATGCGAAGAACAGGTTCAGTGCCTGAAGCACGAATCATCAGCCAGTCGCCATTCTCAAAAAAATATTTATAACCGTCAAGGTCTTCTCTCCTGGTTACTTTGTATTTGCCGAAAGCATGGTATTTATCTGCTTTGCAATTTTCAAGCACACGCTGCTTTATTTCTTCTTTCAACCGAATATCATTTCGCTCAAAAGAAAACTTACCGGTTATTTCATACACTTCAGCAATCAAATCATTTAATGTTTTACCACTCTTGGCCATAAATTCCCAGAGTGTAAGTCCCATCCATATACCATCACGTTCAGGTATGTGTCCTTTAATTGCAATGCCACCGCTTTCTTCACCACCAACAAGCACATCTTCATTGATCATAATTTCAGCGATATATTTAAAGCCAATCTTTACTACTTCCAATTCCAAACCATAGTATGCACAAAGCTTAGCAACTCTTGGAGTGGTGGAAAATGCAGTGCAAACTTTTCCACGCATTCCTTTGTATTTGTAGAGATAATGAATGAGCAGTAAAATAATGTGATGTGAATCAACGAAGTTGCCCTTTGTATCATAAAAACCCAAACGATCTGCATCACCATCGGTAACCAAACCGCTTGCTATATCAGCACGTTGTTTAATGAGTTCTGAAAATTCTGTCAGGTTTTTATGAATTGGTTCGGGGGCTTGTCCTTTGAAGGAAGGATTATAATCACAATGGAGCATAGTAATATCAGGCAGCAAACGCTTCATCACATTTTGCCCGGCACCATACATTGCATCATAAGCAAGTTTTAATCCTGAGTTTTTTATTGCATCCAGATCAAAATGGTTTTGCACGTGATTGCAATACATCGTTTCCAGATCAACGTACTCAAGTAAATTATCTTTTTCAAAAGTTTCCAGGGAGAGATGATCGAGGTCAACACTGGTATTAGCAGGAATAAGTGCTTCAATAGCCACCACATTTTTTACCTGTAAAGGACCACCGAAAGAACCTTTCAGCTTGAAGCCATTATACTCTGGTGGGTTATGACTTGCCGTGATGATAATACCTAAATCAGCTTTTAAATTAACGGCTCCTAATGAAATCATGGGAGTAGAAACAAAATCTTTAGCAAGATATACCTTAATGCCTTTGCTGCACACTACTTTGGCAACTGCTTCGCAAAAAAGCTCACCTGCAAAACGGCAATCATGACCAAGCACGATGCTTGCAGTTCCCGGTTTTTCAGCGCCCAGATTATTTACGGTGTCAGGAGTGCGGTTATTCTGTATCCATAAAGCAGTGCCTTCTGCTACTCGTGCTACGTTATCTACAGTAAAGTCTTTTGCAATAATGGCTCTCCAGCCATCGGTTCCGAATTTAATATCCATATTTCTGATTTAGGATTTTGGGATTTATGATTTGCTTTTATTCTTGCTGCAAATATAAATCTGTTTTTCTTTTAACAATGCCGTCATTGCGATACCGATAACTATCGGGATAGCAAATACGGCATTGTTTAAAGAAAAACAGATTTATATTTGCAGCAAGAATAAAAGCAAATAAAAAATACCAAAATACAAAATAAGAAATATGGATATTTAATTAGGAACCCATGG